>NZ_JBDOIO010000003.1:2400000-3149162 GCF_039831995.1 Paenibacillus pabuli
TGCTTCCACCGCCTGAAGCCTGTCCGAATTCCATAATAAGCGGCTGCAAACAGGATAAAGCCAGCAGCATAGAGAAGAATCAAGCCAGCATCCCATCGAACGACAGCTCCAAATGCAACGTGGGATTGCAAGTTAGCAACAGATGAATAGCTCTGTGATATATCAGGTACGTAAGTCGCTGTCATCCACATTCCTCGAGCTACCGTCCATCCGATTATACCCAAAGTTATGAACAGTGTAACCAGTAATGATTCAACGCACAAACGTTTATTGAAACTCATCAGTTGGCCCCCTTATATACGCTATGTTCAGTTCATCAGTCGGGTTGATATGTGATTCACCACATCATCTGTCGTTAAGCCGTCCGTCATCACATATTCCTCAAACCGAGATCCATGAAAAGCTTCGGCACACTTCTCTCCTTGTCTAAATGTCCACCCACCGGGCGTATCCCCGCGTTTCAGCAATCTCTCATGTAATGTGTCCATTGAAGTCGTCAGCGTGAAGTGGAACAGCTCAGAATCGATCTCCTGCAGGCCACGATGTATGTACTCGAATTGTTCGGATTTGTAGATTGTCATTGGCACGATCAGGTGTTTTCCATATTTCTGCTTGATTTCACGGGCGACATGCACCGTAAGGACTTTCCACAGCTCCATATCCTGAAAATCGTCCGTTTTCTCCTGTTCCAACTTCACATCGTCCACAATCACGTTTCTCAGCATATAACCGACCTCTTCCGGATCGAAGATCATACTGTCCGGCATGAGTGATTGCAGCTTATGCGCAGCCGATGTTTTCCCTGATCCAAACGCCCCGTTAATCATCACAATCATGGCAGCTCTCCCCGTGAACTGAATTTAATTCATCAAGATGTGCTCGATTCCCTGTTTTATGTTGTCTTTGTTATTATCCACATATTGATACAGAAGATCGAAAACTTCTTCATTATCTTCCTGCATGCTCAAGCTTCCAGCTTGCAATTCTACCCGCTGCAAGACTTCATGAATGTGCGGCCCATGTGTCTTCAGCGACGTTGTTACGTCGTGCTCAGACAAGGCATTTACATTCTCCCTCAGTTGCTCGGAAGTTACGCCACTCCCGGATAACTCCTGTTGTATACTCTTCAGTATTTCGGCATCAGCCTCGTTCCCGATTCGCTGCATCGCTGTTATGGTTTCCTGCAGAAATCGTCCGCTTGCATTTTCCAAAAATCCGGTCATGCCGTTCATGGATATCTCGGTATCCAGATCAATGATTAGAATCACGTCACGCAGAACCTGCGGAAGTTCAGGTCCACATTCACGAATGGTCGTAAACTCCGCACGGTATAGATCCATGGCCACACTCCCCACCACTTCTTCACCTGACATGGCTTCAAGTTGATCCAAAGGTAGTAATTGTTGTAATTCTTCCTGTAAGCTATTCATCGATTTCCTCCTATATACACTAGACCCATTTGCGGTCAAAACAACCTTTCAGTCGCTTGAACTTTTATATCATAGCAGAATTACCTATTTCAATTGAACACATTCACGATTCCCCTGGACAGGCTATCTTCAAATTTACATAGAACGTCTTGAAGTTAACCTTCATTTGACCCTCGGAAAACGATCCGTTGTTATGATCTTGACATCAAGAGTCATGGGAGGGGTTATGATGCGCCTGGCCTTGTTTACCGACACCTACATTCCCGAAACCAATGGTGTTGCAGGTACGCTGCACCGCTTGAGTAACCACATGAACCGCAGAGGCATCGAACATCTACTGTTTACTCCGAAGTCTGTCATCGATGGCAGCCACTCCGCATCGGTACGAGCGGTCGCCAATATCCCCTTTTTTCTGTATCCGGAATGCCGGATCGCCTTACCTAACCGGGCCTCCATCCATCAACAACTGAAAGAATTTGAGCCTGATCTCCTGCACATCGCCACACCATTCAATATGGGTCTTCTCGGACTCAAGTATGCACTCAAGCAACATCTGCCACATGTGATCTCCTACCATACCCACTTCGATCGCTACCTCGAATATTACAGATTAAAAAGCATGATCCCTCTCTATTGGAAGTATATCAAATGGTTTCACCGATCCTCTGATGCTACCTTGACACCGTCCCTGGAGACACTAAACACACTGCACTTGCAAGGTATTCAGCGTCTTAAGCTCTGGTCACGCGGAATAGATTGTGATCTGTATACACCAGATAAAAGAAGAGATGCGATTCGTGCTCGCTATAATATAACGGCCCCTCTTATTTTACTCTACGTTGGACGAATTGCCCCAGAAAAAGATATGGTTACACTCACTTCTGCCATGCTGCACCTGCCCGAAGTCATGCAATCCCGTGTACACTGGCTCATTGTTGGAGACGGACCTCTGCTTCCCAAAATGCGTTCGCAATGTCCGCCGAATGTGACCTTTACCGGGTATGTGCATGGTGAAGAGCTTGCCGATATGTATGCTTCGTCGGACTGGTTTGTGTTTCCCTCCTGCACAGAGACATTTGGAAATGTCGTGCTGGAAGCGATGGCTTCTGGACTGCCTGTTCTTGCTGCGAATGCTGGAGGTGTGAAGGATCTGGTGGCACATCATCGCAGTGGCGTTTTGTTTGAGCCGGGCAATCCTGAGGCCTTGATTCGTGAGATATGTCTCTGGGGCAGTCACGTGGATCAGCTTCGAAGGATGGGTCTGGAAGGCAGGAAGCTGGCTCTCCAGCGGTCCTGGGAACATATTTTTGACGGATTGATCAGGGACTATGAAGAAGCCATTGAGAACCGCAACAGACGCTCGAAGTCCCGAATCATAACAGCCTGATTCCGACAGGGCATGAGTTGAGTGAGGTAATGCTAAAAAAGAGTGGGGATGCAGCCAAAATATCCTCACTCTTTACAACTTTCCCTCCCCTAAAGCAAAGGCAGCAATTCACGAAGATGTGTAATGGAATGCAAAGGACGGGACGTGATGCTATCCTGCCAAGGCTGATTGACTTTCATCCAAATGGTGTTCATGCCTACTTTTGCAGCTCCCTCAACATCGTTCATGGGATGATCTCCAATGTAAATGCACTGTTCTGGAGATAGACTGAAATGCTCAAGCGCTAGTCGAAATATCCGCGGATCGGGCTTTTTCACCCCAGCCTCCTCTGACACAATAATCAGGTCAAAATCATCCCGAATTCCGAGCTGATCGATTTTGCCATACTGTATTTCTGTTTTTCCATTCGTGATTAATCCCGTTTGGTATTTGCTTCGGAGTTGCTGCACCACTTCCCGCGCCTCTTCCATCAGCACTGCGCTTCTTACATATTCCTTGCCATAGAACTCCATAAGCTCAGCATGCGGCGGGTTCACGGACCAAGGCAGCTCCTGCAGCAATTCATTGAATAGAAGCGGCTTATCCTTATAGCCATCCTGATCCAGTTCAATAATTCGTTGAGCGATATCGTCAGTGGTCTCCAGATGGCTGAAATAGGTCTTCATCAGGCTTTGGGTAAATCCCTCGAAAGTTCGCGTCCTGTTCAAAATGGTATTGTCCAAATCAAAAATAACCGCTTTAATCTGTTCCATGGTATCTGCCCCCCTATCCTTGCCTAAGATTTCGTTAATCTGTACCCCGTGAGGAGTCTTTCTCCAAAAATTGCTCCAGCTTTTGATTCATTCTGGCTTGCTCCTGCATTATTTTTTTGGTTTTTACTTCGATACTGAGTAATGTGATTGTCATCATTAAGATACACACGAAACTGATCAATTCTATGATCTGCCCTCACCTCTATCAACCATTTTATATCGAAATCCAAATTAAGGATATGATTTACAATAAATCCATATTGCTCATATCAACTTGGACTTCTTCAATGCATGGGTGACCCCTTCCTCACTAGCACATAGCGTAACGTAATCTGCGCTTTGTTTAAGCCGTTCTCCTCCGTTTCCCATTGCGATACCGAGGCCCACATACGCTAGCAGATCGATATCATTCTCTCCATCACCGAAGGCCATGGCTTCCTCTCTGGTCAGATGGAGATAGTCAAGTACTCTGGCAGCAGCTAAAGATTTGGATATTTCGTTTTCTTCCAGCACATTGGACACATATGGATGAAATCTTACAAAGCGTAATGAAGGAAATCTGGATTGAAATTTCTCTGTCTCTGGCTCATCCGCATATAAGCAAATGCAAACCACTTCCTGCTCCAAAGAATCCATTTTCAGCGGAGAATCCGTTACCCCGAGGGTTTCCCGTAAAGCGTCTAAGACGCGAATATCAGTAGCACGTAAGCCATTCATTGCAAACAACTCTGTAAAATATGAAATGCTGTGATCGTTCAATTCGGCAAATTCACTAAATTCCTGGACCGTCTGTCTAGATAGCACGGACTTATGTATAACTTCATTTCCGATTTTGATCAATGCCCCATTGGCTGAGATAATGATATCGATCCCTAAATCAATGAATTCTTCACACAAACTGTAGGGCCTGCCTGTGACAAGCACCACTCAAATGCCTTTACGTATCAATTCGCGAATGGAATCCTCCGTGGCCGATGATAAACTACGATCCGTTTCGCTCAACAATGTACCATCTACATCGAAGAATACAATTCTAATCAATCGTTTTCCCTCCTCTGAGGTGCAGTTGGGATGAATCTACTGTCTACTGAAGATGACAATTCTCAGCAAAATAAATCATATTAAATGTTCTACTTAGTAAAAGAGATGACCCCTGAGCAATCAGCCTGTCATCTCTTAGGGCTTCTAATTTGCTGCAAAATCCTCCACATCACATAACCAGACCATATGGTCTGTTCCCTCGCCCCAATAGTTGCGTGCCACGGTGTAGGGTTCACCAAACTTTCGCTGCCATTTCTTCTGCGCTGTCCGGTAGCCGCTATCCAGGCAAAATTGCTTAATCCCTCGCTTCTGAAGTTCAGTTGCGAGCGCCTGAATGAGCATCGAACCAATTCCCTGCTCTTGAACTTCCGGCAGGATGTATAAGCTACCCAATTCTCCGATATGATTCAGTTGATTTTCACTCAGGATTCGGATTTCCTCACCGCAGGGCGCATATGAAATTGTCCCAACTACGCTGTTTCCCCGTTTAGCAAGCAGAAAAAAAGACCCGGTATCATTAGACTCACTAGACTTGTTCGGAAGCAATGTTGATTGAAGCAGCAACTTTTTGTGTTCAATTTCATCCTTAATATCATCCTGAAGCGGACTCAGTCCCTCTTGATTAAACGCCTCCGTAATGGAACGCTCAAACACCAGGTAGGCACCCTCCACATCTGTTGAATTTAAGGGTTGAATGATCGTCGGTTGATCCATATATAATGGTCTCTCCATTTCGTGATGTCTGATTAATTTGTACTTCTCTTAATTAATGATCTTAGTTGATTTGAATCCTCTAGCGATATGCTATATCCCGTGGTGGTGTCGACCCCGTCTACCAACAAAGCATTCATTTCAGGATCAGTTCCTATTGAAAAATCATATTTGGTCACGGAACGATCCGTTCGTTATGCTCATCTTGTATTGGGCTGCATAATTAAGATTTCCGAGGATAAGTTCCACGTTTTCTATCGCATCCATGATCGCACGAACTTCGGCATCCTCATCGAACTGAATATCTTGGCATGGCTCATATGTGAAATCCGGGTTGCAGGTCAAAGTAATGAGCGAAGGGAGACTTTCATCTGAACCAGAAGTATTGGCTTGAGTGCAGCTTGCAAGGAAAATTGTGAATAAACATAAAAGAATCCTCGCCCTTTTCATCCGTAGACACCTCCCTAGCTTCCCATGTTCACATTCAGATGCTGCAACTCAGGGTCCCAAGATTGGAATAAAACGATCAACCGGTTCACCGTATCTGTCACAAACGCTTGTACCATTTCATCAGTCATGTACGTCGGCACGATTCCGGGCTCATTGGCCTGCTCGTTGAAAAAAGAAACTGTACGATCCCGCCAGCGCAGAATCTCTTCTGCGGTTAAACGACTCGCCACATCATAACTCGGCGTGTTCTTAAGCTTATGCCATACGTCCCCACGCCAACTAGCATGATGGTATAGGTTAAAATCAATCTGATCCGTCTCCTGGTAATACAAACGGCCAAGTTCATCCTTGGTTCGCTTCACACCCTGGTGTTCATCCCTGCTGGTGACTCGTTCCACGAATTCAGGATACAGACTCCGAAACCAGTAAAAATCCGTCATGACATGCATGAAATAGCCGCGTATAAACCACTTCCATCCTTCATCTGGACGTTGTTGAATGTAGGTGGAGTAAACCTCTTCTAAGCGTGTGACATAATTTTCATCACCCTTAGGATTGAAGTGGGTATATTCCTTGTCCTCCCTCGTTGTACCTTCACGCATATGAATGGAATCCGGTGCGATATTCCCAAGATAGAACGAACCTCGTTCAACACGTTCTGGACTAGCATCAGCAAAGAGCACAGCTACATGTAAGTGAACCATAGGCAGTGGCATCGAATATTCTCCTTTACATCAAAGTCTGATGCTCTTAGAAGCGATTAGAACCGTTACTTAACAGCATTTAGCCGAGGAACAGCAGGATCATCCCTGCACTCGTTCCACCAAAATGGTATTAAACAACCGCTCCAAATCCGTATGAAGAGCCGGCTGTTCACGAACCAACAGACTGATGTACTCCGATCCGCACTCATAGAAAACCAGACGATTATACGGTGCTGAACCACCCACATGATTCAGTTCCAACCCAAATTTTTCTCGTACCCGATTCTCGATATATCGCGCATAGCCTTCGTTCCACTCCAGCCAGTTCCAGTACTCCCCTTGTTCTTCCGTTAAGGAGCTGAACAACGCTTTTCTTGCTGCCTGTACCTGGGCTAAATCTCCGCTCTTTAAGGCAGACAACAGCGAATTGATCCGCTGGACCACATTCTCATCCTCATAAGGGAATTCGTAATCCAGCTCCCATGTAACGCGTCTGATCTTCTCCATCCTATGTTTAATTTGTAGACGATACCCGATCTCTTGATAATTCTCATAGACATAACAATGAACATACTCGTGAAATAGATACACTTTCTGCTCAAAATTTTGGAAGGCTGAGTCCGTCACAATTGCACACATTCGTTCGTCCATATGAGGCACTGGCATTGCTGCCAAGCACTCGTCAGGGATATTAAGATCATCCGGAACGGTTTTCACCCATTCATATTGCCCTTTCTCTGCGGAATAATCATATATATATAATAGGGACTCAAATGCGACAACCACAGGATAATGCTCTGCAAATAAAGGATGTATGCTGACCAAATCTTTTTGAAGTTCGTTCAACTCATTGATTTGCTCTAAAAAAGTATCCACCATGTCATTAACCCTCTCTTTACTTCATTGATATGTTAATCATACTAAAGCGTTAAAAATAAAACACTGAGAGAAAAATGATAATCCTGTGGTTGATTGGATTTTGAGAGAATCAGAAGCGTTCCCCGCGTTTCTCACTCAAGAAGATATCAAGTGCGTGAATTCCACGTTGAGCAAGTTTTATAAACAGGATAAGAGCGTATACACCCAATCCGTATAACACCAAGTTAAATATGATAGCAAAGAATGAAAATGCGGAAGCGACCATCATAAATTATTCCTCCTGCTCAGCCTGCTAATTTTGTAAAACATCTAAGCTACAGGCATTATTTTTTAATTACCATTCCTATTCTAGCATATTTTTCCTGCTCTTACTTTCGAGTAAATGATTGAGTAACACCTTATCAGCTGCAGGTTCTGACAAAACAAAGAATCTCCCCTTTAAAAATAGTAGAAGGGAGATTTATAGCACTTATGCTTTAACACATCACCAACACCAATCTTGGTTCTTAACCGTACCTAATCGCCCGACATCTAAACGAAAAATGGAACAGTGCATACCCGACGGCAACCGTCCAATGCATAGCGAACTAACACTAACGTTCCCTCGTGATGCATAGATCACAGATGTTCAGGCAGTCCATACAGATACATATTGATGCAGTCTGTATTCGTTTTCAAAGCCTCGATAGTCTTAGCATTTGGGGACTTGAATATGGTCATATACTCCGTTTCGTCGTACTCTTTTCGGATCATAAAAGCAAGTTTTTCTACTTCCAATGAAAACTCTGCTTGAATTCCAGGCTTGTTCCCTCGTGCATCCAAACGAATCCATGAATCTAATTGTTGAATATAAACAGCATTAAGTGCATGGATACAATAGCCCGTGTCTGGCGTATCCCCGATCGTAAGTCGTTGATAACAGAAGCCAGTTGGTATTCCCTCTCTTCGTAATATGGCACATAGAAGGTTTGCTTTGGCATAGCAAATACCTTCTTTATAAATTAATGTTTCTGAAGCGGAACATGTGATCCTCGAACTCTTGATATCCCAAGAATGGGAAATTTGATCTCTGACATATACATATGACTGTTTAATAAAATCTACTTGGTCTTTTGATGATGCTGCTAATTCCGAAGCAAGTCCAACAATCAGCGGGTGATCATAATCGACCTCGGCTGTCATGTTCAAATAATCTGTAACGACTTGTGTTTCACAGATTAGATTCATTTCATCAACCTTTCAAATGTAATTAATCATCTCTTAAAATAGGCTAAGGGCATCTGACTTTTAAAAATGAAAAAAGCTATTCTTCAATTAGTTTAATAGTATAATTATTCATAGTAAAGAATAATAATTCTCTAATTCTTTTGTATTGCTATCCTGCTCGTTAGCTTAATGAACTAGAAAGCAGTGAATTGTAGTTTAATGCTTATATAATCGGCAATTGGACCATAACTTGTACCGATCAACAAAAAAAGCCGTTAAATTAGGGACTTCCCAAGGAAGTATGTTTTTCCCTGACCCCGTCCTTGTCAGACTTGAAAATATTGATATATTACCTCATGTCCATCCTCTTGCTCTTCCTTTTCGTAATATTCTATATTTAATGATTTATATATGTTCTTCCAAATTTGAATGGCAGGAGTATTCGTTTTGATTTGACTAATAGCATACCTGCCAGGAAGTTGTTCGAAAAACACTTTACATGCCGCTCTTCCTAAACCCTGTCTACGATACTTCTTCATTATAAAAAAATGAATTCAAAACATAATCAGCAAATTCTGGATTAGAGAATGGACCACTTTGAAGTGAAATGAAACCTTTGGTTTTATCGTCATCCATGCGGATAAAGAACGGGGTCAATCCTTCCTTTTCAAAGAACCAATCTAATACATCAAATTCAAATAGGCCATTTCTTTGATTAATCTCTAAGTCACTATTAAATTCGGATAAATCATGAAGATATAAAGTCATTAAATGTCTGAGAATATGTTTATCATTTTGTTCTGCTTTAGTAATTATCATCACGAGCCTCTTTCCTATTATTTTTTACGCTTGCTTGCATTCATTGTACCTAACTTCTTATTTGGGAGTTTCGTATACAACTCACGGCCTGTTGTCATGGTCCTATGTATACCGTTAATATAAGTAGTTGAATAGACGTCAGCCAATCATTCTGGCACAACTCCTGCTCACATGATCGATACTTATAAAGTATCCCATGCTTTGTGAAGTAAAGGTGTTATTCAATCTTAGCAAAGGCAATCGTTTAAAAAATATATAAAAGATAGTTCAAAATCATTTATTATACACATAAATAAACACGAAAAAACCCTTGAGTATGCCTCAAGGGTTTTTTATTCAACAGATACCAATCAGAGAAGCTTGGCACCTGCTTAATTACGGCAGTCATCTTCGCAACACACATATATAACAATGAGCCATGAAGGGCTCGAACCTTCGACACCCTGATTAAAAGTCAGGTGCTCTACCAACTGAGCTAATGGCTCACAATAAAATGGCAGGGGCAGCAGGAATTGAACCCACACCAACGGTTTTGGAGACCGTTGTTCTACCTTTAAACTATGCCCCTAAAATGGTGGAGGCTGAGGGGCTCGAACCCCCGACCCTCTGCTTGTAAGGCAGATGCTCTCCCAGCTGAGCTAAGCCTCCATATCTATGACCCGTAGGGGATACTCTCACTTCGTTCGAGACTGCGTAGCAGTTGCTAACGATGATTATCCTCCGACGAACCTTTGGGATTCTCTTTCCCTTATTGCTTTAATAAGTAAAAATGACCCGTAGGGGATTCGAACCCCTGTTACCTCCGTGAAAGGGAGGTGTCTTAACCCCTTGACCAACGGGCCTTAATAGCTCTCAAAAACAAGAAGCTGTAAAATCTACCAACTGAGCTTTTGGCTCATATGAGCCAAAAAAAATACCCCATTGGGGGTTTCGCTTGGCAGCGTCCTACTCTCCCAGGACCCTTCGGTCCAAGTACCATCGGCGCTAGAGGGCTTAACGGTCGTGTTCGGGATGGGTACGTGTGGAACCCCTCCGCTATCGCCACCAAACGAGCATTTGTGGAACAAATGCGTTCAGAGATTATTCTCTGAAAACTAGATCCGAAACGAAATGTGCGACTAGAACCTGTAATTTGGATAAGCCCTCGACCGATTAGTACTGGTCAGCTCCATGCATTACTGCACTTCCACCCCCAGCCTATCTACCTCGTCGTCTTCAAGGGGTCTTACATACTGGGAAATCTCATCTTGAGGGGGGCTTCACGCTTAGATGCTTTCAGCGCTTATCCCGTCCGTACATAGCTACCCAGCGGTGCTCCTGGCGGAACAACTGGTACACCAGCGGTACGTCCATCCCGGTCCTCTCGTACTAAGGACAGCTCCTCTCAAATTTCCTACGCCCACGACAGATAGGGACCGAACTGTCTCACGACGTTCTGAACCCAGCTCGCGTACCGCTTTAATGGGCGAACAGCCCAACCCTTGGGACCTACTTCAGCCCCAGGATGCGATGAGCCGACATCGAGGTGCCAAACCTCCCCGTCGATGTGGACTCTTGGGGGAGATAAGCCTGTTATCCCCAGGGTAGCTTTTATCCGTTGAGCGATGGCCCTTCCATGCGGTACCACCGGATCACTAAGCCCGACTTTCGTCCCTGCTCGACTTGTAGGTCTCGCAGTCAAGCTCCCTTATGCCTTTGCACTCTTCGAATGATTTCCAACCATTCTGAGGGAACCTTTGGGCGCCTCCGTTACTCTTTAGGAGGCGACCGCCCCAGTCAAACTGCCCACCTGACACTGTCCCCGCACCGGTTTACGGTACCAGGTTAGAACCTAGATACGATCAGGGTGGTATCCCAACGGTGCCTCCACGCAAGCTGGCGCTCACGCTTCAAAGGCTCCCACCTATCCTGTACAGATCGTACCCAAATTCAATATCAAGCTGCAGTAAAGCTCCATGGGGTCTTTCCGTCTTGTCGCGGGTAACCTGCATCTTCACAGGTATTAAAATTTCACCGGATCTCTCGTTGAGACAGCGCCCAAGTCGTTACGCCATTCGTGCGGGTCAGAATTTACCTGACAAGGAATTTCGCTACCTTAGGACCGTTATAGTTACGGCCGCCGTTTACTGGGGCTTCGGTTCACAGCTTCGGGATTACTCCCTAACCGCTCCCCTTAACCTTCCAGCACCGGGCAGGCGTCAGCCCGTATACTTCGCCTTACGGCTTCGCACAGACCTGTGTTTTTGCTAAACAGTCGCTTGGGCCTTTTCACTGCGGCCCCCTCGTGCTATTCACACTACCGGGGCACCCCTTCTCCCGAAGTTACGGGGTCATTTTGCCGAGTTCCTTAACGAGAGTTCTTCCGCGCGCCTTAGAATTCTCTTCTCGCCTACCTGTGTCGGTTTGCGGTACGGGCACCTTCATCTGGCTAGAGGCTTTTCTTGGCAGTGTGAGATCATGACCTTCGCTACTGTAATTTTCACTCCCCATCACAGCTCAGCCTTACGGTTAGCGGATTTGCCTACTAACCAGCCTTACTGCTTGGACAGACATCCATCAGTCTGCGTCACTACCCTACTGCGTCCCCCCATCGCTCGTAACGATTTACGGTGGTACAGGAATTTCGACCTGTTGTCCTTCGACTACGCCTTTCGGCCTCGCCTTAGGTCCCGACTTACCCTGAGCGGACGAGCCTTCCTCAGGAACCCTTAGGCTTTCGGCGGATCAGATTCTCACTGATCTTTTCGTTACTCATACCGGCATTCTCACTTGTATAATGTCCAGCGCTCCTTACGGTACACCTTCAACCCTTATACAACGCTCCCCTACCCCTGATGCAAAGCATCAAGCCATAGCTTCGGTGGTGTGTTTAGCCCCGTTACATTTTCGGCGCAGAGTCACTCGACCAGTGAGCTATTACGCACTCTTTCAATGGTGGCTGCTTCTAAGCCAACATCCTGGTTGTCTGTGCAACTCCACATCCTTTCCCACTTAACACACACTTGGGGACCTTAGCTGATGGTCTGGGCTGTTTCCCTTTTGACAATGGATCTTAGCACTCACTGTCTGACTCCCGGAAGTAAGTCTATGGCATTCGGAGTTTGACTGAGCTTGGTAACCCTTGCGGGCCCCGCACCCAATCAGTGCTCTACCTCCACGACTCTGTTTTCCGAGGCTAGCCCTAAAGCTATTTCGGGGAGAACCAGCTATCTCCGAGTTCGATTGGAATTTCTCCGCTACCCCCACCTCATCCCCGCACTTTTCAACGTGCGTGGGTTCGGGCCTCCAGTGCGTGTTACCGCACCTTCACCCTGGACAGGGGTAGATCACCCGGTTTCGGGTCTACGTCCACGTACTAACTCGCCCTATTCAGACTCGCTTTCGCTGCGGCTCCGGCTCTTCACCTTAACCTTGCACGGGAACGTAACTCGCCGGTTCATTCTACAAAAGGCACGCCATCACCCCTAAAACGGGCTCTGACTTCTTGTAAGCACACGGTTTCAGGTTCTATTTCACTCCCCTTCCGGGGTGCTTTTCACCTTTCCCTCACGGTACTGCTTCACTATCGGTCGCTAGGAAGTATTTAGCCTTGGCAGATGGTCCTGCCGGATTCATACGGGGTTTCACGTGCCCCGCACTACTCGGGATCCGTCTCGGAGGGAACAGACTTTCAATTACAGGGCTTTTACCTTCTTTGGCGGGCCTTTCCAGACCTCTTCGTTTAACCGGTTCCTTTGTAACTCCATGTGAGACGTCCCACAACCCCAGAGAGCAAGCTCTCTGGTTTGGGCTGTTCCGCGTTCGCTCGCCGCTACTGACGGAATCACTATTGTTTTCTCTTCCTCAAGGTACTTAGATGTTTCAGTTCCCCTGGTATGCCTCTACATAACCTATGTATTCAGTTATGAGTAACTGGATATTACCCCAGCTGGGTTTCCCCATTCGGACACCCCCGGATCAAAGCTTGCTTACAGCTCCCCGAGGCAGTTTCGTTGTTCGCCACGTCCTTCATCGGCTCCTAGCGCCTAGGCATCCTCCGTGTGCTCTTAGTAGCTTAACCAGTTGCTCCGGTTTCGACTGCTCACTTCCCTTGTTTTGCTTACGCAAAGCCAAAAGTCGCTCCCATTCGATACCATCGCAAAGCAGTTTTCGCTATTATTTGAAACTTGTTTAACACAAGTTCAGCTAAAAGGAATGTTCTAATTCGCATTTTTCGTTTCGATATCTAGTTTTCAAAGAACAAGCTCCATGCAAAAGCAAGCTGTTTTGAGAGTTTGAGCTCTCAAAACTGAGCAACGAGTGAGTAAGTTTTGCTCTTCATTTCATCCACACATCAAGTGATGGACCGAAATGAATCGCTGTCGCAGGTTCAGTGAACCTGCTGATTTGAATGTTTCCACTCGGGAAACGATTCTCCATAGAAAGGAGGTGATCCAGCCGCACCTTCCGATACGGCTACCTTGTTACGACTTCACCCCAATCATCTATCCCACCTTCGGCGGCTGGCTCCTTGCGGTTACCCCACCGACTTCGGGTGTTATAAACTCTCGTGGTGTGACGGGCGGTGTGTACAAGACCCGGGAACGTATTCACCGCGGCATGCTGATCCGCGATTACTAGCAATTCCGACTTCATGCAGGCGAGTTGCAGCCTGCAATCCGAACTGAGACCGGCTTTTTAGGATTCGTTCCACCTCGCGGCTTCACTGCCCGTTGTACCGGCCATTGTAGTACGTGTGTAGCCCAGGTCATAAGGGGCATGATGATTTGACGTCATCCCCACCTTCCTCCGGTTTGTCACCGGCAGTCATCTTAGAGTGCCCACCCGAAATGCTGGCAACTAAGATCAAGGGTTGCGCTCGTTGCGGGACTTAACCCAACATCTCACGACACGAGCTGACGACAACCATGCACCACCTGTCTCCTCTGTCCCGAAGGAAAGGTACATCTCTGTACCGGTCAGAGGGATGTCAAGACCTGGTAAGGTTCTTCGCGTTGCTTCGAATTAAACCACATACTCCACTGCTTGTGCGGGTCCCCGTCAATTCCTTTGAGTTTCAGTCTTGCGACCGTACTCCCCAGGCGGAGTGCTTAATGTGTTAACTTCGGCACCAAGGGTATCGAAACCCCTAACACCTAGCACTCATCGTTTACGGCGTGGACTACCAGGGTATCTAATCCTGTTTGCTCCCCACGCTTTCGCGCCTCAGCGTCAGTTACAGCCCAGAGAGTCGCCTTCGCCACTGGTGTTCCTCCACATCTCTACGCATTTCACCGCTACACGTGGAATTCCACTCTCCTCTTCTGCACTCAAGTCACCCAGTTTCCAGTGCGATCCGGGGTTGAGCCCCGGGATTAAACACCAGACTTAAATGACCGCCTGCGCGCGCTTTACGCCCAATAATTCCGGACAACGCTTGCCCCCTACGTATTACCGCGGCTGCTGGCACGTAGTTAGCCGGGGCTTTCTTCTCAGGTACCGTCACTCCTTGAGCAGTTACTCTCAAGGACGTTCTTCCCTGACAACAGAGCTTTACGATCCGAAAACCTTCATCACTCACGCGGCATTGCTCCGTCAGGCTTTCGCCCATTGCGGAAGATTCCCTACTGCTGCCTCCCGTAGGAGTCTGGGCCGTGTCTCAGTCCCAGTGTGGCCGATCACCCTCTCAGGTCGGCTACGCATCGTCGCCTTGGTGAGCCGTTACCTCACCAACTAGCTAATGCGCCGCAGGCCCATCCTCAAGTGACAGATTGCTCCGTCTTTCCAGCTTCCTTCAGGCGAAGAAAGCAAGTATTCGGTATTAGCTACCGTTTCCGGTAGTTGTCCCAAGCTTGAGGGCAGGTTGCCTACGTGTTACTCACCCGTCCGCCGCTAACCATCAGAGAAGCAAGCTTCTCTTCAAGTCCGCTCGACTTGCATGTATTAGGCATGCCGCCAGCGTTCGTCCTGAGCCAGGATCAAACTCTCCAATAAAGATGAATTTCAGCAGCGCGGTTAGACGCTATGAAAATCATCTGAGGTATTGAAAAGAGCGATTAGCTCATTTTGAATCTGACGAGATTAAAAATCTCATTTGTGCTTCGAAATCATACAGTCAGATGACTTGTACCAATTCCTCAGCGTCGATCTTGCAAGCAAGATCGTTACTCACTCGTTGTTCAGTTTTCAAAGATCAAACTTCGCGTCCGACTCTTTCAAAGCCGGAATTAGAATATACCACATATCTTCATAACTTGTAAAGATATTTGTTTTTGAATTCTTTTGTTTTTCCCAAGCCTCTTGCGGCCGGAAAATTAATATATCATGTTTAAGGTTTACTTGTAAAGTGTTTTTTAATTCCTCTACATCTGGAGATCGAATGTCCTTCTGTAATATGCTTAAATATAATATGAATGCCATCAACAATTTGGGTTCGCATCCTTGCGTAGCGACATTGTACCCTCTTTTATAAAAGTGTAACTTGTTTCTATTTCGTATTCCCATAGGCGAATTGATTTATTATTTAATATTTATAACGTCTGCTTAGGAATAACCGCCAGATAGCTTAATGAGAAAAACAAACAACCGACTAATCAGCCGGCCGTCAACTTGAGTTATTCTATTATGGCTCATAACAAACCACAATTAAAGAAAATAATCCCCCTTAATGTTCGCCCGTTACATCACACTTGTAAAAATAACTGATTCTATTACGGATTAAGTCACTCGTTCACCACTGATGACATGCCAATGCAGATGCTTTGAATCCTGGTAATTCCCGAGGTTCGTCACAATCTTAGAAGCACCCGTAAACTCCACCATATCGGCAGCGATCTTTTTAATGACCCGCATGATTTCAAGTATCAACTCATCGTCATTCGCTTCTTCTTCTGAAATCAAGGATTGTATGTGGAACTTGGGAATAACCACGATATGATGTTCATAGTACGGCCGGGTATGATGATAGGCCAGCACCTTATCCGTCTCCATAACAATTTCCACTTCAGTCTTGCCACTGAGCACTTCCTCACAATAAAAGTCTTGTGTCATATGGAACGATCCTTTCTTTATTTGGATTGGATGTACCCTGCCTTTTTTAGTACATACTCTGTAAAAGGATTAATCTCCGGGACCGGTTGGTCCAGATCGAAGTATCGGAGTTCCAGCCCTTCATCGTCCATAACTACTGGATTACCCATGATTCCTTTAGCTTCATAAACAGCCATCACATTGTACACTTCATCCCCATGGGGGTATTTGTAATACATGTCCTGGCCCGAGAAAACGGTAATGAGTTTGTACGTCTCTGCCCTTAAACCTGCTTCCTCATATAATTCCCGTGCTGCTGCCTCTTCCAGCGACTCACCCGGTTCAAGCGAACCACCGAGTGTCCCCCAGTCGAGACTGTCTGTACGTCTTTGCAGTAACAGATGACCCTCTTCGTTGAACACCAGCACACAAGAACCCGCCATGATCAACGGCCGCGAGCCGACCAGTTTTCGAAGTTCCATAATGTAACCCATGCTAGTTCCCTCTTCTCTTTCAATGAATATGACTGAGTTCATCCGTGTTCCTATGATTTGGTTAGGATTCCCTGATCGACGGAATTTTGAATTAGCTGTTGCACGTACGTCCACAAAGTATCCGAAGCGTCTGCCATTTCACGGTTTCTGTTGATGACTTGATCGCTTGTAATGTTGTATTTCTGCCACGTATCTCCTTGGTTCTGATAATTGTGAATCAGAGGCTGTAACCGATCGAGAGCCGAGGCAAATTGTGCCTCATTCGTTTCCTTCGCCTCGAACTCTAACCATAGATTAAGCATTTCTTCACCCTGTACTTCGGGCAGCATGCCAAAAAGACGATGAGCCGCCTTGATCTCACGATCGTATTTATCCGTGTGCCCAGCTGTATCGTAAACAAAGGTATCTCCGGCATCGATTTCAACCAGATCATGAACGAGAAGCATCTTAATAACTTTGAGAATGTCCACATCCTTGTTCGCATGACTCTGTAGAACCAACGCCATCATGGCCAGATGCCATGAATGCTCCGCATCATTTTCACGTCTATCTCCATGGATAATTCTTGTTCTCCGTTCGATTGTTTTCAGTTTATCAATCTCAATAAGAAATTGAATCTGATCCTGCAATGATTCACTCATCCTATATCCTCCTTTAAATACGATACCCACTCTATGTTAAGAGATCCTACCAGTAAACTTCGCCACACCAATTTCAACCATTTACATATGTAATTTCAATTCATTAAAAGTCCGTGGGAGCTTCACCTTATCGAATTTAAGTTGATTCAGCTCACTAATCATAGGTTTAATCCTTCCCGAACCACACTCAGGAAATAGTCGCGATGCTCCGGATGACAGGCGATCAGATAAGGCTCTGAACTCATGCCTTCGAATAGAACCCCATCATAATCCATAACCATGGCACCCGCTTCTTTTGCCATCAGGATTCCTGAGTATAGATCGTCTCCCTCTGAATTGTAGAGCACAATACCATCGATATCTCCCTTGGCCAGCATACACCACTGCAGGGTAGGAGCCCATAATCTCATCACTCTCTTAAAACGTATATCCAGATGTTGTCGCAGCCGGACAGCATTCTCCTCATGCTGTACCTGATGCCCCTGTATCCAACCAATCGTTCCCTTTATCAGATCCTTTTTCATCTTGACACTCATGGGATTCAAGTTACAACTGGCCCCATTCCCCAGTGATGCCACAAATAAACGATCCACCATTGGTTCATAAATAACTCCAAGAACAGGTTCCGAACGGTACATCAATGTAATGGAAACGGAAAAAACGGGAAATCCAATGGCAAAATTATTAGTCCCATCTAACGGGTCAATCATCCACAGCCAGTCGCTCTTCTGACCGTTATGTCCTCGTTCTTCACTATGAATCTCATGCTCGGGAAACGTATGGCTAATCGCATCACATATGATCCGCTCTGTTTCATGATCCACATCAGTTACAACGTCGCCGAACTTGTCCTTTTCCACTGCACAGGTGATCTGGTCAAAATGAACTCTGGCGATCTGTCCCGCTTCACGAACGACTCTCTCTGAGATTTCTTGTGCTAAACGAATGGTCTGTTTCATAAAGGTCCCTCCGCTCGGTTACTTGATCAGTCTTTCTGGATTTCGGTCACTTCCAATGATCCTGGCAATACAACCTTCTACGGAATGGATTAATCCCCCATTTTGGTGAGAGGTAAGAGCATAGTTTTTCACTTTCTTATGAGGTAAATGTTGCTCTATTACAGCCCCTCCTGACATGTTCTAGTTGTATTTGTCTCCGTTACATACCTATGAAGAAATTGTTGAATATGTACATCATTCTCCGTTAGCCAGCTTATATTCCTTTCAAACTGATCGATCATAAACGTGAAGGGATGTTCAATTGCAAATCCCGCATAATGCTGACCAATATAGAAATGCAACACGGCAATAAAATAAATTTGAGTTAGCAGCTGTACATAGCCAAGTTCAAGAGAGGAGTGTTTGCGAGTATCTCCATACCCCTGAAGGAAGGCCTCAGTTAAATTCAAGGATCCGTTAGACTCCTGAATAATATGATTAAGGCTAATCGTAAGCTCCATTAAAGCAGCATCCATCCCAATGAAATCAAAATCTAATACCCCTGTAATTTCTCCCGATTGACCCAGCAGATTATAAATTAATAAATCATGATGAACGAGCTGTTGCGGCAGTACCTCTAAGTTAAGTTTGGAATTTTCGATCTCAGTAATCATTGTCTGATAAAACGTATACCGTTGTTCTGTTAATTCAAAAGGCATATCCGCAAAAAAAGATATCACCGAATCACGATTAGCGAGCGGGTGAATGTTATACAATTTATGAAAGGATATGCCCGTATACGTGTTCTTCTTCATAGGGAACTCACTCATTCGGAACGAAAATCCCCCTACCAACCTGCCGAACTTATCGGCTTTTTCGATGTTAGACAATTGTGGAAGCTTTCCCTCCAGAAAAGTAGTCATTGCCGCAAGCGAACCGTCTCTCATCACCACATAATCCTTACCATCATAAGTATGAAGGAAGATCGGGACTTCGAATGAAGCCTGTGCCTTATGAAGAAATGCTGTCACTCGGGATTCAAGTTTCAACCCATCGATCGTTTTGATGTGGATGTTATAGATTCGTACAATAAACCTCTGTCCATTGATATCAATGATTTTGGTTGTATTAGTCAAACCGAACGGAACGGCATCCAATGTATACTCAGGTTCCTTGAAGTAGTGCCTTATGACTTCATCAAATTTGCAGTTCATAGATTCTCATCTCTTCATCATTCAGCGAATATCCTTTGCCAATGTAGGTCCAGTTATTTTTCTCATAATAATCTTGTAGATCCGTACACAAATAGAGTTTGTCGTATCCCTTCAACTTCACCTCATCCATCGCGTGCTTCTGTAATTGTCCGCCCAGATTCCGGCCCCGGTATTCCGGCTCCACATGAAGACATGCAAACCAGGGAAAGAGATCCTGCCGGCTGTTCAGATCGCTTCTAAGCAGAGCATATCCTCCGATGATCCTGTCTCCCTCCAACATCACATAAAACCTCGGAACATCACTGTTCGTATCCATTGAACGCTCCATGCAATCCCGGTAAAAATGATAGCTCGATTCTGTCCCCCACTGTTTCCAAAAGTATTGAACAGCTGCCTGCAGCATGTCTGGCTTTTGCCGAATATCAATAATCTCAAACATCCTTGCACCTTCTTTCTTTCATTATGTCCTTGAATATTTGAATCGTTTATTTCTTATAGCTATGGATCTCTCTCAACATATAATCCGCATATTCCAACAGTAACGACTCACTAAGGTTCAGGTTTTCCAGCTCTCCATTATATTTTGCAAGACATTGCGAGATAACGTCCTTGTACTTCGAAGAAAGCTCCTCCTTTCCCCATTCGCCAGCTTCTCGCTTGGAATAAATTACTGAATTTTTCACATACAGTAAGACACGCGACAAGTTCAATACATAGTAGACAGGGTTGTCCGCGATTTCTTCCAGAGCTGCTCCCACATCTGATGTAATGGAGGCTATCATATATTCACGATTGACAGGATGGAAAACTTCCTTAATAGGCGGACCATACAAAACAATCCCCCGGTCATAGATGACCGCTAAGTGTGCGACGAGATCCGGATCTTCATATCCGCCGCAGAGATAGTGCTTATCGGTTCGATACTTTTCCCGGTGATAAGCTGAGTAATGGAATTCAAACGGAGTCGGATATACGAGGTTCGCAATTGTGGATTCCAATACAATACTAAGCTCAAAGCCTTTCTTTATACGCATCTCGTCTTCAATATGCATTAGCTTCTGTGCGATTCTTCGATATATATTAGCGGATCGTTTATCCCGGCAGACCACCAAGATATCGATATCGCTCTGATTCGGATGGAAGCCTCCCATGGCCATCGAACCGTGTAAATAGACCCCCACCAGCGAATCCGATAATTCTTCTTTTAACAAACGAGTAACGTCTTGTAAAACAATCGATTCATCCAAGGAACAAACACCCTTTCAGGTAATGTTATTAAATATCCAATTCAATGTTCATTTCACGCACAAAAACAGCCGTCCCTTTAATTCTCACATCCATATCCTGTCCTTCCCGGGTCACGCTCACTTCAACTTTTCCATCTCTTCCGATCTCATGCCCCTGCTCCACGACAAACTGTACTTGATCTACTTCACGGTTTACATACGTTAAATAATAGGCGCCCATCACCCCGGAGGCTGTTCCTGTCACGGGGTCTTCCGTGGTACCTGAGTAAGGTGAAGAAAAATGTCTAGCATGCATCATCGCCTCTGAATCACGGGTTTCGAAGCTAAAAGGATGCAAGGAAGCCTTGGGGTTCTCAACTAAAACACCAGGGAACTCAGCAGAATCCGGTTTCATTATAGAAAAAGAGTTTAGTTTACGAATGGGGATCAACAACGTCCAGGTTCCCGTACTTCCATACACGATAGGCGTGGATAGATCCAGGTCGTCCAAGGTTAGATTTATGCTGCTCGCCAGCTTCCCGATATCACCTCTGAACGGTACAAACTGCGGTTGATCCTGCTTCATCTCCATATTGATCGTGTCGCCATCCTGCTCAAACCGTATCGGTAATATGCCTACATTGGTCTCAATCGTGATTGACTCTTGGTCCCCCAACAGTCCACGTGTCTTCAAACCATACAGCGACGCCATCGTAGCATGACCGCACAGATTAATTTCATGACCCGGCGTAAAATAACGCAGTCTCACATCGGCTGTCCTGGAGCTAAGCACAAACACCGTTTCATTAAAACCAACCTTATGCGCAATCTGCTGCATGACCATCTCACTTAAATCATCAGCATCAAGGACGACTCCTGCCGGATTACCTTTGCCCGGAACTGCCGAAAAAGCATCATAATGGTAGACCTTAACCTCACCCATGTTTAAATTCCCCTTCTCCTTGGATTAATGAGACGCACATCCCCATACAGCTCTATGACTTTTCCATCGATCACGATCCCGCCGCCGTCTTGGCAGGCATAGACTTCTGCACCGATTGTATCTGCATAACTTCTGAGCAAATCGAGACTGTCTTCCTCTCCGTCCCAATGGGGTGCGAACTCGAAATCAACGAGTCCAAGAGCATGTTTGTCCTGAAGAGCTACATGGTTCTCGTCTGCATCTTTGCCATATCCAGCTATTTCAATGGTTGGCGTGGTTATAATACTGCCTGCGCTGACTCCGATCAGCATACCGCCTTCCTGCACATAGGAACGCAATAATCCGACTACATTTCTCTTCTGTAATAAATGCAGAAAATAAAATGTATTTCCTCCGGATAAATGAATCGCATCAGCTGCCAAAATCTGCTCAAACGTGCTAGGATCATATTCCAGGTCCAGATCATAATAATGAATGTTCTCGATACCCAGTTGATTATAGTAACGTACGGTATGCTCAAAATATTTCCGCTCCGTGTCGGAACAAGAAGGGATATAACCGATCGAAGGCTTGTCGCGACCAAGCAATTCCAATATCCTTTGATTCAATTCTTCATTTGCAATACCAACACAGCTATTGCAACTGCCCGTTAACATACCTTCTATGGTAGACAGAAGCATCCTGGGCCCACAGCAGCAATTCGTTCCTGCTTATAAAGAATTCATCCTGAACCTTGATAAAGGGGAACATTGCTCCGTTAAAGGAACCCGATGCCGTAAAACTTCTTTGTTCAGCATGAATAATGCTCATCACCTGTTCTTCAGTCATACTTAGATACTCCGCTGTTTCCTGAATCGTCATTAACACCTTATCCTTAGCAACTTCCTCCTGTGCTACTTGAGTTGGCTCGTTTACGCTCTCTTGATTCGATAGGAAGAAGCAGCCAATTATAAATGAAATGCCTAAGATGACACTAGCAAGGAGAATCGAGACTGGAATGGATTTCATTGCTTTGCAGTCTCCCACTCTGTATTAAGTAACCCTCTACTAATATTCCATTTGGCGAGCATCGCCCTTTGTCTATTTTCCAGGTCAAGATATGGCGCCGCAACACAGGAAAGGGTGTCAAACATATGGATGAAATGGGGACCCTCCTTGAAACGCCGAAGACCGCCATACTCTTTATCATCCGCTGCCCATACAATTCTTTTGATTCCCGACATTAATATGGTGCAGGAACACATGGGACAAGGTTCACAAGTCGTGTACAGTGTCAGGTTGTTTTTCGTAAATTTCTTCCGGTCTAAATCCAGCAAATGCTTCCCCGCTCGGCGAATGGCGTCCACCTCAGCATGTGCGGTAGGATCGCATTCGGAGAAAACTCGGTTCCTCCCTTTACTCACGACATCCCCATCCTCATCCACGATTACTGCGCCGATCGGATATGTCCCTTCAATAAACGCCTGATCTGCCTCTTCCAGCGCCAAAACTAAATATTCATAATCGGATAACCTCATCTGGAATTCCTCCTTAAATTGGTTGTCTTATGTTTACCGTTAAAAGTTCTTAATGGTGTACTTTCCCGCCTCACCAAGAAAATCTCTTCTTGATAGTCCTTTTTCTCCAAGCAAAATCCTGTAGTTTGTTATCGTGCCATCATGTGAAATGATATAGGTGTTGCCGTCCTGTCGCCTGCACCATTGAAGAAGCCCCTCAGCAAGTACTTCAAATTGATGTCCATCCATCCGGTTAACACCGTCTTCCCAACAATCCAATCCAAGATCCAATACGCTTAGCCCGGGGAACTGAGTATCAAGCTCTTCCTTGGAATAGATCTGATCACAGATGAAAGGAATGAACTCCGGATTCTGAGGAAACATTCTTGGGCCAACAAGTGGACATATCGTAAGATGTTCTCCTGCGCTTAGAAGAAGTGCGGTTTCAATGGTACGTCTCGTTGGACTCACCAAGATAACGTCATGAGGATCAATCTTCATCTGTTTACTTAGCTTTGTCACCTGACTCTTTCCCAGTTCGGTGAGACCAGGGTGAAGCTCATTTAACCGGTTCGGGTAATCTATCAAATGTTCACCATGACCATGACGAATAAATGTAATGTCCATATATCCCTCTATTTCTGAATGAAATGTTGGATGCTCTTCACATCATGCAGATTATGCAGTTACTTTTTCAAAAATACTGCAACAGAACTCGTCCCGCATCCATCACAATGCCTGCCACACGGAAGTTAAATGTACTGTTATTTCGCTCATACGATATGTTATTGTGATTGGGATTTGTCATCGTGCTGACCATCCATCGGACAATCCATCCACGAATCCGTTAATGAACGCAGGAATAATGAGAATAATCAATGCTATGAAACTGGCGATCCCCCATCTGAGTACTGATTTACGTTTGCCCCTAACACCTATAATCATTAACAAGGCGGTTATGGCGATTAGTGCTACCTTAACAATGGTCATGAAGCTAAACCTCCATTATGTATATATTTCCTTCAACTCTACTCATAGATCTTGCCCATATACAGGATCTGTGCACATCTTCTCCATGGGTTACCCGACTTCTCGTAATGTGGTAATCCATTCTCGGAATCCTCCCCCCACTCGGCGGCCGCTTCCAGAAACGATGCTATCGAATCATTCTGCCATTCATCGGTATGCTCCTTTCGATCCAAGCTTAATTCAAGCAAAAAAGCCCTAAAAGATGCTTCACTCTCAACCTCGTTAACAAGCTCGAATAACGTTTTTTTCATTTCCTGCGCTGCTCTCCTTCCGCATCTGGAAACGCCTTATTCAGAATGCTTTCCAGTTCGTTCTGACAAGCGGACAGGTTATATTCCGAATTATCCAGCCAATATTTGTCCATCTTCAGTATCTGATAAATCTCAGTTTCGAGCTCCTTTCTTGCCTGAAGCACCTTCACGGTGCCTGGAACCCCATGATATCCTCTTGAAGCTCCCCACCCTTGGTTCGTGTAATACTGAATAAATCCTTCAGACCATTCCTTGGGTCTTTCCTTAACCGCTTTATCAAAGGTATGCGCAATATCCTTCTGATCAATATAGATTAATAGCGGATTCAGTGCTTGAACCATGCGTTCCAGCTCCAGCACATAGTTAACATTATCTTCTCGGGATTGATTGCATTTCACAAGACCCATCGTTAATGGGTTCTGGATAAAACAACATTCAAAGATAATGACAGTATCCTCATTAGCCGCTAACACGCTTTCGGTGAAGCTTCGCCATTTAGAAGTGATCAGATCTTTATTTTGTTCAAAAGGTAATTCGTAAATATCCCGGCTGAAAATCTCTTGCACCGTATGGTCAGGAAACGCCCCTCCCAGTTCCTCTTTTATTTTGCGATAAGGAATCAGATAACCATTACGATAAGCTATGGCTCTGCTCTCCAATACATCTCTGCATGATTCATAAGCATCCAATAAATCTCCAAACTCATCCGCAGTGTAAAAGGCCACACCTTCATAATCAGCCGGGTGATTCAGATCCCCTTCCTGGAAAAGCTGTACTTGCAGCCCTCGCTGAATGAGGATGTTGGATATCATCTTGGCAATCGTGGACTTTCCTGAACCGGGTAACCCTTCAACAAGAATTAATTGTCTCTTCATAATTACATCACCTGAATTTCGTTTTGAATTTAATAGACTTTCGGTATCGTGACCCTATCTTCAATCAATATCTGCAATAATCCACTGTGCCGAATCCCCCTCTTCTTTCTTTTTCCAAAAAACCATCGTGCTGTTGTATTCTTTGTCGTTCTCTTTCAGCTCAGTAACCCTCACAACTGCCTGATAGAGCTTCTTTTGTTCTTGAATAGTAATGTCGCTCATGGAGATGACCTTACGAACTTTGGTTCTTCCCATACCCGATACTGGCGCTTGCGGATCAATGAGGCTTATATACCCCTTTTCATCCTCTTCCCATATATAATGCAGGCGGGCGTTCATAAGTTTAACGATCTCCAGTTCATCACCTGTATAATTCGCTTCATCAATGTAAACTGGCGGGATGTCATGGGGCTCTGTTGGTGCCGTTACTTCTCCATTTTGTCCAGCTTCTACTGTGAGAACTTCCGGCGAAGGTTCTGCCGGGTTCTGTGCGTCTTCCATACCAGTTTTATTCTGACACGCGACCAAGAACAGAAATAATCCAAGCATAACGGTTAGCTTTCTCATATCCAGCCCTCTCATTATCCTTTTGTCTATTCTCCTAAACTTCCCAAAATCACGATCTGCGTTGGACGCTGAATCCCAACATTGTTCAGACGCTCCATGATGGAAAGGCCGCGTTCGGCGAACGCTTCATAATCTTCAAACGGCCTAGCCCGTTCCATATGCTGCTTGCAGGCCTCCGAGACCAACCGAATGTCCCGTTCTTCCATGACATCTTCTTTTGGCTCATTGAATTCATAGATTGAGCGGATGATAATACCACTGGCAGAGATGATATCCATAACTTCTTAGCGTGTATAGGTGTGACGATGATATTTTCCCAACCGCTGATCTACATCTGCACCAAAATGATGGTACAGGATGTGCGATAGCTGAGCTTCATTAGGATCATCACTGACCAATTCATTTATAAGAAATAAACCGTTTCTTTTCACGACTCGTTTCATTTCTTCAATGACATTTACGCCCGGAGGCAGATGATGCAATGCATTTGAGATGCAGACGGTATCAAACGTTTGATCCGCAAAATCCATCTTTGCTGCGTTCATCTGCATAAACTGGATCTTTTCATGGCTCGCATATGCGGCTTCTGCCTGTCGTAAAGAATCCGTATCGGTATCAATGCCCATGATCCGTTCGATACCACTGAAAATTTCAAGTAAGGTAGGAATGTATTTTCCTGAGCCTGTACCAACCTCCAACATCTGACCTGCCTGATACGTTGCCAACTGCTTTTTCAACTCATGCATGGATCACACCGTCCCTGTTATGACTTCCTCCAAACAATTTTCGAAACTCTACAGGATTTTCAGAACTTCTGTCAGATCCCTGCATACATATTCCGGATGGATATGCTGCGGTTTGGTTTTGCCTTTCCGATTTAACCAGACAGCCTGAATGCCCGCGTTTTGTGCTCCCTGTACATCACTTGTCAACGAATCGCCGATATGAATGACGTCATGCCGGGACAGATCATATCTGGCTAATGCTTCATTAAACATCTCTGGTCTTGGTTTGTAAGAACGGACATCTTCACTTGTAATTACACCTGCCGCCTCAATACCATGCTTCTCCATTGCAGCTCTTACATCATCTGTATCGATATTCGAGAGGATATACACAGGGATATCTACCGATTGCAAAAAGGGAATAGAGTCCTCAAATATCCTGGGATCACGCCAGTGAGCCAATTGCTCCTGATTAAGCAGCTCCGCGATACCATCTGCTTGAAAATGTAGGAGTGTTGCTGTCAGGGACTGTACATTGAGTACTCGTTGGGTCGTAAACTGACTGCCGTGGCTTGCATAGAACATTTCGGAAAATGCCTTCCACCAAAAATCTCCTATTTCGGCTGTTGTACATTCAACACGCGCCGCAGCTTGTACTCGTTCGTAAATCACTGGAAGTATATCGTCGTCTTCATGCACAACCGTCCCATAGAAATCAAGAAAAATGGCCTTCATTCTGTTTCCTCCCCAATGTGTCAAAGATTCCAAAACCGTCCGGATCAAACTTCCTATGTATGTTACAATTTCTCTTTGATACATCATAACCCATAATGTGGAATTTGCGAACGGATCAAGTATGCTATCTTTTATTCTCTAATTCTCTTAAATAAAATAACACGCCGCTCTGCATGACTTGCCTCATGCAAAGGGCGTGGTACGGTGATAAAACTTGGTATCTACTTTCATCATCGGAAAAGCATCCGGTAGTTCCTCACGTGTAACCGAAACAAATCCATTTTTCTCATAAAATCGATGTGCTGCCACGAACTGCGGAGTCGTTCCAAGGTAAATATCGTTCACAGCCTTCTCCCTGGCCCCTTCTAATGCCTGATGCAGCAGACGACTCGAAGCTTGCAGTACCTTACCTCTGTAATTTCTGGCTACAAACATCTTCCTGAGCGCTGCTTGCTCCTCTCCGATATCAAGCAGAGCAATCGTACCGATCACTTTTTCATTGGCAACAGCGACCCAGAAGTTCCCGATTCCTTTTTGGTAAAAGGTTTCGATCTCAAGCAAATCCGGCTGATCCTCTCTGGTAATGGAGATCTGGTATTCCTGCTGCTGTATCTGCAAAATCAAATTCATGACCTGGGTTTGATACTCGGCAGAGTACTCTCGTATATCGACAGTAGGGTTATTCATGATTGATGTATTCTCCTTGGACAATGTCGTCATCGTGAGGTCCCTCCCTATATAACGCCGTAGTATTGCTTGTACTGGGTGATCCATTCCTCTTTGGAAAAGTCTACAAAATCATATGGCTCACACTGTCTGAGATATTGTAACTGCTCTTCCGCTTGCTGCCCATCCAGTTGCTCCAGAAACATTGTCGTGTCCTCGAATCCAGCACCACATAACAGTTGTACATCCACGTAACTGCCCGTATCCTGGTTCTTTCTTTTGGCCTGCCAAATGAGCTGAGTGTCCTCTACATGACCGATCGCAAACAACATGACACATAAGATTCTGAGATAATCATTGTCCATCGCACTTGAATTTTCGATTTCTTGTTGCAGCAGTGTACGAATGCGCTCCCTGTCCCGGGAGCCCAGCTCCAAGCCGAACTCCTGAAGAGCCTTTTCTTCATTCATATGCTTTCTCCTTGTCTACTTCAGGATCTTGTTTAATTCTTCCGCTTTTTTCTTGCTATCCATTCTAGCATAAAAATAAAAGGCAATGGTGTGCAGCACTATCGACAAAAGCCACATGCCAGGGAACCACGGTGCGATAAAGTGGAACATCTCCTCTGAGAACAACCACACACCCGCTGTACCTCCGAGAATGTTAATGGTAGACGAGATCACAATATTCCAGATCGGTTTCAACGTAAAGTAGTTCCACAGCGCATCGTACATGACTCCAAATACCATGGCTGCGATGAACGCAATTCCGGCGAGGTTCCATAGATACCCCATCTGGATTGTCTGGTCTTTGAAGAAAAAGGTTAACAGCAGCGTGACCCATAGGAAAGTTATTGTAAATACCTGAAAAAACGAATGCTTGAGATTTCCGATCATGATAATTTCCCCCTGAAATTTTTGATATAGTACCTACTGACGTAGTAGCTGGATCCATCCTTAAGCTCAACCTGGATTCTGGCATGGTCTGTGGCGGCGAACGCCTTGATGTGTTTAACATTGATAATCGTTGAGTTGTTAATCTTCAGAAAATGGGAAGAATCCATGTCTTCTTCCACATATTTAAGACGTTTGCCAAGCAGATAGCTCTCTCCCGAAATCACACGTATATTGCACATTCGATCCTCGGACTCAATGGCAAGAATTGAGCTTGGCTGGATCTGGACATTCCGGTTATTCTTCGGGTTGATGACGACCAGCTGTCTTTCCAAGTGGCTAATCGCCTTATCAATCTCCTCCCAGCGCTGTTGTTCGGCAGGGTTGGTCACTACCTTGGCGAGACTTCGTTCCATGGATGCATCTGTTTCAAATGTTACTTTCACGTGTTGCCCTCCTCTCATCACTCATATTACAGGCAAAACAATATCCGGCATACCGAATTGCGTTTTGTTGCAAGAAGTTGCAGGTTTGTTGCACATCAGCTGACTAATGTATGTAGTTCGAATAAATCGTTCTTCTCTCTCGCCATTAATTAACGTTGTTATATGAATTTATATCAGTGTTTATGTATTCTAAAGAATGCTGTATGGGGAATGCTCAGTATTCCCCATTGTATTCCACATAACTTGTTGGCTTGAATCGAGACACGTGATACGGCATATATACACTTTGAGAATGTGGTGACAAGCGTTCAACATAATCAATTGCAGCTTCTACCATCTCATCCGATGCAAAAACCGACTCATTCAGAAATCCACTCAATAACGCGGCATCTCCTTTATACTTCAGTATAATGTAGCCATAACCCGGATCGGCGATCACCAGATCAACAATTTCCTCTTCCGCAGGTTCTCTTGATCCATCATAAAACCGAACGATCATGTCCAGATCTCTATGAAACACATCCACATTGCACGAAAATTTCAGATATTCGAATTTCAATTCCCAGTCTCCTTACCCCTCATCCTCAATTTCAAAATACATCTCCTGATGTTGCAGAATCTCCATATTTATACTCGCGATCACTTCCTCAGCTTGAGCGCGATATTGAATAAACAGATCCTCAATTAATTGATACAGGTTGGGGTCTTGCTCCAGATCTGTTGGCGTAACCTCACGCCACTGATCTCCGATTCTATTTTTATCTACAATCACACGCTCGATGTTATCCAGCAGAGCTATCATGTCATATTGATTAAAAAAACGCATTCCATTTTGGATGCCGCTCCAGCTCTTCATCTCCATGATATTGTAAGCCGAGAACCAGTAAAACTCCGCCAGACTTTTCGTATGGTTATGGTAGGAGTAGAACAAAAATAGCGCTTGTTGACCTTCATTTAACTGGTGGTACACCTCTGTTTTGGCTGCAACATCTTTACCTCGAACTGAAATGAGCATCGGCTGGACACTTAACCAGCTAAGCTGCGATGAACCCAAGTCTGCGTGTTTGATTTTGGCTCGCATAATATTCTCCTCTCTTTTCTAACCTATTGATTAAGCACCGCGTTATTTCTTCCTTTCGACCAGCGTAATCTTCTGTTCAATAAACTTTATGCGACTATACGTTTGGTACACTTCGTTTTGCGTCAGGCCCTCCTTAATTAGGTCACCGACGGAATTAAATGCCCTGACGTTCGTCCACATAAAATCCAGCGTTTGAGCTCTGCGATCCGCATCTGCCCGGTGTTCATACGACCATTGCACCCGATGTCTGATATGCTCAGGAACCCACTGTGATCTAAATTTAGTTAATTTTTTGTAGGAAATATACTTCTCGATTCTCTTCCCGCCTTTGGCCATACCATAGACTAACGGACGTTCGTCCATACCATGACAGTATAGAATATATACCTTGGCTCCTGTTCGGAGTTGGTTGTCTTCAATAACATTGGCAATGACAGCATACATCCACGTGGCCCCCAATCCAGAGGATCATTTCCTGTACAGACTACAGACTTGCTTATCTATGATCTTTCTGTTAATCCATTCTTTTATGAAAAACAAACTGGAGACCATGTGCCCCAATCCTGCGAATGCCCGTGTCACGAAAACCCACCTTCAAATACAGGCTCTGTGCTGCAACATTCTGTTCATTTACAGCGAGGATGACTTCCTTCATCTCTGGCTCAATCTGCTGAAGCAATGGACCGATTGCCTTCATGGCAGCCAGTGCATACCCTTTCCCTTGATGTTCCAACGTAATGGATAATGCTCTTATTAAGATCGCATTCGAGTATTTCTTTCCTTCGGCGTATTCTGATTTTTTATGTAAAATAAAGAAGCCAACCGGTGTCTCCTCATTTAAAATAACAATAGGATATTTGTTCGGGTTGGAAATGGCCTCCTCTATAACTTCTGCAGGCAATGCCGTAAACGAAAACTGCTCCCCAGTCAGTGAGAAATTAGCCAAAGCTGCATCATATCTCTCATGATATTCGGTAAGGCGAATTAAACTTTTCACATGAAGTCACCTCATTTTTGGTTTGCAGCACTTGTTTCTGCTACTTTACTGCCTAGCTTAAGGTTGTGCTGCGTAAATCTTCAAACACATTCCATTCCGTATACATTTGTTTTAGTCTTACTGCAGTTGTATGAATGAAATGTTCTAGTACATCCACGGATAAAATGCTCAAATCTTCCGCGGGCTCATGCGCAGGATTATTTAAGAAATCCACTTTCACTTTCCTGTACTGAACCACCTCATGCTCCAGCAAACCACCCAAATCATAAGCCTTCGCTACATCCAGTCTATGGAGCAGCTCACGAGCACCGGATCGGTTTCGCAAAATCATAAACTCCATCTTCGTTACCTCCTGCGTATATCGTTTTCTGCCTTCAGGATGTTCCTCATATGCGGGATAGATATCGAAAGTCCAGACGCGGTCCGTATAGATATGAGCGATGTATCCGCACAAATACTGCCAGAATGCAGGATCCCGTTCCGCTTGCTGTTTATAAGACTCCCAAAATGCCCGAAGCTCTTCATCTGTTGCGAACCTGCCTTCTTCGATCATTAAATGTGTTTTTGCCTTCTCACTGCGCACATTACTTCTCACGTGTATTGAATCAGGAGCAAGACTTCCCAGCAGGAATTCCGGGGATGGATTAGAACTAACTTCAGATGCAATCGCAAAATGAACCATAGGCCAAGGCATTCATATCACTCCGTTTTCGTTAGTAGTTTTTCCTTAACGCAGAATCCCCTGCTTCTCTTGAATCAAATCTATCAATACAGGCTTCTGCACCTTATTAATCGTATCGATCTCGATTTCATCCAAACTTGTAAACATTAATTGCAACGATTCGTTATTCTCGTCTTCAAATAATAGTGTTCGCTCATCCTCGGCCAGTTTTCCGTTTAAATGAACTCTGACGTTAAACAGAAACATGACAAATACGACCTCATTTCCATCCGGATAGGTATACTTCATTCTCTCACCCGTATAGATGGAAGCCAGTTCATAGGATATCACTTCCAGACCAGTCTCTTCCTTCACTTCTCTGATCATGGTTTCTTCGATTCGCTCTCCGGGCTCCATACCGCCACCAGGCAATCCCCAGTCTCCATAATCGGATCTACGCTGCAGCAGAATTCTCCCACGATCATCTCTGATAATGGCCCCGCCTGTAACCACAATTCGGCTCGTCATCTCCGTTGCTCCTTCTCTCGTCAATTGAAACAAAGATGAACCCTCTAATCATCCTATATTCCAAAATGCACAAGACACTTTCCATGTTCAACAGCATGCACTGCCATCCTGGCAAGCTTTTTTAATTCAGTTATTAAATCCACTTTGTTATACAACAGTTTCTCGTAGTAGCCTTTCTTCCCTCCATCATCAATGCAGTAATCCCCTCTGAGTATGATTGTTTCTGGTGCTGAGCTGAATAATTCTATCCATGCATTTATGATTTGATGAAGCCTCTGCAATACTTGTTGATCTTCAATAACTGTAATGCCGTAATTGTTCAGTCCCATTGATCTCTCCCCGGTGGATGGATTTCTGGTCTCTAACCATTGGAGTGAATCATATATATATGAAATGAAGTTGTCGTCCAGGTGGGCCTGGTTGTCTGGCGCGAGTCCATTTTTATGTATTTTCCCGTTTCTATCCCATGAATAAGAAGCATGAACATTTTCGCTTAGGACCCATTTGTTCTCAATAACAAAGTTATGAATCATCGGCATATATTTATCTCCCAGCCTATTCAAATTTAATACTTTGCTTCTTATCCATCCATCATAACCCACCTTTTGGAAAATGCGAAGATGCTTACGTTATAAATCTCCAGCCCTTTCCCAGATGTCATATCCAATTCAATCAAAAGCTCCAGTCCTGACTGACGGATCAGCGATGTATAGCAAAAATGGATACGACCTTGTCGCATCCATGGAAATCCTCATCTATTTGATTAGATAGTCTACCACAGGGTATGAAATCACATTTCGATCTCTGTAGGTCGACGTCACCGCTTCCTGATGTGTGCTGAGAATCCCATTTTGCAGCATAACAGGTCTGAATCCTCGCTCCATCGCACCATTATAGGTAAATAGAACACATTCCTCTGCGGCGAAACCGGAAATGATCACGAGCTCAATGCCATGACTCTTCAATATTGGTTCCAACTCTGTCTGCCAGAATGCATTGGAGCTTTCTTTGGTAACGGTGAGATCCTTCTCATTGACATCTACCTCGGAAATAACCCGATACTCCTCCGGAGCTGATCCTTCCATGCCTTCGACATCTTGTACATGGACCACCACATGATCACTTGAACGAAGCACATCTGCAACGTGATTGATATACTCACAAGCGTGGTCTATACCTTTTTGTTCCACTCGATCTCGCACAATACTCTCTTGCATATCCACAATCAGAAAACCTATTTTCATCCGAACACTCCTTGTAATTTGATTTACTGTCTTGTTGGTGCTTCTACATTTAGAATGCTCCAATTATATGTATTCGATTTTGCAGGCGGGACTCCTCTAAATCGGGTACATCATATTTGTTATGCTGAGCCTACGAACTTCTTTTTCAGCATCATGATCTGGCCAATATGATACGCATTGTGAATACACACATTGGAAATGACATTCCACCACGGAGCGTTGAAATATGAAGGGATGGTCAGTGCCAGTTTTGCATCATCACTTTCTTGTACGGCCTGGATCCATTTAAGAAACGTAGATCCGACTCGATCAATACTCTTCTGCCACTCCTCTTCGCTAACCCGGGAAGGATCCACATCGAACGTTTCATCATTATTCAAGTTATGATCCATTTTCACTTCACCTTTAATAAACCGATCCAACCATACCTCATTCCAGAATGTCAGATGATGAACCAGCCTCCAGATGGATTGACCTTCATCATTCAAGCATGCAGCCTGAGCAGCGGTAACGTCACGCAACATCTCGTCGAGCGGTATAAACCAGCTCTTATCATGATGACAGGCAGCCAGTTGGTCCAGTAACACCAGTTTGTAACTCATGATTAACTCTCCTCCCAGAATGTCTCTACAAAATCGTTCAAATACCTTCCCTTGTTATATTGCTTACAGGAGATCTCTCGCCATGCTCCCCGTCCTGATCGCAACTGCATAATCCTCTCGTCCATTTGCCTGAGCCATGGAGCTCGCTCTCTCCCAATCATACTCAACCATAATGTGTTCCATGTCCCAGTTCCCCTTTACATTACGATAAGCAATTGCATAGTCCGCGTAAGGCGAGTTGGATTCCATTACATGCGGATAGGGCAAATCATCATAATAGGCAGGCAAACCGACACTCCCTACGTTTACGATTACCTTTCTTTCCGGCAAATATTTCGTTTGAAACACATGACTGTGTCCGCAAAAAATAAAACGCTGTTGTACCTCCAGAAGTTCGTTAGCCAATTGAAGCGTGTCTTTATACTGGACTCCTTCCGCCGTCACTTCTTCCAGCAAATACTGATCATGCGCCCACGGCGTAGCGTGGCAAAATAAAAGATCTTCGTACGCCCACGTACGATGGAATGATCTGATCCAATTCTCGATTTCCAGATCAAGAAGGGGTTTTACAAATTGAAAGGTTTCCGATGGGTTTTCTTTTTGCAAAAGAATCTCGTCACAATTCCCCATCACATGAACTATATTCTTGTGGTCCATTAATAATCGTGCTGTCGCCAGTGGATCAACCGGGCCAAACAGGCTATCCCCCAAATTGACGATAAGTTCAATGTTTCGGGCAGCAATATCTTGTAAAACAGCCTCTAAGGCGAAGTAATTACTATGGATATCGGAAATAATGGCAACAGACTTATACATGTCATTCCTCCACTTTTTCAATCTCACAAACCAAAGTTAGTCCTTGAACAGCTCATCCAGCATACGATGCCGATTCTCCAGAAAGCTGCGGGTAATTTGATAATGCTCCGTATCTTCATAAGCCATCTTCTGAATGCAGCTGTCATCAAAATTCAATATGTCAGCATCGGGATAGCCCAGCAAAATGGGGGAATGCGTTGCAATAATGAATTGGGATGTCCCGGAAAGATCATGAAGAATGCGCAGCAAGGATAGCTGTCTGGCAGGAGACAACGCGGCTTCGGGCTCATCAAGCAGGTAGATGCCTTTCGAGCTGAAGCGGTTCACAAACAGATTAAGAAAGGACTCTCCATGAGATTGCTCATGCAGTGAACGCCCGCCATAGTATTCAAGAGAGCCTACCTCATCAACATGGGATGCAAATTGATAGAAGGATTCCGATCGCATAAAGAAACCATTCGAAATTTTGGGTAGCCAGGCCAGCCGCAGATAATCCCCTAACGATGATTGCGAAGCATGCATCTCAAAGACGTTATTCCTGCCGCCCCCCGCTGTATTGAATCCGCATTGATGAGCGATTCCCTCCAGCAGGGTGGATTTGCCCGATCCATTTTCGCCGACAAAAAAAGTAATGTTATTTCTGAATTCCAACCGCTCTAAGGATTGTATGGCTGGTATATCAAACGGATACTTCTTGCGATTCTCGACCTTATCCATCATGAGCTCCACACTTCTAAGATACATATGCATCCTCCTATTCTTGTAAGATTTGGCTCCATCTACCTGGACATGATCAATAACGGATTAGGCTCATTGCACCTTAAAAGGTGATCATGGCTCCTTTTTTATCCAATACGGCAGGGTCCTTTTTGTTTACACATTCCCTATATTAAACGACGAACAGATGGATGACAAAAATTATGGTTGACGGTGGCAGATCAGGTTCTATATTATGTACGAAGAACGTTCTGCATAAAATATAAAATGAATTGGCGTGTTACCACCCCAGAGGGCATGAGCCAAGAAGCGAACCTGAGACTATATTCGCTCCTTGGCTCTTTTTGCGTTCCGGAGGTCTGAAAGCGTTAACTTTAGAAACGAGGAGGCGGTGAACCGTGAGTAAAGAAATGATGCTGCAGGTAGAGCGGGTCGTCGGCAGCAATATTGTTCTGGCCCGGTCGCACCAGAATACCAAGGAGTATGTACTGATCGGTAAAGGGTTGGGATTTGCATTCAAGGCGGAAAGCACCGTCCAGGCCGATGATCCGCGGATTGAGAAAAGGTTCCGGCTGGAAGACCGGGAGGAATGGGGGCAGGCGCAGGAGCTGATGAAGGACTTGGACCCCAATGTCATCGACATCTCTGACCGGATTATCCGTCTCATCGCTGATCAGTTTCCCGGCAAGCTGAATGACAAGATCTACCTTGCTCTTCCGAGTCATATTCAGTTCACCTTATATCGTATCCGCAACGGGATGGAGATTCTGAATCCTTTCCTTACGGAGACAAAGCTTAGTTTTCCGAAAGAATTCGAACTCGCCTCAGAAGCAGCGGCCATGATCGGAGAGGCCTTTGGCGTAGAGGTACCGGAGGATGAGGCCGGGTTCCTGACATACCATGTGTACTCCTCCGTAAATCACGTCCCTGTCGGACAGCTGGTTAAGGTATCCAATGTGATCAGCAAGCTTCAGTCCATTATTGAAGAGGAAGGTGGCGTTCAATTTGACCAGGGCAGCCTTAGCCAGGCAAGACTCATGATACACCTGCGCTTCTCCATGGAACGCCTGTATCAGCAGCCGATGACGGCCCCCACCTTCGCACAATATGTGAAAAATGAATATCCGTCCGAATACCAGCTGGCCAGAAAACTGAGCGCTGTAATGGCCGAGGATTTGGGGACAGAGGTACCTGAAGAAGAAACGGCTTTTCTCGCCATGCATTTATATCGGCTTTTTCAAAGCCATGCCAAAACCAACAACAGAAAGGACAACACACAATGATCTGGAAATGGAAAAACAACAAATCTGCCAAAATATCTGAAACGATATCCGTCGCCTCCCCGCTCACCGGAACCTGTGTCAGTTTGGAAGAAGTGCCTGACGAAGCGTTCGCGCAAGGACTTATGGGACCGGGAGTTGCAGTGATTCCCCAGGAGGGCAGGCTGGTCGCCCCTATCGACGGAACTGTGGTGCACCTGATCAAATCGCACCATGCCGTAATGATTGAGCACGCTTCCGGGCTGCAGCTCCTGCTGCATATCGGTATGAATACTGTCAGCCTGAAAGGACAGGGCTTCACACCCCGAGTGCAGACCGGGGATCAGGTCGCTGTCGGTCAGACCCTGATTGAATTTGACCTGAATGCGATCGCTTCGGCCGGTTATCCGGTCATCACCCCTGTCATCGTTGCGAATGCGGCTGAACAGCAATGGGAGTCGAACCCGGATTATGGCCGCGTAGAAGCAGGCATGGGAACTATCATGAAAGTCAGCTTGTCCAAATAACCTAAATCAAAAAAAGAAAGGAAGAACAATATGCTCAAAGCACTGCAAAAGCTGGGAAGATCCTTGATGCTTCCTGTAGCAACCCTGCCTGCGGCAGGAATTCTTCAAGGCCTCGGTCTTCTTGATTATGAAAAGGACATTCCGCTCGGTCCCGTGATCGGGGGATTTCTTAATCAGTATGTAGTTCCATTCCTGAATGAGGGAGCGGGGGCGATCTTCGGCAACCTTGCGCTCATCTTCGCCATTGGGGTGGCAATCGGACTGGCGGGGGATGCGGTCGCCGCGCTTTCCGCCCTGATCGCTTATATGGTGCTGACGCGGATTCTGGGAGCCGTTCCAGGTGTATTCGGCTATATTCCTGACGATGTTAAGCTGGATATGGGCGTATTGGGCGGTATATTTGCCGGACTGCTTGCAGCCTATATGTATAAAAAATACCATAATATCAAGCTTCCTGACTGGCTCGGCTTCTTCTCCGGCAAACGCTTTGTGCCGATGGTCACCGCCGGCTCCATGCTGGTGTTGGCCATCCTGTTCGGCATGATCTGGAGCCCGATTCAGAATGCCATCGGCGCTTTCGGCGCCTGGATTGTAGACTTTGGCGGCGTTGGCTCCATGGTGTTCATGATCGCCAACCGCCTGCTTATCCCGCTTGGTCTGCATCATGTCCTCAACTCCATTGCCTGGTTCCAGATCGGAGATTATACCAATGCAGCCGGGGAAGTCGTGCACGGCGACCTGACCCGCTTCTTCAACGGAGACCCTACGGCAGGCATGTTCATGTCTGGCTTCTTCCCGATTATGATGTTCGCTCTTCCGGCGGCGGCGCTTGCCTTGATTCATACAGCCCGGCCTGAAAAGCGTAAAATGGTCGCTTCAATCTTTATCGGCGCAGCGGTGGCTTCGTTCTTAACGGGTATTACCGAGCCGCTCGAGTTCTCCTTCATGTTTGCGGCGCCTCTGCTGTACGTTGTACATGCTATTCTTACCGGTGCTGCGGCCCTGATCATGTACCTGCTGGATGTTAAGCTGGGCTTCGCCTTCTCAGCAGGTCTGATTGATTACCTCGTGAACATGAAGCTGTCGACCAATCCGCTGCTCATGATCCCGGTCGGTCTCGCATTTGCGGTCGTCTATTATTTCCTTTTCCGGTTCATGATTGTCAAGTTTAACCTGAAAACGCCGGGACGCGAGGATGACGCTAATGATGCCGATGCCCCCTCTAATGCTTCCGCCGTGGCAGCGGCGTCTGCCGACACCAAGGCTGGCAAAGTGCTCGCGGAGATCGGTGGCGCAGACAATATCGAGAGCATCGACGCCTGCATCACTCGCCTCCGGCTAGTTGTTAGGGACGACAAAGCGGTCAACGACCAGGCGCTCAAACAGCTTGGCGCTTCCGGCGTCATGAGGCTCGGTGGCGGAGCTGTGCAGGTCATCTTCGGCACCCAGTCCGAAATCCTGAAGGATGAGATTAAAAGGCTGATGTAACGCTCGTCCTCCTTTGAGTTTAAAAGGTCGAGAACAAGGGTATGTTCCCCTGTTCTCGACCTTTTTTTGTTAACCAAGAAGCGAAGGATATTCTATTAAATCGGTTTCGATTAAAAAAGAGCGCAAGCTATACGCTCACTCTCTCCTTGTTAATAGACAAATCTTCGCTGTGCCCAATAACTGAACAGGAAAACAGATACTTCCGTCAATACCTTGGCCGCGATCAGCGGGATAATCAGTTTTTCGTTATAGAAGTATAGCAGTCCGTAATTTAATAGCAGTACCAGGATGACTAAAGAGAAGTATTTGGGCAAAGACTGACGTACCTTCGATGTTCTTCCCCCGGCTGAAAATACATACTTCCGGTTGATCGTGTAGTTAAAAATCGAACTGCATAACCTTGCCGTGACAACTGACAGAAATAGATTATGCGTGAAATACTGGATGACAAACAGTAGTCCAAAATCGATCAGCGCGGACAGTACCGATGATGTACTGAACATGAGAATCGGCATATAAATGCGGAACGAGTCTACCAGCGGGCGAAAATGAGAGGATTTGTTATGATCCAGATATACGGTATCAATAAACTCCTCGGTGATTTCGTATCCCTCTTTGCGTGCGGTTAACAACATGTTCATCTCATACTCAAAACGATCCCCCGGGATCTGGCATAACCAGTCCAGCATCGAATAGGGAAAACCACGCAGACCAGTCTGTGTATCATATACTTTGGCCCCCGTCGTGAGAGAGAAGACCGCTCGTGTGACGGTATTACCAAAACGACTGCGTGCAGGAATCGTGCCGCTGAAGCGGCGGCTTCCGAGTACAATGCCTGGTGTGGTTTGCTCCAGCAGCACATCGAAGATACGCCGGATATCATGCGGCAGATGCTGACCATCACTGTCGGCACATACGACGCCACCTTGTGGTCCGAATTCCTTGATGTACTGGAAGCCTGTCTTCAGTGCTCGTCCCTTGCCGAGATTCTCTGGATGAGTCAGCACGGTGCATCCATACGCCTCAGCTGTCTCGAAAATCCCTCGGAATTCCTGGCCGCTGCCATCATCCACAATCACAATAGGCCCCAGTTGAAACGTCTGCAATTGCAAAATTAGATTTAATAATCGTACGTCCGGTTCGTAGGATGGAATTAATATGGTCATGATCATTGTCCCTCCTTGAGGTAAAGGATGTCACTTACGCCGCGTTCCTGATTTCTGCCCAGAGGATTATTCACGACTCTGCCCATGAAATACATCGTGGATGAACCACCGCCGTCCAGGTTATAGGCTTCTGTTGCTCCGAGGCCCTTCATCACGTCCGCGAGCTCTGCCAGCGTCATCCCCCGGCTGTCGTCCTGCCTTCCGTCCACTACAACGAATACATAATGATTTGGAGCAATCATGCCAATGGCCGTCCTCGGATTCGCATCCTGAATGGAACGATTACCGAAGTTGTTATCGATTTTTACACTGCTAAAATCACTTACGATTTCCCCGTCCTGAATCAGAATGGGACCAAACGACAGCGTATTGGTCGCACCTTCGGCCAGCAGCTCCGAAGAGGAAACTTCCGTCTCGTTATACGTCTTCATTGTCCCATCAACGAATAGTGCCATCGCATCACGAACCGGATCATCCCGGTATACTGTACCATTGCGGATAATGACGCCATCATCACGAAAACCGTAGTAATCACCATTAATGGCGAATATCGCGTTGTTCGCTGCAGCAATCTCTGAGGTATTTTCCGTAATATTCGTGCCGAAGCTGTTATCCGCCAAAGCCGAGCGTAGACTGCTTGCGTCCGTCATCTGTACATCTGCGACGTAATACGTCATCTGGTCCGCACCGGAGCCGGTCTGCACCTTCTCGATGTTCACCTGCATATCGTCACTGGAATAGTTCCAATCATCAGAGGTTGCATTGACCTCCGCTGCTGTGGTTGACGTATCGTTTGTACTGCTGCTAGTGGCCGACGCATTATCATCCGCCACGACCATTTCCACATGCCGGATCAGGTAACGGTCAGCCAGACTGTAGACAATTCCGCCGATCCCAAGGACAACGACAAGTGTGGCAATCAGCCATTTTCGCCTTTTATTCGGGTTTGCTTTTCTATGTGGATCTTTCGGATTGGGTTTATCATACATTCTCATCATTGAAGCCACCTCTTCATCATCTAAGTTCTTAAAGCCATGATAGGCGGGATAGCTTAAATGAATCTGAAACCTATCCAAAGGCAAAAAAAGAAGGTCACCTCCTCCCTTTTAGGGGGTAGATAACCTTCAAACAAATGGATACATCTATGAGCGACTTCAACATAGGGTTGGCATAAACAAGAATGTGACCAGACTCCTTTCAATCATGAGAACCGATACATTCATCTCCTGTCTTCACCTACTCGCCTGCAAATAGTGCATCGTACGCAGGACATGGCCGCTTCTCCTGGAAATCCGCTAATGCCGGTGGCTGCTTGGCATAAATTTCGTTCAATGATGTGCCTTGATAAATGTTTCCAATCACTACCGGATGACACAGCTCACAGATGAGAATGTCCCCGTTGCCGTGCAAATGCAGCTGTTTCGTTCCGTCCACACAATTGGAGAAATATACACCTGGCTGCTCACGCAATCCCAATAGATCGGCGAAGCGATCCATACAGGTGAAATATAGGGTCGTGTCGTCCTTTTTGTGTTTAATCAGCTCATTTACGGAGTGAATAAGGGATTCCCTCGTTACAATGTTGCTCCAATCGCTGTGCGGCATCACAATACTGTTCTGAATCTCGTGAATGCGTACACCCAGATCATAGACCTTTTCGCTAATGGCCAGCATGTTCGCTTGTGTTCCCTCAAACAGCAGGGTTTCCAGTACCGTCTCCAGTCCGGCTTCCGTACACAAACGGATATTGCGTTCCAGTCTCTCGTACATGCGTGGGTGAACACGATAGTATGCGGAATAAGCATCTGCATCAGTGTAGTTGAACGAGATATGAATATTGGACAACCCTGCATCACGAAGCGCATGAATTCGCTCTTCCGTCAGTAAACTGGCGTTTGTATTCAATTGCGTATCAATTCCATGAGCTGCACAATACGTTACAATATCCAGACAATCCTGAAACTTGAGGGTTACTTCTCCCCCGGACAAACGCACGCGTTTCAACCTTGGGAGCTCACCGATGATCCGAATAACTTCCTGTGCATCAATACATTGTCCATCGTCCCGATTATAGGCACAGCAATAGTCACACTTGAAATTGCAATTGGAAGTCACCCCGACTTCCAGTCCCTCCAGCTCGTATACACCGGGTGTTTCCAGTTCGAGTGATTTATATCTGTTTTTTGCGGTCAATTCCATATACCTCCTGTTTCCTTCATCCCATGTGATTACAACCTGGAGATTATAGCGGACGCATACAGGGTAAGGGCATTATGACAGAAGTCGTGAGCAAGATCATCCAATTTGGATTTGAGGAAGTAGGTCTGGAACGAATTCAAGCCAGATGTATGGTGGATAATACGGGTTCGGCCAAGGTGATGGAGAAGGTAGGCATGAAGTTCGAGCCACTTCTCGAGCATTCACAGCATATAACCGCCAATGGGGCGTAACCATATCCAGTTCACGTTCAATCCGTTCTTTCTGAGCTTCGATGGAGCTATCCAATACTTCCTCGCTCTCCAATTCCTGGCTCTGGCGTCCTGTCATGGCAACCGCTCTGGCTCCAGCCGAGCGTTTCCGGAAGTCATCTGCTCCTGCTTCATTTCCCATATCCGCGGCTGTACCCCTTATACGAACCTGTCTCCCGAGCGCAGGCCAATAAAATGTCAGTGCCACGTGCGGGTTATCCTCCAACTGCCTTCCTTTCCGACTCTCGGAACTGGATGCAAAGTAAAACGCCTCATCAATGACATTTTTCAAAATCAATACTCGGGCATCCGGATAACCATCTTGATCCACCGTTGAAATTGTCATGGCATGAGGTTCCTTCACATTGGCCTTAATCGCCACTTGCAACCAGTCCAAAAATAATTCCCCAGGACGATCTGGTAAATGATGTATGTCCCAAGGAGGGAAAGGCCCAGACAATGCATGCAAACTCCGCAACAACTCACTCGATTCAGCACTCATTTGATCACTCCCATCTTCCAATTCATTCCATTGTATCGTAATTGTAATGTGCTGGAAACTCCTCTGAACCAAATTCAATTCAAATGGCTCACCATATTCATGCTGCTCAATATCCAACCGTTCACACTCTTCTCAATTGTGTGCATACTGGTATGATCGATTGGATGAAAGCTGGATTTATTGCTCCATTCCCGCCTATTAATTAGATAATAGAGGATATTAATCACTCCGCCGTGCGTAATCAACAGAACGTTGGACTTTATCTTTTGCTCCTCCATGTCTCTGCAGAGTGTATCGAAAGATGCACAGATTCTGTTATAAAAATTCCGTGGACTTTCTCCTCCTGGAAAAGGAGAATCCATTTCAAGAGCATTGAAATAAACCCCTGGGTAATTCTTTTCAGCCTCCTCATGGAGCATGCCCGCCAAATAACCATTATTCATCTCTCGCCAATCTTTCACAAAGCTGCTCGGAATATTTAATTTCTGCTCAACCTCCCTAGCCGTCGTACTGCACGAGGAAGATCACTACTTATAATCGTATGGATATCATACTGCTCAGCATGATGATGCAGATAATTACCTAGTTGTTCTGATTGAATGATCCCTTGTTCCGTGAGCCCTCGCTGGCTCCATCCACCTCGATACCCTTCGTCATCCGCGCCGTGTCTTACCAGATAGATCTTCAAGTCTATTCCTCCTTAACCTGTGTTTTAGCTAGTTCTAATCATCTCTAGACGGATCATATGAATCCTCTACCACTGGTATGTAAGGTGACAAGAACGGATCTTTCACTTTCTCCAGCTGCCCACGTGCCAATTTCCATACTAGAAATCGATTTTCATTGATATCATCTCCAGCCTCATCATCATGAACATATAGGAGTCCATAAGCCCCAGGTAAATGAGTTGCAATCCATTCAAAAATTTTTTGTGAGCAGCGACTGCTCCTTAGCGAAGGGAATTTACTGTACCAGCTGACGATCGATGAATTGGTTTCCCGTCTGGATTAAAAGTCATTGGAGGGAGAGTGTTATCTCGCAAAGGACAAACCCTCTTCCTCCAGTGCTTGTCTAAGTTTGGGTATCGCAGACGGCCCTATGCCGTGAAGCTTCAGGATCTCTTTCTCTGTATATCTCGAAAGTATAGCCAACGTTGTAATCCCTTCATTTTCTAAGGCACGTCTGGCAGGTGCAGACAATAAGGCCAGAAATCCTTCTTTCGGCTTACGTTCAGATTCGCAGATCGGACAAGTTGGGCAGTCACTTTTTTTGTAATACGAATGTCCATGTTCACATGTTCTTCGTGTTCCTTTGTCGTTTGACATTTGGGATCTCTCCTTTCGAGTTACATACTCATCCAATTCTCAACCTCTGGGATTATACGTTCATATCGTTTTAACAAGCCTTTACCGTTTAACATGAACAAATTTCTCCAACCACTCTTTTGCCTCTTGCAGCATCCCCAACGTTATTTGATGATTTACGCCTGCATACTCAATGAATTTAAGTGATGTGTGATTATCCTTTACAGACATGCGATCCATAAAGTATCGCTGGCTTTCGATAGGAATGGTTGTATCTTCTTTTCCATGCAGCAAGAGGAATGCTTGGTCAATAGAAGCGTCAATATTGAACAAAGGATCATATTTCCTGATATTCTCGGCTTCAATTGCACTCATCGGACTTCTCCCATCATGTTCACGAAAAATCTCCTCAGACCTTAACCAGGCACAAGAAGCATTCATGACCACTGCAGAGTTTACATTTGAATTTGTCGCGCAAACCCCACCTGCAATAAATCCACCATCCGAATTCCCAATAATGCCTACAGGATGGTCGTCCGTATTCAGGATATTTGTAACAGTATTGCTTGCCTCTTCAACTGCTTGTATTACGACTGACCAAAAGTGTTGTTGTAAAACACGGGTGTCAAAATACGCTAGATTACCACGTTCACCGTGGTGAGGTAGCTCAGGGATGATCACTTTGTATCCCCAATCCGAGATCATTGATCCAAAAAACAGATAGTCTCGTATATTGGACCCCCAACCATGATATAGGATGATTGTGCCTACAGGCGGTAAGTATGGATCTATCTGTAAGCAAGGCACTCCAGCAATTGTGCATTCATTTATTATTCTCATAATCCCTCGCCATACTTGATTATTAGGGTGAATTAATCGTAAATATGCTGTTAATTAATTTCACACACTATGATTTAATATTTTCACTACTTCTGATCCTTTTCGTCCTCTCTATTGTTCTTGTGCATTGTGGCCTACCAATTGGTTCTCAACTAAATAATCCTTTAGTAACTTTAGGTATTCTTTGCACGTCCTAATATAGTCCGTCTCTTCAAAATCTCTAGCTTCCAGTTCCTTGTTAGCTCTGTTTAGCATAACAACTATACCGTCATACGAACCACTGACTAACAGAGCTATTGAATGATTTATTGCGGTTATTAAATTATAATGTGATGAATTTCTTCTAAGGCCATATACGGGCAACGTATCTTTGGAATTCAGTTTAAGAATGAGTTTCCATATGTTATCGTCAATTGTCTTCACAAACTAGCCCCCTAATTTCTTAATCATTAGTAAGACTTATACGTCTCTATTAACCATGCAGCAAATTGCTCCTTTTCCTCAAACTGAGGATAGTGTGCCGAATGTTCAAACACCTTGAACTCTTTAACTGGAGCCTCCAGTTCATCGAAATACTTCCGTGCCGCATTCACCGATGTCATATAATCGTATTTTCCCATGACAAAGTAAGTCGGAATCTCCAGCTCTTTTACAAGGTCGGGTAAGTGATCGCCTGATTCCTCTTTCAAAAGCAGTTCCTGGGTAGCCTGAATGCCCATGAAGTATCGAATGACATCCAGTGCATTGTATTCAGGACCAAACAGGAAGCCGAGTATATAATCCCTATTTTCATCGATCTGTCTGGCTGCACCGCCGTATTTGCGCACCATATTCCTTGGCGTATACATCTCCCCTCGCTCAATTGAACCTCGTAGACGTTCCAGACTTGCCACGTCCTCTGAATGACCGGCCTGCTTCGCCTGAGCAATGGTATAATTCAGACTGTCCAGCTCACTCTGCACGTGATCAGCGACTTGTCCAATACCGATGTAAGCATGGAATTTGTCTGGTGCCTTGGCGGCAGCCTTTGTTCCTATGTATGTACCAAATGAATGACCGACCAAACTGACCTTATCCTGTCCAAGCTCCGCGGTCACATAATCGGTTAATGCCAATAAATCCTCTACAAGCACATCCGTCGTCAACCCCGAGTAATCCTCCAGAAAGTGATAAGACTTCCCACTCCCGCGCTGATCATAATGCACAATGGTAAAATGCTGTTCGAGCTCCTCCTGATATTTTCTGACATAAGGAATTTCGGAGCATCCCGGACCACCGTGTACAAAGATAAGGATAGGATTGTCCCGATCCATTCCCCGAATCATAACCTCATGGCCTGCGCCGTTGATCTCGACCTGCCCTAACGTGCTAATGCTGTTCTCACCCCTAATTGCTGGAGTCCAAGTCGGAAATATAAGCGAGAGTATGGCAATAAGCAGAAACACGATCAGAAAGCGTTTGGATACTTTAACAAGCAGCTTACGCATGGGGATGTCTCCTTTTGCACCATGATTCGATTGATTGAATTCAGCTGGCTAACTCTTACTCAGATAAGCTTTTTTTATAAAAATAAGGCCCACACATGTCTTCGTGAGTATGTACATAGGTCCAGGTAAACTGACGGTCGAAGATATAGATATCCTGTTCAGAATCAAAGTCCGCCGCAACGACTGCATTTGCATTTTCATATACCTGGATAAACGGCGTATGCTGATACATGACATATAAGTCATTTTTGAGCTCGGTATCAAAAGCATCTCGCGCTGCATCGCCCGTTAAACAAGGTTGTTTCTTATAACTAAACATATGCCATTTATATTGGCTGTAGTAGATCGCTTCTTTTACCTCGTCATCTATATTGCCGGCAAATACGTCATCCCACTGCTCAGGAATGCCCTCAGATTCCTCGCACAGCTCCGTCACCTGAACGGCCTTATTCTCCAGATTTTGCTCAAACATATATCTACGATATACAAGCTCGATCCGCGAGTACGCCACATTCAGTTCACTTTCAGGCAAAACGTCTAACATCTTATTGATTTGTTCTCGAATCACGTTGACCTCCGTTTAGAATGAAATTAGGTGTACCTTGGACCTGAACCAACACCCTTGTTCCTTACCGTCTACCTTCTTCTCGCAGTTCATAAGCCAATTGGTACATCTCCGCAATATCATGTCTATTCTGATTCTGAAATCTCCGAATGGCTTCGGCTATCTCTACAAGCTCTACGGCAACAACCTGCTCTCCATCCACCGGATTCAGCGGCTTGCCTACAAGTTCAACATCTCCATATCCAATCACTCTCACAAAATGAGGATGTGGAATATGTGGTCGATACGGCTCAGTGGCGCCAGATTTGCAATAGAATTGACCGAATATCCGATACGACTGCAGCTCCGCACCCAGCTCTTCCATCACTTCGCGCTTTAATGCATCCGAATAGCTCTCTCCAGGTTCCAATGTTCCTCCCGGCAGCTCCCATTTGCCATTATCCAGTTGAAACACGACGCACTGCTTCCCGACGAACGGGATAATGCTCACGTTGCTCACCATTGCTTCATCCACGATATCGTTCAACCTGAACTCCGCTGTAACCGTCCCCCAATGAATCGAAGCACTCAGTGCCGGAAATTGTTCAATACTTAAGCTTTGCATTCGCATCAGCCCCTCTCTAGATAAAGTAAAATCTTCCACTTCATTCTTTCTCCAATTATAGATGAAAGGATAGAAAGAAGGCCACCTTCCCTATTGGGATAAGTGACCTTCTAATCATGGACGAATAGTGACTATATATTCTCAGGCCCTGCGCCTTATTGGTGTACCAGTTTTCCATTCTCCAAAAAGAGAACCCGGTTGCACAGCGAAAGAACCCGCTCATCATGCGTAACCATGACTGCACTCTTGCCCTGCTCTGCAACCAGCTTCGCAATCATGCTAACAATATCGAGACCTCGTGCTGCATCCAGGCTGGCTGTCGGTTCGTCCGCCAGCAGCACAGCCGGATCATTCATTAACGCCCGCGCAATGGCAACCCGCTGACGTTCCCCGCCAGACAGCTTTTCGGCATATGCCTTCCGCCGATGAGCTAAGCCCACCGTGTTGAGCAGCTCATCCACTCGCTTCGCTGCCTTGGTTTTGTCCGTTCCGGCAAGCTTCGCAACGACCATCAGCTGTTCTTCCACTTTCAGATAAGGAATGAGGTTGGCGCTTTGAAAAATAAAACCGAGCTGCTGAAGCCGCACATTGGAAATGTCCTGTTTGCTTTTCCCCATAATCGATTTCCCATCAAGCAGAACTTGCCCCTCCGTTGGTTCAAGGAGTGCACCTGCAATGGACAGAAATGTACTTTTGCCTGACCCGGAAGGACCCATGACCGCCACGAGTTCCCCTTCGGCAACTTCAAGATCCAGCTTATCCAAAATCGTACGTTTGACCCCGCCATCCTCAAAGGTCTGTGTAATTCCCTGCAATACCAATCGGTTTCTCATGCTGCTGTCCTCCCAATCGCATCAAGCGCATCAATTTTGGCAACCTTCCACACCGAGAACAACGAACCGGCCACAGACATGATTACAAATAAAATGCAGGTCAGTGCCAGGGTGGACAAGCCCAATTGAAACGGCATTGAAGCTGGCAGGATGGACTCAAACAGTCGGACCAGCATAACGCTAACCACCAGACTGCCGATGGACAGAATCAGCACTTGCAAGGTAACACTCCTCGCCAGATAGGAATTCCGTGTCCCAATGGCTTTCAAAATGCCAAACTGACTCGTTTTCTGAATGGTGATGACGTAGAAAAATACCGCAAGTACAAATGCCGAGATGACAAACAGAAAGGCGATCATCATGAGCAGCGAACCCTGCTCTTCCTTATAGCCAGGAATGGCCGATACCGCTTCGGACTTCGTAATCACTTCGGCATTCGGCAATGCAGTACTCAGGCTGTCAACCTTCCCACCAGCATCCTTAATGGCAATGGCATTGTATAACGAAGCATTATTGCCTTCTGTACCTAAACTGGTACGTGAAACTCCTTGGAGCGCAAGCCATTCCTGTTCATTCAAGAACACGACTGGTGAGTGGCTGAAGGACTCATTTTGCACAAATCCACCGACTGTCCACTCCGTTCCCGATGCTTGATCCACCAAGACTGTCCCAATGGTCACGCCGGACTCCGACAGCTTTTGATCCACTACAACTTGTCCGTCCTTCTGATCCGTAATCGGAACGCCTTCAGTGACGGTTGGCGCAAGCCAGCTTTCTGGGTTCACCATAAACAGAGTGACATCTATTTTCTTGGTGTCGTCAGCCGGGCTAACGGTTGTCATTTTCACACCCAGCGGCTCTGCATTTTCTTGCCCTACCACCGAGCGCGACTGTTCAAGCTGATCCTGATTCACCTGCGACCGGGTAAAACGGTGATTTGAATCTTGTTCCAGAACGAAATGGGTTGCTGCCATATTTTTGATCGACGCGGCGTTGTCATACGCCAGCCCCTGCGCAAGACCTGTAACAAACAGTACCAAAAATGAAACCAGTACCATAATGGTAGCTATTAACGCATACCGCCCTTTGGCAAACCTCATCTCTCTAATAGCCAAGTACATATCTCTGACCTCCTCTTGATAAACCAAGTATAGGAGGTGAAAATGAACGGCAAATGAATAACAGATTACATCTGTGGAAGAGTCACAGTGAAGACCGTACCTTCGGCCGAACTGGAGACTTCAATTGTTCCGTCATGAATCCGGACAATCTTCTGCACAATGGCCAGCCCAAGCCCGGTTCGACCGGAAGAACGCTCCCGTGCACGGTCCACCCTATAGAAACGATCGAACAGGAATGGCAGATGCTCTGCCTCAATCCCATCCCCTGTATCCCGAATTTGGATTACACAGAGAGTATCGGTCTGCTCTGCTCGGATCTCGATGCTTCTTCCCTGCGGAAGATGATTCACTGCATTACCCAGCAGATTCATCCATACCTGCATGAGCAGTACTTCATTGCCAACCAGCTGAATGGATTCGGGTACCGATATCCGGAGCAGCAGCTCCTTTTCTTCCAGCTGCCATTGCAGCACCTGAACGGCTTGGCGGAATTGATCCCGCAGAGAGAACTCCTCTTTGGTCAGATCCTCCTGGCCTTGTTCGAGGGATGACAGCAGAAGCAGCTGTTTGCTGAGCAACGAGAGATGGCGGCTCTCTTCCACAATAATGGAAGCATAGTGCTCCCTTTCCTGTTCAGGAAGATCCCGATCTGAGAGCAGTTGGGCAAAACCCTGGATCGAGGTCAGCGGCGATTGAATCTCATGCGAGACGTTCGATACAAACTGCTGACGTGCCTGATCCACCCTTTCCAATTCACGACTCATCGTCATAAAATGCTGAGCCAGCTGCCCAATCTCGTCACGCCTCTTCGTGGGCAGTTTCAGATTATAGTTCCCTTGAACAATTCGCTTGGTCGCCTCCGACAGACGTTCAATTGGATTGACCAAGTAGCGCGTACTGATTAGAAAGATCAAGATACTAATACCTACCGTATGTGCCCCAATCAGTGCAAAAAAGATACGCAGTTCGCCAAATTGCAAAATGACGTCCGGGCGCATAAACAGGCCGTAGCTTGTATTTCCGATCTGCAGTTGAACACCAACGGTATTGCTTAACTGATTGTCAAAGAAACCCGTAATGAAGGGTTTGCTTGGAAACTGGGCAACACCATGGTAGACCTCACCGTGCAGCACCAAATCTACAGCTTGCTTGTCCAGATCCTTCTCTCGGAACTCACTACCGTAGAATTCATCAGTCCCCTTGCCATCTGTCACATAGATCTCGTAACCGAGAGCTGCAGCGTTGTCCAGATACTGCTTCATCATGTCTGGCTCCCGCTCCACAAATTGCTTCATTTGCATGGCGATGCCTACCAGCTTCTCGTCATTGAAAGACTTAAGCTTCGCATGATAATAGATATTGGATAGAAGAAAACCCAGCATGCCGCTGACCACAATCACAGCGATCGTAATGAGGAAGACTCGAACATACAAAGTCCTCACCGGGTTTTCACCTCCATCTTGTAACCGATCCCACGTACCGTATGAATCACAAAGTCGTCCGTATAATCGGCAAACCGATCGCGTAACCGCTTGATGTGCACATCCACCGTACGGTCATCACCTTCGTAATCTGCGCCCCAGACAAGCCTAATCAATTCATCCCGCGAGAATAATCGACCTGGATACTGTGCCAGCTGGGAGAGCAGTTCAAATTCCTTCATTGGCAAAAACAAAATGGATTGACCATCAGATACCTCCACGTTGTTCCGGTCAATCACAATGCGATTCATGCGAATGATATCACTTGACGTGCGGTGATAACGGCGAAACAGTGCCTTGACCCTGTAGATCAACTCTTCGGGTTCAAACGGCTTCGTCACATATTCATCCGTGCCTCTCAGATAGCCATCCCTTTTGTCGGATAGTTGATCCCTTGCCGTTAGCAGCATGATCGGTATGTCATACTGCTGCCGGATGAAATCACATAGCTCCAGACCGTCCATGCCTGGCATCATCACGTCCAGGATCGCCAGATCAATCGGCGTTTCTTTCATCAGTTTGACTGCTTCCACCCCATCCTGTGCTTCATGCACGCTATACCCCTCTTTGGTCATGACATGCCGAAGGAGTGCTCTAATGTTGGCGTCATCGTCCGCCAGAAGCAGATGTTTCATATGGTTGTCCGCCCCTCTGTTTCTAAGTTGAAAGTATAATGATCATATCCATTGGTTCGAATTATATAGCGAGACATCCGCACATGGATCCTGCACAGATGGTAGCACAAAAGCAAAGGCGTTCGCCAGCACCAGCGGAGTATTGCAATTATGTTTATATTTTCTTGAATCTGGTTGACACTAATATTAGGCGCATCTATAATAAAACCATAACATATGAACGATCGCTCATATATTCATTCGATGAATTAGATTCATGCAAGGGATATCCTAAGCCACAATAGCAATCATCATTATTACATAACGGAGCCATGCTCCAAAGGAGAGGATCTCGTATGTCCGGACATCACCACAATCACGACCATGGACACCATCATGCTCATCCCAATAACAAGAAAGTACTCCTGTTTTCCTTCATTATTATTACGCTCTATATGATCGTTGAAGCTGTAGGCGGCTTCGTGACCAACAGTCTTGCCCTCATCTCGGATGCAGGACATATGCTGTCAGACGCAGTCGCTCTCGGTATTGCTTTACTGGCATTTACCTTTGGGGAAAAAGCAGTGAATACTGGCAAAACCTACGGATATAGACGATTTGAGATTTTGGCTGCTACCTTAAACGGAATTACCTTAATCGCCATCTCCCTGTACATCTTTTACGAAGCCATCGGCCGCTTCATCCATCCACCGGAAGTAGCCACGTTCGGCATGCTGATCATCAGCATTGTTGGCTTGCTCGTGAACATTCTCGTTGCCTGGATCATGATGCGCGGCAGCGACACGGAAAACAATCTTAATATGCGAGGTGCCTACCTGCATGTTATCAGCGATATGCTGGGCTCCATTGGCGCCATTGTGGCAGCACTGCTGATGATGTTCTTTGGTTGGGGCTGGGCAGATCCACTCGCGAGTGTAATCGTGGCCGTGCTGGTGCTGCGAAGCGGGTTTTTCGTAACGAAGTCCTCCCTGCATATTTTGATGGAAGGTACCCCGGCGAATGTGGATGTCAATGATCTCGTACAAACGATTAAAAAAGTAGACGGTGTCCATGGCGTTCACGATGTGCATGTATGGTCCATCACAAGCAACCTGAATGCACTGACCGCTCATATCGTGGTCGATGGATCATTGAGTATCTATGAAGCTGAAGCGCTTGTGCAGAAGATCGAACATATGCTAGAGCATAAAGATATCAAGCATGTCACCTTGCAGGTGGAATCCGAGAAGCACCTTCACGACAGTTCAGTATTATGCACGGTTAAGGGCGACGCACCCGACGCGCATGCACATCATCACCATTGAGAATGGTGCAACGTATAACAGTAAAACAAAAACAGGGCTGATTCCCTCAAGGGAATGCCCTGTTTTTGTTTTGTGTATATCTGTCTTCTGTTATCAGTTGGCCCGAGTACTAATCTACCAAAACTTCTGGATTACTTGTACTTAGAGAGTAGTTTCTGTTTCTTTTGATCAAATTCAAAATCAGTAATGATGTTTTTTTCCTTCAACTCACCTAACTGCAAAAGTTGTTCATGAACATTAACGGGCGGCTTCTTCAATTTATTAGCTCTAACCAAAACAACAATTGAAAAAGGTATTGCGTACAACATGGTTAACAGCGCCAAAAATGCCGCGTTATCTGGATCTTCTGGCCCTAAACCGAGTATCATAAAAAACGTTAATGTGAACAACACGATCCCAATGGTCGACAATACTTTCAAAACAATTCCTCCCAAACATTATGTACTTTCTTATTGAAATTTTAAATACTTGTTAAAAAACTAAATATCTACTTCGTCCCAATTCATAATGACATAACCAAGTTGGAACAAAAGAATAACAAGATAGCTGATGTTAATTACGAAGCTTGTTTTGAATCTCTTAGTCTTCTCCCCATATTCTTCTTTACTCATTCTTCCACGTTCGAACCTAGTTCTTATTCTTTTGTTCTCTCTCCATAACAGAGCAAATTCAATGGCGAGCATCGAGCCACTGATCGAGAGGCACTTCTATAAACACTGATGTTAACCCATTGGACATTCCGATGGATTCGATCACTGGTACAGCATGTTCAGGCATTGAAATGGTATTTCCGGTTCTGCTCACCCCTTATAACCATTACTTCTCATCCGATTCAGTCCAGATGGCAAATTCGCCATACCCCAAATACTCACGCACTTCAAGAACCTGATGACCAAGCATAACTATTCCCATACCGTTCTCCGTGTCCCAATCCGTGCTGCCACCTAGTATGGCTCCCAGGATCTTATCCTTCGGATCAGCCGGATTCCGATAAAGTTCAACTTCGCCAACCGCCATGAACGTAAGAATCCCCCTGCCCTCCACTTCGGCCAAGCCTGCAGGGTAGTCCGCCGTATCACTCGACATTTTCTCTGTTTTCCATTCATATGCCCGGTTGCATATGTCGTTAACCGTGTCATCCGGCAAGCGATTCAGCACATCGTGGATATGCCACTCTGCCTCTTCTAAACTGATGTCTTCCGTATTAAATCGATACTCCACCTCGGATTGGAACAACTCAAGCATCCCGTATCCAGAGACCCGATTCTCATCTGATGGCTCTTCTACGCCAACACGTTCCAAATGAAATCTTTCAGTCATACGATCCCTCCTTCATTAATCTCCGCCTCCGCCACAAGATGAGCAGCTGGATGAACTGCAGGAAGAGTCAGAAGAGGAGCTGCTGCACGATGAACCGGAATTTCCCGAGGAACCGCTGCTGTCGTTACAATGATCGGCATAACAGCTTGAACTGCTTGAACAACTGCTGCTTGACGAAGCTCCTTGGGCTGCCTTTTCCGGTGGGATAAGTTCCTGTTCGAGACGTCCCATGTGCACTCCGTACGTTGCCTCATGATACATGGAATGGTATACCATGGCACTCGCCATGATGAGAGCCACATCGGCTGTACCCGAGGATTCGAGGGATAGCTCTTGTTCGTTTAGACTTGCCGATCTCTGCAGCCTATCCATCAAATAAGAAATGACCTGTGCAGCTTCAGGATCTTCCTGCATGCGTCTCGTGTGGAAAAATTGATTCACCAATTCAGTTCGATCTCCCTGAGCGATCAGCTTCTGCAGGTCACCGGATATCGGGTAGCTGAAGAACTCCCCCCAGATTGCGGAGCTATATGGAGTGAACTCGAATAATTGACAGTATACCCAGTCAAACCATGCCCGTGCACCTGGATTCTCACGGCGGGTAACTGCCGGCTCATGATGTACCGTAGAACCCATAAATTCTGCACAATAATCAGCGTAGGATTTGGTAAACATCAGCATTTCGTGCCATAACTCGTCTACCTCATCGCTAAACATCGGGACCTGTTTCAGCAGAGAAGCCATAACGAAGTATCTTTTAAGCTCGAGCAGCTTCCATCGATACTCCAGCTTTTTCATATGAGGATATTCCTGCTCCATACGGAGCTTAAGTTTATTCGAAAAATGCTTATTAAAGCTCTTCTCCAATTGTTGAACAGTTTTATCGTAGGAAATGTCATCACGCAGTCCCAGATTCAAAGGTAATTTTTTGCGTCTATACGTAACTCTCGTGTGCCTTCTGCGTCTTCCTTTTGAACGAAAAATTCTGATCCTGCGCCGAATCACCAAGGCTGCAATCACCAGTAATCCTGCTGCAATGTAGTAGTAGATAGGCATAAAGAGCCTCTCCTCTCCGTTGTTCTTTTCTATGTATGGGTGAAACTCCCATAAGTATAATCGACGATTCAAAACTATTAAAGAGCCCTTAGGCATACAAGCCAGGGCCCTTTAATATCATAGCTCATTCGTCTCGATGGACTCTCGGTATTCTGAATCGCACTCCACACAGCATTAATGCTATATGCGTACGTTTAAAACTTTCTACTTATGCTGTAACTGTAATCGTTGATCATTAACAAATGCTTGTAAAAAGAACATCTCGTTCTCGTTGGGAGTCCGCTCATGTTCTTTCTCGAAGTTTGTTATTGCGCTATCTAATGATGTAGATGTCACTGCTCTATTACAGGAAGTCAGCTCTCTCCAAAACACATCCATCTCATCCAGGTCACATATGGATTCATGCCCGAGTAGGAAATGATCCGCATCATACTTTTGAATATCCTCTATCATCGGTAACAACATAGCTTGCTTGTAATGAAACAATGAATTAGTTGTTGTTCCATAAGGGCTGTCTCCAAGGAAAATAGTCTTTTCATCCGGAATGTATACGATTGTTGAATCATCTGTATGTGTGCTCCGAATGGTTTCAATCCTACAGACCTTATTGCCCAAATCAAGTTCGAGAGAACCTTCAAAACTGATATCAGAATCATTTAATTGATACGAGTTTCTCATGGGTATTTCATTCTTGATGATCTCCATACAGTGAGAACTCATCTTGTTTGACTCGACATATTCATGGAGTGAGTGGTCATCAAAAGAAAAGTTTCTCCAGATGTTCATCATTTGTTGGGTTAAACGATTAACAATAATCGTCGCATTGAATTCATTCATTCCTAAAAAATGATCCCAATGCGCATGCGTGATAACCAGATATTTAATTGGGGGTACATCTAAACGGCTTATTTCCTGCAAAAATTCTTGGGCATGCTGAACCGAATTCCCGCCATCGATCACTAGACTATATTGATCTCCACATACTAATCCTAAAGTCGGTCTATCTTTATCATTCTGGTTAGATAAGTAATAGATCGATTCACTTAATTTATTTAACATGTCAATTCTCCTCTAATTGTATTGTTGGAGTAAGAGAAAAACCGCATGTTAATGGATATTAACCATGGATCTTTCTCGTTTTAGCGATTTACCAATGGAATCACCCCGATTTCGTTTTTAGGTAGTACGTATGTAAATGCTTTTTAAGATAAGGCAATAATCAAACTCGTTATAAGAAGCACCAGCGTTACCGGAGCCCAAATTCTTCTTTCCCATACGCTGCGTGTTATGAGATTTAGGATTGTCCCCAGTACCAGATACCCAACAATAAACCAAATTGCTGTATCTGCAAATGAAGACCACTCAGGCAATAACACACCCGCTCTACTCAGTACAACTAAACCAATGAATACGAGAATAGTGATCTGCAGTAAACAGGAAAAGCGCATTGGTGTCGGATATTTCCCGGGAAACTTCCCACCCATCGCCGCCTCTCCCCACGGCATACCTGCAGCGAGTGCCACTTGAAAGAGAATGACAATCAGAATTAGGACAGTAAACAATATCGAAGACACTAATATCACCAATTCACATCCCCACATCTAAATGTAGTTTCTTTTCCTTATACTTTATTGACGTAAATCGGTCAGTATTCTTCAAACCACAATCGATAAAATTCTTCTGAAAACCAAAACCATATGAAACCCAGAATCAACATGATGCATCCTAATATTTTCAGAATCACTTCGATCATCTTAGGGAGTTTCATGCTCGGCAAGTTTTCTTCAAATTCGCTATTCGGTTTTATGCCTCGATATCTCATCAAAACAAATAGTTGATAAAGAATATCGGGAAAGAAATAAACCACTATACCTGTCACAAATACCGGAATAGATAAGTAACCAAACGTACTGGTTGTCCATTCAATCTCGATTCTATCCATTTTCTTAACATATAAATTCATTAGATTATATATCAAAATGAGCTCGTTCTTTTTGAGTGGAACTGAAAATATAATCCGGGTAATGATTGGCTAAAGGTGGAAGTTCATGCTCCCGGAAAAATTGCAAATCCTTCATCTCTTCATTATTTGATGTTACTTGTCCCGATTGGATTCTGCATTCAAATACAATGGTTAAATATTCAACTTGATGACCGTTATGGTATGTAAAACGTTGACCTTCTCCGCCGTAGACACCAATGATCTTTTCGGACTCAATGACAAGACCTGTTTCCTCAAATGCTTCTCTGACCATCGCTTGTGCCGGTGTTTCACCAATCTCAATTGCCCCAGCAATTAACCCCCATGTTGATTCATTATGTTTACGTCCAAATAGGATCTCTCCATGTTCATTTCGAATAATACCAGCCACACCTGGCATAAATATGAGCTCATTCCCAATCTTAGCTCTAAGGTTCTTATAGTAATCAGACATACTCAATTGCAGTTCCCCCCTTCAGACAGTTTATAAAATGCTACAACTGACATCAATCACACTTCGTTCTGTGTTACTCTTGTTCTACAACAATATCTTGGCACTGGATAATCAGTTCAGACATTTCTTCACCATCAAAAAGCATATGTAGTTCATATCCATTTTCGATACAATACAGTTCTTGATATAGCCAGTACCTACCGACGATGTTTCCTTCTTGCTTAATGATCTCAGGTGCAATAAACGTAATCTTATTTAAATTCGTGAACCCTCCACGGGTATCGAATCGAATGACCAAGTCCGAATCCGAGACCAAGTCCGTCACGGTGCAATCATGAAAATGGATCTGGTTACGAATATGTTCAGGAATAGGTTCAGCTAGCTGCGCCTCTCTATATTCCTTCGAGATCATTTGCATTTGAGCTTCATTTAATTTGCTCTGTTTTTTCAACTGCTGCATGACCTCTTTAGTGCAATAACCCAGGGCAAATACACGGATATCTGCAATTTGGTCATAGATCTCTTTCGGTAGTTGTACAATCTTGTTTTCGCAGTTCCATTCCAGATTACTTTTAAATTCTTGTTTGCTGCCTAACTCGTCAAAAGGTGGCCTCGCATCGTAATCTGCAATTAACTTCTCTATATGCTCTCTTTCCTCAGTCGGCATATGATAAACCATCGTATCCTCTTCCGATACCTCATCCCCACTAATAAATTTCTCCGCACGCACAAGAACCGCACCATCCTGCTCTAGCATAAAACGGGGGTCAACATTGTAAACATCTCGTTGAAACTTTACATGCTCTTTTTCTTTTCTTTTATATAATCGAAGATAAAGCTCTTCATCTATTTGTCGAGCTCCGCTGTGTACTCGCATACCAAAGTGAAGATGTGTGCGTTGGCAAAGTTCATACCATTCTTTTGTAAGATATTTCATGAGTACTCTCTCCTATTTCAATTCTTCAGTTTGGCTTGGACGATCCAATGAACTGCATCTAAAATATCTTTTGCTATGTAATCAGGTTCCGTTTCCGCCCACTTGTTTCTATACGTTGTTAATGACGATTCTCCCCAGCCTGTTCTTACAAGAACCTTCTTGGCTCCTACTGCGTGAGCAGCAAGCATATCCGTATCGCCCACGTCGCCAATAACGATACATCTTGTTAGATCTAAATGATGTTGCTGTTGAGCCTCTAACAACATACCCGGTTTGGGTTTTCGGCAGCTGCATTCTTGTTCATGTGGGCAGATATAGGATTGATCGAATCCGTATTCACTAAATTGTTCTTCAAACTCTTGAATGGTTGCCTCTCCACGCGATATCCGATACTGATTCGTTATAGCAAATACCTTGATTCCATTTCTCTTCAGAAGCGTTATAGCTTCTTGTGCATTAGGGTATAACTCAAATTCTCTAGGGTGAATAAAGTGGCCTGTGCCACCGATGGTTCCATCTCTGTCCATAAAAACAGCTTGTATGTCCAAATTTGCTTTGATCATGGTTTATTCCTTTCTCCGTTAACTACCGCAATAAAATCATGTTATTTTTATAATAAATGTTATATAACTTCAGTCAATATCTTATTTTTCTTTATGGCGTTCATGCTGATTTTCCAAGGAATACAACGGAAGAAATCAAGGATGTAGAAACTGCTTCTTCAATAGAGCATAGATAACAGTATCCACAAACTGCTTCTTCCAATAATAATGTTCCTTTAGAATTCCTTCTTCTCTCAATCCAATGTTCTCAAGCAACTTTCTGGATCCCATATTCTTTGGCTCTACATAGGCTTCAATTCGGTTTAATGCAAGATGGCTAAATCCAAATTCAATGATCCGTTGGATCGCCTCGGTCATATACCCTTGTCCCCAATACTCAGGTGCATAGCCTATGTGAGCTTTATAATGATTTTTTGCCCAACCGTGAAATCCACATGTGCCAATCACCTTGTTCTCCGATTTCAAAGTAATTCCCCAGCGAATGGCCTGCTCTTGATCAAATCGATCACTCCATCTATGAATGAGTTCTTCCGCTTGTTCAACACTCGTAAAACTCTCCACATCATAAAACTTCGTCACTTCATCTGAAGAAAAATAATGAAATATATCTTTTGAATCTTCTTGTTTAATCTCTCTTAATACGAACCGAGCTGTCTCTAACACGGGAAAATGAGGCATATTATTCTCCTTTTATGGGCTGACCCAAATTCTTCAGAATGATCCTAACATCAAAATAGAGGCAGACTACGTGAAACACATTATTGTGGATATCTACTCTGGCTTAGCCTGTTGCACTCCTTTCTTCTTTTCTCTTGATTTAATTAACAACTCTTCGAGCTCTTTCCTTGTTTCATCATGCAGTATTATTTTGTTTGATTCCATCATTCTTTCTACAAGATTGCTTTCCTTAACTCTACGTCCCCATTTTCTTGAAAACGACCTCCAATCACATACCATTTCAATGAGGTACTTTCTTGGCATCGGCAATGCTTCTCTTTCGAAATGATTTACTACCCAGTACTCCCAATGATGCTTGTTATGATGTTGATGATGCAACCATGCATATCTCCATTTCTTTTCGATCTCTTCATTTTTTTGATTGGAAAAGAACTTGCGAGCATATGGTATGAATTCATATGGGGAAAATTTGGACATATCATGCTTCAATCCCTGATAATATAAGCCTTCTTTCCAGCATTCAATGAGGACATTTAATTTATGATCTACTACATATAGAAAATACCTCCAATAAGCTTTGAAAATATCCATCCACCTCTTTGCGAGCTAGTTTATCCCACTCCCATTCACACGTTGAATGAAGTTATACGATGGCGTGATTACCGTCGAAGTGCATTGTTAGTTAATTCATTTCTAATTGCTTACATTCTTTTTGTGAATTACAATCAATTATTAATGTAAAACAAAAGGAGAGAATTTCTTCTCTCCTTGCATTTTAGTAAGACAACCATCCATATGTTCGATAATCATGCGGTACTGGCCGAAAGAATTCTTCACGGTAAATGTTGTGCTTAAATTTCATTTTGAATCTTCTTTGAGTAAGTTTTCTAATAGACTTAACCTCATGATTATAATAATGCTTGGTTGTTCTGTGATTTCGATACTCATGAAGTTTCTTTATTCTTGGGTCGAAATCTCTTTTATTTCTTTTTTGTTTTTTCAGATACTTGTATTGTTGTTCCAATTCCCATGCTTTAATTTCATCGTTATAAACCAATAGGATCCCCGGCACTTACTTAAGATTTACCTGAGTATAAGGTATGAGTAGAGTTACCTAGAGGTCTACGACGTAAGGAGGTATCATATATATCCTTCTTCCCATAATTGATTGGTTCTATCTTACATGAAAGTGATTTATTTGAAAATATTTGTTTTGGTGAGATTTTAATCGTAAGTGCTATTGGTAATATCAGCACTGACTGTCTGTAAAATTGTTTTCTTCCTATCAACTGTCGATATGAAAAATTCCTGCTTGATTCCTTCTCGAAATATTTCTTTATATCTATGTCTACCCATCTGATCAAACCGCTCTTGAACTCGTGATACATGCTCTTTATCCAATTTAATCTTCGTTTCAATCTCTTCATATTGTTCAATCGTATCGTATTCCCACATAGCAAAAATCTCACTCGTTTCGTCATCGATAAAGGTATGCCATCTACCAATTAGTCTTGCTCCGTATTTCAGTTGCGAAGGTAGTAGGATTTCATTAAATAAAGCATTAAACTCTGTAACAAATGAAGATGCTAGAACATAGGTTTTTCTCCGATATATCATTTTCGCACCTCTCATGTAAATTTGTTGCTTGTTAACAGTTGTTAAGGACTTATCTATTCATATCCATCAATTCTTCTCTTGCTGCTATAAGCCAGGGATGTACTAATTTAAGCTTGGAACGTTGTTCCCATACATGGTTCAGATAGATGAGTATTCCATCATTGAGTTTGGATTCATTTACTTTATCTCGTATCTCTTGCAGGTAACTATGCTCTCCTGGTAAATTCCAAGATATTTTGTCTGAAATGAAAAGTACTTTATCCAGTAAACTTGATTGTGGTTTAAGCGTGGTATGACATTCGATTGCACTTAGTATTTCTTGATCGTTGATATGAAATATTTCTTTTGCCATAGCTCTAGATAACTTCTGGTGAATGATTCTATCATACTTATATTCTTCCTCCATGATTTCTATCGATAATGCTTTGGCCAGATTTAGCATTTCACTTACTGGAACCACATTACTAATATCGTGCAATAATCCTGCTTGTTCTGCATTTTCAGGGTCGGCTCCAAATAATCCGGCTACTCGCTTTGCTTCTGCGGCAACGTCTAATGTGTGTTTCAGGGTTTCTTGATCATTATGTGCTTCGAAGAATGAATGAATATTTTGACTTAAATCACTGGATAATTCCACATTCAATACATATGGCTTAAGAATTGGATTCATGTTTTGACCACCTATACGTTAATTTAGCTAACAGTCCCATTCCTACACGATTAGTGACATCTACCGATTCCAATCACTCCATAACATACTATATGTAACAATATTCTCATAATGATCATGAAGCCATTGCGCTTCTCTAGAAATCCCTTCATTGATGAAACCAACCCGTTCTGGTATCGATCTGCTTTTAAGGTTAGTTTCTGCACATTGTATAATTACACGATTTAATTTCATTTCATTGAATAAGACATCAAGTAGCCTTGTGATGCTTTTTGTAATAATCCCTTGACCTTCCGCTGACGCCGCTAAAAAATATCCAATACTAGTCACTTTATTTTTCCAATCCATATAATGTAAGGCGATCATTCCAACCAGTTTACCATCGAACCACAAGCCAGCATCAAAGCCATTCTGATCTTCATAATTTTGTTTCCACATCTCTATTACTGGATCTAAGTCTTCTGGGGATTGTCGCTTATCCACCCATAGCAACCATTCCCGAAGATGCATTCTGTTCTCATCAATTAATGTGTACAATTCATCTCTTTCTTGCGGTTGAATTAAATTGATTACTATCGATTTATTCACTTGAAATGGAAACAAATTAATCCCTCCATCAACATCAATCTAGGGTCCATCAACTCCAAATGTAATTTGTTCTGTGTTTCCCCGCCAGTGAACAAAAACACGCCTCAACCTGAGACTTCTCTTAATCTTAGGTTAGGCGTTTGTGGTTCAAAATTTATTTTATTCCATTTTTATACATATAGCAACCAAGAACTTGAACTCCTATATACGACTACTTGTAGCTGTTTAGATCCACCCAATCATTTCAACATGCCACAATCCGTTGCGAATATGTCCATTCAAAACTCTAGCTTCATCTGTATAGTTATTATCCTTTTTCCATCTTCTAATTTCGTTATTCTCATATCAATGGGTTTAAATCCATGCTTGTGATAGAATGCCAGTCCTCTTGAATTCGTACTATGACATGATAATAATAAATTCTTAACTCTATAAATCGATTTGGCCTTCATTATCATCGTCTCTAACAAATACGAAGAAGCACCTTGTCCTCTAAAACGCTTGGATACAATAACGTTGCCAAGCCAACATACATCGCCCTTACAATCATACAAATTGGCATAAGCTATAACTTGATTTGACTCTTTGTGAACTATAACGGTAGGTTCGTATCGATTCTCAAGAAGTTTCACTATCTGATCTGATGTTAGCGGATATTTAAATTGTGGACTAACATAGAACAATTCTTCATCTGACTGAGGGAAAGAGCTTATATCTTTTAAATCGTCATTTATTAAAGACCTATAGGAATAGATGAATTCCATCTCCTTTCTCGTTTTGAATAATTCCTGAGTCTTTGTTTACACATTTTTTTTAATATAACTCATCGAAATGAACTCTAATTCCCTCTCTTCATACTTGCTCATAAAATGTGTATCTTTCACAAACCCAATCCGTTCATACACCTTGATGGCTCTCTCATTAAATGCTGCAACGACTAATTGATACTCACGACCACTAAATTGATTGTTCAAAAAGGAAAGAACCTCTGTTAGAAACCCCTGTCCTCTGCCGTTTCCCGTCAAGTCAGGCCTCAAGCCTAAACCAATATCTAACTTACTTCGATCCGTATAGATACCAGCTGCATACCCGCCTGGGACCCGTGCTGATTCGCCTACGCATATAAAACCAATTAGATCATCGTACTCATTCAACGCGTAATAATATTCTCCATTCATCAACTCCAAAATGCTGTCCTCACTGCTATCCATGTCATACATTGAATACGGATATTCGTACTGCCACTTTGAAATCTGTAAGGCTCTATCCTTGGTCATGGGGTAAAAACGGTAACGTGACACTTTTCAACCTGCCTTCCTTTAGTAGATATTTAAATACAATTCTGAAAATTCACTTCAATTCCTTAGCAAATACCAATTCATCCTCCCGGTCATAACCTGCTTTTTCATATGTTTTTATCGCCTTAGCATTCTTATTTCCTGTCAAAATTTTGATGTGTTGCACTCCTGAATGATTAAAAATCCCTTCCAGTCGTTCAATCATCATTCCAGCCAATCCATTCCTGCGTGCAGATTCTTGTATGTACATTTCAGTGATCTCAGCCTGATGCTCTGCATAGCAAAACGATTTATAGATCTGTCCGCAAGCAAATCCAACGACTTGTTCTTCCATTACAGCTACTACAATCACTTCTCTTGCATTTAAAAGGTCATTTTCCACCTCTTCAAGGCTTCGACGAACTCCATTAAATTGATCATTCAATTCTATCAAAAATGGTACATCTTCCTTCACGGCTTCACGAACGAGCAAACTAGGAATGGCCAATGAAATACCTCCTTAATAGGACTAAAACTCCTATAATCATCTCAATCTGTACTTATCGTTATTAATAATTTCATGAACGATCTCAGGTAGCTGTTCTTCCGTATAATTGCTGGTATATAATTTATTCTCTTCTTTTAGATTGGAGTTGTTTTCAAATTCATTGAGCAGTGTTATGCTTCTTTCTTTCATTTGATTTCCAGCTGCTCTTAAACTGTCTCTATACATAATGGTTTGACGATCCACCATTAATACCACATAGACTATTCTCACATCATAATTTGCTAATTCTTTTATCAATCCATCGATGTCTTCTGGAAAAGCCACATAGTCAACAACTACATCATAACCATAATCTATTAAATTCGTTGTCAAAGAGGATATGTTTTTCCATGTTAAGTCGTTTGTTTCTTTGTCTAACCAGGGTTTACCCCGTCCTTTCACTGGGATACGACTAACCTCATCTCCAGAAATATACGCACTTTTATTTAAAGTTTGAACTAGCATTTTTGACGTTGTGGATTTCCCAACTCCTGCGGGTCCAGATATGATGTATAGACTTTTACTCATTTTGTAATCTCCCAATTTTTCAGCTTAATGTCTTTCGTTATTCTTTATCGCATTTACGATGTAGATCTCCCTTAGATGACACTTATCTTAGGGAGATCTACATGCCCACTTAATTAACTTCTCTTAATTAACTTCTCTAACAGCAACCTTTGAATTTTCGGATCATTAATCCATTCGTTTAGGTCAGAACACGAACGACTTCACCGTCAATTAACTCTTCACTTACTCTTTTAAATCCCAGAGATTCATATAAATGACCTGCAACAGCATTTTCAGCTCTATGTCCTATCATGATTTTCTGGCAGCTCGATGTTTCTCTCATTAATGCGATCAATTGTTTCATCGATTCTTTTCCATAACCTTTTCCCTGATATTGCCCATCAATCATTAGAGCTGGTATCCAGTAATTCCCTTCATGATCCGGTATCGTACAATACACAAGAAAACCAATGATAGTTGCACCGAAATATATCGCCATGGGTTGAAATTCAGGGACAAACTTGGATTCAGCAATCCAGTATACGACCGGAGCCGGGAATACTTGTTTTTGATCCTCTGCTACTTCCAATTGGGTACAACTATACCAGTTATCAACGGTTACAGACTTCAGACTAATTCCCATATTAGATTCCTCCTACACAATTTACGCAGAGGAACCACTTCATTATTCCCCTGTGTTAAATCCAAACACCTCTTAGATCTCTTTCCATGCTGCTCGAATTCATGTTTTTCATACCACATCACTCCTTTCAAATCATTTGACTATATATGATTAATTAAGAAATCCCTGACTTAGATCACAAGGAACATTCAAACACATGAAAATAGGTACCTTCCCCATATCCGTCCTTCACTTCATGCAAATGAATATGTTGAAAACCATTTGTCCTAAGAATGTCTTCAAACTCCTTCATATCATACAAACGAAGAGGGAAGTTCATAACCTCGGTCTTTTCGATTTTGTCGTCTTTGACTAACTCATATTTCAGCTCCGTTACGAGCATGGATTGCTCATTGTGATAATGAACTTTTTTGGATAAGACAATTAATTCATGGTTAACAACCTTTCGATCCGTTTCTTTCCATTCTGGAATCTCGTCCACGTCGTTCCCTTTTAACATAATCGTCAATAGAAGTTTCCCTTCAGCCTTAAGCTCAGATTGCAGATTGTCCAGGCTCTGGTTCACTAATTCACTGGGAAGCAGCGAGAACGATCCAAATGGAATCATAATTAAATCGAATTGGTCGGAGCTTACGAAATCTTCAATCTTTTGATAATATACATGAGGCTTCAGATTTAATCGCTCACCTTTTTCTCTACATACCTTAAGCATATCTTCGGATATATCGAATCCCTCTATATGTATTCCACGCTGCATAAAAGGGATCAGCATCCTACCATTTCCACACATGGGTTCAAGTACACGCATATCTGTTCTGTCAACAAACGAAAGGTAAAAATCAAGCTCTCTACCTTCCGCTAACGATTTATCACTTTCATAGATCTTCGTACAAAGTTCTCCATAATAACTGTTCACCAGTGTTCCTCCCTCATTAGCTCATCCATCGCCTGAACAGCCAGTTTCAATGCTTGGATTCTCCTTATTAGAAGAGTTCTCTGAGGACTGCCTTCCTTAGCCTTAGCAAGTGAGTTGTCAATGGATGGCATTAAACCCGTAAGAACACTGCGAGCTTCAGTCAGATCTTCGGAGGTATATGGATGAGGTTTGTGTTGCCACAGATATTCAAGCATAGATAAACCAATACGGAGAGCCTTGAGTCTCTTTTCTATTAAAGTTGTATTTGCCCCTTTCTGAGTCATCTGCGTCAAGGCATTTTCGGATTTCCGGATGGTTGATTGTATGGATTGTATGGATTGCGATTGAATTCGTTCTGATACGTTTTCCATAATAGGGCTGTCCTCCTTTCGCCACTGTCTCTATCCTTCTATGATTCTGTAGATCAACTTTCAGGGATTATAGATCTTGGGCGCACTTGTTAACCAGATTTCCAAATGTTTTGATATCCTCTAGATAATCATACCCTGCTGGATTGGATCCGGTTTGATTATACATTCTTACCGCTACGGTTCTATACTTCGGAATGACAAGGCAGGCACAGCCGGTGATGCCCAAGGATTGAAAAGAACCGGATGGAAGATCATCCCCGAGTTCCGTCATAGCACGCGGCTCATCCTGCACAAACCAAAAGAAACCATTTCTCGGTAATTGGTGTTCGAGATCTGGAGGGCTAATGATTGTCGTCGCTTGCTCAAAAACTTCTCTCGGCACTATTTGCTGCCCATGCATGGCGCCCCTTTTCAAATGCAAATAACCCCAGTAGGCCAATTCCTTGGTACTCACAAATAAGTTGGCTTCATCGCCTTGATTATCTTTATATTGTTCATTGAGGAGCCAAACTAACTTTTCATTCGGTTCCTTTCTCCAACCGGTATGACTAAAACCCATGGGCGTAAATACACGTTCTTCAAGTAGTTGAGATAGTGGCATATGATATAATTTTTGAATGATCTTAATGAGCAGATTGACTCCAACATTATTGTATTTCCAGTCCGTCCCTGGCAGAAACAATCGATGATGCAGATCACCTAAACCATGGGTGTGTGTTAGCAGATGTCTTATCGTTGTGTTTCCCACTACCACTGTATCCACATCATCCAAATAGTTGGCAACATCATCATCTATGCTGCAAATCTTCCCTTCATATAAGGCAAGACTGATGGCAAGTCCTAAATATGTCTTTCGAACCGATGCCACATGAAATTGAGATTCCTCATCCACTAATCGACTGCCTGTGGATTCGGTATGTACTCCTGAGTACCATTCATTCACGATTCGGTCATGATGAATAATGCAGGTTGCAGCTGCTGTAGCAGATAGCTCGTTTTTAACCCGTAAAACATAATCATTCAGTTCATTGAATGTTGTATTCTCCGTTTTCTGTAAGTTGAGCAAGGAGACTCACACCACCATTCTTCACTTTTATCTATCAGTTAGCTAGGTATGATTATGATGTTGGTCTAACTTCCTCAATATGATATCTACAACCTCACTAGTCTCAAGATGATCTGTTATCAGGTGTATTCCAAACCTATCATCCTTCAGAGCATGCACAACCTTCGGCGCTTGTTGATACTGCCAGCCTCCAAATTCATCTCCGCGTTTAGCTAACCGCTTGTATATCGTTTCTTCAGTAGCCACTAGCGAAAAATGATATAACTCTTCGTCAATGGCTTTGAATCCGTTATAGATGTGGTTAAAGTTCTCTTCTTTATAAATAGTCATGGGAACGATTAGGTGTTTGTTATATTTCCGCCTTACTTCTACAGCCGTCTTCACAGTTAGAACTCTCCATAGTTCGATATCTTGAAAATCATCCGTACGCTCATTCTCTTCCCGGCATTCCTCCGGAATGAGTTTTCTGATCATATACCCTATTTCTTCAGGGTCGTATATCATACTATTGTTGATCAAGGGCTGGAGCATCTTTGCTGCCGACGTTTTGCCCGAACCGAACGCTCCATTAATCATAACGATCATATGATCACTTCACTCCTTTTCTAGAAGAGTTTAACTGCATTACTTTCTCCCTTGGTCATAATGAGGGATCTCGGTTCCTTGGACTAGACTCCGTATGCCATCCTTATAATACGGCATTAGCTCATCAGCCTTGTCCACATCCATCCAGGCAATTTCAGATATTTCATGAGGCCTGATAAGCTCTAAACTTCCTCCAATGACCTCAGCTCTAAACGTGAAGAAGATGGCATGCTCCTGCTTTTTCTCAAAAATACATTCATTGATGGCAATGATCCCATGGACTCTTACATCAAATCCTGTTTCTTCTTTGGCTTCCCTGATGGCTGCTTGATCCAACGTTTCCTCCTTTTCCACCGCGCCACCGGGCAGCGACCAACTGGCATTGCCTTTATTCTTGACCATTAGAATCTTGGATGAGGTATCATCCAGGATTAATGCATAGGCTACGTCAACTCGTCTCATTGAGTTATCTCCTTCCGAGAGGGTTTAGATCTTTATTCAATTCGCAGTAGCTGGTCTAGTATGACTGCTTCTGCTTCTTCATAAACACTTAATAACGCTCTTCAAATCTCTTAATCCACCAATCCCTGTTCAATAAATAATCAATTTTAACTGGCATGATCATATATTGTTCATTCACTTCAATGGGTTCTATTAAACCTGTATATACTAAATCGATATCTAACTTAAAAGGTTTGATTTTTCTTCCAACCTGGCTTTCAAATTCCTGTACAAAAGACAAAAGATTCGGCGCACCTTCCCAGTAGTTCATCGCCGCTTGGCCGCCTGCAGGCATGTTCCACCATTTAATAAAAGATGGCCACATATTAACCAGAATAGTCCTCACGTTCTTGTCTGTAATCATAGAAAATTCAGGGGGATCCAAAATCAAACTTCTCTGGATTTCACTTTTAATCAGTCCTTTTTTATAGATACATTGTTTCCATAGCTCATTCCACTGCCCTTTGAACTTTTCATTACTTCGTCCACCATTAGAAAATTGACTCCCAGGCCACGTATTTTCTCCGAATTCATCTGTCAACAGTCCATGTGCACTTGCCACAAACATAAGAAAATTCAAATCATAATCTCCTGATATGCAAATGGTCCATGTATTGTTCACTCTGGTTATTTCCTCTCTGTCATAGAAATTGTAATGACTGCGCTTACAAATCCTTCGTGTTACTATTTTCTCCCTATCATCTAAAACCCCTGTGCTGGAAGTGAGCCGTCGTCTGAAGTAGAAAACTAGTTTAGAACATTTCTTTCATCAGACACCCTCCACTTTTTTAGCATCTACAATTAATGATACAAAACCCAAATTCCCATTCTGATTCCGATGGTCAAATCTCTTAGATCTGTAGATAAATCCATTTTCAGGGTTCCAATTTGTAAAATAAAACTTCCCATCTTCATCACAATATTCTAATAATTCTACTTCAAAGCCTGCTTCCTCGAACATATTAGTTATCGTGTTATAATTATGTACTACCTTATGACTTGCAGCCGGGTGATCTAGGGGGCCAGGCCCTCCAATCTTAACGATGTTCTGATACTCCTTATTCTGAAAATATCCATCAGGAACTGCACAACGGATATAACCGCTCGTTTTTAAATATTTATAACAATTCTTCGCAGCTTGAACTCCCTCCTCGTAGGTCAAATGCTCCCATACATGTTCTGATAAAATTGCTTCAATCCTTCGTTCTTTAAAACTTTCTTCCCAGTCTACTAATCGTAGCAAATCCAATTCTTCCTTTTGTGTCTTTATCCATCCTTCATATTTCTGCGATGAAGCACCTATGATGATCTTAATCGTTTCTGTCGACGTTAGATGGGAAATATCTATCATTATGTATGACCTCCTTTAAATTATCCAAATTAACACATAGCTTATATCGCATTGGAGTCATTAAATATCTTCTCACTAACAGAGGACGGCAACTGGATTTAGCTTTTGATTGAAGCGTATACTTTTTTAATTTGGGATGAGAATTTAGCTGCGCCTGGAATTCGTGTGCGTTTGAAATATCCGGTTAACAGTTTGGGATGATTTTTGACCAGATCATATTCAATAACGGTGTCAGCGAGGACTGATCTCGTATAACCCAAAATCTCGACCACTTCAGATTTATCCCCCTCATCAAGCTCCTCGCCTTCCCGAAATTCCCCATCCGGGTCATCGTCCAGCTGCTCACTGAATGTTAGACGAGCAACAACATAAGACATGATATTTTCCTTATCTTGGGTCAATTGCTCCATGATCCACTGAACGCATTCTTCCTCTGTTGGAGACGAGATACCGAAGCCGTGCAGAGCATACATCCGTTCTCTAAAGGAATCCATTAAGAACTCTGCTTCATAACTGGCATGTTCAACAAACTTGATATCCGGTTTAAGCTGAACAAGTTCAGCCGTAACCTTTTTGTACCAATCGCTTGTTAGGAATTCTTCTATTGTTTTCATTACTTCATTCTCCTTTCCTGTCCCCGGCTTGTACTTAACTCTTCAACACACCGGAGATTCAAAAATCCTCCAACACTTTGGACTTATCCCCGTACACCTTATCCAGATGCTCTTCCCCCCAGTAACACAAATGGTCCAGAGCCGGTTTTAATCCCCAACCGTAGTCTGTTAACTCATATTCCACTCTAGGGGGAACCTCCGAATAGACTTTTCTTTGCACAATTTCGTCTTTTTCCAAGCCTCTTAGCTGCGTCGTCAGCATCTTTTGCGTAATTTCAGGTATCAGCTTCCTAAGCTCGGATGAACGTTTCCTTCCTGTCATCAAGTGGTAAATAATCAGAGGCTTCCATTTTCCGCCCATCACTTCCAAGGCAGCCTCGACACCTACTTTATACTTTTTGGGAGCGCCAGCTTCACGATCTTCTGTCAACTTATATCTCTCCTTCATCAGACTATATCCAAAGACTACAACCAAGGTAAAAACATAGCTATTTCCTTCATTTTTGTCTATTATTCCAGCCCAAAATAAGGCTCAATTTCAGGGTACAATTTAGGGTACTTTCATGTTCCTATAGCACTTCAATCTTCCTATAGAACTTCAAAGTGCGTTCTTCCAGAATATATCATCCCTGTTTATAATAGCATCAGCCATGAAGCGTGGCTACCAAACAAGCGCTGTAGAAAGGTAGTGAAATATAATCATGAACGTATTAGTTGTTGTGTCTCATCCAAGAAAAGATTCCCTTACATTTCAGGCCGCCGATCGTTTTGTGCAAGGACTTACCGAGGCTGGTCACGATTTTGAGATATTGGATTTGCATGAGATTGGCTTCAATCCTGTTCTCCAAGGCATGGATGAACCTGACTATACCCAACCCCATCAGGTATTTTCGCCTGAAACTACAACGGAAATGGAGCGATTGAAGAAGTATGATGCTGTGGCTTTTGTGTTTCCTCTCTGGTGGTGGCACCTGCCAGCCATGCTAAAAGGATATGTGGATCGTGTCATGAACAACGGGTTTGCCTACGGTTCGAACAAACTGCACCATCAGAAGATATTGTGGATCGCGCTTGCAGGCGTGACGGAAGAACAGATGAAGAAGCGCAACTACGATGAATCGATCACGAACCTGCTCAACGTGGGGATTGCAGATTACTGCGGCGTCCCTAACTCCAGCGTTGAATTTCTGTATGAGACGTTAGATGCCAAGCCCGAACACTATGAGAACCTGCTTAATCAGGCGCATCAGTTGGGACTGAATTATGATAAGAACATACGCTAACCATATGCAAGTCGGGTAATCGAAATGAGAGGCCAAACATAATCAAACCAAAAAGGTCGCTCCGGAGAGCGACCTGTCTGTTTAAGTGTTATTTTACTGTCGAAAAAAGAAATTTCTCCAGCATGCTGATGTCAGTAATGCTATGGTTGCAAGCCGTGCTATCCATGCATACGTACTGGCCAATGGAAGCAAAGTTATCCGGCGAATGACCCTTCGTCTTCACGTTGAAGAATCCAAGCTCCTGATGTCGATTACAGAACATGCAGTACCCCTTCTTGTTCGTAGCCGTAATCCGTCCCTCGATGCCGAGAAACTTCTCCTCGTACGGGTACACAATGAACAGGCGGTTGGTAGCAATATCCGTCCATCTCAGATAGGTCGTACGTGCGTAATCGACCGTTTCCAGATCAGGCAGCTTGAGCTTCTTTGCCTTCGGAAACAGCTTCTGAATCTGCTTCGCCGACACTTGTGGAAATGGAATCAGATGTGCTTCGAGCCGATTCAGATATGCCTGCAGTTCATGTGCTGTGTCATAAGTGGATAACTGCTCCAGCAGTTGCTTCTGGTCTGGAGTGAGCTCATTGAAGATGCCGACTGTATTCGTCCCGACTGTGTAACGGACCGTTTCTAATACTTTTCGATCCACGACCGAGCGCAGCGTTTTGAGTAGGAAATCAGCTTGTTTTTGAATATAATTGAATTGATGATTGTGAATAAATGGTGTTTGCATGGCTTTCAGCCCCTTACTTTTATTGGTCAAACAAATAAGGTGCAAAGCCTGCGGGATGATACGTTATGCTTCCTCAGGGCGATCGATGTTCTTCTCGTCGCGCCCTACACAAAGTCCGCCCCTAACAGGCTTTGCGTAAGGCCTTTCTAGCGAACGAGCAATCCGGCGCTGCCAATATTGCCACGGTATAACCCCCAATGCAATAGATATACCGGAATTATAACAGGACTGGGACTGTATGGGCAACGGAGTTTGTACCGATTCTTGGCAATTTGTATCACTCACTGCTGATTTTTCGTAGTTATTTGAACCACGTTTTGGCCGTTATTGGATTCCCAATGGATCTCTTTGCCATATGCTTCACTAATGGCTCTTAGCGGTAAATAAATTCTTCCACCCACCATCACGGTTTTACTCTTTAATTCAATTTGCTTGCCGAACTCGGTAAAATGGCTTTCTCCCACCTTGAAGGTTAACCTTGGCTTGGGGTAATCATCTATGTCTACATATGCAAAAGTTACACTTTTAGCTTTGTTATCCCACCATAGCCCTTTACCAGGCACAGCGAAATCTAGCACACTAATGATATAGACTGGCGAAACCCGTATATGACCCTCAGAGATGATATAATCAGTTCCTTCTACTAACTGGAATGCCTGTTCGTCAATCTTTACCTCGATTGAGTTTTGGTGAGATTCAGTACCTGCTTGAGTCTTTATTTCTTTCTCATTAAGTACGATGTCGATTGTTTTTGGTGCACTTGTAGCTGTAAAAGCCATGGATCCGCTTAATAATACACAAGCAAGAGTAACAACCATCATCTTCTTCACTTCGTACACATCCCTTTATTAGTGAATGACTCAAACTCAGAACCATCTCCCATAATACCATTTAATTCAAATTAAGGTAATTACATCTTTTTCACAGTAAAAAAGAGCCACCTCCCTGGTCTGAGGCCAGTTCAGCAACTCCTTTTCACAACCCTATTCCATCCGCTCCACGCGGCTACTCCTTCACAGCCCCCACCACAATTCCTGTTACAAAATAACGTTGCAGGAATGGATATACGAGCAGGATCGGTAGCGCGCTGATAAAGATCTGTGATGCCCGAATCGTCCGCTGCGACAGGTTCGCAATCGCTTCCGGATCAAGCTTCGTCATGTCGGCCTGCACGATGATCGTTTGCATAAACGTCGCGAGTGGCAGCTTTTCTGAATCACGGATATAGATAATCCCGTCAAAATAGGCGTTCCAATGTCCAACCATCATGAACAGGGAGACGGTGGCAATGACAGGAACGGAGACAGGCAGATAGATTTTGATAAACGACTGAAAATGCCCTGCCCCATCGATAAATGCGGCCTCCTCCAGATCCTTCGGCACCGTGCGGAAGAAATTCAGCAGCAGAATGATGTTGAACACCGCTACTAATCCCGGCAGAATGAGTGCCCACAACGTATTCATCAGTCCCAGCTTCAGAATGAGGATATACCCCGGAATGAGGCCCCCGCTGAACAACATGGTGACGACAAAATACCAGAGATAGATGTTACGTGCCCGGAACACGCGCGTCTCCTTGGAGAGCGCATAGGCAGCAATCGTATTTACAATAAGCGCAAGCCCTGTTCCCAGCACCGTCCGCTCTACGGACACCCACAAGGAGGACAGGAAATTGGCGTTATCGAACGTCTTCGCATATGCTTCGAGCGTAAATCCTATCGGCCAGAACGTCACCAGACCGGCATTCGCAGGTGCGGACGCGCTAAGCGATACCATCAGCAAGTGATATAGAGGCAGCAGGCAGAGCAGCGAAAGGATGGTCAGGAACACATTGTTGAAGATGCTGAATATGCGATAGGGTAGCGTTTTATGATACATGGCTCGTCATCATCCTTTCTAGAAAATTCGGTATCCGGCAAATCGGTAGGCCAGTCGGTAGGAGATCACGATGAGGATCAGACTGATGACCGATTTGAACAGATTGACCGCGGTAGCGAAACTGAACTGCCCACTCAGCAGACCTTCACGATACACGAACGTATCGATAATATCCGCCTGCTGGTAGATTAATGGACTATATAAGTTGAAGATTTGGTCGAAGTTGGCGTTAAGCACATTCCCCAGTGCCAGTGTGGCAATTACGATGCCGATGGGAATCAGCGCCGGTATGGTGATATAGATCGTCTGCTTCCAGCGTCCCGCCCCATCCACTTCAGCTGCTTCGTACAGTGACGGGTTAATGCCGGACAATGCCGCAAGGAAGATAATCGTGTTGAAACCAAACTCTTTCCAGACATCACTCGCAATAATTGTAAACCGGAACCAGTTGCCGTCCCCCAGGAAGAAAATCGGCTTGATACCGAATACCGAGACGAGGAACTGATTGAGAATGCCCGTCTGTGCCAGAATGTCGATCAGGATCCCGGACAGCGTTACCCAGGACAAGAAGTGTGGCAGATACACGAGTGTTTGAATGGTTCTTTTCAGCGCCATCTTCCGTACCTCATTGAGCAATAGCGCGAAGACAAACGGAATGATCAGATTCATGATGATTTTGGAGCAGGCAAAGAACAGCGTGTTCCACGTAATCTGCAGGAAGTAATCATTTTCCCACATATACCTGAAGTGCTTCAGTCCCACCCATTCCGAACCGGTGAAACCAAGGGCAGGCTTGTAATCCTGAAATGCCATTAGAACACCCGACATCGGAATATACGAAAAAATAAAAACCATAATGGCCGCCGGCAGCACCATGAAGTGCAGTACCCACGGCTGTTTGTAGCGTTTCTTTCTCTTCTGTTCCAGCTTGTTCCCCACATTCGCCTGTGGGACCCGTTGACCCTCCATTTTAGCCTCCATAGTGCCCTTCTCCTGTTCCCAAAAAAAGTTTTGTGTGTTAATGGGGTTCTCTGCTATAAATAGTATCAGGCCATTCTGAGCTCTGACTATATAACATTGTTAGGCCGGATAGGGTTTTGTTAGGAATCTGGTGAATACCAGTCTTTACAAACACGAATACGAAGGAGACTTTTTATGCATACATGGAAGCGCTTTATATTATTCGAAAAAAGGACCCGTTCCCGCTTCAGCCTGTTTGCAAAAATCAACTGCTTAATCGTGTTGCTGTTCATCCCCATTATTATCATGTACACCTACTCGAACAACGTCACCTATAACGTGGTCAGCAAAGAGCTTCAGGTTTCCAACACGAAACAGCTCACGTTTCTGTCCAGTCAGATCGATTCCCGCATTAATCAGATGATGGATTTCAGTCTGATCCTTTCAAGAGATCCCAATGTCCGGGCATTTAACGGTCTGAACATATGGGATGATCGGTATGATCAGATGCAGACCCGCTATGCCATTCAGGAGAAGATGGTGCTCCAATCCGGCGTCACGGATATATGGAACACCCGATATGCCGTATACTCACAGCAAAATCAGGATGTTATCGCCAACTACAACCGCTCTTCCGGGTATGACGAGGACTATCTGAAACGCAATATGAGCGGACAATGGACATACGGGGATCAAGGGGCGGAATCGCAGGAGGGTATGCAGTCCTTTTACTGGTTTTACACCGATTCCTTGGCCCAACCGGGGATGTTGACCGGCAGCAATCTCGTCATTGAAGCCAGCTTCAGTTATGAGAATATTCAGAACATGCTCGATACGTACAAGGCAGGTGGGCAGGGAGATCCTTTCCTTTATCACAAGGGCAATGCCCCCATTATGAATCGTAGTGCGGACAGTCAGTTATCGGAGGAACTTATTCAATATCTGGATACACACTCCCTGGAGGATACTACACAGGACGTTGTGAAACTGAACGGGAAAAAGTATCTGGTTAGCGCAGTTAAATCATCCTATCTGGATTGGCATTTGGTCGACGTGGTCCCACTGTATCAGATTTTGCAGCCGATTTCTCTCAGCCAAAATTTGTTCTATCTCTTTATGACGTTACTGTTTGTAGTGGGCATATCCGCTTCGATTTTGCTGTACAGAAACATTCAATCTCCGATCAAAAAGTTGATCCAGGGCCTGCGCCGCGTGCAGCGCGGTGACTATTCCGTACGGCTGCATAGCAAGGATCAGAATGAGTTCTCATTCCTGTTTCATCGATTCAATGATATGTCTCACCAGATTCAAGACCTGATCGAGAATGTATTTCACGAGAAAATTAGAGCCAAAGAAGCGACACTGAAGCAGCTGCAGGCGCAGATCAATCCCCATTTTCTATATAACTGTCTTGGCTATATCATCAACATGGCCCAGATGAAGGACGAGCAAGCCGTCGTTTCCATGGCGCATAACCTAAGTGCATATTATCGCTATACCACCCGCATGGAACGGGAGACGTCTTCGATTCGAGACGAGATCAATCTGCTCATCAACTATCTGGATATCCAGAAGCTGCGCAATGGACGAATTGAGTATCATATCGATATCCCTGAGGACATGCTTGCGCAGTCTGTACCGCGATTAATGCTTCAGCCGATGGTCGAGAATTCCGTTATACACGGCGTGGCGAAGTCCTATTCATCCGGGGAGATTCGCATTACCGGCGAGAGCGTGGATGGTTTCGGCAAAATCTATATTGACGACGACGGCCCCGGCTTAAGCCCGGAACAGTACGAAGCGTTGAACCTGAAAATGCAGGAGCCACTGCAGGAGGAAATGGGCTGTGGTCTCTGGAATACGAACCAGCGAATTATGCATCTATTCGGCAGCCAATCCCACCTTCAATTCGGCCCATCCCCACTTGGCGGATTCCGCACCGAGATCACCTGGGTGTTGCCGAAGGACGATACAGACCATAAATATTAAATACAAACCGAGCTGTTTCATTTGAACAAACATTCACACGTGAACGCAGAGGACAGAAAAAACCTGAAGAAGCGAAGCGTTCGCCTTTATCCCCGGATTTTCACCTTTATAAAGTAATTCATAAAAATCTGGGGTAACAGCGATCGGAAGGTTGTTCTGTCATCGGAGTGGCAAGTGTAAATAAGCCTTAGTTCAACCAACAAGGAGACGATACAATATGCAAATGATGATCGTAGACGACGAAGCACACTGGGTCGATAACCTGTCCATGACCAAGCCCTGGCACACCCTGGGAATCGAGCAGGTACATAGGGCGTACTCCGCGCATGAAGCCTTACAACTGATTGACACCCACCCCATCGATATCGTGATCTCGGACATTCAGATGCCGGAAATGACAGGCATTGAACTGATCGAACGCATCCGGATCCGGGACAAAAAAATAAAATGCATTCTGTTATCAGGTTATTCCGAATTCGATTACGCCAAAAAAGCGATCCAGTACGAAGCCGTGGACTACCTGCTCAAACCGCCGACAGACGATGAGTTAATGGGCGCTGTGCAGAAAGCAATCGATCAATTAAACAATGAATGGGAACTCGTCAGTTCACTGAGTCGAACCCAGTTTACTTTACGGGAGAATCTGCCCCATCTGCGCGGACGACTGCTTTTGGAGGCATTGCAGGGACACCGGTTTTCATCCAGCGAATGGGAGCGGAAACTCACCAATTACGATCTGCCCTTTCACGCCGGGGACGCCGCACTCATGCTCGTTCGGTTGGATGAAGAATTCGGACACTATGACAGCCATGATCAGACCCTGATCGAATATGCCATCATCAATATGGCGGAGGAAATCATGGGTGAGTTTATGCACGTGTGGGGTGTGAAAGAGGAACACGGATATGTGGTGTTTTTGCTACAGCTGAAGGAACAGAATGACGATATTGGAAAAGAGACCATTCTGGAGAAGCTGTCCATTCAGCTTCAATCCAAAGTAAAACAGTTTCTGAAAGGCTCCCTCTCCATCGTCATGACCGAGTGGTTCACCTTTCCGGATCAGCTCTACGATCGCTTCCGTCAGGCCTCAGCATATTTCCGGCAGATCGTCGGAGACGAGCGCGAATTCGTCATGCGCGTCAGCGATGTGGAGACCCCTGCAGCTCAAGGACCGCTGGACGTCCTATACACCCCGCCCACCTTCATCCATCTGCTGGAGAGTGGACAATGGGATGCCGCCGAAGAGAAAATACTCGCCGTCTGTGCAGAGCTGGATGAGAAATGGTCGGAATCGTGGGAGCATTGCATGGAGGCTGGTTTTCTCATTACCGCTTCGTTCACTAACCTCGCCCACCGAAACAAGCTGACCCTGACCAGCCTCATGGGCAGCGATATTGAGTATCTTCAGAGCGGGGAGGCCTTCTCCACCATCGGCAAACTGCGCAAATGGTCGCTCGGCGTCCTCGCCAAGCTCAAGGAAGGTACATCCAACGAAATCAAGGATATTCGGTCTGAGTATGTGAAGAAGGTTCAGGAGTTTACGGATAAAAATCTGCATCTGGATGTGTCTTTGCGTGTGCTCGCCGATCATGTCAATCTGCATCCGACCCATCTGTCCAAGATTTACAAGATCGAAACGGGCGAAGGCATCAGTGAATATATCTCGCGCCTGCGCATGGATCGGGCCTGCCACAAGCTGGTCACAACCACCAAAAAAGTATATGAAATCAGCATGGAGATTGGCTATATGGACCCGGCGTATTTTATCAAAGTGTTCAAGCGTCAGTTCGGCGTTACGCCACAGGAGTACCGAGACCAGCACTAATAACATAATAGAGTCCTATCAAAACTAACAAACTCATATAGATGCCCTCCCGCCTGAATTGGTACAGTTACACTTGTAAAGATCATACACCGTAGGGGGATTGAACAATGATCAAATTCAAAACATGGTGGTCCTTGCTCATGGTCATCGCACTCATCACCATCACTGCGTGCGGCAGTGGCGATTCAGCCAGTGAAAATGGTACAGACGATACGCCGGCGACGGTCGGGTCAGCCGAAGCCGAAGCTGCTTTTGCGAAAGGAAAATATGACCCACCCATTGAGTTCAGTTCGGTTCGTATGCCGAAGAAATATGTGCAAGGTGACACCAAAGAGAACAACGTTCACGATCGCTGGATGCTCGAAACGCTGGGCATGAAGCATAAGGATTCATGGTATCCGGCTAATGACGATCAATACAGACAGAAGCTGCAGCTGGCCATTGCTTCAGGCGAGAAATTGCCTGATTTCGTATCCGTTCCAACGAACGCGGTACTCACCAATCAGCTGATCGACTCCGGTCAATTCATCGCCATCGATGAACTGTTCGACAAGTACGCCAACAAAATCCTGAAGGATCACGCTGCAGCGCATCCCGAGTTGTGGTACCCGTTCACCAAGGATGGCAAGAGATACAACATGCCGATCCTGGAGTACACCGATAACGACGATACCCTGCTCTGGCTCAGAGAAGACTGGATGGAGAAGCTGAACCTCGAAGCACCTAAGACCATCGCAGATCTTGAGAATATCATGGACAAATTCAAAAATGAAAACCCGGACGGCCTGTCTCCGGATAAAGTATTCCCACTGGCGATCTCGCTTAAAAATAACACCAACACCTGGATGGGCTCGCTCGACTGGTTGTTCGGCGCTTACGGCACGATCCAGGAACAATGGAACAAAGACGCAAACGGCAATCTGGAGTACGGCTCCATTAATCCCGGTGCCAAACAAGCCCTTGCGAAGCTGAATGAATGGATGAACAAAGGGTATATCCATACTGACTCCGCGCTGTGGGACGAAGGTAAGTCTGCTGAAAGCTGGACTGCTGGCACGGCTGGCATCCTGCCTGGCGCAAACTGGGTACCCGACTGGCCTGCACCAGACCTACTCAAGAACGTACCTGGCGCGAAATACAAAGCCTACCCTATTCCGGCTGGTCCAGACGGCAAGATTGGTACAAAGTGGCAGAACTCTGGCGTTAACGCCAGTATCATGATCAACAAGGATGCCAAGCATCCGGAAGCGATTTTCCTGTACTACAACTACCTGCTCGATAACTTGGCGAACCCGGCTGCGGGCAGTCCATATGAGTACGGCTTTGCCAAAGGATACGACTGGGATATCATTGACGGTCAACCGACCAGTGACAAAGAGAAGATCAAAGACTTCTCCAACGAGTTCCCGTTCCTGACGGGTCCGGCTCGTATCCCGGATCTATACATGAAAACCCTCGTGAAGCTGGCTGACGGCGAGAAGCCCGAAACCCCATACGAGAAACAAATGGCCGAGTTCCGCAAACCTGAAAACTGGGCCGCTGCCAAAGTCGTGATGTCGCAGCTCGACATTCGCAAACAAAACTACTTCACCGGCGCAGCCACACCAACCATGGTCTCCAAGTGGAACCTACTTCGCCAGTCCGAGATGGAAACCTTCAACAAAATCATCTACGGCAAGCTGCCGATCGATGCCTTTGACCAATTCGTCGCCAACTGGAAATCCAACGGCGGAGATCAGATCACACAAGAAGTGAATGATTGGTTTAAGTCGGTAAGTGGGAAGTAAGATTGATTTGGGAAAAGTAAAGCATTAAAACCCGAGCCGAAGCGAGTTGTCACGCTTCGGCTCGGGTTTTTAAGTGAAGAGCGGGGTTCGCTTCCCCTGACCTATGGGTTCGCGTTAGAGGGTCAAGCCAGTGTATGCTTACAAAGCTATTTAAGCATACACTGGCTTTTTTAGCTTTAAAGTCATTGATTAACTATGACATTCCATTTGACATAATTCTGTTCGTGTCGTGTGAAACTCCTAGGATACGTTTCACCATTCTCGTCTATACTCGCTCCCTCACCAGCAGCCTGCCATGCTAACACTGCTAAGTTCATCCGTCACCTAGCTTAGGTCAGTTTCATGTCCCTTCTCCACCAACATCGACTGGCCTAACAAGGAAAATGTCAGTTGAATGCCATCTCGCAGCCCCTGCATGTACAAACGTTCATTCTCTATGCCTTTTCTGACAATGTAACGATTCTCCCACTCGATATATTCTGGTGTCTGATTAATACCCTCACCTGCAAACAAAGCTTCGAACGCTTCGTCCGTTTCCCCACGTACTCGACTCAGTTCAGGATCATGCTCAATCCGGGCAGTCAACTCATCTAGCCTTGCCTGAATCGCTCGCTGAATCCACGGTGGAAAATCCATAGCTTCTCCTCCCCTACGCATTATGTACTCACATCATTGTACAACTCGGTTATGTCTCGCCTTCATTTCACTAACTCGTGCCACCAGTTCTTCCACCCTTCGGCTCTGTTCCTGAACCGCAGGACTGTCCCACAACGGAATCGCTTGCTTCAAGGATGCCTCTCCAAGCTGATTAAGCTTGCGCCGTTCCTCTTCCAACAAGTCAAGCAACCGGCTCATACATGCACCTCTCTGATGAGTCTAAACTGCGCCATGTCTTGTTAAGACTAGACATGAACAGTCATTTTTAATGCGATTATCGGTTTATTTTATTTTAATTCGATATCCGCATTAAAACAACCATTATTTCTCATACAATTTGGTTGAAATGAGGGGTGTACATAATGAAACATAGACAAGAACCACCTGGCGACAAAAATATCATCGGCTCCCGAGTCGTAGCTATTCGTAAAAGCAAAGGCATTAAACAACGAGAATTCCTGGCCAGACTGCAAACATTGGGTTTGGATATCAGTCAGACAAGTCTTTCCCGTTTGGAGGGCCAGTATCGTTTAGTTCAGGATTATGAAGTTGTGGTAATTGCGAAGGCTTTGGAGGTTTCTGTAGGGTATTTACTCGGGGAAGAAATTAACAGAGAACGGCAATTTTAGACCCAATAACAGGGTAACATTAAATGCTACCCATCTCATTTCCACAAATAGTTGACGATTTTTATATCACTTTCTTTCATACTCAAGAGCGATTGTATTACTACATCAATTTGCCATGTTCGGATGTTCTTATCAGATTAAGGGCGTTTGCTTAATGATTAGACAATGTTTGTTATTCTTCGGTAGGATATACTACAATGTGTTTATACTTCGACTCTTTCCTCATCTTTTTAACAAGTTCTTTCTCATCACTAATAATACTAATTTCTTCTGGCACATTATTTAATTGTACTTTATTATTTTCAACCCCAACCAGCGGCATATGTATTGAAGTAAAAAAATGCATTAAAAATCCAAGGGAAAAATCACTTTGAAGTTCAAACATATCTTGATCAAATCCACCACTTTTAACTTTATGACCTTCAATATCTAAATAGAGGTGTCGTTTATAATTCGGGAACCGTTTTTGTGCGTTCTGTAACAATTTAATTAATATACTAGCTGATGTTTCGAAATCTTCATGCTCGTAGACAACATGGTAAATAACAATTCCTTTGCTTTTTAACATATTAAAGTTGTTTTCATCTTTCTGTATCGGTTCCAGTATATTGATTTCTCCGTTGAATCTCTGCTCTATTAAGTCAAACCAGTAATCTCTCATTTCACGAATTTGTTTACGTTTTTCAGGGTTGCCTCCAAATAAATCATGACAAGAAGCGCAAAGTGGAGCAGCATTTTCTATAGTGTCATCGCCACCTTCAGCCTGGGGAATAATGTGATGAATCTCAACAAATTTTTCATGACAAATAACACATCTGAAACAGGCTCGTCTTTTGGCTTCATTCTTAACTTTTTCAGAAAATGCCACAATAATTTTTCCTCCTTGATGTTTCTATTCATATGATTTATTTTAGTCAACATTTATTTGTATAAGCTCCATCAGAGGTTCTTCACTAAAAACTCTATCTTTAGAACCAGTCCAGCGTAGTAACAAGCTTGAATCGTCTAACTATTAAGCAACATCATAAATCCCTTGTTTGCCGATTTCTCAGCAAAGAAGCAGTCTCTAGGCATCCCCGTGGCTAAGCATGACTATCTCAACTGGTTTAACAAACATTGCATTTATAAATCAGCGAGGTACACGAGAACTATTCAATATCATCAAGCAACCCTTAGAAAGTTATCCTCCACTGTTAACGATCCAAGCTCAAAATAAATTTATAATCTGAGTCTTTTATGAAACACATAAAATAATTAATTTAACCCATAAGAAGTTCTCTAAGTGCTCTACTATATTCCTCTCTGAAATCAGCATACTTTTTTGTCTTTAATAGTTCAGGAATCTCACATTCTTCAATTAAAATCGGTACAACCTTAACCATCCCAGAATTGATCTCATCCCAATATTTAGAATACCACTCTTCTTGAACCCATCTTACTGCGAATGTATTCCCATGAAATTCTGAATTCATAAAAACACCACCACCCATTGAATCTGTATAATTTCTTCAAGCAAAAAAGCGTATACTCGCTCTGGAACAGATATATTAGAGAACATTACTTCATTTGTTTGATCTGTTACGGATGTGTCCGGTTTATTAAACTTCGCTACTAAAATGCCCCTTTGAATCTATATTTTTTCTGACAGAACCTAGGGGATAAAGTTCAAAAAAATTTCAAATAGGTCCTTGTTACTAACTCATCGAAATCTCTAAATTCATTAGTTTAATCCGTTATTATTGTTGTTATTTTATGAATGAATCTTGAAAACTTTGACTTCGCTTCAACCTCAATTCTAGCTTGAACACTTCTATTAAAATTCTTATTAATAATCAACTCCGCTGAGCCTACACGTTCATGTGTACTTTTTAGATTTAAAAATAGATGTTTAGTAGTTGGACTCTCTCGCTTTACTGGCATTAGAAATTGTACATCTTCAATGTTATCAAATATTTGACTATCTAGTTCTGCTTCAAGGATATCATTTGGAAACCTATCTTGCACAATTCTAAACTTAACGTCGACAAACTCAGTCTTTGATTTACCTAGTATCACAATATCTGAATCAAAATAAGATATATTAAATAGTATTTGTTCTCTGCCCTCACCTTTTACAGCTGTAATTCTAGCAGTTATCTTATTTTCTAATTCTTCCTGCTTGACTTGCAAAGTATCATATTCAGTGGATACATAATCAAATGCTACTACACTAACAATAAAACTCAACACTACAGATAAAAGTAAAAATTTTGATAGTTTCCAAAACTGACGAAAAAATTTTCTGATTTTTCTACTAAATACAATATCTCTTCTATTTTTTCTTAACTTGAGTTGAGTTTCTTTTCTAGTTTGAAAAATCATAATTGGATACCTTTCTTTTGAGATGAAATATTGGAACTTTTAAGTTTGGCTTACCTCGAATCTATTATTCAGATTTTATGTACTTCGTAGTAACAATACATTACGGCTCCGTTTTTGAACTAGTTTTATGATAACCCATGTACTGATATTTGCGAAGAAATAATTACTGAAATGTAATATTTAGAAAACTCTCAATCCCTTGAGATTTAATGGAATTTAAATATGCTAAATATTTAATTAAATCTTACACTCTTAACTAAGCAACTTCTGAGCTAACAAAAAAAACAGGTCATCTTTTCTTCTTATAACCTATCTCATAGTTGCTTTTTTACAGCTATACACACAAGAAGTAGCTTCTACAACCACTGATGGCAGGTAATGCTTCGTAAGCTCTCCTTTAAAAATTGATGTTGCCCAGAGTAATCCATTCAGTTTCGCTCGTACCGAGCTTACACCAACATAACGCCCCCTCAAACCAACAACGCCTGCGCAATCTGACCCACTATCCATTAACTCCTGTCGGCCCATAACAGCCAATCCATGTTGCGGCATCGACCGAGTGTATTTGCTGTCGCTCATCCGTATCGAACATTCCCCAGACACGTTGCTCTGTCGTGGATATGCCCTCCTGCATCATTTCATTACTAAGTAAAAAATAGTGGCTGGCATGTACAGCCGGAAGTCTGTCAACTGAAGTATGCTAAGCCGTGTCGGAGTATCTGCTACAAATAACGGAACAGGGAAACCTAGATCACGGTACAGCACAGCGCCTGTGCGATGAGAGGCAGAATGTATTCGAACCAGAGAATCAAGCGGACGAATCAGAGCCATGCTTTTACCTGCCAGTACTGGAGCAAGCTCTTCGGACAGCAAAGCGGTTCGTCGGTGATAATCCGCTATAATACGCTTTGCCTCTGCTCGCTTGCCTGTCAGTTCACCGAACAGACTTAGAATGGTTTGCCAGCTTTCATTACGCTTAAACATGAGCACTCGAGCGATCCGACTTAACCGTTCAACGTGCTGATCATGCACTTCGGTGCAAATAATCAGATCCGGAGACAGCCGCTCCACCGCAAGCAGATGATCGGCATATTGTACATCGAGTACAGCGATACGTTGCGGTGATTCGGTGACAGTATATCCCCCTCGCATATGGCAGATCACCGGGCCTTGTGCCGACTGATACGAAGAAGCCGTGCGATTCTGCAACAGGCATTCGCATAGTCTGCATCTTTTCTTGAAGCGGCGGCAAGTCGGTAATGCAGTGGTGGAACGCCATAATATTTCTTAAACGCCCTGCTGAAATAATACATATCGAGATAGCCCATTTTGTCTGCAATTTCACCGATGGAAGCATCCGTATGACGCAGCATCCATGAAGCACTCTCCATGCGCAGCTGAATGAGGTACTCCATCGGTCCGAGCTGCTTCTCTTGTTTGAATCGTCGCTGCAGCTGTCTTACGCTGCATCCCGCGAGGGCTGCCAGCTCTTTCAGCTCAAGATTCTGGCGATAATGCGATGTTATATAGGAAGCGACAACATCCACCATGTCGGACTCCGCTCCCCCCTGACATCGTTCATACTCCATGATCAGTTCGTAGATCATACCCTGGAGCAGTGCATTAGCATAAAAACGTTCCAGCCCTTCGCCGCGGCCATTTGGCAACAATTTTTTCCGCGTTCTCGATCCATTCTGCGTGGGTTACCGAATTCTGTACAAATGAATTGCGCAGCGGGTGTTTGCGATACGAAGGCACAACAAGAGAGGCTCCCTCCATGGAAGAAGCCTTGTACATGATCACCATATAATGAATGTCCTCTGCTCTGGCCGTCAGCGTAAAGGATGTCCCCTTCACCACATGACAGGCAAAAGAAGCTCCAATGTGGCAACCCTCACCATCCATTGCAAGCTCCCCTTCCCCTCCACATGCCAGCAGTAAGACATTTGAAGTTAATTCCGTTTCGCGTAGAACGCTGCCTGTCTGCAAAGTACCGCTATATTCGTCAAGCATCTTAATCGCCGTATCACTCCAACCACTTGTCTGTTCTTGCTGCGGCATTTCTCTCATCTCCTGACAATAGCAAAGGTAAAATGGTTGCTGTTGTCATTTTAATTGAGATTCTTTCTTATTGTTAATTTTCGGACATTTTCGGCAATATTCCCATGACAACTGGTAATAAAAACAACAGGGGATACGTTCGCTTTTCGCAACTGGAATGTTGTCCTTATGATCTGTGAAGCGGGTCAACGGATTACGTTTTACACCGAACACCTGCCTTGGTCCGACCTAACCTTCCTTGGGTCCCGCATCGTTGGAGCTTAATTCTTTTAAATGATGTTCAACCTTTTATACCGCTAAATGTAATGCCGCTAATAAACGTCTTTTGAAGAAAAAAGAACAAAACGATAATAGGTAATGTCATCAAGGTGGATACGGCCATTAAAAGACCCCATTCGGATCCCTTTTGGCTCTGAAATTGCTGCAATCCGAGCGAAACCGTGTAAGATGGTTCATTGGTTAAATAAAGCAAGGGACCCATGAAATCAGTCCAACTCCCCATAAATTGAAACAATGCCACGGCTAATACGGCGGATTTGGCTAGTGGAAACATGATCTGTAAATATATGCGGAACTCACTAGCGCCGTCTAAGCGGGCCGCTTCGCGCAGGGCATCAGGCAGTCCCATGAAAAACTGCCGCAACAGAAAAATGTAAATGGGCACTCCAAAAAATTGGGGTACAATCAGTGGAAGAGGTGTCCCTACCCAACCTAATTTAGTAAACAACAGGAAAAGAGGAATCATTGTCACCTGTCCGGGAATCATCATAACAGCAAGGGTAACAAAGAAAAGTATACCTCTCCCACGGTACTCTAACTTGGCAAAACTATATGCAACCAAGGGACAGGATATGATCACACCAAGCGTACTAACGATAGTTATAATCGCCGTGTTTTTCAGATATGTCCAGAAAGGGATATACTCAACAGCACGGGAATAATTACTCCACAGAATTGGACGCGGAATCCACTCTGGTGGGAATGTAAAGATTTGTGTGAGTGGTTTAAGAGAAGTCGAAAGCAGCCAAATGAACGGAATCATGAAAAATGCAGAAGCAACAATTAGACATACATAGGCTAACGCACGATTGATTCTTTTGATAGCGGTAGGATTCATCCCTTACTTCCTCCTCCTTATTTCCCCTGATAATGAACCCAGCGTTTAGACGTAATAAAAATAATTCCGGTTAATGCCATAACGATAATAAATAAAATCCAGGCCATTGCGGAGGCATAACCCATTTTGAAATACCTAAATCCGTTCTCATATAAATACATGACGTAGAAAGTCATGGAATTTGCAGGAGTTCCTTGCCCTTTGGTCAACGTATAGGGAAGAGTAAACTGTTGGAATGCACCAATCATTCCCATCACAAGGTTGTAGAAAATAACGGGAGTGAGCAAAGGCAGGGTTACCTTTCTCGTTTTCTGAAACCAGTTAGCTCCATCGATTTGCGCCGCTTCATAGTACTCCTCAGGGATGTCTCCTAATCCAGCAAGGTAGATAACGACAGCTTGCCCAATACCCCAAAGCGACATCAGAATGAGAGAGGGCTTGGACCACGACTCACCACCAAGCCAAGCGGGCCCATCGATACCGATATTCGCTAACATCCCGTTCACCAATCCGAAGTTTGGATGTAACAGCCACATCCAGAGAACAGCCAGAGCTACTTGTGGCACGAGAGTAGGTAAGAAAAAGATCGTTCTGAATACAGCCATACCCTTGACCTTCATATTCAACATCATAGCGAGTGCCACACCGAAAAATATACTTAATGGAACAAAAAATACCGTAAAATAAATCGTGTTGTATATGGATTTCCAAAACAGAGGATCATGGAAAAGATCTCTATAATTATTGATTCCGACAAATTCACCAGGTTGCAGAATGCTGTAAGTAGTGAAGCTGAAGTAGATGGACATTAGCATGGGAATTGCATAAAAGCATAGCAGCCCTATAGCCCAAGGTGAAGCAAACAGCCACCCAATCACGTTAGTTCTGTGGAGTGCTCGTTTCCTTGCCGATGGAATTGCTTTTACTTGAACTGGATCGGCCAGTTTCGCCATGTACATTCTCCTTCCAATTGTCATTCATGAATAGGCAAGGAGAGAGAGTTCGCTCCCTGCCTACCGAGCACCCTATTTGTCGTATTTTTCTAGAGCCTTATTAACAGTCTCTGTTACTCTATCCAGGTTCTCTTTCGGAGTACCGTTACCGCGGGTAGCCTTTTCCGTTGCGGAAGCTAACTCATTCCACAGCAGTTGTCCTTCAGGAATAACCGGGCGGTTATGTGAATTGGGCAAAATATTGATAAATTCCTTCATAATCGGATCGTCCTTGTAACCGTATTTGTCGTTAACCGAATCGATAACGGAAATTTGAGAGTCAGCGTTTAATAACGTTTGCCCCTCTTCTTTCCCTAAGAATTCGAGGAATTTCCAAGCAGCTGCGATGTTCTTGGCGCCTTTAGGGATAATAGCGGACCCGCCTCCCGACCATGTCGTAAAATTAGTACCTGTTGGGGTCGGTATTGGTGCAACACCGTAGTTTAAATCCGGCTTAAATTTTTCGATACCCTTCACCGTAAAGTTCCCACTTATCTTCATGCTGACTTGACCGGAAATGAACGGATCCATTTCCTCCGTACCCGCTGCACTTGTGAATCCGGCAATATCCTCGACATTGTATTTTTTGCCGAAGTCGGTCATCCATTGTAGCGCTTCCACGACTTTAGGATCATTTGCCGTAATTTTGCCGGTGGCAGCATCCTGGAATTCTCCTCCAAATGACCATCCCCAAGTATACAGCCAGCCTTGCGAATACCATGGGATGAACCCGATCCGTTTGAAACGTTTACCTTCCTTGATGGTTAACTTTTCGGCGGCCGCTTCAAGCTCGGCGATCGTTTGTGGTGGTTTGTTGGGATCCAACCCCACTTCTTTGAAATGATCCTTATTGTAAAATAGCAGGCGAGAGTCCGTATCCATCGGCATTGCATAAAGCTTTCCTTGATAACTGGACTCCTCCCATGCAAATGGATAATACATTTCCTTACGTATTCCGGATTCTGCTGCCATCGAGGATAAGTCAGTCAGAGAACCTTGCGCAGCCCAAGTACCGACCTTAAACCGATCGAAAAGTGCAACGTCAGGAGGATTGCCGCCTGCGACTGCAGTCAGCAGCTTCTGATCGGATCCCTCGTTGGATTCTGTATAAACCAAATTCATTTTGATCGTAGGGTTTTTCTCTTCAAATGCCTTCACGACTTTATTCATATTATCTAAATCAATGGAGGTAAGACCATGCCACATCGTAACCGTTGTAATCCCCTCTCCGGCCTGATCGCTAGAGCCTCCCTTCGTTGAACAAGCCGTTACAAGTAGTAACATAACCAGAAAGCAAACAAGAATTGGAAATGCGAATTTTTTGGATCTCCTCATTCAAAGTCCCCCTTAGTTAAATGAATTCGTTTAACTTGAATTCCTATAGGATCCACTTCATTTTCTGATCATCCACAATTTATGTAAGCGTTAACAACTTTGGTGATATGAACTATTAAAATCAGAAAATGATGAACACCGTGAATTTGTTATAGGAACCCACTAGTTATACTAAGTATATTAATATGACATCATAAAACATGTCAATTGCAATATTACGACATCACTATTCATGATGTATGGCTATAATTTAGATATAGAAATCGACGTTTCAAGGTTGGTTAATCTCCGGTCCCCTAACCAATTCCCTGATGTGAAATATGCTTTACCATAAGAAAATCGCCTATCGACATACTTCATAGAAGACAGACCGCGTTTAAAAGGGGTTTTTCTTGCGATATCAGGTCAGGAAGGTCCCTGCTTCGAAGTTTATATGTCTGATATCAAAAAAAGTGCCGATAAGCCCCTTGGGACTTCTCGACACTTTGAACAATTGCTTTGGTTTAGCTACACTTGTATAAACCCTACCTGTTATTTTTCACGACCATACGATGTTTAATAATGTTCAGCTCGGGAACTGCTGTTCCATGCAATTGAGAGATTAACATATCCACTGCCAATTCACCCATCTGCTTCTCATCCTGCTTAATATGAGTGAAGATGGGTTGACCCAGGTGATCATTCAGGGAGTCGAAACAAACGATCTCGAATTCCTCCAGAGATTTCCCCATCGAGTGGATGACTTGAGCCAGCATGGTAGCTATTAGAAATTCCGATGCGACAAACGCCTTTACATCAGGGTGTTGTTTCAAAAAATGCTCTACTGTTTCTTTATCACTTTCAATCGCTGTTCCGTTTATGTTCTTGGGAAGGGTGCCCTTCAAGTTTGTTAATACATAATCTTTGTTCAAATTCATTCCTTCCTGGGTGAAGGCAAACGTATATCCGAGCAGCCTTTCCTCCAATGTTGAAGTGTTCTCTTCCGGCGGAGATAAAAAGGCAATTTTTTTATGACCTTTGCTAATCAGATGACGCGTAAGATCCATGGCTGCTTTCTTATTGTCTGTATATACCGAACAAACCGGAATTCCTTTTAGATATCTATCGGCCAAAACAATGGGAAACCGATCTAATACAAGTCGAAGCAGTTCAGAATTATAGTGTTGACCATGAATGGGGGTCACGATTAATCCTTTGATGCCTAAACCAATAAATAAGTCAATCGCACGTTTTTCCTCATCCCGATCCCCCCAGGTTCGCTTGATAATGAGTTGATAATTATGCTCAGCACTCCGCTTTTCCATCGATCTAAGAAGTTGTAAACCAAACTCGTCAGAAAAATTCGGTATAATAAACCCGATCAACTGCTTATCATCCTCAGGAACCAAGGTCGTTCTTACCTCTGAATAGTGCTTCGGTTCTTGTCCTCCAATTATACCATCGGCCACAAATGAACCCTTCCCTTGTATCCGTTTAATAACCCCAGAATCTGCCAATTTCTCCAGAGCCTTTTTAGATGTAATACGACTGACGCCAAATTGTTCAGCCAACTCTTTTTCAGAAGAGACTCGGTCTCCTTCTTTTAATCGACCTTCTTTAATCTCTTGTACAATATAGATATATATCTGCTCGTATAAATGCAATTCCACAAAACCACCCTGACATCGTAATATTAATATACTAAGTATATTACACAAGGAGTAATTCGCAAAGTTACTGAGATTACCGACGAACTTCTGTGGCATGGCGTCTTCCAAGTCTACGGTGTCAGACCTCTGCTTACAGTTAAACCCCATGGTAGGGCATGGAATAACCGACCCTTAGTCGAAAGCCGATTCCCGTTTATCTTAGTGGATGCGATGGTGGTGAAGGTCCGTTGTACAGGCATCAATACCGAAGGTTATCGGGGGATTCTAGGTTTAATGCTCGGTGATACAGAATCTGAAGCGAGCTGAAGCGAATTTTTTTGCCTCTCTTAAAAGCAGAGGACTTCGCGGAATGGATCTCTAAATGGATTATTATCTATTGGACAGGACGTCGGCCAACAACCATTCATTTAATCTACTTTAAAATCAATTATCTCTCGTTGTTTTGCATATCGCGCAGCGTGAATTCCCGACTTCTCGATCTACTTACAACTCTTCATTATTTTATTATTTCTCCATACCAATTAACGATTGTTATTTCTTTATCTTTTAATAGGCACCAATCATTTATTTCACCTATTAATTTTGGAGTGATTATTTCATCATGACATTTTGGTGTTAATACTCTCCTGTACCCAAGATATTCTCTTGTCCAGCCTTCAAATTCTTCTCCAATGATCACAATTTTCGGTTTTTTTTTTAATACTGTACTGACCAACTTCGTAGGTGACCAAAAACTTTTTATCTTCAGAAATGATATGTAATTTAACTATCCCTTCGTCATCAATATCCGGTTCAACATACCAATAGAATAATCGATTTAAACGTATGATCTTACGTTTGTATTTTTTCCTTACTCCCATAACTCACCCCGAGAACTTAATTAGATTTTGGCAATTTCAGCTAACGTTCCCGTATTCACGACCTCAGCGTATGCTGAGGTGTCGGCTCCTGCCGGACCAAGGACGAATGTCCGCAGCGTGAATATTATGTTAGCTGATGTTCCTGTCTTCTTATAAATACTAATAATCACAATTTCTAAAGAAACCACTCATACATTCTATCTTTCATTTTATTAGCTGTAGCTCGATCTCTTCGATAAATCCATTCAAAGAGCGGCTTATCAATAAAATCTTTCAAGTCATATTTGGATTGCTCAAGACAAGATAAAATTTCCTCAAACTTAAAATCAATATGGAAAACGTCCGATCGATCATTAGAATCTGGATTATCAGACCAGACGATGGCCATGTTATCCTTATAAGTTATTCCCGGTGATGGATCATGTCCAAGCCAGGGACTCTCTCTATTAATAATAGAATTATAAATCTCCCTAAATTGTTCTAGACCACAGCAACAACTTGGCATAATACATTTTTCTTCACTTTCAAAAAAAGCAACACCGCCCAAAATAGCTACAGATTCATTCGCAAATAGATCATTAAAAGTGTCTTCCATTGATTGATCTACATTTGTATTGCTATATCCAAATAAGTGTATTAAAAAGAGTTCAACTTCAGAAGATGTACACTCGCTCGAAAGCGTAAGAAACTCTGAGCGATTCACATCATTGTCAAACCACTTTGGACAATCATAATACGGTTCTCTAATAACTGGTTTTGTATAAGACATCTCTGAATTTACACCTCTAAATAGGTAGTTTAGGGAATTTAGCTAACGTATCTACGAATCAAAGAGGCTTAAAGAAGTGTCGTTAACTGAATGCGACGGACTTAGTCTCGTAGAGTTGTGAGCTGAATCCGCTTCTCTGATTACCTCAACTTGCGAAATAAAGGGCCGAATGGCCCGCAACGTAGACACCTTGTTTTCAGATGTCTTCGTCTTCCTGAAATACATTTAAATATCTTGGTATTCATTCATTATTCTCGTAATAAATTTTGTCTTTCCAGCAGTATAGGCTTGGCGATTGTTCCTGTATTTATTAGCTAGTTGGAACTTTAACTTCCCATACTCAGATACTAATAAGGGATGCTTTTTTAGTATATCTCTGAACATTATATGTCTTTTCAATTCTTGACTTTCCCTATTGCATACGTATAGATGATGTTCGTGCTTCTCATTGCCCTTCACTAGTGTAGGGTACATAAACGTCCCTTCTTGCAAATGCTTCTCTGTTTTTAATCCCCAAATCACCTTCATGAATATATCCCAACTCTTCTAACTTTTTGATTACCTGTGGTAGGCAGGCCATAGATTCAATTACTACATCTATATCAATAATTGGTTTGGCTGAAAGACTCGGGATTGCTGTACTTCCAACGTGTTCAATTCGTAATACCAGACCATTTAATTTGTTGGATATAATCGATTCTATTATATTGAATGCTCTTGGCCATTCACTATTGTATCCTTCAATAATTACTGGTTTTTGAATCTTCATTGGAATGCTCCTTGCGTAATTATTTTACGAAGATTTCTGATAGTGTTCTTGTATTCACAAGACGACCCAGCTTTAGATAACTCTTATCTTAGGCTGGGTCGTATGTTGTTCGAGTGTTCTTCCATGATTATACATCTAAAAAACTAAGGGATGGTATCCCGTAGCTTGAAATACAGTGTTAAGCGCCGTTACTACTTTCGAAGCATGACCTAACAACTTTTGATCAAGATTCCAACTCTATTTTTTATTTTGGTAAACAAACTCAACTTCACCATCTAACAGGTATCGATATTCAAATAATTGCATTGTTCTTTCCCTAATTCTCTCCCTTATAGCCGTTGTTAGGCTTACTGATCCTCTTGATCCAAGATAACCATTATCAATAAATGTCTTCTCTACAAATTTTGATTCCCTTAAGTGATACTGTAACCATTCTTTCTGCGATTCAATTAGTGCTTCTCTTGGTTCTCTATCCAACTTAGAAAGAAGCGTTTTATATATTTGATTCAACTCTTTATCCCAAATCTCTGTATATTTGCCTTCCAATGTACCCCATTCCAATGTTGTAATAATCTCATTGGAATTTAGAAATTCATTAAATTCCACTTCATAATCATGATCTATAGGATTTCGAAGCATTTCATCATAAAATTCTCCTTTCAAATCAAGCTTTCCAATGCTAATGGGTAATATTTTATTATTAGCAGTATCTGATCGACCTTCCGTTATTTCTTTTGATTCTGTTCCATCACCTGTACTCACTACATCAGGAGGCAGTTCAGAATTCATTATTGAATTAGTTTCGCTGTTTAAAGTAGTCGGTAGACTACTATCTTGACAAGATGAACACAATATCGTAATAAAAAATAATAAGAGTATCTTACCTTTCATAAGTTATCTCCTTAAATATGATCTTTAATATTTACAGGTAATGGCGCATAACGTTTTGTATTGACGACGTCCTGGCCCCTTAGAGTCGCTGCTATTAGTTGTGAGGCTTGCCGAACACCTAATGCAGTAACGTCCCGACGGGCTTAGGGGGCTGGATGGGGTCACTCGCTTCTCAGAGTGACCCCGAGCGTCAATGTGGTGTTAGTCGAGGGAAGTTCTGGAAGCATCCATTGTATTTAAAGCATTCTCAAAATAGCTATATACTTCATCTGCAATTCCCAGAAACTCTTCAACAAGTACATCACTATCCAAGTAACAAACATACAGATACTCAACTAAAGCGGAGCCAATCTCACAATAGTTTATTATGGCATTCTTCATCTCAATAATGTCATCTTGCCATACACCTGTATCTACTATAACCAAAGAGTATAATGCACGAATTAATCTCTTCGAATACCCTTTAATATATCTAGTTTTCAGCGTGTGATCACTAGCAGTAGAAAGTGAACGACGTACACGATCTACTTCTTCCTTGGTCTCTGTATTTAAGTCTAAAATGAACGCTGGAGAAATAATGATCGGTGGTACTTTTTCACCAATGTCATCACCATATAGGCAAACACAAATGATCTTAACCCAAAAACCCCACTCATGTGGTTTACTTAATACATCGTCAATCGAGCAAATGATCGTATCAATCTTAGTGACTATTGGATATTCTTTCAAAAGCCTGTCTTTAATATTTGACAATCTTTCGTAATCAATATCTTCGGGATTTTCACAGACAATAGTAAAGTCCGCATCTGACTTAAAAGGTTTAGCGGTTCCTTTGGGAATCGAGCCACACATATAAATGCTATGAATCTTACCTTTAAATTCGGTAAGGATCTGATCTATATACTTATCAACCAAATCCTTATATTCACTTTGTATTTCAATTTTATTTATAACTTTTTCTAGTATCATATAGACTCCTCCTAAACTAAGAACTTCTTTCGGCTAACGTTCCTGTATTCACGACCTAGCGAATGCTAGCTGTCCGGCGTATGCCGGACCCAGGGCGAATGCCCGCAGCGTGAATATTATGTTATACGAAGCACTTCACATCACTGAACTACATTCAAAGTCTCAATTACTAAAATGGCTTCTTCTTTGTAGCCTTCAAGATCATTTAATTTAATCCATTCAGGATCATCATTTCTAAGTTGATAAAATCTAATCACGACGTTTTCGCCTTCAATTGTAGAACTTAAAATCAAAATAAATTCTCGTTCAGGATATTGTAATTTTAAATGCTCTTCCCAATTAGAAATGAGTTTTAATCCTATCTTTAAATTCTCTATGTGATAATGATTAATTGAAGCCTCTAAATCCGTTCGATCTTGATAAATAGTCTCTTCAATAGAACCTATGTTTTTTAAACTTGAAGCATCTATCAAAATACAGTTATCCCATTCACAAAAATCGGGGTTGAGTAAATTCAATCCTATTGATTTGTTTAAGTCAGTTAACTCATTTAATGATAATAAATTTCTCATCGCTTTATTTGTTTTCATGTTTTGCCTGCTTTCGAAGTGTTTCGTATAACGTTTCCGTGTTCACGACGTCCTAGCACCCTAAACTGCTCGTCGAACGACTACGCGACCGCGGTTGGGTGGTAGGATGTGTCGCCTGAATCCACTTCCCTGACTTATCTCCTGGCGACCGAGGCGGCTTGTCCGCCGATGCGTAAACACATTGTTATATGATGGGGACGCCTTCCTCGACTACGCTAACTTAGAAAATCGATCTTTTATTAAATCATTAATTAATTTGTGTTTGACTTTACTTGTATATAGTATTGTAAGATTCTGACCATCATTAAAATGAATAAAGTAATTTTCCTTGTCACTTCTGATAGCTAGTTCCCCAATCTTCCTCAGCAAATTAAAGTCAATCCAATCATCTTCAAAATGTATTTCCCATTCATATTTCTGATCATCTAAAATAAACGATACTTTAGCATCTTCATTATCAAAATCTACATGGCTTTTTACCTGTTGTATTTGCAACTTACCACGAGTTAAACTTACGAGTTCATTAATGATTGTCGAATAAATCTCTTCGTTCTCAACGCATTCGGTATCAAAGCTCCAAACATCCTTCGACAATCTAACTTCATTGTCATTTTCATCAATAAGATCTGAACCCATCATCGAAAGTAAGAGAGAATAGGGATCGTCTTCGTAAGTTTCTCGATCAAAATGATTCAACAACTCTTTAACAACACCATCATCATCAGTTGTGAAAGATATACCAATATCTTTGAGAACCTCTATTTGGTTTTCTAGTGAGATCTTTGTTTCTTTCGATTTCTTACGAAAAAAGTTAAACATCCTTGATTCCCCTTAATATTAGCTAGCGTCCCTTTCATATAACGTTCCTGTATTCATGAACCCCGTAGGGGTTGTGTGCTGTAATCCCTCTTCGAAATCCATCCAGCAGACCAAGGCTCTATCGGAGCCGCTGCTTGAATATTATGTTAGGTGAAGTTCATTGAAATCCTCTCAATTTGATTTAGAATTGTTATTCTCATAAGATACTTTTACAGTTTCAACTCGAAAATTATGAAATTCAGTTCTTATTTTCTTGAATTCTTCAAAAAAAGCCTTAACATCCGACAACTGATAATCTTCTAATTCTTTGCCTTGTTTATAAAATTCTATATCTTGTTTCAAATCTGTTAATTTAACGTAGTATTCGTGTTCTTGAACAGATTTAGAAGCGTGGTTATATAAGCTTTCAATCGCAGTAACCCCGGTAAGAAGAGCAGACAAAATAAATCCTACAGTGCTTCCCCAAGATATATCTTTTATTCCTAATATAATAGTTGTAATAATACCTAATGAAATAATGAATACCTTCCATATTCTAGCTTTTCGACGTGTTTTCACAAATTTAGGTCTAATATTTTTTATCTTTTCCTTTAAATCCATTTCTATCTTTTCAATTTTTTTAACTGCTTCCATGTGACTGCCTCCAACTTATTACTTCGAATTTCACCTAACGTTCCCGTATTCACGACGCCTGGCGAATGCCAGGTGTGTCCGGCTGCCCCAACCTTCTTAGAACTCCTCTGCCGGACCGAGGACGTATGCCCGATGCGTGAATATAATGTTATCGGATGTTCCATTCTTCTAACGAAAATACCTTCAGAATCTCATTGTCCAATTTTTTCTTCAAAGAACTCTCTAAGAATTCATGGTTTGAATCATTGTTTATTTCGTTTATAACCTTTTTTATATTGTCTCTGAATTGGTTTTCAATCATCATAGGTGATATGTATTTACTATTATTCCCATCGATTTTCACTTCTTCAAACTCTTTAGAGTTTCTTGTAATTAGTATCGCCTCAAACTCATGAATTCCCCAAATATTAATGTATGCTCCAAAACGATATTTGAGTCTTCCTACCATCCAATTTTCTTTTATCTTGTTTATATCACTATGCCTATCTCTACGGTTTTTCTTAGCTTCAACGACTAACAAATTAAAACGATTTGTTTGCCGTCTGTGAAAAATAATATCGGGTCTTTTATTATCGTGATTTAGTTTTGCTACATCTAATTCGTTGTTCAGCCAAAAAATATACTTACTAAGCTCATTACATAAGTGATGGGTCAAATTCCATTCTGTCATGCCTGTTTGACTTGTATACTCAAAGAAATCATTTTCATTTTCAAAAAAATTTTGGATTGATGAATAAATTATATTCCTCATTAAGTCTTCCATCATTTCACTCCTTTATGGAATTTCCGATAACGTTCCTGTATTCATGAACCCCAAAGGGGTTGCCTGCTGAAATTCCTCTTTGAGATCCTTCCCGCAGACCAAGGCTCCAAAGTAGCCGCTGCTTGAATATTTTGTTATAAGATGTCGGTGTCTTCTTCGATTAACTTTCAAAAAATCATTTTTAGTTTTAAAGTTTGATTTTAACATTATGTTCGTTAAGCACTTCTAAAATATTCTCAATTATTTCGCATTTATCAGCAAATCCATTGATTTCAATCGTAAAAGGTGGTTTCACACCAAAACCTCCGCACAAGCAATCTGACAAGCTGTCCAGACATCCGCCGAAATAACCTCCAGGGCCATTGATGGATTCACCCAGCGCAAAATAAAAAGAAATCTTATCTGTAATATGTCGACCATCAACATAGTACGTTTGATTAGTTATGTCCTGAATATTACTGGAGATTTTACAACAATTATCGCGATTTCTGATTATCTCCATCCAGATCTCGCGTTGGTGGTTAGTAAATTGAGACCAAATATTTTTTTGTTTTAACTCTCTACCAAGATCCCAGAGTCTTAGAATTTCCATAGAAAGAGCAATTGGAAGATAACCAGCAATATTAACATCTCGCCCATCTTTTAAATCTGAAGAAGTAAATACTTTCTGAGTATTCAATACAAAATAATAATTACCTATCTTATTACCACAATGATCTAAAATAAGTATGTATAAATTACTTATGGGATACTTTCGGTTTGAGCAAATCTGTTTAAAGTCAGCGTTGAAATGAAAATTAATAAAACTGAGATCGTAGTAATCCTCATCCGCAGTTTCACTAATGTTCGTTTCTAATAATCCAGCAATATTATCGCAATGTCCGATAATTAAACTGCCATCCTCGTCGAATAGACTATATTTGTAATTCATAGATTTACTCCTATGTATTTGCATTAATTATGGGTTTATTCTTTACACCGATTTCTTATAACATCTAATTTATGTACTTCGTAGATACAACACATTCCTTCCATTATCCGAACTACGTCTATGATAACCCATATTGTGACATTTGCGAAGAAAAGGTTGGAGAAAAAGGGAGACTTAGAGCAGCCCTCAATCTCCCAAATCCATCCGATCCAGCGGACTTTGAATACGCTGGATATTTTTCGTACTAACATGCGTATAACGCTGAGTTGTACGTGCACTCGTATGACCAAGTAGCTCCTGAATGTAGCGGAGGTCTGTCCCGTTTTCCAGCAAATGAGTGGCGAAGGAGTGTCTTAGAGCATGAATACTTACCTTTTTCTCAATTCCTGCACGTCGTCTTGCTTCTTCAAAAACCTTCAGCACGCTCCGCTCGGTAAGATGTCGATCAGAAGATTGCCCCGGAAACAGCCAACGATTAGGTCTATATTCAGCTATGTATTTCTGCACGATATCCCAGGCAAGATTTGAAAGAAGCGTCCTCCGATCCTTGTGCCCCTTCCCCTGTCTCACGATGATTGTTTTCCTTTCAATATCCAGATCACTGCAACGCAGACGCACAACTTCACCTACACGAAGCCCGGAAGAATAGGTCAGAAACAATATGGCCTTATGTTTAGGGTTGGTTACGGATTTGAGTAGTTGAGCAACTTCCTTTTCGGACAGCACTTTTGGAAGCTTGGTCTGCTTCTTGGGACGAATATACTGGATATCCGTAGGTTGAAGGAGCACATGTTTGCAATAGAAGCGGAGCGCGCTAATCGTCTGATTCACACTTGAATGGGAGATTCCTCGCTCAAGCAAACCTAAACAATACGTCTGAACATTGGATGTAGTCACATCCGTACTTTTAAGTGGAAAGCTGCTCAGAAAACGTTCTACCTGATTACAATACGCTTTGATCGTTTTGCGGCTGTATCCTCATAACCTTTAGCGCCTTGTCCAACTGTTCTTTGCTCCATGACATGTTGTTTCCTCTACTAGCTTTCCATTGCTGTAGATCTTCGTTCTCAACCCATAACTCTGGGGTAATCTGAACATCATTTGGATCGAACTGATTTATGAACTCCTGAACAGCAGCGATAGTGTAGGGAATGATCCATACTTTCAGTTTGGATTCCCACTGTCTGCCCGTAATCTGACGAATACGCTGAATATATGCTGGGTTGTATGGGATACGAATGTGCAGTGAGTCTGTGGAACCCTTCGCTATAGTAATCTTCTCTTCATATTTAGCATGTTCATTCATCAGAAACTCTCCCTTATTTGCATAGTTATGTTTTCTCCGAAATTCTGAAAAATAAAAAGGAAGGATCTCTTCACCCCAAATAGGGAATCAGATGACCTTCCGATGCTTTCGGACATTTATGATATATAAAAGTAAAGATAGGCACAGCCAGTGCAATAAAAAATTGCCACTCCATGTAGCTTCACCAAAGCCTGCACTACTGATCAACTTATCCTAATGGATAACAGTAGACGATTGAACCAGCTGGTACTTCGTCTGGGGAAATCCCTTTACCCAAACATATACCGATATTCTTCTTGCCGACTATAGAATGTTTAATTTGAGTAGAAGTAACTTCAAATATTTGCTCTTCCCCATCCGTTTTTTTGATGATAATCTGTTCACCGATCATCTCTTTGATCGTTGAAGGAAGTAGTTCATCCAACTCTTCGTTGGCTCCCATAACGATGATTCCAAATTCAGGTGTTTCAAAGACTAAACCAACGCCAAACAACATTTTAGTTTCCATTCTTTGACCACCTATCCCTGATCTATGAATAGCTCAGCTTTGACATTCCTACAACCTGAGATCGGCATAACTAACGAAGTCTAACCATGGCATCTCTCAATAATGCTTAAATCATCCCATTTAGCCCTTCCCGCTTTTCTAAACATACAAATTCCACCCCATAATAAAAACAGCCAATATAGTAGCCGAGATGCCAGACATAAAGTACATCATCTTTTGCTTTTTGCCATAACTGCTCTTCTGCAATTTGTAAATGAGCAAACCAAGATACGCCACTGCCAGAACTACATAAAGTAAGTTGAACCCTAAATTAATGCGTATCGAAGAATAAGCGGGATAACTTGGAAGTCTGGTAAAGATGATAAAAAGATTAAGAAGGAGCAACCCACCTGCGAAATTAATAGCTAGATAATATTTATCAAAATGGGCTGGAGGATTCCCTCGTTTTTTAAGTGTGTAAAGAAGCATCCGAATAAGGTAGCTGATCAAAGTAACTAAGCTGAAAATGAAGGCTAGCGCAACAGGAATAAGTGATATTGTAATCATATTCACCTTTAAACTGGATACAGGCAAGTAATCCATGTAAGGAGTGTAGGAAATTTTCTCAACAACGCCATTATGCTCGACCACATTATAAAGACTACTTAACTCCGCTTTGGAAAATCTGCTTATATCCAGCAGCCTAAATAAATCGGTAAATCTAGAGGCGGGCCGCCTTGCGGATTGGAAATATCCTCCCCCCTCAGAAGTAACCGAATTAACGTATGTGCTGTTACCGAAAATCTTGCTAATAAGTCCATAATAATAGACTTCCTCAAACGCAATGTTTGTCATGACCACCATTCCAAATTTGGATTCTGGATCAAAGACAACTTTGCTTGAAAACCCTTTTAAATTCCCCTCATGAAGCAGTGTAGGTACCGAATATTCCATCTCAGCGAACCCATGCGCAAATCGAGGAATCGAAGTCTCGTCATAATACAGACTGGTTGACAACATTTCGTCTAGTGTATCCCTCTTGGCAAATAATACATGGCTATCATCAACAGGCATCAGGGCTGCAAGAAATTTCCCTAAATCTTCGGCTATCCCCATGGCTGCCCCTGTAGGATAGAACGTTACGTATACTCTGTTATCAGGGATCAGTTCCAAATTTTTCGTATACCCTTCGACCTCATTCCTTCTTTGCACAAGATCTGGACGATCCTGCCCGGTTGGATGAACCGTAGTGTCGTTCATATGAAGCGGTTCAAAAATATGTTGATTAACATATTCATAATAAGGTTGGCCACTTACCAATTCCACGATGTAACCGCCTAGACCAACGCCATAGTTCGAATAACCGACGACGCTATTCGGTTTGTATATCTGTTTCGGCTCGTTTTTACGCAGCGTTTCTCCTAAATCATAATCTTCATTCTCGTCGTAATAGTACACTTCGGTCGCTGTTTGATCTTCCCAACCCGCATTGTGATGCATCAGGTTCAATAGGGTAATCGGTTCATCGTATTTGAGCTTTTTGAAAAATCCATCTGGCAGATATTCTCTGATATCCGTATCCAGATCAAGCTTCCCTTGTTCGACAAGCTGCATCAGACTCGTATAAACCAACAGTTTAGAGATGGAAGCCCATTCAAAAACAGTGGAGGTATCTGCCTTTCGCTGATTCTCAATATCCGCAAAGCCATATGCCTTATTTACTATGAATTCGCCATCTTTGACAGCCACAACGGAAACGGCAGCCGTATACTTCTCATACGACTCAACATAAGAATCAATGGTTTCCTCTAACTCTATTAAAGGAATCCTGGATGGTGTAGTCTGAACCTGTTCTTCAGCGTAGACAGGTACCGCACATGCGATAAGGACAAATACGAGTGACAGAACACAAGCAATTACTTTGTTTACCGTGTGAAAACTACGATCTTTTGGGCGATTTTTCTGCATCAGCTACTCTCCCTCAGCATTTCTTATAATTCCAGATTTCTCGGGTTCTAAAAATATAACTCCCATCCCACAATGAAAGCAGCAAACAGTAACGCTGACACGCCAGACGTGATGTATACAGCCTTCCGCTTTTTGCTGTAATTTGTCTTCCAGAGTTTGTAGATCAGCAAAACAAGATATGCTATAGCTAGAATCACATATATTAAATTGAAGATAAGATGGATACGTAATGAAGAATAGGAGGAGTCTAAGCTCACTGCCCGCATGCCTAATACTATAGTATTCAGTACGAATGCCAGACCAGCAATATTAATGGCAACGTGATATTTATCAAACCCTGTCCCGGGTCTTTCCCATTGTTTTGATCTGTATCTGGATAACCGGAACAAATAGCCAATAATAGCTCTCAAATTGAATACGATGGCTACGGCAAGAGCTATAAAAGTGGCGCTGATCAAGACCAACGTTGAACTGGTTACACGTACATAATCATTGTATGTAAAAGAGACTTTCTCAACGATTCCATCCTTCTCAACAACATTGGTGAAGTTACTAAGCTCAAATGTTGAATACTTTTCCATTAAAAGATACGCATAGAACTTAGTGAATCCAGAACCCGAACGTCGTGTAGTGAGATAATATCCATCATTTCCGGAGGTAACAGCGCTAGTTCTGTAATTGTTTCCGAATAATTTCTGGACAAGACCAAAACAATAAACTTCTTCTTCAAACTGGTTGGTCATTACCACTAACCCAAAATTAGATTTGGGGTCAAAGACCAATTTATTCGAAAATCCCAATGTATTTCCGCCGTGTTCCAGTGCAGGGGTCCAGTACTCTACCTCAATGAAACCATGTGCAATTCGAGGGATAGAAGTTCCATCATAATATAGACTGGTTGACAGCATTTCGTTTAAGGTTTCTTTGTTCTTAAATAATAAATGACCATGATTGATCGGCATCAGAGCCGCAAGGAATTTTGCTGCATCTTCTGCTGTGCCCATGGCACCTCCTGCAGGATATATGTTCATGTATACTTTGGTCTTGGGGATGAGTTCCACATTAGCCGTATACCCTTGAATCTGATCTCTTCTCTGCACGAGGTCTGGACGATCTTGATGTGACGGATGAATCGTAGTTTCTTTCATATCCAGTGGTTTAAATATATGTTCATTAACATATTCGTAAAAAGGTTGTCCGCCTTGCACTTCTACGATGTAGGCAGCCATAGCAGCACCATAGTTTGAATAAGCCAATACGCTACTTGGTTCATAAATCTGTTTTGGTTCAAATTTCTGCAACGTTTCTCCTAGATCCATAACTTGATTATCAGATTGATACCATAGATCAATCATTCTATCCTCCCAACCCGCTTGGTGATTCATGAGGTCTAATAGCGTAATGGGGGTATCATATTCCAACTTCTTAAAAAAACCTTTTGGCAGATATTCCTGAATATCGGTATCCAGATCAAGCTTTCCCTGCTCGACAAGCTGCATGACACTCGTCCAGACCAACAGTTTAGTGACTGAACCCCATTCAAAAACAGTAGAGTTATCCGCCTTTATCTGTTGTTCAACATCTGCATATCCATAGGCCTTATTAAAAATCGTTTCACCATTCTTGACAGCCACAATCGAAACGGCAGCGGTATTTTTCTGATTTGTAGCTACATAAGAATCAATGGTTTCCTCTAACTCTGTTAAAGGAATCCTGGATGGTGTAGTCTGTATTTGTTCTTCTTCCGCGTAGACAGGTACCGCACATGCGATAATGACGAGTACGAGTGACAGAACACATGCAATTACTTTATTTACCGTGTGAAAACTACGAACTTTCTGGCAAGTTCTCTGCATCAGCAACTCTCCTTCAACATTAAATAAGACTGAATCTAACTCACCTCTCCTCAAACCTTAATTCTACTTAAATCTAGGAATACACTCTTTTTTGTGAATTTCATCACGATCATTGAGCTGACTAATACATTTCTAGTAATATGTATTGCTTCAATCTTTCATTTAGTATAACAGTAATTTTATTACAAAATAAAGCGTTTTCGTAACGAGTCTCAAATAGTGAATATACAAAATTAAAGGGGAGATTATCGCTGATTGTTTTCGGATTTTTGGAGGGATGTTGTTCTAAAAGGTTCAATGCTCTGATCATATGATTCTTTAAATCTGCGGAAAAATGGGACAAGATTGGCATGCGATATCTGTTGTAAGCACTCTACCACTCCTCATGCATTATGATCTCTAAATAAAAAAATACATGGGACAATCTCCTCTGCCACGGCTCATATCATAGAACCAAGTTTGACCGAGGATCATTATCCCAATGTGTGAGTATGTTGTTTTTCCAAGTCTCTATCCATATCTCCTATGCCTTATATAACCCGTTATTACAGCGTTATTTTCCGCTACGCTCATACCAATAACCAGGAATACCATGCGCAAGACGCATTAACCCTTCCAGGTAAAAGTAGTCGCCCCAGATCATATAATCATCAGGGGATAAACCGCCATGGATATGATATGAGCCATGTTTAAGAAAGCCCTCTGCTTCATCGTCACCGATCGTAGCATAGTTGTTGATTAGCGATTCCATGCTTGTTGCCAGCATCTGCTCGAAATATAGACGATCTGGATCACCAGTAGCCAAATGGGAGATGAGCTCCGTCAGTCCAGCAGCGACGATCGCTGAGGCTGAACTGTCCCGGTAAGTATCCGCAGCCACAGGAGCATTGAAGTCCCAATAAGCAACGTTGTCCTCAGGCAAATGCTCAAGGAAATAGCGAGCCATACGCTTGGAAGTCTCCAGAAATGCCTTATTTCCAGTATAACGATAGGATAGCGCAAACCCGTATACACCCCAAGCTTGACCCCGCGTCCACGTCGAACCGTTGCTGTAGCCCTGATGTGTGGCGCCGCCGATAGGAACACCCGACTTCGAATCGAAGAAAAACGTATGATACGAACTATCATCCCCTCTAACGATATAACGCCGTGTTCTCTCTGCGTGGATCTGTGCTATCTCGGCGTACGTTGAATCACCCGTCTGTTCACTTGCCCAATACAATAACGGCAGATTAAGTAGGCAATCGATAATAATTCTCCCAGCTTCTTGCTCGTTATCTGGGGCTCCCCAAGCTTGAATATAACCGCTGCCGTCGCTCGTATTCCGCCAACGTCTCATTAATACATCAGCTGCAGCAAGAGCCAGCTTCCGAGCGCCTTCATCGCCAGTGATGATCCACTGGGCTTTGGCCGATAAGCTGTACAGGAATCCGATATCATGGTGATCCAGGGAGTCATGCTGCTCAAGCCGCTGGCGAAAACTTGCTACGGCCTTTTCTGCTGCCTTTCGGTAGCGTTCATCGTTTGAATATTCATAGCACAGCCACAATATCCCCGACCAGAAGCCATCTGTCCAGTCGTCATTATCATTCAAAATATAGTTTCCATTCAGACTAACATGGGGAAACCGGGTCCCAAACTTATCCATATTGTTTAGCGTTTTAGATAGAATATCCTCAATGGCTTGTATATAACGTTGTTTTCCTTGTAATTCCGTTGTTTGCATTCCCTCGGTAGACATCGCACTTCAGTCCTCTCTTCATCTATTAGGAGCAATGATCCAGAGAATGACATCAAAAAAGGATCATTCAACCGAGCTCGGTCAATTGGCCTGCCGCAAGCTCTACGACGTCCGTTTCCACGCTTACCCATACACTTTGTGCAGATGGATTATGGACGATCCGGTAATTTGCCGAGAATCGGAGCTGCCGCAATGCATGCATATACGAAACGATTTCAGCATTCGTAGCAAACCAGATGTTTTCGTTTCCGGCAACGAGTTCTCCAAATCGATCGATCAGCTCCCAGTTGTTGTCCTTCTCAAATTCATAGCTGTGCCCCCACACATACAGCAAAGCCATCTTGGTATGCCTCTGTTTTAAAGCGAGTAACTGCTGCGCGTACTCCACCATTTGCCGATAATGGCAGGTCGGATGCCATCTCAGGAAGTCTGAAGGCATATTGAACCCGAACTCGTTTGCTGCTGTCCGGGCATACTCTATCCCGAGTGAAGGCAGCAGCGAGACAAGCTGGTCGTTATATGTACCAAAAGGATAGCTCATCCCACGCACAGGATAACCAACCAGAGCTTCCAGTCCCTTTCGGTCCTCCGTGATTTCCTGAACCATTTGTTCGACCGGGGACTGTTCGAGAAAAGGATGGCTGACGGTATGTGCAGATACTTCAAGCCCTGTGAACAGGGGACGTATCTCCTCCCGTGTAAGAAATCCCTCTTTTCCGAGCGTACCGCTGTTTAGGTGAAACGTGCCTTTGAGACCATATTCATTAAACTTCCCGACCAGTCTCCTGTCATGAATCTGTCCATCATCAAAACTCAGAGTGATGGCCTTGTGCACCCCACCCGGAAAGCGATCATAGCGAATTCTCATGCCAATTCCTCCTAACGATGGTTCAAGCATGCGTATACGAGATTTCTCAAGCGTGGATGCACATAGGGCTCTTGATTGTTCAACATATGCTGCGCATACATGACGGTCAGCTGAGAAGACGGGTCCATGATCGCCAGAGCACCGGCTGCGCCGCTCCAGCCAAATTCACCAAGCGGACTGAGCGACCCGCTGGTCTGCTTGGAACAATGGGTGCGAACACCGAGCCCGTATCCATACCCCGCAAGCTGCGACCACGTGAAATGACTGCGGGTTGCCTCTGTCAAATGATCCGTTCTCATGAGGTCCACCGTCTCGGGAGACAGGATTCGAACGCCTTCGGGGCTTGTTCCTTGATGGGTAAGCGTATTCAGAAAGACGGCGTAATCATTCACCGTAGAGAATAACCCGGCACCACCGCTCTCATATTCCGAACCGATCCGGTAATCGTTCCCCTCCTTGGGAATAGGTTTGCCTATTGACTCGCTATATTCATACTGTGGAGCCAAACGGCTTTGTTTCTCTTCCGATACATCGAAGCCGGTATCACGCATCCCGAGCGGGCCAGTAATTTCATCCCGAACATAGGCGCCAAACCGTCTTCCGTCCACGGCTTCGACCAAGGCGGCAAGAACGTCATGGCTTAAACTGTAGCTCCACCTCGCCCCCGGTTCGAACAACAGTGGTTCTTCGGCGATGGCCGCCGCTACTTCGCGGGTTGGCGCTCTTCCGCTTGTGCGTCTTACGACTTCCCGGATCGAAGGGGAACGGATATCATAAGAGAGCCCGGCCGACATGGTAAAGAGATCCCGTACCCGGATCGCTCTCTGGGCTTTTTCCAATACCATTTCACCGCTCGGCAAGGTCACCTTCACCGCCATCTCGCCATATTCAGGAAGATAGTCCGACAACGGGTCATTTAACAGGAGTGCTCCCTTTTCTACCATCTGAAGGGCTGCCGTACAGGTCAGAATTTTGGTCAGCGAATACAGCCGAATGATGTGCCTGTCGTGGATGGGAATACGTTGTTCCAAGTCAGCATAGCCGCTGCGGTAGCAGAAGACCTCTTGATTGCGGTGCAGAACCAAAACCTCTGCCCATGGAATACGCCAATCCGTTAAGCGGTCGATAAATATGGATAGCGGTTTGAAGTCCATCGCTTTGCTTCCTTCCTGTCTAAATATCACTCGTAATCGATAACTACCATCTGATGGCATTCAAACTTCGGAACGGTGTAGCTGACCGAACCCTTCTCCCACTTAAAGGGAATGGACTGGACTTGCGGCGCCAAATACACATTCTTCACTTGATGGGGAGTCCGGATGGACACCACAACATCATATAGGGGGATGATATCCTCAATCACTTCGATATGTTTGCCACGGCGGACCGGGGACGCATACAGCAGATGATGGACCAGCCTTTTCTCTTGCTTTTGATCCTGCAGGGTGGTTACGCCCTGGGCAGGCAGATCGGTGTTTAGCGTTTTATTAGGCAAGAGGCGGTTCAGCGCATACAGGATCGTCTCCTTCAGGATCAGACTCCCCTGGTTCGCATAATCTTCGAACACGTTCCAGGCCAGATAGATGCCGCTGGCGCTCTCTACCATGCCCGGTCCTCCATAAACATCGCTGCTTGGCGTATGCTGGTGCGAACAGAAGGTAAAGACATCGCGGTTAAAATACGGGTCTTTCCTGCTTCCTAGCTCCGTTCCGCCGGCAAGTTCGAGCTTCTGGCCTTTTGTATACATGACGAAGGAAGCTTCCCCCAGGCTCGCAGGCTTGAACAACGGATGAAAAAAGTCCGGACGGTATGGATTCACTCCCACATATCTCACTCCAAAATCAATGGCGAAGGACGTGCCGTCCTGGTCCAGACCCGACCAGCCTGTGGCAAGAACCTTACCTCCCTGCTGCAAAAACATGTCCAGCTTATCCTTCAGCTCGTCATTCACCGCGACATAATCCGGTAAAATCAGCACCTGATAATTCGAAAAATCATGTTCCGTATCAATCACATCGAATAGGATATTGCCCTCCAGCAGCATGCGTACAGCCCCTGCATCCGAATCGTTCCGACTTGCGTCTTCTTGGGCTTTGGGGTGCACACCCGTTGCTTCCAAGGACAACAACGCTACATCCGCAACGTTCACAGCATTCACGCACCAAGCTTCCTTACTTTCGACTTCACGATAAGCCGTACCGATCAATTCATAGGTTGCCGGATCCATGCGGCCGTCAGGCTGAAGCTGATCCCCAATCGAACATTTTGCACCATTTGCAAGACTGAGAGCGGTTTCATACCGAAGTGCGTTTGGATGTTTATATCCGCCGAATTCTCCCCACGCCGTATGAAATTTCCCGGTCATGCCAAGAAATTCGAATCCGAGCGTTTGTACGTACCTAGCCGAAAGAGGAAAATGGTCATAACCCCATCCGCCTGTTGGCAGTGACTCCAGTTCCAAATGGGTATTCATTGCAGCCAGGTCACGACGACCGCGATTGATATGTCCTCCGTTATGGAAGATGGGCAGACCTGGTTTTATCGATTCCACCGTTTCCTTCACCCTGGTTGTGTAATTGGCATATGTGCTCTCCCATAGGCTCTTCATCGCTTCCTCGTTGCGGGGGTCATCCCCCTTACGCCGTATGGTATCCACACAGTTATGACAGTAACATTTGCGTACACCCACAATATCGAGAAACAATCCGTCTACATCATATCGGAGCATAACCTCCCGAATCTGTTCGATCAGGATATCGAGATAAGGAGAGTTCATGCAGAACTGATGATAACCTGGCTGCATGAAGCCTTCGGCCCAATTCGTTCGATCATTCATGTCACGGATCAGCCACTCGGGATGACGGCGGGCTAGCTTTTCATCCAAACCGGCCGAAAGGTACACTGGTGTTTTTACGTTAATCTCATGGGCTGCCTCAATCTGTGCCGCAAGCAAATCGAAGCTTAACCCCGGATGAATCTCATTGGCCTCCGAAGGATGATACGCCCAGCCATGATGGCACTTGGAGAACACCGTAATGGAGTCAACATGTCCAAGCTTCAACATGTCTTGAAACTGCCTTTTGTCAAAACGGTCCCCAATGGGAACAATGGCTTCCGAGGTGTGAAAATCCAGATGGACTTGACGGAATCGCATGATTTCGCTTCCTTTCTCGTTCATATACCTTTAATATAGGCCTTCCAGCATTGAACGAATAGGTGTAAAGACGACTTTTTATAGCACAATTCCGACCATTCGCAATTCAGTGCATGATACAATAGGTACACCAAGAAGTAATGGAAAGGGCTGGCCTGATGAATTGTCTTGAGCTAACCATCCCCCCACTTCCGCAATTAGTGACGATTGGTCACTCCATCTGGAACCCGGGGCAGCAGCACCTGAGCCGTTCGTTTAACTTGTATGACATGCTCTTTGTAATGAAGGGCACCTTGTACATGACGGAAGATGATGTGCCATTCGAAATCACAGCAGGTTCCTTGCTTGTGCTTGAGCCGAACCGTCTGCATGTCGGACATCGCCCTTGCGAGGAAGAAACCGAAATATACTGGCTCCACTTGGCCCACTCTGAGCCTGTCCGAACGATGGACAGCGGACAAATTCCATGGTCGACTCCCTTCACAAAAGGCTCCAACCTGGATGTCACTCCGCACCGGCAGGTCATGTACATTCCCAAATTCACAAGCCTGCACACCCCAAGCATTCTTCCCTTCCTGCAGCGAATGATGGAGCTTCACCTAAGCTTGTCGCCCGCAACATCCTTGCCGCTGCAGGGGCAGCTCGCTGGCTTGTTGACCGAATTGCAGTCGGCTATGCGCCTGCAATATGCTCCCCGCTCGAGAATACTGTGTGATCAAACGATAACCTATCTCGAACAGCATATTACCCGTCCCTTCGATGCGAAGCATATGGAAGAAACGCTTCATTTCCATGTGGACTATCTCTCCCGCTGCCTGAAGAAATACACAGGGCTGAGTCCCCTTCAATACCTGCACGAGCTGCAGATGAATAAAGCTAAATCTCTTTTGGAAAATACGAGCCTTCCCGTATCCGAGATCGGTGTGCTGATCGGGATTGAGAACGCCAATTATTTTATTCGCTTATTCCGAAAAAAACTGGGAATGACACCCGGTCAATATCGAAGCACCCGCTTGGGCCGCACATGACTAAAACAGCAGGAACGTAATTGTTCCTGCTGTTTTCTTATGGTTTCCTATTGTTTTGTTATGAGTTCCTATTGTTTTCCTATGAATCTCTCTTGTCTTCTTATGAAGATGTTTAGATGTATTTGTCCCGGTATTCCGTAGGCGTACACAGGTAAATCTTCTTGAACTGGCGGGCGTAATAATTCTGGTCACGGAATCCGCTCTCTTGAGCCACTTGCAAAATGGACAGGTTGGGATTACGCAGCAGCGTACAGGAATAATCCAGTCTCCGCCGGATCACATAGTCCATGGGCGTCGTTTGGAAGTTCCTTGCGAACTCGCGAAGAAACTGCCTTTTGGACAAATACGCCCTTTCCGCGAGCATATCCAGATTGAGCGGCTCCTGAAAGTGTTCCTCCAGATACGTAATGGACTCGGCGATTCGCAGCGCTTTATTCTGAGGCCACCCGTTGTTCGCCACATAATAGCGGGAGAGCACACCCATTAGTGCTGTAAAGTAGGAGCGGATCAGCATTCGGTAACCTTCTGGCCGCTGATCATGCTCATCCAGAATGACATCCAGCAGACCGGTGACCTGCCGCAACTGTTCATCATTCAGGGTAAGCATTCCTTTGAAGTTCATTTCCTTCCGGTAGAACGGCTCGAAATAAAATAATGCCTGGAAGCCCGCCATCAGCTTCAGTTCCTGCAGCTGAGACATCTGGTCAGGGTGAAACATGACGTTGACGTACTGAATATGATCCACGTCTTTATAGCCGTGGGACACATTGCCATGGATGAAGAACACCTGCCCGGCAGAGATCGGATACTCCCTTCCTTCGATAATGTGAGTTGCGGTACCTCCAAGAATGACAACGAGCTCGGAATAGTCATGCTGGTGGACATCAAAATCATGAGTTAGAGGGCACTTCTCAATGCGAAAAATAAAATCCGGTTCCAGCCCCAGTTCCAGGTAATGGCTTTTTCTATTCATGTCGCTATTATGCTAAAGAAGGTCACCATCGTCAAGGAATCCTGAAGCAAATTACAGTAACATGGGGATAAACGATATGAAACTGAGGTGGCTTATGTACCGCTATCATTTCCGTGCGCAGTGCCGCGAGAATATGAACCTGAAGCAATTGTTCCGCGAAGCTTTACCCGTACTTCAAACCCGAATGAAGGAACTCGGCGCCTGTCAACTTAGTCTGTTCCATTTCGGAACACAGCTGTTTCTTTATTATGAAAGTCCAGCCCCTTCGGTTGATCCTCACGAACTCTTCGCCCACTGCGAAGACACCTTGGAAATCTGGCCCGGAACGAGCAGTGTTAGAAGATGGGTACCGATGATCGATATTTTCCACTATCAGAAGCCGGTCAGCGAGAAACAATGGTTAAGACAAAACGCTTCGGCCCGGCCTTATGCCAGAATCGCCCATCTCAAGCCGGATCAAGTCGCCAGTTATGTCTTTTACCATTACCAGTATCAGGAGGAGAAGCCGGGGGATGGCGATAAATATGGGATGATTGCCCTGCATGAGAATCTGATGTTCTTCTACTCGGAAGATCCGGCAACCATCGAGAAGCCGTCCTATTCAGGGAAGCTCTCCACATCCCATACGCCGTCCGATTGGGCGGGAACGATGGAGCCTCACTTCATACCCTGGGATTCGTCCGATGGGAGCTCCCGGATCTGGCTGGAAATTCCGCCCGTGATCCGGGCATAACGATTGTTAAACGAAAGGAGTATTCCTACCATGCGAAATCAATATTGCTTAAACGGTGAATGGAATTTCATGCCTTTGTATGAGCAGGGCACTGGCTTCGGGCTTCCTGCAGAGCTGGTTTATGAACAGCAGAAGGTTCAAGTCCCCTCCAGTTGGAGAAGCTCCTACGAAAGGCTGCCGGGAAAGAACTTTGGAATCATTCCCGAGTACGAATATGCGCCTTATGATGTATTTCAATATCCGAAGGAGTGGGCGCAAGCCGAAGCGGGAGTTCTTCATCGGTCATTCCGGGTGCCTCCATCCATGAATGAACCAGGGACACAGATCTTCCTCCGTATGGACGGGATCATGCAAAAGGCTGCCGTGTATCTCGACCATCATCTCGTGACCATGTGGGAGGATGGTTACCTGCCTCTTCTCGTGGAGATTACCGAACTGGTCAGACATGATACGGAGCACGAACTTCATGTAGTCTGTGGCAGCTTTGACAAGGTCGAGATTCCTTCAGGTCAACAGAAAATCACGGGTCTTGCAGGCTCGTGGTTTGGTTCGATTGCCAGAGGGATATGGCAGGACGTATATCTGGAAAGTCGGCCGGATGTCTCGCTTGCCGATGTAGCGATCCGAACGTCGGTACGGGAGAATCGGCTGGAGGTAGATGCTGCGGTAATCCATCCCTTGGCTTCCTCCTTGAATACATCCCACAAGGCTATTCTTCACGTGCGCGAGAACGGTGATTCGACGTCCTCCCCCATTCTTCAAACTGAAGCTAACGTGTTAGCGGTGAGCGGCCAAGGGGATTCGAGCCGGCTGACGTTCCGCCTGGATTGGGAGGACGCCAAGTACTGGAATCCGGAGCAGCCTTTCTTGTACAGCTTGGAGCTTGTGCTTCTGGAAGGTGAACGGGTTATCGACCGGTTGGAACAGCTATTCGGCTTCCGTGAGATCTGGACCGAGGGTTCACGGTTTATCCTTAACGGTACGCCCATGAACTTGCGCGGTGACTCCTGGCATTTCCAGGGTGCCATTCAACAAACGCAGGAGTACGTACGCACCTGGTACGGGATGTGCAAGGAGGCCGGAGTAAACTGTGTTCGTCTGCATGCCGCGCCTCATCCGACCTATTATCTGGATATCGCCGATGAGATGGGCATGCTGATTGTGGATGAAACGGCCATCTACGGTTCGAGCAAATCCATGCCTGCAGATCATCCCGCTTATATCGCGAACTGCACAGCCCATGTCCGCAGACTGGTAGAGCGTGACCGAAATCATCCATCCATTATCCTGTGGAGCTTGCAGAACGAGATGCGCTGGGTGGACGGCCGCGATATATTCAAGCAGCATATGCCTTCCATGATGAACCTCATTCGCGAGTTGGATCCTACCCGCCCGATCATTGCAGAAGGCGATAACCGTCTCCTCCCCAAAGAACTCACGGAGGTGGAGAGCAGGCACTATAACATAGACGGCACCATCGACGCATGGGATCGCAAAGCACCTCTCGTGTTCGGCGAGCATGGCGGCTGGTGGTATGTCTGCCCCCAGAACAGCAGCATGTACGTAGGCTTGGCCGCGTATCGAAACACGGATGAATGTATCCAAGGTCTGGCCGAGAAGGAGCGGCTGTTCGTGGAATATGCGAGGCGGAAGGGCGTTTCCGGAATCTCCACCTTCAACTTCGCCCATTATTTCATGCGGGCCATCCCGGAGTGCGATATTGTACTTCCTCCATCCGATCCAGATACGCCGGGGCCGAAACCAAAAGTCATTCCCAAATATGCGCTCACGCTGAATAACGGTCTTCTTCCGAAGGAATATCCGCTTTATATGAAGAACCCGTCCTTCCCGATCATGGAAGCCTCTTTCAAGCCCGCTACCATGATACCGACAGAATACAACCGTTCCTTCTTCGATGATGGGTCGATTTCCAGAAGCTTCGATGTCTATAACGATACGTTCCATTCAAGCCAGACTCGGATTGAATGCGAAGTACGTCAGGAAGGCAGACTCCTGCACCGGGAGCACTTCCTATTCAACCAAGAACCGGCGAATCATGAAATCGTGACCGTAACCTGGAAACCTGAGCCTGTTAAGGATGTAACCCCTATACACGTGCATGCCGTAATGTTTCACGATGACAAGTTCGTTCATGAGCTGAATTTGCAGTACAAACTGTATCCCTCACATTATAAAACCACCCCTGTCTCTATAGGCCGACCTGTGGCCTACATAGGTCAGGACCAAGACTTCCATTTGTTGAGCAGCCTTGTCCCGGAATGCAGACGAATCCGGCTTGAACAGCTTGGTGAACTTTCCCCCAATCACCTCGTCGTTGCAGGCAGCGGACTCGAGGATGAGGACGGTCAACTGGAGATGGCGCTCCAAGATTATGTACGGAGGGGCGGGCGTCTTCTGTTGTTGGAACAGCACCATCTGTCTCTGGGTCAATTGACGATTTCGCGGCAGGACTTCATCCGAGCCCACGCGGGCAGCTATGACCATCCCATCCTTCAGAGCTTGGACGATGATGATCTGATGTATTGGGACGAAAAGATACGCGAGGATGGTCCCCCTCCTATCATCCATGCCGCTTTCGAGAAACCGATCAAGGGCAGCTTCAATATGATCTTGGAATGCAGCGCAGGGGATTTTGGAGATGGCGGGGATCTGTGGTCACCTCTTCTAGAATACCGGAGTGGAAACGGCCTCTTCATCGCTAATCAATTGCAGCTCATGGAGCATTTCGACACCGTCCCTGCGGCCTGCTGCTTGCTGCGCAACATGCTCGCTTATGCAGGAAACGTCGAAACGATATCGATCCAAACGGGTGCATGGGTTGAACCGGGAGGAACAGCAGATCATTTCCTGCGGTCCCTGTGCCTTTCCTTCGATGTGCTCGGAAATATCACGAGCAGCCTTCTTGGGACATATCAACTTGTTGTCGTAGAGCCAAACCTTCTGTTGGATCGGGATTCCGTAGCCCTGTTAAATGAATATGTTCGGCATGGCGGTAAACTCGTCGTCCTTCCCGCTGCTCCAGGTCATGAAGCCGCCCTATCTGCACTATTGAAGCGTCCTGTCTCGATCCTGAAACATGAAACGTACCACTTGGAGGCGAATTACGATAGGCCTGTGGTCCAAGGATTAAGTCCGGTTGACCTGTTCGGCTTCGACAAGGTTTTTCTCTCGCCCAGAGAAGTTGTTAATCGTCCCTTGGCCTCTTACAGTCTGGATACGACCGATGCAGCGGTACTATGCGCAAGCGTAGAAGGGACAGCATGGAAGGATTATTTTGTGCATGGGCACACGTCGGAATACAGCAGGCTGGCATTGGTGGAGCTGAACCGGGATCACCAGCATCCTGCCGGGAGTTTCGTACTGCAAGCGGAACAGGAACAAGGATGTATCATTTTATCTCAACTGCTCCTTGAACCGGATTCCGCCAAGTCCATACGCTTATATAGTCGACTTTTGGCCAATCTGGGGGCCGCCATAGACGACGGTCTTCTCTATAGCTCCAAAGGAGACGCGCACTGGTCCGTTGAAAAGGTCATGGCACTGCCTTGCAAGCCGTGGATTAATTACGAGGAAATGAAGACCTATTATACGGATCCGGAATTCTCGCTGAACAATCTGGGCGAGGGGCTCTACGGCTGGATGCTCAAGAAAGAGCGAAGCTCTTCGGATGGTGCCTTTCTTATCCAGAATCCCGGGGATGAGCGCTGGTTCCTGAGCTGTTTCGTTCATGGTTTGGACCCTTCATGCAATCGGGTCGATGGTATCCTTCGAGGTAAGCTTCAAGTCAACACAAACTGCGAATATGAGATTTATATAAACGGGAGTCATGTTCCCGATCCGGAGAGACATATCGAGCTGCGTGCGGGTAATAATCGTCTGATCGCTATTGTGCAAGGATCCGGGGAGAACATCCGGTTCGGTATGGTATTTAGGAACGCAGGCGGTTCATATATGAGGCATCTTCAATATCGTCTGACCTTGGATGATGTAGAGCCCAAATAAGTTTACTTTTTCGTATCTACTGCGATAAGGATATTGATAGATCATTCCATTTCAAAAGAGGTGGGTTCCATTCATATAAAACATCCGACTGCACTTGAAGTTCTTCTTGATCAAGCAAACGAGAGTCTAACTGCGAACGGTCATGCGATTGCCACTTGGGAGATTCCCGGCTTCTACCAGGATACCGAGGGACACACGCTCGCGAAGCGGCGGATGGAAAAGGACGCCCAGGCGGCCTATACAACTGCACTGGCCTACCGGCTGACAGGAACAGCGGCTTATGCAGGCAAAGCGATGGAAATCATCATGGGCTGGGCAGTGGTCAATCGGGAGATTACAGGTGCGGACGGACCATTGGTATCCGCCTATCTGGGGGTTGGACTCCTTCTGGCGGCGAATGAAATTAAAGAATACGCGGATTGGAGCAAAGAGGAGCGAGAAATGTTCACCCAATGGATGACCCGGGTATGTCTGCCGGAGTGGGATCGAATCCCTCTCCGCAACAACTGGTGGAGCTGGAGTCTGTATGCCCAATTAGCGTTGTATCGTTTTATGGATGATAAGCTCCGTTTCGCAGAAGAGGTGACCGCCCATAAGGAACATCTTGACCACTCCCTCTCCATCGAAGGATTCATTCCCGAAGAAGCATCCAGAGGCAAGCATTCCATGTGGTATCATTATTTCGCTCTCGCTCCTGTAACGGCTGCAGCCAAGCTCGTCCTGGACACGACGGGAGAGGATTTATTCCGCTGGGTTTCACCGGGCGGTAAAAGCCTCCAGTGTGCTGTCGAACAATTCTTTCATTATGTCAACGGGCATCTGAAGGAATGGCCTTATGACGATAATCCGATCTTCCCGGCACAGCTCTCTGCCGGCACATGGCCCCTTGATCTGGTTGAGGCGATGACGAACATCTATAAGAATCCGGACTTTGAACGTTTTGTCATCCCTTATCGTCCGATCACAGGGAATATTAATATCAACAGCGGTCTGTATCATTCTTATGCCTGGATCTATCCCGAGCTGCAATTTCAACGTTAGCTATAAGAAAGAAGCCTTTCCGAATATGATCGGAAAGGCTTCTTTCTGTGGTCTATTCTGTTGTTACAGCCTGCCCATCCCGAAGCAGGTAGGCTGCTGCTTCCTCCGTAATATGTTTGCCGCTCTGGGCTTGAACCTCATGGAGGAACGCTTCCGTATTCCCATTATCCAGCTTCTTGAGCAGGCTGTTAGCGATCCCGCCATTATCAATCCAGGACTTCTCCCGAAAGAGGGTTACCAGCGCTTTCAGTGAGCTGATGTCTGCATAAGTGGAGAACGTCACAACCGCTTCCTCTTCATTCCCCGCCTCGTCTATAGCGGTTACTGTGAAGGTGTGAGCTCCCAGGGGCAGCGTATAGAGGGGCACTGCCGCCCCCTGCTCCATCTGCTGATCATCGAGCCTTGCTGTACTCTTCAATTCATCAACCCCGGACACCTCATCAACAGCAGTCCACGACAGATTCAGGGACTCTGCGCTTGTAAAGTCTTTGGCTAGTGGCTCTGCCACCGAAATCATGGGTGCCGAGGCATCCAGATTAAACTCCAGCGATTTCGCTTCCTCCGCGTTTCCAGATGAATCCAGTGAACGGTATAGAATGGTATAACGACCATCCTGACTGAAGGTCAGGGAGTCCTGATAGGCCAGCCAGGTATCCCCTCCATCCAGACTATATTCTGTCGATGCGGATTCAGAAGAGTCTTCAGAAGAATGCAACGCAAGGGTTACAGGCTGTGTATACCATCCATTCATGCCGTCCGGTTCTGCCGGACTCATGACGGCCGTGGTCTCTGGAGCAGTCCGATCCGTATCGATCAGGGAGAATTTGATGTCATCGAACCACATTTCGCTGAACCCGCCAACATAGAAACCTACCGTTCCAGATGGATTGTGCTTGGTATCCGAACCTTCAAGTCGAAGTTCCCCGTTTACGTACACGCGGATGTCTGCACCTTCGGCCCGAATGCGGATCGTATACTCGGTATCAGGCTTCAGGTCCTCATCAGGCAGGTTCGTCGTTTTCAGAGCTGTCCATGCTCCATTGTAAAGAATCCATTGTGAAGTGCCATCCGCAAGCTTCTTGTACGCAAATTTCCCGGATGTGCTGGAGACGGAACGATCATATACATATAGTGTTCCCGTATCCGGCATGACCGCCGGCGTCTTCAGCTTGAAGGTAAGGTCATAGTCGGTATATGTCTTCGGATGAAGGGCCGAGGCACCTTTGAGAATTTTATACTTTTTATTGCCATCTACAGTTACAATACTGCGGTTCGGGTCTACCGGCCATCCGTTCGCTCCCGAATCAAAATCCGTAAAGTGCATCACATCAGATACCTGAATGCGTACGGATGCTGAAGCTTCCGGGTTGGCGACTGATGTTACAGTGATTTCAGCCTCGCCTTCCGCCAAAGCAGTTACCAATCCATGTTCATCCACAGCGGCAATTCCCGGTTGGGAGGTATGAAAGATAACCTCCTTATTCTCGGCATCAAGCGGATCAAATTGAACTTGCAGCTGCTTTTGTTCTCCTATGACCATGTTGGTATGACTCTCACCCAGCAGCAAACCGGATACTTCCCTGCTTGGAACGGTAAATTTGATGTCATCAAACAGAAGCTCACTGAAGCCGCCGGCATAGAACCCAACATGGCCGGACGCATTGAATGTCGAATCGCTTGCCTTTAGCTTCAATTTGTTATCCACGTAAACACTGATCTCCGGACCCTTAACGATGACTTTCATGTTATAAACCGTATCCGGCTGGAGATCAGGTGCAGCCAGTGTATTCTGCTTCACTGCTGCCCAGGCCGCATTATACAAGAGCCAGGCAGATGTTCCGTTTGCATACTTCCGGTAACCAATTCTGCCGCCGCTTCCTCCAGGGTTCAGCCGGTCAAACACATAGAAAGTGGCATCATCTGCGATGACTTTCGGCGTCTTCATCTTAAAAGTCAGCTCATAATGGTTAAACTCGTTCTCATTTAACGTTGTTGCTCCTTTAACAAGCTTATACATATGGTTGCCGCCTTCAACCTCGACAATGCTCCGGTTCGGGTCCGTGGGCCAGCTGTTCCTGCCGTTTTCGAAATCGGTATAATCGATAATGCCATCCCCAACTTCAACAGTAACCTGAACCTCATCCTTTAAGCCCGGGTTGTCAGCAGAAACGGCTGTAATTGTAGCGTTCCCTATACTAACACCCTTCAGCTTGCCGCTTGGATCCACCTTAACAATCGAAGGGTCGCTCGACGTGTATTGAAGAGCGGGGTTCGTTGCGTTCCAAGGAATGACTGCGGAATACAGAGCGAATGACTTCCCGATGCCGATGGTTACGCTTTCGTCATACAATTGGATCCGATCCACAGCAATGTGATCCGGAGCCAGGTATGGACCGGCTTTTCCCTGGATTCCCATCTCGCTGAAAGGGATGGTCGGGAAGCCAGGAATCTTTTGGAACACTTCCGCATCCGCCTTCAAATTCAAATCCCCATTCGCCAGATTAACGAAGCCAGGATCATGATCCGTAATCCAGTTGTTCGCATACTGGAGCAGGTTTCGTTTGTCATTTGCTCCCTGATTATTCGTGCCGCTTAATTTCCTCGTCGGGTTATAGATCACATTGTTCTGAAACGTGTTGGTATCCGGAAAATACCGGTTCTCCGTGAAGAAATCCGCCAGTTCCGGGTATTTCTCCATATGTGGCGTGCCTTCGAAATTATTGTTCTTTTCAAACAACGCCTTCCATTTGGGCATATAGTTTTTGGATATTTGCTGATCCGGTTGATCGCCTAGATACATGTCCGAATATTCATACGGTACTTTGGCATCAATAAAAAGATTGTTTCGGGTCTTGATATGGGCACCGCCGTTATTGAGGATGGCATCGTTACCCATGCCGTTAAATATGTTCTCTTCAATGGTAATGCCCATGGTAAAGTTATCGGGATATACCCCTTGAACCCCTGCCTTGCCTTCCCCGATATTGTGGAAATAATTCCGGCGGATTACCGATCCCCGTTCCTGAGGCGACTCGCCCAGATTCATATAGATGGCACCGAGGTCCGAGAAGGTTTTGCAGACGTCATAAATGTTGTTGTATTCCACGAGATGATCATTGCCAAAGATCAGCATTCCCGGATGGGGAGCGTCATGAATTTCGTTGTGGGAAACCTTGTTCCCCGCACCCGTCAGGAAGATGCTCGGATTATAGGCTTTGTGGTAGTAAGCAAAATCATGGATATGGCTGTTCTCCACGATATTGTTTCCTGGCTCAAGCGTCTTCTTATCTCCCCCATTCAGAATCACCCCGGTCCCGCCGATGTGATGAATATGGGAGCTGCTCACCGCATGATTGACTCCGTCCACTTTGGCAAAGTCGTTATACAGCCAGCGGCTCTGCGTATTAATCAAAACGCCCCCATTGGAGAAATTCCGTATTTCGCAGTGCTCCAATCGGACGCTGTCCCCGCCCATAATGACTGCAGCGGAGTCCCGGCCATTCTCCAGGATCAGGTCCTCAAAGGTCACATGCGAAAGATTGTTCGCGTTAATCATCGGTGTTTTAAGCATTGTAACCATGATCTCAGGATGATCACTTTCAAAGGCAGCCGTAGGCATAAAGTAGAGTTTACCCTGCTTCCGGTCGATGTAATATTCACCTGGCATATCGATCTCCTCAAGCAGGTTCTGGGCAAAATGGAAGTCCGGGTACCAGTTGGTAAACAGACCGCTCATCTCTCCGTATGCCAAGGTAATCGTCTTGTTGCTTGTATCGATGGATGCCACTTGGTTGTACGACCATTCCCAGCTGTAACCGAATATGCCATCCAACCAGATGTCATCGGCTTCTTTCCAGAGATCCGGTCTTTCGTAATTGTAGGTAAATGTCCCGCCGCGTGTCTGCAAATCCGGATCATTGCGGGTTGGTCCGGGATCGGTGATGGCGCCCATCTGGACCGTTCCATTGTTGGGCCAGCGGGCAAGGGTCATGCCTTGACCTTCGACATACAGCTCCATCGGAGGAACCTGACTGACGTCATTGGCTTTGTAATAACCATGCCGGCTCATTACACCGTAATCGGTGATGCCTTGAGCTTTCAGGTCTGCCTGTAGAACCTTCGTTCTGGCATCCGCACTGATGATTCGGTCCAGGACATTCGTGTCCGTTACCGGAGAGAACCAGCTTTTTTGAAGCTCCAGACCGCCGTTCAACCGTACGCTTTCTCCAGGATAAGCCTTGTAGGTTATCCGCTTATTCTCCGTACCGGAGTCCTGCTCCTCCAGCAGAAAACTTTCGCTTCGATTATAGGTGCCGCCTCTTACATAGACCGTCACACCGCCTTCAGGCAGCCCGGAATCCTTCTTCAATTGCCGGATTGCATCCCTGGCCTTTTCAAGTGTACGGAATGGAGCGGTTTCCGTTCCCGGATTCGAATCGTCACCTTCATTTGAAATATAAAAGACAGCACCAGGGTTCACCGCATCTTCCGCATTCACTCCCGTAACCGGCAGACCCCCCACCAACAAGACCAGGATTAATGCAATAATGATCTGTCTCCTCATCATCTTTGGAAATACCTCCCTTATCAGATCAATCAGATAAAATGCACATGATCACTACCCTTTTACAGATCCAATCATGGTTCCTTTTTCGAAATATCGAAGCAGGAAAGGATACATGACAATCACCGGCAAGGAGCTGACAATGACAGCCGCCATTTTCAAGCTCTCCGGAGCTGGCGGTGTTGCAAGCGTCGCCGTAGTAAACGGGTCGAGTTTGCTCTCGATGAGGATCTGGCGGACAACCTGCTGCAGCACGAATTTGGATGAATCGGTGACGTAAAGCAGGTTATCCATAAACGCATTAATGTGGTAAACCAAATTCCAGAGCCCGATCGTCACAAGAGACGGAATGGACAGCGGGAGCAGGATACGGAACAGAATTCGCAAGTCCCTTGCCCCGTCGATACGAGCTGCTTCGATCAGCGCATCTGGAACGGAACGGAAAAACGAGATCATTACAAGCACATGAAAAGCATTGGCAGCGGATGGCAGCACATAGACCCAGTGCGTGTTAAGCAGATGCAGTTCTTTTATTAATAGATATTGCGGGACAATTCCGCCATCGAAGATCATCGTGAACAACAGCAGCATGATCAGCAGCCGTTTCATGGGCAGATCGGGACGGGAGAGCGGATAAGCTGCGCAGATAGTAACGAGAAGTGTTAAGGCCGTCCCTACGACCATCCGAAACAGCGTATTCGCATATCCTGACCAGATTAATGGATAGTCCAGCAGCCCGCGGTATGCTTCCCACTCGAAATCCCGAGGATAAAAATGAAATCCGCTTCGAAGTGCTTCTCCCCTACCGCTGAAGGAGACGGACAGGACATGAATGAACGGGTACACAACGATGAGTGCCAGGATGGACAATATAAGATAGATCATGGCGGGTGCAATGAGCTCTTGCCATCTTTTTATTTTCATGACTGTCTTCCTCCTGCCTTTACCATAGGCCGCTCTCGCCGCGGCTCAATTTTCGCACGGTCAGATTAGCCCCCAGAATAAGCAGGAGCCCTACCAGCGATTTAAACAAGCCAATGGCCGCCGTGTAGCTGTACTGAAACTGCTGCAGACCTACCCGGTAGACATAAGTATCGATGACGTCACCCGTTTCGTAATTGACCGGGTTTAACAGATTGATGATTTGTTCGAAGTTTGCGCTTAGGAAACCACCAAGACTCAGAATGAACATAATCGCGACGGTTGGCATGATGGATGGGATATTAATTCGAATGATTCGCTGCCACCGATTGGCTCCGTCAATGACGGCCGATTCATGCAGCTCCGGGTTGATCGCCGCCAAAGCAGCAAAGTAGATAATCGAGCCCCAGCCGATATCCTTGAGGATTGAAGAAATGACCACAATCGGACGGAAATATTCTTTCTTTCCCATATAAAAGACAGGTTCCCCTCCAAACCATTTCACAATTTCCCCTACAACGCCGGACGTTGGAGAGAGAAAATAAATAATCAGCCCGGACATGACGACCCACGATACGAAATGAGGCAAGTACATGGTCGTCTGGATAAACCGCTGGAAATACCTTGACCTCACCTCGTTAAGCAATATCGCCAGTATGATTGGTGCGGGAAAAGCAAAGATCATCTGATACAAATTCAGGAGCAGGGTATTTTTAAGTAATCGATAAAAATCCCCATTTTGAAATATTTCCTGAAAATGGCGGAATCCGACCCACGGACTTCCCCATATCCCGTCGACGACCCGGAAATCCTTAAAGGCAATGACGACTCCATATAAAGGGCCGTATTTAAATACGACGAAGAATGCAAAGGCGAATAGAAATAGTAAAAGCAGCTCTCCGTGTTTTTTTATCGTTTTCATGGCGCACTTCCTTGTTAAACCGAACCGCCAGCCCTCCCGCAAGAGATGATTAAGCCCTTACGGGTGGTTGGGCCAAGTCAAGGTTATTTTTTGAATTGAGCTTGGTACATCTCATTGGCTTCCTTCGTTAATTCATCGCCGCCTTTTGCCTTCCATTCCGTCACGAAGGTATCAAAATCAGTCAGAGGAATTTCGCCGCTGATGATTTGAGCGAAATATTTTTGCATGAGTGACGTCAATTCCTGTTTGTATTTTCCGTCCGAAGGCAGCACAGAGAATAGCAGCGCATCGGTCCATCTTGGAGCAGATGAATACGTTTTGACCGCCTCATTCAGCTTCGGATCGGAATATTTGTCCCGATAAGCCTGAGTGGTAATGTTACCAAAAGAGAACAGACGGATTCCCAGTTGATCACGCTGCTCCTGCTTATCGAATCCAGGCAGGAATGTCGTCGCCCCTGAGGTAGCACCGCTCTCAGCAAAATCCCATTGCTCCCCCTTTACACCAAGGCTGGTCATATTGATGGTCTCTTCATCATTGCTCTGTGCCTGTAGAATTTCGAACAGCTTCTCAAGCTTCTCGGGCTGATCCTTGACTTTGCTGCCGATAACCAGGAAATTGCTCTTGATTCCCCAATCCCAGGAGCCGTCACCGCCAGGTCCCTTCGGATTTTTGGAAAATGCCATCTTGGCATCCGGATTCAAGGCCAGCATTTCCTTGACTGTTGCCGATTCCGGTAGAGCGCCTTTGCTGATCTGCTCTTCAATGACGCCGATCCGGTTGTTATACAGTTTCTTACGATATGAATCCTGTGTATCTGTAATAAATTCCGGATCGATGACCCCATCCTCATACCATTTGCGCAGCTTCGCCAAGGCTTCCTTGGTCTCCGGCATGATCGATCCATTTACAATCTGACCATCCCTCTCCATCCACATGGTCGGCTCCACACCGAATGCACCGAAGATGGAATAGAACCCGGATGACCACGTGGACGTAGCCGTTCCTGTCAACCCGTACGTATCCTTCACACCGTTACCGTCCGGATCCTTTTGTGCAAAGGCATATACAGCTTCCTCGAATTCATCCAACGTTTCCGGGATTTTCTGAATGCCGACCTGATCCAGCCAGTCCTTACGCCACAGCATCCCCAGATCGTAAGGCTTCAAATCGATAAACATCGGGATAGCCCACAGCTCGTTATTAACGGTAACGGTCTGGAAAAGCTCTTTCTTTTTCTCAATATCCGCGTAATACTCAGGCATTTTCTCCTTCAACATGTTCTGATCAATGCTCATTAACACGCCCTGATTTTGGTAAGCGATTACATTAGAAGGATCACCGAGCATGAATATGTCTGGTATATCCCCGGAAGCGATACTGGCGTCCGTTACCTTCACAGGTTTGATCTTTACATTAAACTTCTGCTCCAGCCACTTCTGAACCACCGAGTCATTGACAACTCCATCTGCGGCAAAATGAATGCCCCAGGAGATTTCGATCGGATCGGAGTTTGCTCCTGGCGTTTCTCCTGCATTTGAACTCGGGCTTGAGGAGTTCGTCTCGGAAGTACATCCGGTAAGCAAGCTTGCCGTTAAACTTACAGCTAGTAGGATAGCGCTTACAAATTTGATTCTTTTACTCAATAGAACCTACCCCCTATTGTTGGATTGGTTTTGGATTCGAAGATTCCCGCATCCTGCATAACGACCCGGCCGGGTATTGGAAACGGTTTTTACATACTTAAAATTTAAGCTTTATACCTTCCGGTGCACAATCCTCTCATTCCATTTTTTTTATGTTTTTGGCTTCAGAAGCCGTGTAGAGTCACTGACGTTATTCCGTTTTTTGTATGTTTTTCAATTTCGATCTGTTCTAATTCCGTTGATGTGATATATAATTGACTGCACACAACTACTGAGATATTCGAATTTTATTGTAAGCGCTATCAATATGAGATAAGGAGGGGATTGCCATGAGGGGACTATTGGCTATGAAAAATAACTCCATGTTCGTTAAACTGCTCCTATCGATGACCGCCATTACTTTGATCACTGTTGTTCTCATTTCTTCGGTCACTTACATGATTTCGGCTGATAACAGTGTCCGTAATGCCATCAGTTATAATGAATCTGTCTTGACTCAGCAGAAGGAGCTGATTCATAAGGAGCTGACCACCATCGGAAATGCGGCCAATAGTCTGCTGATGGCTCAATCCTATGTGTACCATACCATCGGAGGCAAGCTCTCTGTAGGTTCATTAATTGATCTATCCACTCTTGTAGAAGAGCAAAAAAAGCTCAGTCCCTACATCGATTCCATCTATCTATACTACGCCCCGCTTGAACTTGTCCTGACATCACGTCCGGAGATAAAGACATCTCCTATATCCGACTTTGCTGACCAGTCCTGGCTGGATACCTTAAATCAAGACTCATCATCTCGTACCGTCTGGTTAACGGGAAGATCGAATGGATTTTCTCCGGATCATCCTGCGACCTCCCTGATTCAGAAAATGCCACTGATTGGCCAAGTGGAGGGCGCGATCGTCATTAATTTGAATCTGGATCGACTCTTCGCTGACTACTTAAGTCATTACAATAGCAAGAAAGGCACCATCATGGTCATTGGTCCACAGGGTGAACTCCTCTATTCCGATGCTCATGACAGAGAAGCCCTTCTTCAGCAGTGGGATGCCGAACAGGTAACATCGGAGAGCGGCTACTATATTGGTGATTCCGATCAGATCGTATCCTACAGTGCATCAAATATGACAGGCTGGCGATTCGTCGATATCACCGAACGATCCGTCCTTCTGCAAGGCATGAACCGAATTAAAGTCCTCATTTGGACAGTCGCCATCCTATATATAACGGCTGCTGTTGCTATTTCCTATTTTTTATCGAGAAGATTATATCGCCCGCTGCAAAGTGTGATTTCCTATATTGTGAGCTCTGAAGAATCCGAACGGCGCGACAGATCCGGTGCTCCCAGCAGCACGGATGAAGTCGGCTTTATCCGTCATTCCTTTGAGCAGATGACACGTAATCGCGATATTTTAATCAAAGAAAAGCTGAAAGTAGATGAACTCCTCACCGGAAATCGAACGGCCATTAAGGAAAAGTATTTGAACGATCTAATCCAGGGCAACGTACAGGAAGAAGCAGCAGACAGACCGGACCATGCGGCAGAGCTGCTTGGATTACAGCTTGATTTCAATCGTTTTGCCATCCTGACCCTTGCACTCGAGGAGCATCAGCCGTTGAGGGGATCGGAGGATATATTCCATTCCCATCTGCTCCAGTACGGTCTGATGGAAGAGCTGGGAAAGGATATCAACGGAGAAATTTTTGTCAAAGACAGCAGGCACACGGTCATCCTTCTCTCCTTGCATCCGGATGCCGATGATACCTTTCCTGTGGAACAAGCCAGAAGCCTCAAATCATATTTTCTCAGTCGTTATGGGATCTCTGTGACCATCGCTGTCAGCCGCATTCACGCCGGAGAACTAGCCGTGCGTGCAGCTTACAACGAGACTCAAGAGGCACTTAATATGAAAATCTACATTGGGAAGGGCGAAATTCTGCCCTATTCGATCCTTGATGAATGGAAATCGGAAGAAGGTACCTACTATTATCCGTTTGAACTCGAAACGAAGCTGCAGCAGTCCCTGCTGAAGACGGATAAAGAGGAATGTACTGCCGTAATCCGGGCCATCACCCGGGAGGTGCTAAAGCAAAGGCTGGGTAAGGCAAATATTCATCAGCTGTACGTTCAATTAAGCGGGGAGCTGGTTAAAACACTCGTTCAGACTGGCGGCGAGGTGACCGCTGTTATCGGTGAAGGATCGTCCTATACCGATGCTCTGGCGCGTGCCGAAACCGTTCAGGATATGGAGACATGTGTGTTAACGATATGCAGCAATATCATTGACTACCACCGGGAGAAGCGCTCCAAAATGACGGATGTGACCCTTCAGCTGGCAACCGAATTCATGGACAACCATTACAATAAGAATATATCAGTGGATAACGTGGCGGAACACGTAAAACGCAGCTCGTCCTACTTGGGTCGCATCTTCAAAGAGTCAACGGGCATGACGGTTAATGACTATCTCATCCAGCTGCGCATCAAACGTGCCATGGAGCTGTTGAAGCAGACAGATGCCTCCGTTGAGGAGGTTTGTCGGGAGATAGGGTACGCAAACGTCAGCTATTTCAACAAAATATTCAAGGCCAGAACAGGACTTACCCCGGGGCAATTCCGGCACCAACACACGGCAGACCAACGGTTAACTCAGGGAAAGGGGCCGAAGACATCCTAATTGGAACCATTTCCGAATGAAGAGCCGATCAGGACCGACCCCAATATTCCGTTGTTCTTGTCATTCCGCAAAGAGCGATATATCCCTAAAATGACTCGCCTAGATATGTTAAATGTAAAAAGAAACCGTCCCTTTGGTATGTGATTGCGAACACATCCACTTTACAAGGAACGGTTTCTTTAGGGTTTATCATTTTCAGGATGGCGCTCTCAAGCCAATAAAGCCTGAGCAATCTCATCGATGATGCCATTGATGCCGGTTGGTCCATAACAGCCGATCCATGTCGCGGCATCTACAGAATATATATGCTGTCGCTCATCGGTATCCAGCATCCCCCACACATGCTGCTCTGTAGCGGATATCCCATTCTGCATGAGTTTATTACTCAGCAAAAAGTAGTGGCTGGCTTGTACAGCCGGTAGTCTCTCAACCGAGATGTGATAGGCCGTGTCGGAAGTATCTGCTACAAATAACGGAACAGGCAGACCTAGATCGCGGTACAGCACAGCGCCAGTTCGATGAGCAGCGGAATGTACACGTACGAGAGAATCCAGCGGACGGATCAGGGCCACACTTTTGCCTGCCACTACAGAAGCCAGTTCTTCGGACAGCAAAGCAGTCCGGCGATGATAATTCGCAATAATCTGCTTGGCTTCTGCCCGCTTGCCTGTCAGTTCACCGAACAAACTCAAAATTGTCTGCCAACTTTCATTGCGCTTGAACATGAGTACTGGAGCAATCCGACTTAAACGTTCAACATGCTGATCATGCACCTCGGTGCAAATAATCAGATCCGGAGACAATCGCTCTACCGCAGGCAGATCGGGGTATTCATACGTGCCGAGCAATTCGGTATGCTGAAGTCCTGTCCGAAGTGATGGAGGGAATGTTAACACGGTACTTCCCACTCCGACACTTCCTACTGGAGACAACCCAAGCGCAAGCAGATGATCGGCATATTGCACATCGAGGACAGCGATACGTTTTGGTGATTCGATGACGGTATACTCCCCTCGCATATGGCAGATGACTGAGCCTTGGGCAGATTCATATGATGAAGCTGTGCGGTTTTGCAGCAAAGCATTGGCATAGTCTGCGTCTGTTCTCGAAGCGGCGGCAAGTCGGTAATGCAGCGGTGGGACGCCATAATGTTTCTTAAACGCTCTGCTGAAATAATACATATCGCGATAGCCCATTCTCTCTGCAATTTCCCCAATGGGAGCATCCGTATGACGGAGCATTCGCGATGCACTCTCCATCCGCAGCTGGATGACGTATTCCATCGGTCCGAGCTGCTTCTCTTGTTTGAAACGGCGCTGTAACTGCCTTACGCTGCATCCCGCAAGGGCTGCCAGCTCTTTTAGCTCCAGGTTCTGGCGATAATGCGAGGTTATATAGGAAGCCACAACATCCACCATGTCGGACTCTGGTCCCCCTTGACCATGTTCGTACTCTATGATCAGCTCGTAGATCATCCCCTGGAGCAGCGCGTTGGCATAGAATCGTTCCAGCCCTTCGCCGCGGCGCCATTTGACAACGATTTTCTCCCCGTTCTCAATCCATTCCGCGTGGGTTACCGAATGCTGCACAAATGACCTGCGCAGCGGGTGTTTACGATACGAAGGCACAACAAGAGAGGCTCCCTCCATGGAAGAAGCCTGGTACATGATAACAATATAGTGTATGTCCTCTGATCTGGCTGTCAGCGTAAAGGATGCCCCCTCTACCACATGACAGGCAAAAGAAGCTCCAATGTGGCAACCCTCGCCATCCATCTCAAGCTCCCCTTCCCCTCCGCATGCCAGCAGCAAGACATTTGAAGTTAAATCCGTTTCGCGTAGAACGCTGCCTGTCTGCAAAGTACCGCTATACCCGTCAAGCATCTTGATCGCCGTATCACTCCAACCACTTGTCTGTTCTTGCAGCGGCATTTCTCTCATCTCCTGACAATAGCAAAGGTAAGTTGTTGCTGCTGTCATTTTAATTGAGATTCATTCTCATTGTCAATTTTCGGACATTTGTTGCAGTATTCCTCGGACATCTGATAATAAAAGCAACAGGTGATGCGCTTGCTCTTCGCAACAGGAACGTTGCTCTTGGTTTCTGTGAAACGGGTAAATGGATTACGTTTTACACCGAACACCTGCCCTGGCGCATCTTGCGTCAGATATGAAAAATCATTCTGGATGTGCTGGCATTCCTCCCCGTCATCGTCTGCATCAGGCGTATACAGCGGGCCAATACGTACCATGATATTCTCCCAGAGGATACTCATCGAAAGAGGCGCAATCACAGCAAGTGTCTGTAACAGCGGTGTAAGCTGTACCGTAAACATCTCCTCTACCACCTTTTCCCGCCACAGTTCCCTGTCTCCTGTCAGTGCTTCTGCCTGAAGCCCTTTCACCGCTAGAAAAGGAAATCGTGTACCGCTCTCATGAGCTGAGAGCGTCGGATGATAGAGGAAGCTGTTCTCCAGCTCAAAGGAAACATGCTGATGATGAAAAGTCATCGCTGTCACCAGCGGAGCGGTCCACAGATAGCCAATCCGCTTGGCTAACATCGAAGCCGCAACCTTCATGTCAGGCGCATCAATGTACTCCTGAAACCAGCTTATATACTCTCGGCATGCAGATTCTTCATGCAGCTCGCTCAAAGCAATGGTACGGACACTATGTTCAGGCGGCTCACCGAGCCATATCGAATAATCCTCCGCCGTTTGTCTCCATAAGTCGGTCGAGAGATAATGGTTCATTTTAATCCGATCCCAGCAGTGCTTCCGAGGCCTCGTCTACAATAATATTAATGGCTAACGGACCATAATAAGCGATCCAGAGTGTTGCATTCACATCATATGCACGGTTATTTTTGACGGCATCAAGGGATTTCCATACCGGGCTGCTCTCCAAAACATCAGCCTCTGCGGCAAATAACTCATCAGACAGCAGGAAATAGCGATCTGCCCCAATATCAGGGACTTTCTCCATCGATATTTCAACGGAGGTGTCATCTTTGATCTCCTGAACGAGTGCAGGGGCCTTCAAGCCCAAGTCCTCATACAGAATGCCGCCTGTCCGATGCTCAAGACCATGAACACGAATCCCTTCCTTTCTCGGGCGAATCAGAGCTACCGTTTCATCTCCCAGCTTCTCCGACAGCTTCGCCTTCAATCCAGCGACTTTCTCCTCATATGCCTGACGTACAGTCTCTGCTTCTGCCTTTTTGCCTGTGATCGCGGCAACCGTGGTTAACGTTTCTCGCCAATCCTCGTAGAAGTCGAGTACGATTGTGGGTGCTATTTTGCTAACATTTTCATACTCTTTCTCCTGGAAATCAGTCATCAAAATAAGATCCGGATCCAATGCTACAATCGCCTCCAGATTGGGCTCGTCCCGTGTACCCAGGACCTGTACGTCCCCCAGCTGATCGCTTAAGTATTCTGGAAATGTGGTATTGCCTCCAGCGATAACACTACCTGATGGCTGCTCGCCAACAGCTAACAATTGATCCAGGAATTTGACATCAAGCACAGCAATGGTCTTTGGCTTCTCGTTTAGCGTCAGCTCACCCTTCATGTGTTTGATCGTAACAGGGTAAGCTCCGGCAGTCTGGGTTTCTTCATTCGCAGGTGTCTCCGCCGGCGTTGCCGCAGATGGCTTGCCGCTATCTGTACCTGCTCCGGCACCGCAAGCCGTCAGGACAAGAATCAGGGCTAGCATGAAGCCCGTTAATAATCGTGATTTGTAGACAGCATATGCCTTGCTTCCAGCCGCTTGCCCCTTTGTTCCTTGATTCATGATGAATCCCCCTTATGCATAATACTGATAATGATTTTCATTATCGAAACATAAAGAGAGTATAAACGATCTCCACATCGCGTTACCATGTACTTTTGCGACATTTCAGCCGGACTAATGCGACATGTATGGAGAAGGAAGTTGCTTTCTCAAACAGAGTAACCCTATTCTCTTTTTCCTCGTAACACATTTTCACTCTCTAAATACAAGAGCACCTCCAGATCGAGCTTCATATCGTACGATAGAATTGCACGCTCTCGAAGGTGCTTTATTTATCCCAGACTTTTAGTCATACGCCTATATACTATTTCTCTGTATACTTGTTGTTATAGGCAATGAAATATTGGGATGTAGAATCTTCCACAGCAATCATATCCTTAGTATCTTTGTTATTCATTTTAAATAGCCTTGTACCTACTTTATATGTATTCGAACTTACAATGTTCGTCTCATTAACATCTCTCTCATTGGTTGAAGATACTTCTATCTCGCCTATTTGTTCAACTAGTTCATCTTCTGTAACGGTCTCATTACTTGTAATGTAGACTTCATTCTTTATTTTTATCATTTTATCTGAAGCAAAACTTCCAGACGACGATGAACAACCGAATAAAAGTACAATTAAAGAAATGAAAGGCATGAATAGAATATTTCTTTTCATATTATCTCACCTCCACATATAGACTAAGGTCCCTATTGCTAGGAACCATGTTGTAGTGCGTTAGAAGCTCTATGATAAATAATATAAATGGGGTTTCTCCGCCAAGACGATCGTTTTATCTCTTTAAGCTCTTCTACTCAACTTCTTAAATGACGAGTATTCCTGCTCGGAATTGATATAAGCTAATATCTTTTCCGCACATGCAGCTGAACTGAGTTCTTCCGTGTTCACTTCAAGATCATATTCATCATACGAATAGATGTAGTCGAACTGGGAATGGGCAAGTCCAACTGCGCGATCTCCCCTGCTTAGCTCTCTTCTGGTGAGTTCTTCTTTGGAGCAGTGCACGCCCACAAACAATATCGGATAATCTGAAAGCAAATCATAAAAGCCGTTAAACCACTTGTCATTGGTGATGACCGTATCCACGATGACATTCAGACCCATCTCCGAAAACAGTTTAATGGTTGAATAGAACAATGAGACGATCGGATCGAAAAGGATATCTGTCATCACATGAGGTTCCACTTCTCTTGTAGGTTTCATATCTGGGTATGTATTGTCGATAAACTGATCATAATTTTGGAAAAATTGATCTACAGACAGATGATGTAACGGAATGTCTCCCTGCTTTTTCATTTCCACCGCGATGCTCGTCTTTCCCGAACTTGACGTACCGTTCAAAAATATAATCAGCCCTTGTTCCACATGAATCACCCTCACTATTAGATTGGATCGTCGTATCTTTCAGATCACGTTCCCGTGTCCGTGTGCTGGGGTAGCCAGTGCCTCGAATCAAGGCCCTATGCCTGCAGCTTGAAATATGATGTTATATGTAGTTATGTGCTCTTATCAAGCAGATTTACATATTCTTGCTCAATGATAAGAATGCCTTTATCTACTACTATTTTTTCGTAGTCGCTTCTCAACCGAGTTTCTTTCCATACCTGTGCTTCAAATAATACATTATCCCTGCGCGATCAACATCTGAAAACTGTCTTGGATCATCGATCATGCACTCATAGACCTCATCAATCGTTCTCCAACCGATATTTGTCGTTTCGTCACCCTCTTGCAAGAGCTCCCCCTGCACCTGACATATAAAATACATGCCGATTGAATCTACAGGCCCTTTAATGGTTTGATATACACAATACGGCTCCAAACATTCAACTTCAAATTTCGGGTTGATCCCACATGTATCTATTCGCTTGTGACTACCTTCTACGGCTACAACGGTCAAACCTGTCTCTTCATATACTTCTCTTCTCAATGCATCTATGATGGATTCGTACAGTTCCAATCTACCGCCCGGCAATTCCAGCAACTCCTCATTCTTTTTATTTCGAGTCTGAATTATGATTTCTGCTCTATCCTTATCTTGGCGTTCAATAAAAGCTCTGGCATTAACATAGAACATTGATGATTCTCCTTTAGTTAACGTCTTCATATCAAAGGGTTCATGAACACCTAATGAAGTTGATGGTTTCACATGACAAGGCCTTACGCAGGTCCCCACAGAGCATTCGACTGCGTGAAACATAATGTGTAAATCTTATTTTCCCCATCCACCCTTTAACTTTTCAGCAATGTATAACTGCAATCTGTAGATATCTGAGCAAATCTCTTCTTCCTCAGGTGTATTCCCATATTCCCCTAGCCAACGGGGTGTATTGATATGCCACTCGTTTGACATATATTGTTTACGATTTCGATACTCTATCATATGGTTCAAGAGATACTCCAGAGAACCGAAGGATTGCTTACTTCTATCGTTAACTATGATTTGTATTTTTTCAATGAGCGCCTCTAACATTTGTTGTATATATTCTTCTGTACTCATGAGCGTCTACCGATAAACAGCTTATTCTGAGTCCAATGAAGATTATAGCCATAGCGATATAGCTCAAAGTATGGATACAGGCAGTCTTCTGCTTCCTGCAAACCTTGATAGCGGGGCCATTGCAAGTAATAGGCTACCCAATAATCGCAAGCGATGGAATAGTATGCTTCACTCAACAGCTCGATCTTTTCGTTGTAATCGCTACGCGAGCGAAGAAGGTCTCCAAGCGCTTCGTAAACGATCTCACTATCCTCTTCATCCGTACCTTGAATCAACCTTTGCTCTAACTTGCCAATTTCGCCTGGTTGTAATACAACAACTTCCTTCATACATGATAAAGCCCCAATTGCTTCCTTAGCTGCATCCGCCGCTTCGTCATCCTCCGGTACCTTGGAGAACAGGATCTTCAATTTTAGAATTAATTCCTCCCCCAAACGACGCAATGTGTCCTCAGAAGCATCCCCATGCCCACCATTGAAATAACCTGGCACATATTCGCCGGCGAAGTCCTCAGGATTCAACATCTCATAGATCGGACGTATTCTGTCCAGAAAACGCTGACCGTCTGAAATCGGCTCGAACACCCGTTCAACGCCTGCCCCCGTTGGCATAAACCACTGAAAAAATCCATAGAAATGGTCCGCTTCAATCTCCGCATCATCTTCTGGCTCAAATTCGTCTCCGCCCATCGCTAATAAATAGCGGCCGTATTCCTGTTGTTCCATACCATACCATCCCTCTCTCGGTTCAAATCAATTGTTACTCTCTCTCCCAACCAATTACTTTTACTCTATTCTTCCCATAACCTTGTCACTTGCTCTAATTCCATCTCTTTAAATTGGAGTTTATAGATATCGGGTTTGCTGGTTTGATTCGTAAAATCGAAGCCATAACTTGCATCAAAGTAATTCATCATCAACGTCATGACATGTCCGTGTGTGCCAATAGCTACCTTTGTCCCCTTATATTCTTTTAAAATCTGCTTTAAAACATCCACAGCTCTATTCTGGCAAACCGTATTAGACTCTCCTCCTCGTAATGCATAATCGGGATCTTCAAACATCCTCTTCGAAGCAGGCATAAATTCTTCATCCGTAATACTATCATCTGAAAAATGCCTTTCCCGAAGGTCTTCCATGATCTGAATGTCTATTCCCAGCGCTGTTGCCAGCCCCTCCAAGGTTAGGACAGCCCGAGCATACGGACTTTAGATGATGGTATGTATTCCTTCGTCCTTTAATATTTCTGTGATTTGGGCTGCATTCACTTTGCCCTTCAAGGTAAGTCCCCTCGACCTTTCCGTTCCTTCTGTATACGGTGACTCTGCATGCCTAACCATATAAATGATGGTCTTCATATGCCCCTCCTCGATTTCTTCTAACTATACTATAAATTAACAATAATTCTCAGATATATGTATAGTAAAAATGAAACAATGTCCTTGGAAGGAAACTAAATGTGACCGAAAGGATGATCATGTTTCTTTCCAAAAAAAGGTATCTACTAATCTATGTATTATCCGTAAGTACTTTGCGAAATTCCAACATACAACAAAGGAAGGCCCTTCTTAATCCACTAGGGAGTCAGACGACCTTCCAATCCTTACAGAACATATAGTTGTTGTAAAAGGTAAAGATTTGCGCGGCTTGTGCAATGGCGAGCCGCGTAAGGGTGAGGTACTGCACCCAATGGGAGCAGTACCTCATAAGGAAGCACCACGACCGCAAAGCCGTGGCGCTTCTCCCGCTGCATGCCGCCAATCGGCTTATGCAGCTTCTTCCTTGCCGCTGCACCTACATGGCAGCGGCTTCTTCTCCCAGCGGCAGCATGTAATACTGCGCCTGCTGCCCTTCATGCTGCTGGTACACAACCACCAGCAGCGTCCGGCCTTTCGCGGCAAGCGGGCTGGCGCCAGCTAGCACACGCTCAAGCCGGAACGGAAGCACGTCCAGTACGGCGTGCTTCTGCAGTTCCTTTTCGCCGAGACCAAGGTCGGCGAAAGCTCGGGCACCCATGACCGTCTGTGCGGTCATGGCCGAGGTCATCGGCAACGCACGCGAAGCGTTGCCGTCCACACCGTCCGCCGCTCCATCCACGGCGGACTGAGCAGCTTCGCTGCCGATCACACCCGCCGCATCTGCGGCAGTGTCTTCCCCGGCAGCAGCTGCACTTCCCGCAGCGGCACTCGCACCCGTGCCGCTGCTTTCCAGCCATGCCGTGCCTGCGGCTCCGGCAATGCGCGGCAAGCGAACGTCTTCGGGACGCTCAGCCAGCGTTTTCATATACAGTGCCCACTGATCCTTCTCCAACGCATCGTCCCACCAGATTTTGCGTGGTTTGTACTTGTGGCCGAGGAAATAATCCAGCTTCATCAAGCCGAGCACGATATCCATATGCGGCGTGTTCCGCGATTCCAGAAAGCTGTGCAGACGGGTGAACAGATCCTCGAGCTGGTGACCGATCTTCTGCCAGCCCTGACCCTCCCAGTAATCCCCGAACGCCTGGAAGAAATCAAATGGCGAGCTGAACTCCTGCTCCATCAGATACTTCAGCGTATGGTCCATCCGGTGAGCGTTCCAGTATTTCTCCAGCACGTCTTCGAGCCGCTTCAGACGTACGATATCGCTGAACGGCAGCACATCACTGCCCAGAATCTCATACGGCGCGTGATCCATGTACGTATAGTTGTACTTCTCCGCATCCAGACGCAGACCGGTACCGCGCAGCATTTTGAGGAATCCGAGCTGAAGCTCTTCCGGCCCCAGGGCAAATACATCGTTAAACGTCTTGCGGAACGTATTGTAATCTTCCTCCGGCAGTCCAGCGATGAGGTCCAAGTGCTGGTCGATTTTCCCGCTGGCTTTTACCTTGTTCACCGTACGACTCAGCTTGGCAAAGTTCTGACGGCGTTTCACCAGTTCATTCGTCGGATCATTCGTGGACTGTACACCGATTTCGAACCGGAACGTGCCCGGCGGCGCATTTTCAGCCAGGTAATCGAGTACCTCAGGACGCATGATGTCAGCCGTAATTTCAAACTGGAACACCGTTCCCTGATGATTCTCAATCAGAAATTTGAACATCTCCATCGCGTAATCGCGCTTGATGTTGAATGTCCGGTCTACAAACTTGATCAGCTTCGCACCCTTCTCAATCAGGTACAGAATATCCGACTTCGTCCGCTCAATATCATAATACCGCACACCGACCTCAATACTGGACAGACAGAACTGACAGCTGAACGGACAGCCTCGGCTGGTCTCAAAATAAACAACCCGTTTCCCGAGATCCGGGATATCCTCTTCAAAACGGTGTGGTGACGGCAGATCGTTAAGATCGGCCTTCGGCCGTCCTGGCATGAGAATAACCTCTTCCCCTTTACGATACGCGAGTCCATATACAAAATGGAACTTCTTGCTTCCCTCCAGCTCCGTCAGGAGCTGATGCAGCGTCTCTTCCCCTTCACCCATGACGATGAAATCAACATTGGGAATCCGCTTCATCCAATATTCCGTGTCGTAAGACACTTCCGGCCCGCCCAGCAAAATTTTCACGTCAGGCATAACCTTTTTCAGGTTATCAATAACCTTGATCGTCTCTTCAATGTTCCAGATGTAACATGAGAACCCAATCACGTCCGCGCCGCGCTGGTATAGATCTGACACAATATTCATGACCGGGTCCTTGATCGTATACTCCGCCAGCTCAATATCAAAATCCTTCTCACTGTACGCCTTCAGACACCGCAACGCCAGCGAGGTATGAATGTATTTCGCATTCAAAGTAGAAAGAATAACCTTCATGGTTCACAACCTTTGCCTGGACACCCAGACCTTATTTTTTGGTAAAAGTAAAGCGTCACAGCATCCAGCCCGGGATGCCATTCATGGTAAACCTAGGTCACCACCCAGCCATCCCGTCTTGGATGCTGCTCACGTTAAATCTCTATTAATAGCCATTCCATGTGTCATGGACACATCCTTATTTTGTCTTTCAAAGGGTGGACACCCTTTTCAAAAAGACATCTACTCCCCATCCCCTCTAATCTACTACATATAGGCCAAGGAACACTCATTGACTCCATATCCTGTGCAAGCCAACAATCGCTTTCTGCAAAAGCAATGTCCACCTTTTGAAAGACAGTCTATCTTATTCCGTCCACCATATAGAGACACTCGAGACACTTGAGACACTTCGACCTAATATAGACAAGAAACAGACTGCATTCAAGTTTCTTCCACGACTCACGACTCACGTCTCATGATTGACGATTCACGATTGACGATTCATAATCCATTCTCACAAGCCACTGCCTTTAATTTGAATCTCAGACCTGTGCCGAACGCTTCACCCAGATCCATCAATGAACTGTCGAACTTCCCCTAAAACTTCCAACAAATTTCTTACCTATACAAGCAACTGAACGTTACGCATAAGTACCTTATACATTTGAAATTCGATCACATTACCCTTAAAACAACAGCTTTAGAACAATAGCTTTACGTACAATCTTTTCATTACCGAGAACACGAATCCAACACCCAATAATCACTCAAATTCCTAATCATTTCCCTCTCACTTACTCATACTCGTAAAAAGCATCATCATCCGTATCCACTTCTTCGCCCGTTTGCTTTCGGAAAAACTCTAGGAACGGCAGTCCGTACTTGCGGTACTTGACCTCACCGACCCCTTTGATATCCAGCATGTCACGTTCCGTCTGTGGACATACCACACTCATCTCGCGAAGTGTCGCATCATTGAAAATGATGTATGACGGCACATGCTCCTTCGCTGCCAGATCGCGCCGGATCAGGCGCAGCTGCTCGAATACCGTCTCGTTGACCGCCGATGGCATCGCATCCCGACCACGTCGTCCGCCGTAGTTTGTACCCGAAGCCGTTGCCGCCGTCTTGCGCACCACCCGCTGCATCACTTCACGCTGGCCTTTGAGCACTTCCACCGCCAGAGGCTGCAAACGAACAACCGGATACTGTCCCTCGGACAGCATCAGATATCCTTCGGATACCATGACGTTAATAATTTCGGCAATCTCGCGTTCCGTTCGATTCCCCATCACCCCGTAAGTTGGCAGGGAGTTGAATCCGTAATCCAGCACTTTTTTGGCACGTGAGCCTTTGAGTACTGAAGCGACCAAAGACACACCATAACGTTCACGCATGCGGTGAATGCAGCTGAATATTTTCTGCGCATCAATCGTCATATCCACCAGTTCACGGTCGTCCGTACAGGAACTGCAAATGCCGCACGGCTTGTCCTCGTGCACCTCACCGAAGTAGTCCAACTGCGCACTGCGCAGACAGCGTGTCGTGTAACAGTAATCCACCATCTGCTGCAGCTTGCGATAATCGTTTGCTTTGCGGTCACCCTCCATCGGGTTCTGCTCGATCAGAAATTTCTGGGTGATAATGTCCTGCGCCCCGAATAGCAGAATGCACTGACTCGGCTCACCGTCCCGTCCCGCACGTCCTGCTTCCTGTACATACGCCTCCATGTTCTTCGGCATGCTGTAATGCAGCACGTAACGCACGTTGGACTTATCGATTCCCATCCCGAACGCATTGGTCGCGACCATCACCCGGATATCATCGTACAAAAAAGCTTCCTGGCTCTGGGCCCGTTCATCGTCCGTCATCCCGGCATGGTAGCGCCCTGCGGGCAATCCCGCATGCAGCAGACGCTGATGCAGATCGTCCACGTCCTTGCGGGTCGCAGCGTACACAATACCCGGCTCGCTGGCATGCTCGCGCGCATAGTTCAACACAAAATCCTTTTTGCTCTCGCCGCGCAGCACACTGAACGCCAAGTTATCCCGCCCAAGTCCGGTCACATAGGTCTGCGGGTCCTGCAAACGCAGCAGCCGCAGAATATCGCCCATGACCTCGGGCGTCGCCGTCGCCGTGAAGGCCGCAACCACCGGCCGCTCCGGCAAACTGTCCACAAACGGCGCTACCGCCAGGTAGCTTGTCCGAAAATCATGTCCCCACTGCGACACACAGTGGGCCTCATCCACGGCCACGCAGGAGATAGGCAGCTGCCCCATCTCATCGCGGAACCAGTCCAGCTCCAGTCGCTCTGGCGCGACGTAGAGCAGCTTCAGCTCACCGCGCTGCGCCGCGCGGATGCGATCATTCACTTCTTTGCCGCTTAACGTACTATTGATATAAGCGGCAGCAATGCCGGCGGTCGTGAGCGCATCGACCTGGTCCTTCATTAATGAGATGAGCGGAGAGACGACCAGCGTCAGCCCCGGATATAACAGAGCGGGAATCTGATAACAGATCGACTTCCCGCCCCCGGTTGGCATAATGCCCAGCGTATCTTCGTATTCAAGCAGACTGGACACGATCTTTTTTTGACCCTCGCGAAAGTCGGGGTAGCCATAATATTTTTGCAGGAGACCCTGCGCTTCTTCTAAAGTAGGTGCTTGCACACTCATGTAAAGACTCCTTACTTGTCACTGGTGTTCCTCCACCAGCTTGGTCCCATCCGATTCTGACATCCGAACACGGCACCATTGCCGCATCCTTGACAACAAAATGGCGTTCTCATGACTTGTCCGTCAAGCAAAACGCCGCTCCCTTTAGTTTAACGGGCCAGCCCCGAATGAGCAACCGCGTTTTACTGTAAAACGTTTGAAGCTACTTCGCCAAAATAAAAACAATCGTTTATCCCTGTTCGGACAAACGACTGCTTCTCATTTTTTTCAAGTAACCTACTATATCCCGGCAGTATAATCTTACCGATTATCTCGTGGATTTTTGCAATTCCACTTCTAATCTTTCAGTGCATCAACTTCAGACTCGGTTAAGCCGCTTGCCTGAACGATAACAGAAACTTCGATTCCTAGAGAAAGCATCTTTTTTGCTATTTCAATCGCCTTTCTTTTTTCACCTTCCACTAATCCTCTAGCTATTCCTTTTCCGTAGCCCACTCAATCATCGAGGCTTCGTCATACAAATACTTCTGCAACTCTTCATACAAACGACGTGCCTCTCGATCCTGACTTAAAAACTCCAGCGTATCCATCGCTTTCTTCAGCGTAGGTTCATTCATTTGCAGCACCTCTAGTAAAATATATCATTCATATTAGGATATTTTTAACTTATTTGTAATCCTTAAAACAATCCCTGTGATATCATCATTAAATATAGCCTTAACTGATGTATGAATAAAACCACCTACATACCCATGTCTTTTGACTCCAAAGGAGGCAAACGCTTCAATGGAACAACACCATCAGGCGAATTCGAGTTCGTCCACAACAAAGCTCCGCAAGCCATGGATTCGCAGGCACCCCCTCCTCACGACATTCACCTTATTGATATTCATACCCATATTCGTACTCGTCGCCTATTTTATGCTCCGCCCTTATTTCTCGACATTTGATCGTTCTGACCAAGGAGATTTAAGTTATTCCATGCCTTCACAGAATGGAGAATATACGGCTGAAATATATGGTGTTCCTTACGGTGGTGCTGCCGGTGGAGTTACCATCTGGGTGGATGTGAGAAAAACGAATGATCTTGATGCCTCCAGTGTGAAAACCATCTATCGCGCCGAGTATCACGGACATAACCATCTGGAATGGGAGGGCGAAAATACACTTCGGATCGAAAACTGGAGTGAATACTCGGATGAGTCTATTACGCTCAACATTGAAGATGAAATCTATGATGGACGGGGCTGGGCATGCAAAAGTCTGCGCATGAAGGATCAGTATGTGCAGTGCTTGTCACCTAAAAAGTAACAACACAAAAGCAGCCCTGCTCGCCAAATCTCCCGGCAAGCAGGGCTGCTTGTTTCACATCTATTAAACTGTCCTTGCTTCACGACGATTCTAGTGCCAGTGCACATAAGTTTTAACCACTAGGGCTGTTCATTGTTAAGCGTAGAACTCATTACACCGCTGTCTCTAACTAACTTGTTATTCTTCCTTCTAAAGGACTTCGCCCCAAACCGCTGAAATGCTATTCCTTCTATTTCGGAGGCTGTGCTTCACTGTGCTCTTCCCGATTCCGAATCTCTTTGCGCAAAATGACTTCCAGCTTCTGACGATTATCCAGCAGGCCGGGGTCGTTTGGCAGATACTCCCGAGCTTTCGTGTTATGCATGAGTGCCTGCTCCCAGTTGCCCAGATGGGCATAACAGAGGGACAGCCGGGCATGCGGCAGCCAGGTGCGGCATGCTGCGGGAACCGGGCGCAGACCCGTATCGCGGCTGCTCACGTCTACAGCCTGCATATACCAATAGATCGCAGAGACCAGCTCCTGCCGTTCATGAAAGCAGGCTGCGATCGCACAGCAGAAGTCCGCATGTGGCAGATCGTACTGGAACGACTGCAGTAGTGCACCCAACTTGCGTCCCGGCTGACCCAGACGTTCGTAACATTCCGCCAGCCTCGCGCAGGCAATGAGCCGATCCTCGCGATAGCCGCTAGGCTGTTCCAGCAGCTTCGCGTACCCCCGAGCCGCCGCTGCATAACGCTGGCGGTCATAACATTCGCCTGCGTAGTAGAACAGCAGGCGACCGTGGGCTGCGCCCTCTTCGGCGATCCATTTGCGCAGAATGCGCACGTTACGCGCCGAATGATGGCCTGCTTCGCGGCGGTGCGTGACGGCAATATCTGCCGTAATGACCCCACTCGCCGGGAAGCTGAGCTGCTCGTGCAGCCGGCCATGCCAGCGGCACCCCGCGTCCCGCTTGACCAGGCGCAACCGTCGGTCCGTCACGAGCGGACTTCCCTCCGGCCCCTCGGCCAGCGTGTAGTTCAAGATCACAGCTGCCGTCTCCCCCTCGGACGGCAGCTGCTCCTTCAGCTTCTCCAGCTTCGCCCGTTCCGCTGGCAGCAGCACATCATCCGCGTCTAGCCACAGGATATATTCCTGCGTTGCCTGGTCGAATGAGTAGTTCCGCGCGGCGGCAAAATCATCTGTCCACTCATACGTGTAGACCTGGTCGGTATACTGGGCAGCAATGTCCATCGTACGGTCGGACGAACCGGTATCCACAATGACAATTTCGTCCGCGATTCCGGCTACCGAGTCCAGACAGCGCGCAAGCGTGCGTTCCTCGTTCTTCACAATCATGCACAGACTGATGGTGATCACGTCACCGTGCCCCTTCCTGTCGTACGCGTATTTCGTTCTGATCGCCATGCTATTTTCCCTTACTCATTAGATTGCCCTGACTCCCGACTGACTCCCTGCACAACCTACAATCTACAATCTAAAATCTACAATCTACCACATGCGCCTACTTATCCCTGACTCTTCTTTCTTATCCCGTTACCCTTCAACATTCTCCTGACGACGAAGCCGCTTCACTTGCTCCACCGCTTGGTCCAGCGCCTTCTTACGCAGTTTCATCATGCGAAGATGGTTCTGCTCGACCTCGGCGAAATGCACATGATCCAGCTGCATCCACTCCGTCACTTGTTTGAGGGTTGGCGACATATGCAGCTGTGTTTTTCGCCGCTTGCGAGCCACGCAACATAGATATTTATGATGAACTTCCAGTTTCAAGACTTCAAAATAAGGCATCAGACACATCGCCAGGTTTCCTGCATAGAACGTCTGCTTGTGATCATAGAACGGATGATAGCCATACGGCACGGTTACGATCAGCGTCCCTTCCTCCTGAAGCAGCCGGTGAATTTGAAGTAATAACGTTTCCGGATGGGCAAAATGCTCCAGCACTTCTCCGAGCAGCACCGTATCGAAGGTCGTCTTTACTTTCCATTGCGTAATATCCAGCATGCGAAAATCCACATTATTCCGGACAGGTTTGGACTCTTTGGCGAGTTCACTCTGTGCATACCGGATGCTCTCTTCCTCCAGATCAACCCCTGTTACGCGAAATCCCTCACGCGCCAGCAGAATGGAGGTAATCCCCTGACTGCATCCAACGTCCAGGATTCGTTTGCCGGTTGCTTCCCTACACATCCAGTGGATGCGGGTCCGAGTGGCTTCATGGGAATCTTCCGAGTTGATCTCACCGTAATAGCGTTCGCTTACCCGATCATGATTCGCCATGCTTATCCCCCGATCTTTCATCCGGATGTATCGCATCTTCCTTGTGTGAGGTGACAATGTCCTCGCGATCTACAATCCGATCCGCTTGCACATCCCGATGCTGAGGCATTCCTGTGACTTTGTTGATTCCATGCACGCTGTGCACTTCTTGGAGACTCTGCACAGCTACTGCCTGAGGTCGCTTGGGCTGTCCCAGCACCACAATATTCCCCCCGTGGATTCCGGCTGTCGCATTGCGTGTATCGAAAATGAGCTTTGCATGATCCGCCATCTCCTGATAGTTAAAGCCCGAGTGGTCGGTTGTGACGATGACCAGATCGGCCCATGTCCACAAGCCCGGCACTGCAGGCTGGGACTGAAGCACAGAGCCGTCATCCTTGCGGAAGACCGGCACCATCGGATCGGTGAAAACAACCTCTGCTCCCGCAGCGCTCAGCAGCCGGAAGACATCCAGTGCAGGCGATTCGCGCAAGTCGTCGATATCCTTTTTGTAAGCCATGCCCGCTAGTACAATGCGTGCTCCTTGAATCGGCGTACCGTTCTGTTCCAGCAGTGCTGCTGCACGCTGAACCACACGCTCCGGCATCTGCCGATTGGTCGCGTCCGCGAGTGTGATGAATTGCAGATCTAATCCCTGGCGGTTAGCTGCCCAGGACAGATAGATCGGATCAATGGGGATACAGTGTCCACCGATGCCTGGGCCGGGATAGAACGGCATATAACCAAACGGCTTGGTTGCTGCTGCGTCCAAAACTTCCCAGATGTTCACGCCCATTTGTTCACAGGCAGGCATGAGCTCGTTCACCAGTGCAATGTTCACACTGCGAAACGTATTTTCGAACAACTTCGCCGTTTCAGCCACGGTCGTTGAACTGACGGGAACGATCTCATTAAGAAACGAGCCATAGAATTCTTGGCCGTAGGATAAGCAGGCAGGTGTTGAGCCACCGATAATTTTCGGGGTATTTTTCACACCATAGCTGACACTGCCCGGGTCCACCCGTTCGGGAGAATAACAGACATAAAACTGCTCGCCTGCTGTCCAGCCCGTGGCTGCTTCGAGCGGCTGCTTCACACGCTCCTCGGTTGTGCCGGGGTAGGTCGTGCTCTCCAAAATAATCAGGCTTCCCTCCTGCAAATAAGGAGTCAAGCCATCCACCGCGGCAGCAATATAGGAAATGTCCGGCTGATGATCGGCCGTCAGCGGCGTGGGTACACAGATGACAATGACATTCGCCTGCGCCACTGCGGCATAATCCGTGCCGGCCGTAAACAGCCCGGCTTGAGTTAACGATTGAATGGCCGCATCTTCAATGCCCATGACATAAGAGTCGCCTGCACGGAGCCTTGCCACTTTGAATTCATCAATATCAATCCCGTGAACGCGATAACCGGCCTGTGCCATCTCCACCGCCATGGGAAGTCCGACATAACCCAGACCAATCACGACGGCTTTCAGGGAGCGGCCGTTTATTTTGTTTTGCATAGTTTCCACCTCCAAACGCTCCGCCTCCCTTGTTAGTCGATATAGCCGCCTGCCCGTAAAAATTCGGCAATGGCCTGCCGCTTCATCATGTCACCGTCCGAACGGTACTCGGAAAAAGTCACGCGAGGCAGTTTACGATACGAATTCGTCAGGCGCTTGTCCGGTTCCTGTGGCAGGATTACATAATATTGCTCATCGTATTGATAAGTGCGCGGTGCCTCATAAGGCGAAATCAGCACTTCATGCAATTTCTCACCTGGGCGTATGCCCGTAACCTTGTAGTCGCTCGCCGGACGTCCGGCCTGTTCCAGCATGACTGACGCCAGATCCGTCATTTTGCAGGCTTTCATTTTCATCACAAATGTCTCTCCGCCTACCGCAGCCTCAGCCGCCTTGAGCAGCAGATAAATGGCTTCCGTACGGGTCAGAAAAAAGCGGGTCATTCCCTTATCCGTTATGGTCAGACTTTTGCCTTCATCGATCTGGCGACGGAATAACGGCACTACACTACCGCTTGTACCCAGCACGTTACCACCGCGGATGCAGACAAACCTGGTGTGTTCACTCAGCCAATTGGCACGGATCATCATTTTTTCGCCGAGTGCCTTCGTCATGCCGTATACGTTAATCGGATCTACGGCTTTGTCCGTCGAGACATCGATGACTTTGGGAATCTGCATACGGATCGCGGCCCGGATAATGTTCTGCGTACCGATGACATTCGTCTTGAACGCTTCGTCGGGCTGGTCCTCGCATACTGGAACATGTTTCAATGCAGCCAGATGAAAAAGGACGTCCACGCCCTTGCACGCATCCTCCACTGCCCGGTAATCCCGAATATCCCCAATGAGGAACCGCAGGCGCGCATCATGACCGAAATCACGCTGCATGGCAATCTGGGCATATTCATTACGGGATAGAATGCGAATCTCTGCCGGTTCCTGCTCCAGCAATACCTCGGTCAGCTTTTGACCCCAGGAGCCTGTTCCTCCGGTGATCAGAATCGTTTGCCCTTTAATCATGGTTGAATCCCTCCCTGATCAGATCATGAATTCGCGTAATACTTGAGCCATCTCGTCCCGGCTTAACCGGTCTTTTGGCGGTACCTTTTTGACCGACGTGTTATTCGAATGAACGATATTGACATAATTGCGCGGAGCGAGCAGCTCGTGCGGCAGATCGATGACATTGCCATGCGTGCCTCTGCCCGGGAGCTTGACCCGGTATCCTGCTGCATACTCGGCCGTTTTATATAAGTAGACATAAAATTGCGGTGAACGGTGAAACGCCGGGGCCATCTCGTTATTCACGCTATCCCACAGGTATCCGTTCTGATTGATCAGTGCCATCGTCTGCGGCTGTGGCTTCACGTCATAGAGCTGCTGTACGAAGGTCCGGTGATACAGGTCATCTGAATCCAGACGGGCAATATAGATGTGCTCCGCTCCCTCTGCAAATGCCAGAATCGCCCGCACACTCTCAATATTGGTCCCAAAACGAATATTGCTGGGAAGTGGCTCCTGCTGTGCAAGAATCTCCTGCATCAATTCTCCCGATTCCTTGGACAGCTTTACGACCGTCAGGAAATCCTGATTCGTCTGCGCCTTGAGAGAGTGCAGTGTGAAGGTGCGAAAAATGCTCATTCGTCGCTCCAACCATTCTCTTGTTAATCGCTGCGGGTCCATCCCGTAGTTGTTGAAATTAATCTCAATCACGACTTTCCTGGACATAACATTCCTCCTCATCCGAATCTGTCAATCTTCCTGCGCGGAGATGGGGTTCTTTTTATAGTTTTTGGCAGTCGACTCTATAGCGTATGAAAGGAAGATAGAACCGGTACGGACGCTTGCACTAGTTCCTATATAAATAGATTGATATACACCCCAAGATCGGCCCTGCGGGTTGAACGTACAAAACGTTGACGGAGCGCGAACATAGAATAGAGCAGTTCTATTATCAAAGGAGGCCATATCCTGCCATGAATTCGATCTATCTAGAAATTGATGGTGTGCTTGATCAACTTGAAGCAGCGCTCAAAGAACAGCGTCCCTTCTCTCTTGTCCGGGTGGGCGATGGCGAGAATATTGTCATGTCTCAGGAAACCGTCTGGACTACGGAACAGGTCCTTCAGGAGCGCTGGGCCATCAAGGCCAATCGGGGTCAAAAAGGGCTTCGTCTTCCCAACCTTCAGCTCAGGGATGAGGTTGCTGCTTCCCTGCAACGGGCCAGTCTGGTAGGGGTGCTTCCACTCGGAGACCTTACAATCAAAGCTCCGGATTATCTCAAAAGACCGCTGACCGACATGTTGTTCGCGCATTACGGCATCTCTCCAGCGCTCACTTGCCATGCTTGTGTGAATCGGGAACTGGTCCAAATGCCCCGCTTCTGGGAAATGCTTGCAGGAAGACGGGTGCTGCTCGTTACTCGCGAAATCGAGGAACTTCGTGCAGCGCTCGTGCAGGAGCCCTATCATTTGAACATTGCAGCAGCTCTCCCCTTCGATAGCTGGGATCAGATGGCAGAAACGTTGCAATGGATTGAACTAAATCAACATTCCTTCGATGTAGCTCTTTTCTCCTGCGGAGTCAACGCCGTTGTACTCGCCGAGCGTACGGCAGCACTCGCGGGCAAAGTCGCCATCGACTTCGGTAAAGCCAACAACATCATTTTGAATGGCCGCGCCAACTGATCTGCGGTCAGATCACGGCAACTTTCGGAGCAGCCTCGTTATCAGGAAAAGTCAATACTATTGTCATCACGTTCATATGCTTGTCAGCAAAAATCCCGGCCTCACTTGAGGCCGGGATTTTTGTGTTTGGTCATCTGCTGATTGAACTAGCCCGTGGCTGCAATACCATAGAACATCTCTGGTCCGGTACGTACTGCTGTGGAGACCCCCGAAATATACGAAGAGTACACACTTTCCAGTGCCGGCGGGGCGGCCAGATCCTGGGCCGTGAACGAATGGAATTCGACACCTCCGTTCTCACCAACCGTACCTTCGGCACGATAAATCACATTCGCCGGAGTATATACACTGCCGCGTACGAGCTCAACAACGAACGTGTCTCCCGGTTCACCAATAACGCCGATCGTACCGTTCAAGGTGATAATCGGATTGGAAACTCCGAGGGTCTGCAAACCAATGGAGCCGAACATTACCGGGGTATTTGATATGTTCACCCCGGGGAATCCTGCAAATGGCGAGTTCATGGAAGTTCTCATATCCAGAAATACACCCAAGAGTAACACCTCCAATGCTGTGGGATACGTTATTCTATGATTCTCGATTCTCGCTCGCTTGGATGGATAACAGATTCGATCCACCTATTTTTATTTGCACCCGGTTAATGGTATATTGAACTGCATAAACGAAATGAACGGATCGTATGCACACAAGCGGTACAGGCTGTTCAGAAGGAGATTAGTATTCATGAATAAACGCAATCGATCAACAGGCCGTCCATCGGCCAAAGGTAAAGGACCAGCGGGTACCTCGGCAGCACGTTCCCAGAAAGCAAACTCTTCGACTTCCATGTCTTCTGGGGCTTCCGCATCCCGTTCGAAACCCTCGACAGCTTCCAAACCCAAGCATTCAGGTGCTCCTAAACGCGCGGGCAATGCCCATTACCGCAAGCAGGAACCCCCTCGCCAATATAAAGTAACTGAGCCGGATGAGCTGCTGAACTTCCTGCTCCAACATCTAAAATCAGGCCGGAATGCGGTTAAGTCCATCCTGGGCCGCGGACAAGTATCCGTGGATCAGAAGGTGATCACCAAGTTTAATCATGCGCTGACACCAGGGCAGATCGTATCCATCAGCAAAGAAGGTGCAGTAGCCGCCCCTACCATGTCAGGACTTACGATTTTGCATGAGGATGATGATATCATTGTCATTCGCAAGGAAGCTGGATTGTTGTCCATTGCTGCGGATCGCAGCGATGAGCTTACCGCTTATCGTCAGCTGACCGAACATGTACGCCGCACGGATTCGCGAAACCGGATTTTTGTCGTACACCGGCTGGATCGGGATACATCAGGTGTCATGATGTTTGCGAAGAGTGAAGAAGTGAAGCAGAATCTGCAGGACAACTGGAAGGACAAGGTGCAGGAACGCGTATACGTGGCACTTGTCGAAGGTCAGGTAGCCAAACCCGTGGGCACCATTTCTTCGTGGCTGAAGGAGAGCAAAACGCTGAAGATGTACTCCAGTCCACGTCCCAATGATGGACAGCATGCGGTTACACACTATAAACGGCTTCAATCGAACCGTGAATTCTCCCTGCTCGAAGTTCGGCTGGAGACCGGTCGCAAAAACCAGATCCGCGTGCATATGGAAGATCTCGGCCATCCCATTGCAGGTGACAAGAAATATGGTTCTCGCACCAAAACACTCGGACGTCTTGGACTCCATGCACGCGTGTTATCCTTCATTCATCCTACGACGGACGAACTCATGACCTTCGAGACGGATATTCCGAAGCAATTCCTCTATCCTTTCCGTACAGATGCGCCAGCTTCGAAGTAATCTTGTTGGTTGGGCGTTTAGAGGACAAGTCGTGCTGAGAAGGAGGAAGTTAAGCTGAAAAACCTGTTAATTACCGGATACCGGGCACATGAACTGCAAATTTTCGGGCAGAAGCATGAAGGGATTCCCTTCATCAAAAAGGCCATCTCCTCCCGTCTCACACCGCTTGTGGAGGATGGACTGGAGTGGGTGCTGACTCCTGGACAATATGGTGTGGACCTGTGGGCCTGCGAGGTGGTACTTGAGCTAAAAAAGACCTATCCCCACTTGAAGCTGTCCATCATCACTGCGTTTCAGAACCCGGAGGAACAATGGAAGGAAGACAAGCAGGAATACTATCGAACCATCCTTCAGGGCGTGGATTACTACGGAGCGGTGAGCAAGCAGCCTTACATCGGCCCATGGCAATTTACAGCACGGGATGACCTGCTGCTGCGCAAAAGCGATGGCATCCTGCTGGTCTATGATGAGGATGCCGCAGAGGGCAGCCCCCGTTTCGTTAAGGAAAAAGCCGTGAAGAAACAGCAGAATGAGGATTACACGATCATCAGTGTCACTTCCGAGGATATTCAGTCCATCGCCGAGGACGAGCGGATGAACAGCGTAAGCGAGTATGAGGACCCCTCATTCTAATGCAGCTGGATAAGCCGGAATTCATACTTATGTTTTTTTTGGCGAAAGGTTGGGTATAAGTAGTATTAAAACTGCGATTACCATGTCGTATGGATAAAGGGGAACTGCAGCCATGACATTAACGCCAGAGCAGCGCATTCAACTGCATGGGTTCAACAACCTGACCAAGTCGCTGAGCTTCAACATGTACGACATCTGCTACACGAAAACCAAAGAAGAACGCGAAGCTTATATTGAATATATCGATGAACAGTACAACGCGGATCGGCTGAGCAAAATTCTGAAAAATGTCGCGGACATCATTGGTGCGCATGTGCTCAATATCGCGCAGCAGGATTATGTCCCCCAAGGGGCCAGCGTGACGATGCTTGTCTCGGAAGGTCCCATCGTGGAGGTTCCGGAGGAATCTTTTGAGGAATCCCCGGGTCCGCTCCCGGACAATGTCGTTATGCAGCTCGACAAAAGCCATATCACCGTGCATACGTATCCCGAATTCCACCCCAGTGAAGGGATCAGTACCTTTCGTGCCGACATCGATGTTTCCACCTGTGGGGAAATCTCGCCGCTGAAGGCACTGAATTATCTGATCCATTCGTTTGACACGGACATTATGATCATGGATTATCGGGTACGTGGTTTCACGCGGGATACGAGCGGCCGTAAGCTGTTTATTGACCACGAGATCGGTTCGATTCAGAATTATATTCCGGACGAGATCAAAAAAGGCTTTGACATGATTGACGTAAACGTGTATCAGGAAAATATTTTCCACACGAAATGCAAGCTGAAGGCATTTGATCTCGACAACTACCTCTTTGGTTATACGAAGGATAAACTGAGTCAGGCGGAACAGCATGAAATTACGGAGTGGCTCAAGCTGGAGATGGACGAGATTTATTATGGCAAAAATATAAACCGTCCTTCTGTACTGAATTCTGATTCGTTGTAATCCAAACATCGGGCTATGTGCCCCACTAACAGGGCTTTGCTGACAACCGAGTCGGCAGAGCCTTTTTGCTGTCTTTCGGCAATTGATTGGTATCCATAGTATAATAACCATACGAGACTTTTTCAGACAGCACGACCTAAAACAGATTAATAATAAAAGAGGTGCACGCAGCATGGCTCCACGTCACTTGAATGCTTTTCACGGCTCCAAAGTCCGGCTCGCCGCCCCATGCCCGGAAGATTGCATGCGTCTGGCACGTTACACGGACAATTACGAATATTTGCGCAACCTGGATACAGATATAGCAGTTCCGCTAACCCCCGATGAGACAGGTTCTTCTGCTGTCCGAAGAGACAACGGGTTTGAATTTGCCCTGCGAACGCTGGAGGACAATCGATTTATTGGATTTACCGCCCTCTACCGGATTGAATGGAACAATCGATCGGCTCGCCTTGCTATTGGCATTGGTGAAGATAAGGATCGTGGGCAGGGATACGGGAGTGATGCCCTTGCCCTGATTATTCGCTATGGATTTCATGAACTGAATCTGAACCGGATCGCGCTGGAAGTGATCGAATACAACGAAGCCGCCAGACGCGCGTATGTGAAAGCCGGATTCCGGGAGGAAGGACGGCAGCGCTCCGCTGTATTACGGGATGGAACCCATTATGACCTGATCTCCATGAGCATTCTGGCTGAGGAATGGGCAGCTCAGACCGGACTTCCGTTGTCTTTTCAATCCACATCAACATCAGCGAAACAGAAATCCGACTACGCAGCGTCCACACTGCCTGTTGCTGCTTCCGACCAACCTCGTATTGGTGTAGGGGCCGTTATCCTGAACGAACGTAATGAAGTGCTTTTGGTATGGCGGAATCGTCAGCCGGAACAGTACACATGGAGTATTCCCGGGGGCAAAGTCGATCCTTACGAATCACTGGAAACGGCGGTCATCCGGGAGATCAAGGAAGAAGTGGATCTGGATATTACCATCGATCAATTACTCTGCACCGCTGAGACGATTCGTCCTGAACGAGAAGAGCACTGGATATCGGTCCTCTACTCGGCCCGGAATATCCGCGGCATCGCCCGGAACCTGGAAGAAGGCGGAGCGATTGGCGAGATCGGCTGGTTCCCGCTAGATGACCTGCCTTCTCCGCTCGCCTGTTTTGCCGTACCCGGCCTAGAAGCAGCCAAGCGACTTTATTTGGATTAAAATGGAGGTTATTCGTATGCATCAATCCGACGCAATTCAAGCATTATTCCAGGCAGCACAACACGGTGATGTGGCGAACCTGCAATCGCTTCTTGCTTCCTTCCCTGAGCTGGCCAACATCGAGAATGGAGATGGGCTCACCCCGTTGGGTTATGCCTCGCATTATGGACAAGCAGGTGCGGTGCATACTCTTCTGAATCATGGGGCTGATGTAAATGCCATTTCCCATTCTAGAATCGCCTTTATTCCTTCCAATACGGCACTGCATGCAGCGCTTGCAGGGGAGCGTTCTTCTGAAGTCATTCGTCTGTTGCTGGAACATGGAGCATCTTGCAGCATCCTTGACAGCGACGGACAGAATGCACTCCATTCCGCAGCATTTCATACGGATCAGGCTGAACTGATTCATCTGCTGCTTCAGCATGGTGCGGACCCGAATGCACTGAATTCAGCGGGTCAAACTGCGCTGGACATCGCAACCGAACGCGGCTACACTTCTACGGCATCATATCTTCGAGAAGCAGCTGCAACGAAACAGTAATCATTCGTAGCCATCGTGAGACACACCATGAATAACCGTCAGGACTCTTGTTGAATTACAATAAGACGGCCTGGCGGTTGTTTGCGATCTAATCCAAGGTATTGAACGAGAATTTGAGCAATGATCTACATATTTTTCTAAAAGCAAGAACCGATTGGCCCTTCACACGGTCTAATACGAAACAGAGCCATGAAAGGAGGCACCATGTGACCCCTACAGAGCTTACCGTTGCCGCACAAAAAGGGGATGCTGAGGCTTTTGCAGCCTTGATGGCAATGCATCAGAGCCGCCTGTATCGGATCGCTTATGCATACCTGCACAACGAAGGTGATGCCCTGGAAGCGATACAGGAGTCTACATACCGAGCATACCGCAAACTAAAAAAGCTAAAAGAGCCTTCCTACTTCGGCACCTGGCTCATTCGTATCCTGCTCAATTACTGTGCAGACGAGCGCAAACGAAAGAACCGTTACAGCCCCGTCACAGAGATGCACGAACCAAGCAGCTGGGATCGGCCCGAAGACACGGATCTCGCCGCTGCAGTATCTGCATTGGACCCGGATTGTAAGCAGATTATTATCCTGAGTTATTTCGAAGGATTCTCCCTCACCGAAACGGCGGATATTCTCGAAATCCCGGTTGGTACGGTCAAATCCCGACTGCACCGGGCACTTGGACAGCTTCGTAATCAACTGGAAATGAAAGGAGATACATGATCATGACCGATGAACAGAAGCCCTTTGAGGAACTGGAAAACCGTCTGCATGGACGTAAAACGGAATACGATATGATCCCCGTTCCGGATGCCGCTGTGCAGCAGTCTGTGAAGACCGGAATACGTCGTGCTGCCCGCAGGCGCAAATCCCGGGCACGCTGGTATATGAGCTCCATCTCGGCAGCAGCCATGATTCTGCTGTTTACCGGCTGCATCCGTGTCTCTCCCGCCTTCGCGTCCTTTGTGGAGCAGTGGCCTGTCATGGAAGGCATCGTCAGCATGATCCGCCAGGATAAAGGGTTACAGATGGCGGTTGATCAATCCCTATTGCAGAAGGTCGGCATTACCGACGAGCATGACGGTGTTTCCGTGACCGTGGACGGCATCATCACTGACGAGTCACGCATGGTCATTTTTTATACAATGAAGGGCATGAAGGATCCGGAGAAGGGTGAGTATGATATCGACTTGCTTGATGAGAATGGCAAGAATCTTCCTGTTGCATTTGGTTATTCTTCACCCAAACCCACCTCAGACGAGAATGTTTATGAGAATATGATTGATGTTGTTTTTACCGACGAGGCCACCCCTCCCGACGAGCTGAGTGTGGTGTTCAAAACCAGAGGTAAAGCGAATCCTGGAGAATGGAAGATCACTTTACCGGTAGACAAAAATTTAACCAAAGGCATGAAGAGAGTCCTGCCGGTGAATCAAACATTAACGGTAGATGGGCAGCGTATTGATGTCAAACAAGCTACGCTTTATCCCACTCGTCTCGTGCTTGATGTAACATTCGATCCCAAGAATACCAAGAAGGTATTTGGGCTCAGCGATCTTCAACTGGTCGATGAGCAAGGGCGTGCATGGAGAACGGACACAACGATGGGTGGCGATGACGAACGTTCCATTTACTTTGAGAGTATGTATTTCTCCATTCCGAAGAAGCTGACTTTGCAGGGGGCTGGTTTAGCAGCTCTTGATAAAGAAGAACTTAAAATAAGTGTTGATCTGGCAACAAACAAAATAGAAGGAGGACCACAGAACTTAAAACTCCTTGCTCATAACAAGGTTAAAGATAAGGATCTAGTAATACATTTCTCTATTACAAACTCTAAAGAGTCGTCATACGGACTCTCATTTACAAATATAGAGGATAGTACAGGTAAAGCTTTCAATCTCAAAGAAGCAGGTTGGAGCCCCTCAGGTGAACATGGAGATTCTGAAGCTTGGATTACCATCGAAAATGGCGCCTCCGCCAAAGGTAAACTAACTCTGGAGATATTCTCTTACCCTGTACAAGTACGCTCACCCTTCTCTCTCGAAATTCCATTAGACAACTAATTGCTAAAATAGCGGCTGGAATAAACAGAGATATTCTATATAATGGAAATCACCTAACAAAGAACAATGATGAACAGAAACGGAGGCGTAGACAATGAATACCCGTTCCATCCGTTACCCCCGGCCACTTGCTTCAGGAGACACCATTGGTATAGCCGCACCTTCTAGTGGTGTGGATGAATCCCTGCATCATTATCTAAATGAGAGCAAGCGCAATATGGAGCGGCTTGGTTTTCACGTTCAGGAAAGCCTCTCGCTGCGGCAAAATATCAAATGTGTAAGTTCATCCAAGGAAAATCGTGCTGATGAATTGAATGCCTTTTTCCGTGATCCGTCTATACAGGCCATTATCCCGCCGTGGGGCGGAGAGTTTCTGATGGATATTCTGCCTCTGCTGGATTGGGAAGCCCTTCGGACCTTGCCTCCCAAATGGGTCATGGGCTATTCGGACATCAGTACCTTTTTATTCGCCTATACCCTGCTCACGGGAACAGCTACAGCACATGGCACCAATTATGTGGATCTCAGAGCCACCGAGCTTGATCCTGTGACCGCCCGCTGGATTGATGTATTACAGACGGGGCAGGGAGGACAGCTTACGCAATCCTCTTCCACTCATTATCAATCGGCCTGGATACGGGAGTTACCCGGTTTCAATCTGGATACCCCTACTCGCTGGAAACTTCTCGGTCAACCGGATGATGAGAACACCTCGGTTACGTTCTCGGGACGACTGATTGGCGGCTGCATGGATACGATCACCTGCCTAATTGGCACTCCTTATGCCCCGGTTGCTTCGTATCTGGATCAGTACTGTGCAGATGAAGGAACCATCTGGTATTTGGAGAGCTGTGAGATGAACGCAGGGGATATTTATCGTCATCTGTGGCAGATGAGACAGGCCGGCTGGTTTGCGGGCGTGAAAGGATTTATGTTTGGGAGACCAGCGGGTTATTCGGATACCGGAGATTTCAACTTCACCGATGCCCTGTCCTCGGCACTGGGTGATCTGAATGTGCCTGTACTTTACGATGTCGATCTCGGTCACATCCCCCCACAGATTACTTTTGTAAATGGAGCACTGGGCAGCGTCGATTATCAGGCTGGATGCGGGGCACTTCAGATGTCATTTGTGTAATCACCTTTTGTAGGCACATGCATACCTTGAAGTAAGAACTTATTTCGAGGAAGGGTTGTGCACCATGTCTGAATCCACATCCACGCCGTCCGCACGCGTTGTCTACCAGGCCAATCAACCGATGCTCCAATCCGTGCAAAGTGTGCGGAATATGCTTCATCATACAGCCCGGCAATATGTGGGCCAGAAGGTACAGGTCCAAAATATCGATGGTCAGGTATGGGAAGGTGTCATCATCAGTGCAGATCGCGGAATTCTGTATCTTCAGGTTACGCCAATGCATGGGTACCCGGAGCCGCGCGCACTGTTTGGACCAACCATTCTGCCACTCGTGCTGTATGAGCTGCTGGTTATTACCCTGTTAATGTAGTCCATGCAATGTGCATCAGCGCAACATTCGAAGGCTTCGCTCCTGTATGTTCCCTCCGTGGGTTAGGGACGAAGCCTTTTTGGTGCTGCCAGTAAATTGTTCAAGTGATTGGAATAAACGGTATTCACTAGACTTGATGTGCTCGTGCGGTATGTTTCCGTGTTAACGTGTGAAATATGATACAATGGTGTCGGCCCCAGGCCTTATCTCATAAGAAACGGAGCATGATCCCGCTTGGAACACAACCCTCACGATCCTCTTCCCACGGTCCAGACCGAGAAGGAGATCCCGGAAAAGAATACAACTGAACAGTCCCGCGTGATTGCCATCTGCTTGTTGGCAGGCAAAATCATGCTGCAAAGCGGGGGTGAAACCTACCGTGTGGAAGACACAATGAAACGGATGGCTGCCGCCCTGGGACTCCCTCATTCACATAGCTATGTTGTACCGACAGGTATCTTTTTCTCGGTCGATGCCACCGAACCAGCCAAGCTGATTCGGATCTCCGAGCGCACCACAGATCTGGATAAGGTGTCCGAAGTGAACGCCGTCTCCCGCCGCATAGGCCAAGGGGAACTTTCCGTTCAGGAAGCCCATGATCTGCTGCTGCAGATTGAAGGTAAACCCTCTTCCTATTCTGCAAGGGTAAAGCTGCTTGCTGCGGCTCTTTCGAGCGGTTGTTTTACCATTATGTTCGGCGGAGGCTGGGACGACTTCCTGCCTGCTGTAATCTGTGGAGGGATCGGTTATGCAGCAGTCATTGTTTTCCACCGGCTTGTACGGGTTAAGTTTTTCGCAGAGCTGAGCGCTGCTTTTGTGATTGGTTTGCTCGCCTTCTTACTTGTTGCGATTGGAGCAGGACACGAACGCGACAAAATCATTATCGGATCGGTCATGCCGCTCGTACCAGGACTTCTGATTACCAATGCTGTGCGTGATCTGATGGCTGGACATCTGGTGTCCGGATTATCCAAGGGAGCGGAGGCGTTCCTGACTGCGTTTGCGATTGGTACAGGCATTGCGGTTGTATTTTCACTTTTTACGTAAGACGGAGGTATGCAGGATATGCTTCATTTTATAGAACAGGCTCTGACCAGCTTTGTCGCTTCGGCTGCGTTTGGCATTATATTTAATGCACCACGCCGCATGCTGCTTCATGGCGGCTTTGTCGGCATGATCGGCTGGATCATCTATGTCGTGCTTGAATACGCGGCGGATGCCGTTCCTGCGACACTTGCAGCTACCATTGCCGTCGGTGTTATCAGCCAGATGTTCTCCCGCCTGTTCCGGGCGCCAGTCATTATCTTCAGCGTCGCCGGTATCATTCCACTGGTCCCTGGCGGTCTCGCGTATAACGCCATGCGCAGCTTTGTACAAAATGACTATAGTGCGGCCATGGAGATGGCTGCCAAAGCACTAATGTTATCCGGAGCCATCGCTGTAGGACTCGTACTCTCGGAAGTTCTCAACCAGATGATACGCCGGATGCCTGGCGCCCTAAGGGCAAAATCATAATCGGTTTTGAATTACATCTTCACTATACAACAGACGGTAATAGAAAAGGCCCGTTATATCAGGGTTTAACCTGAACGTAACGGGCCTTATGACATGTAATGTTTTTTGGCTGATTGCTTAGGTACGAACGGATTATTTTACGAATGTGTTTTTCACCCGGACTGACTTCAGAAAATATGGAATGAAGATACAGCAGGTCAGTATCGATCTGATAGTTAAATTCCGTGCAGGTGTTGTCTCGAACGCGTTCAGCGCGCCTGGAATCTCCGTCTGACCAATCATGATCCATGTCCCGATGGCAGCGAGCACATTAGCCAAGTACAGCAGGATCATCATCCGCGGAAACTGCCTTTTTTTCATGTACAACAGAACCAAATTTACAATTACGATGATCAGAAGAATGACGTTACTTATGGCTCCGTACCATAGTAACGGGTTCATGACACGATAATACAGGCCCAGATCCGCTTCGCTGAACATTCCCCGATCGGCCGGATTCATAATAACAGAAACCTGGGACAGATCCACAACCAGAAGCAGCAGCGAAGCAATTAAGCTAATCTGGATTAGAATAAGCCAGCCGCCCAAGCCGGATATTCCAGGCAGCTCCGTCCTTGTTCCGGGTTCGGAAAACAATGATCTTGTATCGACATCGGTGTTACGTTCTTGATCTCCCATCTCATCCTCCCTCCAAACCGGTGAAGCGTACATTATACCTCATAATCCATATTTTGTGTTGTTAATCAGGAAAGAAAAGACACAAAGTTGGATCCATTCAGCTCTACCGACCTGTCCGGTTCATTACTGATGCAAACAAATCTGCCGCTGCTCCGCTGCCCGATCGCATATAATGTTCTGCATCGGTATAGTCAAATCCCATCCAGACAGCTGCAGTCCACTTACTTGTATAACCGACGAACCACAAATCCCGATTACCATCCCTGCTGATTCCAGGTACTGCTGCCTGTGTCGTTCCTGTCTTTCCAGCCACGTTGTAATGGCTCAGCTGGGCACGGCTGCCCGTTCCCTGGCTAACCACATTTTGCAGCATCTTGGTCATTGCACGAGCTGTATTGGATGTGATCACCTGCTTATTTTCGGGTCGGTATGCGTAAATGATTCGTCCGTTTGCGTCCCTGATTTCTCGAATTAGATGTGCGGTATTGAATCTGCCATCATTGGCAAATACGGAATAGGCCTGGGCCATTTTCAGCGGGGATACTCCTGTATGTACGCCTCCCAATGCAATGGAGAGGTTGAAATCTTCCTGATCCAGTTCAATCCCTAATCGGCTTGCAAACTCATGTGCCTGTTTCAGCCCGATCTGATCTAGCAGCCATACCGCCGGTGCATTAATGGACTTCTGGAGTGCAAATGACATCGTGACAGACCCTCTATACTGCCCTCCCAGATTGCTTGGTCGATAGCTGCCATAGGATAAGCGTTTGTCAGGCAACATGCTGTCCGGCTTGAACTGCCCGGATTCCAGAGCCGGACCGTACGCAATAATCGGCTTAAATGCCGAACCAGGCTGCCTCGCGTCCGTGATTGCCCGGTTGATGCCACCTGTTACAGGGTCACGTCCACCCATCATTGCTTTCACTTCACCATTATGCTGATCAACAATAACCATACTTGCCTGCACTTGTTCATCTTCCCGATCATCGCTAAACCGTGAGGGGTCACGGAATGCTTCCTCCATGGCAAGCTGTGCCTGTCTGTCGAGTCCGGTGTGAATGGTCCATCCAGCGGATTGAATGTCTGTTTCACGTTTGCCTGTGAGACGAACCGCTTCCAACATCACTGCATCCACCGCAGAAATATAATCCGGCATAGGTTGATCTGCAGCAGACCCAGCTGCTGCTTCAGGTGGCGTGTAGTCCACGCGGCGCGCTTCCTGCATCTGTTCTTTGGTAATCAGACCTTGTTCGTGCATTAAAGTAAGGATAACGGAACGCCTTTGCTTGGATCGCTCATCATCATCCACCGGATTATATATGGAAGGTCCCTTGGGAATTGCCGCCAAAGTAGCGATCTGCCATAGCTCAAGCTCACGTAGGTCTTCAATGCCGAAGTAACGCCGAGCGGCGGCTTTCACTCCATACTGCTGGCGTCCCATATAAATATGATTCAGATACATTTCCAGCAGCTCATCCTTGTTAAATCTCTTCTCCAGTGAAATGGCTATCGACATTTCGTTCACCTTGCGCACCAGCGTTTTCTCTCCGTTCAAGTACAGGTTTCGGGCCAACTGCTGCGTAATGGAGCTTCCTCCCTGACTCCAATCCATATGTACGAAATCTTGCACAATAGCCCGGCTAATGCCGATATAATCGATCCCTTCATGCTGATAAAAGCGGCGGTCTTCCGTAGCCAAAAAAGCCTGTATCAACAGCTCCGGCATGTCTCCGAGATCCGCATATTCTGCGAATCCGCTCGACTGCGTGCGGAATCTGGCAATTTCAGCTCCAGCCGAATCGGTAATAACGGTTGAAGAGGCTTTGGTTATAGCCTCCGGATGATTGCGCACCATAGCTTCGCCGTATGTAACCATATAGAGACAACCCATCAGTAACAAAACAACAACGACTACCGCTGCATCAAAAAAATGATAAATTCCCTTCTTTATTTTATTTCTCAATACGCTGCTCCTTGCCTTCCTGCTCTTCCGAGAAGGCATGTTCGTGTGAATCCAGGTGAACAGACTCAAGCGCATGCTTTAACAGCAATGTCTGTTCATACGCAAGCCTAACCCAATGCTCTCTCTCGGCTTCGTCCCGGCAGTGTCCTTTCAATACCTCCTCCAGTGCAGAACGAACCCCATACAACGTCAGTTTGATCGGCAAATCGGCTTGCGCGGAAACCCGCTGCAATCCATCTCTTTTCATATTTTCATTAGAATGCTTATCGAGACTTGGAGTAGTATGACCAGACAGTGACACGAAACCTTCACGCCCATTCAACTGCTCCTTATGCATGCGAAGCCCAATTTCATTCAGATCGGCTGCGATCTGCCGGAGCTCGCCTCCATTCAACACCTCAATTGGAGCAGGGATCTGCCCCGCAGCCATCTCCTGGGTTCCCAAGGTAATACGGTTCATATCATCTGAAATCTTCTGGGATCGAATCCAGAAGAACAAAACAAATAAGGCTCCTCCGATGAATATCAAGAAGGGCCTTATCCCGACATGGTTGATTCCCCAGTGGACAAGACGAGTCATCCATGTGGCTTCAGACAAGATGTGATGATAAGCGAAACGTGACATGCGATAAACGACAAACAGGAGCATGGCGCTAAGCAGCGCACTTGCTCCACAAATGTATATGTATCTTAATCTGACTGTACGTAATGAACCTCTCATATTCGGTCTCCTCCTCCATTATACAGTTCCTTATGTGGATTGAGGTTAAGTTTACCGAATACTTCTTAATAAAGAAGTAGTTAACTTCTTATCATTTTCTTAACATGCGCTGCTTCTGTTACCTTTACCGTTCCTTCGGATCACGATGAACAGAGGCAGGAGCCAGCGGGAAACGGGTCACAAAATCCGTTCTGCCGTTCTCACTGAATGCGGCGATGCGGCCATGGTGCAACTCAATCATGGATTTAGCAATTGCCAGACCAAGTCCTGTTCCTCCCGTGTCACGCGAGCGGGATTTGTCGACCCGGTAGAACCTTTCGAACAAGCGGGGCAGATCCTGGGCAGGGATAGCTTCCCCGTAATTACTGATGCGGACCACTGCTTCTCCCTCATCATGGGATAATGCAATCTCAACAACTTTCCCCTGTGCTCCATACCGGATTGCATTACTGAACAGATTCTCGTAGGCCCGGACAAGCTCTCCGGGAGCGGCCATAATCCAGATCGGCTCCTGACCACCAGTGATTTTGTACGTCATGCCCGCTTCTTCCAGCATTGGCGCAAACTCCTCGGCCAGCTGCATCAGGAACGGATTCAGATTGAGAGGTATCAGAGATAAGGGAAGGCTTCCTCCGCTAACACGCGTATATTCAAATAAATCGTCAATCAGTTTCCTTAATGTTAATGATTTCTCATAAGCAATGCTGACATAATAACGCATTTCGATCTCGTCCTGGTACCGATCCTTCTCAATGTACTCCAGGAAACCAAGAATGGAGGTCAGCGGCGTTCTGAGATCATGAGAGATACCTGTGATCAAGTCATTCTTGGCTGCTACCGCACTTCGTTCTTCCTGCAGCGACTGCTGCAACTGCTCGGCCATTTGATTGATACTGGCAGCAACGACGCCGAATTCATCCGATGTCTTCACCTCGATCCGGTGTGACAACTCTCCTTTGGCTACCTCCTGGATGCCGGCAGTAATTTCGTCCAGAACCAGCATCACTCTGCGCGTGAACAGGAAAAAGAACAGCACAAAAGCTAGCACGCCGATTATAATCATCAGCGGAGCAGAACCAATGTGGTTGATCAGCCACCTGACTCCCCTGGCCGGAATGGAGTAATTGGGATAATCCTGGGCTGCCAACATGGATTGCACAACTTTGCTGCCGCCAAACAAAATAGCCGCCGTCAAAATCCCACTCAGCAGAAAGGCATAGATAAATTTCCACCGGACCGTATTAATTAGTTTTGAATTCATCTTCAAGACTCCCTGCTCATGTGCTTCCACCGCCAAGCAACGTAACGATATGATCATGCATCCTGTTACGGTTTAATCATTTTGTAGCCGACACCCCACACGGTTTGAATAAACTTTGGATGTTTGCTGTCGACTTCAATTTTCTCACGAATCTTCCGGATATGCACCATCACCGTATTATTCGATTCCATAAATTCTTCTTTCCATACCTGTCTGTAAATTTGCTCCATGCTTAATACTGAGCCTTGATGACGTGCGAGCAGTTCCAGCACGGCAAATTCACGGGGAGTCAGACGAACGGGCTGCTCATCCACCCATACCTCATGCGTATCGGTATTGATGACCAGATCATCAATGACCCACTCATGCTCCTTTTGTTCCCGTGCTTCATTAAACGTATAATACCTGCGAAGCTGGGACTTGGCCCGGGCGACCAGTTCAAGGGGATTAAACGGCTTGGTCACATAATCATCCGCACCAATGCTCAGTCCCGTTATCTTGTCGATATCCATGCTTTTGGCGGAGAGCATGATGATGGGCATCTTCTGCTCCTCCCTGATCTTCATGCATGCTTCGATTCCGTCCATATTCGGCATCATGACATCCAGAATAATCAGATCGATCTGCTCTTTCTTCAATTGTTCCAGCGCCTCGATGCCGTCACTTGCCGTTAAAACCCTGTACCCTTCATTGCCAAAATAAATTTCCATCAGTTTAATAATTTCCTGCTCGTCATCCACAAGCAGAATGGTAGCTGGCTGTGCCACGGCATTATTCCTTTCGATTCCATGAATCATTGATTCTTCAAATTATACCACCGGGGAATGAATCTGCGAAAATCATCATGATCTTCCCGGACACGCTCAATCTTGTCCATCATGTCATTCGTCTCTTCCGGCATCACCTGCTGGATCCATACCACAGAAGATACCAGCGCCATTGCTGTGTATAAAGAGTATAATCTCCAGAACTGCTCATCAGGCTCGTTACCGCCAAAATAACCCTGGATCTGTCCAATGGAATATGGAATGCTCGTCTCAGATGCAAACAAGCCCAACTTCAAAAATTCGTGAACCGGATCGCCTTGGTCAAAACGATTGAAATCAATAACTCCTGCAAGCTTATCCTCCTTGATGACAAGGTTGCCCGGATGAAAGTCATCATGCTGGAATCCATCCGGCCGATGTTTCATCCAGTCCAGATGTTGTTCAATAAATGCAAGAATGTTCTGATCACGATTCATTTGGACGAGGCACTGTCTGTACCTCTCCATATAACGCTGATGCTTCTTACTCTTGCGTATGTACCACGACTCCGCTAGTCCCTCCACCTTGAGACGATGAATTTTCCGCAGTTCTGCACCTGCTTCCATGCCTATGTCCCACTGGCTCTGTTGGTCCATTCGAGGAAGAACCCTCGCTGCTTCTTCACCCTCGATATAGGCAAGCAGCATATAACCATTCTCTTCATCCAGTCGTCCCAGGCTTATTGGTAATGGGCAACGGACCCCCAGTTCCTGCAAGGCTGTCATGCATTGATATTCGTTCCTTTTCATTGGTTCCTGAGACAAGTGAAAAGTGCACAGCAAAAAATATCCCTGATCCGGGACAAAGACCTTCCATTTCAGATCCGATGAATATCCTCTCAACAAGGGCTCAATCTCTGTAGCCTGACGCAGTTGAGGAATGTTCTGAAGCATGTCTTTTAACGCCTGATATATAAGATATCGTTTCAACCCCTGGTCCTCCGCTGTTAACGTATAAGTAGTATCGTCCGTCTACTGATCCTTTAACCTTTTGCAGCACCGGACTCGTCAAGCTTCTATGTATTTTATCAGAACGAGCCTGATTCAGGCAGCACCTAAAACGCTATGTATTCAATTATTCAAGCAATATGCCCTGGACTCTCTTCCCGTCAGGGTCAGCATCGTATATAGTTGTCCTCTATGATGATACACATGCCCCATAATCTCAAGCAGCCACTCCAGACGACTGTAGGATGCTCCCCAATAGGAATCAGTCACCTTCAGCAGTTCCTCTGTATTAAATTGTCGGTACCGTTGATATAAATACATCTGATTCTCAATAAGAGCTTGTTTGATCTCACTTAACGTACGGGGTTGATTTTCTTCGTAAAACGCAGCCATCTCCTCTTCCGAGGCACCTTCTGATATGTACACGCCTGCTCGGCAGATCATCGACAAATGAGAGAGCAGCTCACCAACCGGTGGTTTTCCCTCAATCGGAGTCAAAGTTAAATCCTGTTCAGACAGCTCATCACAGATATCAATCAATGATGTTACTGCCACATCAATATGTTTGAATGCAGATTGAATCACCGATATCACTTCCTTTTCATCCCATTATACAGAACACATGATCGTATTTCAATCGGAACTACACCCCCTATATATATAAACAAGCTACCTACCAAAACCAACATTCACGAACAAAAAAAGTCCCTCCTCCATCATATAGACGGAATTAGGGACGTTTTGTTGCTTCTATAGATTTAATTCGGACTTTAGCTTGAGTATAACGAACAATAGGTTTGGTCAAATCTTCCGGCAAACAGATCAGACTTACGAATGAAAAATTGCAGTTCTCCGCAGTCCCACCACTGGAAACCGATGGCATCATGTGTATCTATCTTAAGAAGCAGCAGTGTATCCTCCAGTTCCTGCCGTATACGCTCTGGATCTCCGCCATAATGGGCGGTCAGCTTGTTCTCACACTTCTCTTCATCATATTCATATTCTTCACCGAGCACGATCTGCAACAGAGCTTGATGTTCTGCGTCCGGGTGCTGACCGTCAGGGTATCCAAACATGCCGCCCCAGTTCTGGGTGCTCGGATGATTCCAGTCCGATTCGAATTCAAGATATCGTTCATACAGTCCCCCTTCCGGGTCTGCCACTTCACTCTCGCCCGTCTGCTGTACGGATAGTGCATTCAGCGCCTGGGCATCAACATAAGCATATGTAGGAAACTCCAAATTAGGCAGCACTGTAACGGCATGGGGAACAAAATTGGTCTCCAGAGCGGTAACGCCCTGGGGCTCACGCCTAGTCAAGTTATGCGAATCCGGCTCATAGATCACATGGTGTTCAATATTGTAGGCTGGCTCATCGACTCCAATAAAAAAGTAGAGCATTCCCCGTTCAGGCAAGCTTACACGTCCATCATTCGGGGTATATGGAAGCAAGTCCACGAGATTCAGCTGGGCAAGAAAAGTCATCGGCACCCCATCCTGTGTCAACGGCCATTGGACATGCTCAGGCAGGTCCGGATTCCCACCCACACGTGAATTACCCGTTCGGCGATATTCATCGAGTGTCGATACATCCAGCCGGATTCCCCAGCGACTTGAGGATACCAATAGATCAGCGGCAGTGCCCAATCCGTACTCCTCCAGCGTTTTGCGAGCTTTTCTGGTCAGACGTTCACATTGTTCAGGTTTAATCATTCAGATCCTCTCCTTCAGCCAATACATCTATGGTGAGACATATTCACGTTCACACCTGTATATTCTTCCGGCACGACTTCTTTCCCTGCTTGAGGTGAAAAAAAGAGACCCGCAGAGCCATCTGCAGGTCTCCTTACATATATAACCTAATTAACGAATCCGATCGGACGGATCACGCTGGAAAGCCCGAATGTGCTCTTCTCCATCGAGAAACTCGTGAGCCTGATGTGCAGCCATCACGCCATGGTAGCTGATATCCAGTCCCAGATCTTCCTCTTCTTCCGTGGAGCGAACAGGTACCATTTTGCCAATGAGCTTCAGACCGAACCAGGTCATGACAAAGCCCCAAATTACGAGCGCCGTAAGCCCGAGTGTCTGAACACCCAACAGCTTCCATCCACCGCCCATGAATAACCCACCGTCTGTGGCGAACAACCCTACAGCAATCGTACCCCACATCCCGGATACCGCATGGACAGGGAAAGCCCCAACCGGATCATCAATCCGGCGACGGTCAAGCCAATTGGTTGCTGCCATCATAAGCAGACCGGATACCGCGCCGATAAAGATCGCGGCAGCATCGCCTACAAATGCACAGCCTGCCGTAATCCCCACCAAACCAGCAAGGGATCCATTAATGACCGATGGCGCATCTGAACGTTTGAAACGGAACAGCGTGTACAACATCGTAACCGCTCCACCCGAGGCAGCCGATAACATGGTGACAATCGCAATATGGCCGATTCTTGCATCCGTGGCGCTCAGCGTGCTCCCTGCGTTGAAACCAAACCAGCCGAACCACAGCAGAAATGCACCTACAGATGCAAGGGGAAGATTGCTTGGAAGTGCAATCGCACTCACGCCATGAGGCGTGTATTTGCCTTTGCGCGGACCAATAATGATCGCTGCAGCCAAAGCTGAGAATCCGCCCAGTGCATGAATGACAGCTGACCCAGCAAAATCCTGCATGCCCAGCTCGCTGAGCCAGCCGCCGCCCCATGCCCAGTGGCCGCCAATCGGGTATATAATGGCCGTCATCAAGATGATATACAGGAGATAGGCCCGGAAGTTGATTCGTTCAGCTACCGCACCTGACACGATGGAGATAACGGCGATGGTGAACGCGGCCTGGAACAGCCAGAACGTTTCAAGCGATACGGGTACGTCGATATGAGACAGATCGCCGTTCAGGAAGAATCCCGTAACCCCAACAAAGCCTCCGGCATCAGAACCGTACATCAATCCGAATCCGATAGCATAAAACAGCAATGTACCTATCGTTATGTCGGCAAAAACCTTCATAATAATGTTCACACTATTTTTATAACGTACAAACCCAGCCTCCAGGAGCGCAAATCCACCCTCCATCAATAATATCATGGCCGCACTCAGTACCACCCAGACCGTATCGATCCCGGAGCTTAACGTCTCCAAAGTCATGCTTGTACATCCTCCGTTTCATTAAGCTGTCTGATCTCACGAATCAACTCGGGCGGGAGCTCAATCTCGCCCTTCTCCTTGTTGCGAGGATGCTCAATTTGCTCTATGATCCGATCCAGTTCACGAATATGGCGGCGGATCTGCTCCATCTTGCGAAAGCGTTCCTTCACCTGCACCATATATTCCACAGCCTGATGATGGGTGGCAGGACGTCCTGCGAACCACTTCCGTACTGTCGACATGGATTGATAGGCGACTTCTTCCGCACGCTTCTTTTGCTCGAATTGTTCGATTTTATGTTTGAGGGTTTCGATCTCATTTTCTTTTTTGACCTTCAGCTGCTCGATAAGGTACAATAAATCGGACGATGATATTTGCAATGCTGTATGGTGGTACACCTCGTCGATTACTAACATATCATGTCAGGACTCCTTACATATCAAGTTACTTGTTACCGATTATAGTTTGCCGTGGTCTGCCCGTCAATCTTTTTTTGGAGTGGAAAGAAGTCGTTTCTTGCAGACGGCTTTATTTTTGTTTATATCACTACACATAACAACATCAATTCGGCACCATTCGCATTTCCCGCTTCGATCCTCTATGCTATAGATCATGCATCCGCATTTCAGTACTGCGCAGCAGCTCTTGTTTGGAGAACTCTCCGTATTCATAAAAAAACCTAAAAAAACCTCCAATGCACGTCATCGTGAATTGGAGGTTTGCAGTTGATAGAAGTCATTAGAAATTAAAGCTGAGCATGGCTCATCGCCTGGCAGCAGATCATTTACATTATTTTTTTACCCAAAATCGCCAAATCCCGGTTCACACCATCCAGTACAGCCACTTCCGGATAGTAGCCCCATTGCTCAAAGCCATGCTTGCGCAGCAAACCAAGACTCGGTTCATTATGTCCAAAGACAAAACCCAGGATCGTCGTAATCCCCAGCGCAGGACAAGCAGCAAAGATCGTATTCAACAAACGTCCACCGGCTCCGATTCCCCGGCATTGCTTGTCAACGTACACACTTACTTCCACCGTACCATTGTAGGCAGGCCGGCCGTAAAATGAACTCAGACTGGCCCAGGCCACAACTTGCCCTTCAAGTCTCATCACCCAGAGCGGACGACGGTCCGGCGAATGCTCCTCGAACCAAGGCACGCGCTGCTCAACCGTAACAGGCTCCAGATCCGCTGTCACCATCCGGCTCTCGATCGTGGAATTATAGATCTCCACAATTCTCGGCAAATCCTCAAGACGCGCATATTCAATCTGCACACTATCCAGCTTCATGTCTATTCCTCCATCATTCCAGATCGAACTCTAGTATGACGAATATTATAACGGAGAAGGCAAGCAGACGTCATCCCCCAAACATTCCTATGCAAGGATAAGTGAATAACACGAATGGTTTACTCCATCGCATTTAATTCATGGGTTTACTCTCCACAGGTGAAGAAAGTCTAATTAATGTAGAAGGCTGTCCAAATGACATGGAAGCATCAATAAAGCTCTCTAGAGATTGGACAGACTCAGTTAAAACTTTAATTAAATAGTTGTACGATCCAGCCAATCGATGACACTCGATCACACTCGTATGATTTTTGCAGAATGCTGTGAACTGTTCACACTTTGTATTGTTATAAAGGATAAAAGCTGTGATAGGTTTGTCTATTTTGTCCGGATTAATGATTGCTTTATAGCCAGCGATGATCCCTTTTTCTTCAAGTTTCTTAACTCTTTCATTCACAGCCGGGGTAGATAACCCTACCTTTTTTCCCAATTCAGTAAAGGAAGACCGGGCATTTTCCTGCAAGTGTAACAATATGTCTCTATCGATTTCATCCATGGTTATAACTCCTCATTGAAAATTTTAAGTTAAACGCCAGTTTTTCAGTTAAAACGAAAGCTATTCTATAAAATTACAATAAGATCATTATGTAAGGGTAGCAACGTATTTATTAAAATTAGATCATTAGAACGTTTCTAATAAATATAAGTATAGGAGGTTCATCACCTTGTCTTTAGAAATGAGAAACAAATGCGAAAAATGTGAAAGTAGGCTCAATACTGATTCTTTAGCGTATATTTGTACGCATGAATGTACTTTTTGCCAGGAGTGTACCGCGGAAATGAAGTATGTGTGCCCTAACTGTCAAGGCGAACTCGTAAAAAGGCCAAGAAGTGAAACTTCATTGAGTTGTCCCATTACATCTGTTAAATGAACAAAAGCAGTCGATCATGTTGATCGGCTGCCTTATTTCGATTTTTTGGTAGAGCTATCGTCACCCCTTATCTTCAATATCATCCATGAATTTCAGGACAGCTTCGCTCATCTCCTTGAACCGGGTCCAATGAAGGTAATGATGACCTTGTAAAGGAATGATTGTACTCGCAGGATGATCGGTAAGTTGGGTTTGTAAAAAAGTAAATGGAGATCTACCGTCCTCCCTCACCCTGCCATCGTCTCTGCTAAAAAACAACACAGGCATATCTGACGGAAATGACATGTGAGCCGTTTTTCTCACATTATCACCCAGTTCATTAGTCTCTTGAACGACATTTTTGTTATAACCCCTCCATGCTGTAATCGCCTTGGTCATAGCTAAATTCTCGTCCGAGTAAGTTCCCTCATTCGCAAGGGGAAGATAACTCCGATCATCTAAGGAAATGACGAGTCTAGCTAATCCAGCGGGTGCCACATATCTCATATAACTCGGCATGGATGGAGGAGATTCATTGAAGTAATCTAGAGCTGCTGGCAGTGTTGCGTCTATTCCTACAACCGCCTTAACCTCTTCAGGGTATTCATGAGCATAGTACATGCTGTAAATTCCGGAAACAGAATGCGGCATTAATACATATGGCCCTGGAATATTTAATTGCTGCAATGCACTTCTCAGTTCCCCAATGATGTATTCCACCGTTCTTTTCTCATCCGTCATATCACTCCAGCCATATCCGAATGGCTCTAGGACGACAACTCTGTTATGCTTGGACATTTCATTAATTAAAGGCTCAAAATCCAGTACAGGCGAGGCTGTTCCCAAGCCGCTTAGTAACACAATGGTGTTTGGTCCGTTCCCTTTTGTGTAGACATGCATCCGTTTATTATCCATTTGGATATACTGCCCCATTGCCGGGTATTTATCTTGTTCCACCAGCTTCATGAAATGATGAAAGCAAATCCAGATGAGTACAACGGACAACATGAACACAAGCATTCTCTTGATGATGGTTAGAATCTTACTTTTCCTTTTGACACTCACTTCATACTTGGCTCCCTTCATTGATGATCATCCTGGGAACGATCATAACGCGCCAGGTTAAAGGTGAAGTACGGACCCAGTTTAAGTTAAGTTTAAATTTTGGATTTTTTAGTTGTACTACACTTCACCCCGTAATCAGTGTCGAATTTATTCTAAATGAATGTTTCGCATTGAGCCCATATTGCCCATTAGTTATACAAATTCTATAATAATTTTGACATAACATACTGGTCGAAAAGTGTGTCATTTATCCATAGTGAGTTTCTTTTTATCCCTTCTATCTCAAATCCCATTTTCTTATATAGCGATACACCTGCTTCATTTTGAATGACCACCGTAAGTTCTAATCTTAAGATATTATGAGTCATTGCCCATTCCTCTAGCCTTTGAAATAGATGTGTTCCTATACCACGCCCTGTGTATTCTTTTAAGATACCTATAACCAGGTAACATGAATGTTTTGTTCTTCTTGTATCTCCGCCAATGACTGCTAAATATCCTACTAACTGTCCATCTTGTTCTGCAACAAGTACTGTTGAGTTATTCTCTACGTCCACTCGTTCCAACCATTTGCGTTGTTGTTCAGGAGAACCTTTTCTTTCTCCGGGTTCCATAAGCATATAATCAGCCTCGGTTTCAACTTGCTTCATTAGCAAACTAAAACCTTCAGCATCCTCAGGTTTTATCTCTCTTATAAACATCGAATTCCCCTCCATTGATATACATATCCAATATTATACTTCTTTTAGAAATAACCTGACCTTTAGTTAAACAAAAAGCAGCTGATCATATTGATCAGCTGCTTCTTTGTATTATCGGACTATCGTTTCCCTTTAGCTTAATTATCACCCACAAGTAACGATACGCAACTATCTAACGATAGTCCGTTGGAATTATTAGGAAATTTGATCGCCGTACCGGTGTGTTGAAGAGCTTTGATGCGTCTAATTATTTTTCCCATTACAATAAAACCTTCCCCATTCACCCGAAGCTGACAGCAGAGCAAGCCTCCGCGAAGCTTGGCCCAAAAGTAAACGCCTCGGGTAAGCCAAAGCTGGAGATCCACAAAGACAAGCTCGTATATGCATTTCCCGTCACTGGGATCGAAGGCGTCTCTCACGTATACGTAAACGCCCGCACAGGCGCTGGCGAAGGCATTGATTATAACTTTTAAACACAACAAAACGAGGCAGCCCCGCGAATACCTTCGCTGCGGGTGCCTCGTTTTTTTTGCATATCAACCTTGGGTTAACACTCTTCGTGTACGGATACCTTCGGAATGTCTGCGGGATGTCCAGGTCAATTTACAGTAACGTTTCCCGTTAGTCGAACGTGAATTTAGTTATAGCTCACAGTAATCAGTCTTATATCCACTTATAAAGGGTCTGTTGCCCACAGGAATCAAACTTTGCGTTTGTATAGAATGATAGCACTCTTTAATTCTAAACCGTATGTAACTTCACCTCTTTGATAATAAATTATTGAACTATTAATGTAACTTTTTCATACTTCGTAGCGTCTAATCTACTAATATTTAAAGAGGTGGAATATAGTGATAAAACCAATTGTAATGACAACCTTATTAGCCTCTCTAATTTTTTTGGCGGCATGTAGTGGAGAAAGTCTGCCGAAAGTTGAACCAACATCATCTACAAATACACCTACTCGGAATGCATCTCCCAATACAACAAAATCACAAGATACTGGAGCTACGCCTTCGTCGATTACCAACTTTAAAGCTGACTTGACAATTGATTTAGAATCAGCTAAAGATCTGTTGAAAGAATACGAGCGTCCCGCGCTGGATGTACTTGAAAAGAATCTGACCGCTCTCGTGCAGCATGATTACAAACTGTACCGATTCGGTTTTGTCAATGATCGACTGGCTGATGCCATGGATGTTTATTATGGTGAGCAGTTCCAATATATTTTTTCAAGCATCGAGGGTATAGAGAAAAAAGCATCTAATTATAATCAGTTACATATTACTGTTCTTGGTGAACGTCTGGATACAACGACCGATTCGGTCGAAAAAGTAAAAATGATGTATGTGATCCGGCAAAATAAACAAGGAGATTGGGACATCTATACAATTGATTGATGTCATCCAAATGATCAGTGTGACAAATAAATATTTATGCTCCCAATACGGTCAAAACCACGTTGATCCCTCTTCCTAAAAAATGAGGATCGGCTACCTTCTTGGATTTATTGAGCTGTCGTTTCCCGTTAGTTCCATTACCGTGTAAAGTGTTTTATTCTTTACGGGAAGTCCCCCTTTCTTGTAAGAGAGGGGAGACTTCGTCAATAAAGTCTTCGAATCCTGAAGGAAGCTCCTATCGCAGACGACACCAACCATTCTAAAGCATTTTTTAAGACACCAGGTACACCCTTTATATATTCGGGTGTACAGATAATGACTCCATCTGCTTTTGAAAGCAATTCTCTATATATTTGCACCTCTACTGGTGGTTTATCATTATCTAATTCACGATTAAAATGGGGGAGTTTTCAATGCCATTGTATATTGAATGTTCAACACTGTTGGCATCAATTTTTTAGGCTGTTTAGTGCTTTTAGAGTTGATGATTTTTTTAAAAAAATCACTATATTTTAATTAAAGTCTTGCATCAAACTATCAACCACTTCTTTTACCGTTCTGATTTCTTTAATTGGCGTAATTCCAGTACCTATAGAAATATAGCCATCGTCTGTATTGCCTTCTAGCATGCCGATCCGCATTCCAATGGATCCACGCATCAATTTTGCTGTTTCTTCACGACTAGCACCTTGATTATCCATTTCGACGAGTTTATTCGCTAATGTAGTAGGTAAAGAACGATAATATGCGGGTAAAGTACGGAACATTAGCAAGTCTTCTGCCGTAGCATCTACAATCATTTGTTTCACGTTTTCTGCTGCTGGATTTTCTTTGGTTGGAATAAAGACACTGCCAGCAAACACTCCTTCAGCGCCTAAAGCAAATGCGGCGCGCACTCCTCTAACGTCTCCAATACCACCAGCTGCGAGTACAGGGGTATTTATAGCATCTACAATCATGGGAACAATCGAAAATGTTCCTATGACTCGTTCTGGAACCGTACCCCCTTCATCAAATCCAGTCGATACATAAACATCTATTCCAAATTCTTCTGCAGCTTTTGCATCTTCAATAGTAGGAGTAAGGGGTCTATAAACAATTTTAATATTATTTTCTTTTAACGGTTTAAAGATTCTTTCATCCAGCATACCGCCTACATGAACAACAAGACGTTCTCGTCGATAACAGCTTCTAAAATCGGCCATGTATAAGCTAAATCGCAGTTTACGAGCACAGATACTCCAAATGGCTTATTCGTTAACGATTTTGTTTTCTGTATTTCAGTTCTCATTCTTTCCGCACTTATTTCGGGTGAGTTATCTCCATCTGACCGGCATTGGGACCTAGAAATCCTAATCCACCAGCATTGCTTACCGCTGCAACAAATTCGGCATTGGTAACCCAAGACATCGGGCCCTGTATAATCGGTTTTTCTATATTTAATATTTCGCATATTCTATTATTCATGTTTGAATCCTCCTGCTTACGATTATTTTCAACAACCTTGGTCAATAAGTACTTTGTTTGCTAAATATTTTTCAGCTTGGCTAACTTACTAGGGCAGCCAGAGTATCTATAAGGCTTCTAAACCTATATTTAGCGGACTAAATATTAGTGTGCTAAATACTTAGTTGAGGAAAACTTAGTATAAGTTTTTCTCCATACGCTTTAGTAAATCCCTTAATATTAAGCGTTCTTCAGCTGAAATGGACTGTAGTAATTTTTCTTGCTGTTGTTTCCATTTAAATCTAACGGGTTCTTCTAATTCTTTGCCTTTGTCCGTTAGGTAAATTCGCATAACCCTTGCGTCTTCCTCATCACGTTTACGGTATATGAAACCATTCTGCTCTAGCGTTTTAACCATATTTGTTACCGTAGGCGGTTCGCATTTTAAATGTTCACATAGCTGCATTTGTGTTATTCCATCACTCAACCACAAACGCGCAAGTAAGTTATCTTGGCCTACATATAGATTAAGCTCTCTAAGACTCTCACTATAATTCCGACGCGTTTGGGAAGAAACTTTATCCAAGGACCCTCGAATATCACAGTCAACATTAACCTTCATAGATGAACCTCCTCTAACCCGAAACATATTTAGCGCACTAAATATATCACGGTCATTTTTTAGTGTCACTGTTACTACATGATTGCTTTTATTTAGTTAACCTGCCGTAATGAGAAGACAGCCGACTTATTAGCAGGCCGCCTTCTGCTAGGTAGGATTAATAAGGTTAGGATAACAAAAGGGATATTCAATTCACTAAAAATTTATATACACATTTAATAAGAGGCACGGAACCGTAATATCATTGTTTTTCCAAGGACCATCTCTGGTTCTCATCTTCAGAATGGAATTCTTCCATCACCAGCTTGGTTCCATCTTCTGATACGCGCAGTGCACTCCCGTTGTGCACACTTGTAATGGTTACTGTTCCATCATCGTTTTTGGATATGTTCCAGCGTTGATTGGGGTACCCGAGATACGGGTAGAGTTGAATACGGTTCTGACCAACATCCCAATCCAATGACATTCCGTTGACGGTGCGGATCGAGTAAGAACCCAGGTCATCACCGGTCGGCATAAGTATCCATACAGCACGCGTATCTTCCTGATTGGTCTGATTAACCACGTTCACTACCTCGCCTTCCTGGGATGAAACGGCTTGTATGGCAACAGGATGTCCTGCATTGTGAATCATCACGGTGTCCAAAGATGCTTTTTTCATATCAAATGCATTCACATTCTGGAAAGACGCCCTTCCTCCAAATGTGTGCACACCAAAGTGTCCCTCGGCAAACATGCCATCCTGAACATCCATGATTTGTTCGCCGTCCAGATCAACCTGAATACGAGTCCCCTTTGCCTGAATCCGGATATGGTAGGTTTGATCACCCCGAATGAATTTTGGAATGCGGGCCAGGACCTGCCGATTCTCGAATTTTCCACCCACTTTATAAAACAGGCGAATCGCCTTCAGGTTGGGATCAATGTTGAGATAATAACCGCTTCGTCCATCCTCGCTTGCCCGGAACAGAATGGAGCCGGCTCCTCCTTCTGAATCCAGCCGCATATCAGCCTCTAATCGAAAATCTCCGGCAGTCTCTTGTGCAATATACTGTGAATCACTGCGGTCACTGCCCTGTATGCCATGGTCCGAAACAAACCACTGGGCAGATGGCCGATCCTTCTGCCAACCAGACAAATTCGTATGAAATACGCCATCCGTTACCGTAATGGGTATTTTGGCAGAAGCTTTGCCGTTAGCCATGGAAGCCGTCACCCAAGCTTCTCCCTTGCCTACAGTACGAATTGTAGCATGCGCCTTGCCGGAATCAACGATGTTCACTACTTTAGGATTACTCACGGTCCATTTCAGCGGTTGGGCCCCTTTTCCTGGTCCACCCTCAGCCGAAGCGTAGAGGGTTTCAGTATGACCCACATTCGCTACTCTTCTCTGCGTATCTGCAATAACCAGATTGGGGGACATACCTTCTCTCCAGATATTGTCCAAGGCATACACATTCATTGAGACCACTTTCACATTCCCGCCAAGGCTGTAGAACGCCATCGCCCTCCCAGCCGGATCTGGAAAAATGACATCCGAAAAAACAAGCCTGCCATCATTGCCAAACACTTCAACGGAAGATTCATCGACAAATATACGCAGCTTTATTCTCTTATTTTCAGGTTGCAACGACGCCTCATGAACTTTGGTAAATAAGCCCGAGAAACCCATGTCTCCCGAAGTGGTGCGATCCACGAACATGGTCTGCTTTTCCGTCTTGTAGCCCACGGTCGTTTTTTGCCCTTCCCTTTGACGCAGGTGAAAACCAAACTCCGTTACGGGACTGCCTGCTGGAATTTCCACTTCAGCTTCAATCTCGTACGCCCCTGCAGTCAGACCTTGGAGCAGATTCTGCGATTGCGCCCCAACCATTCGCTGACGCGCACTGTACAGGTTTTGCCGCAGTGTCTCAAGTTCGGTGATGGGCGTCTGTACCAGACGTACGCCATCGTCCGTTGTTCGGAGAGAAACTTCTCTTGGAATAGTCAATTGACCTTTCCAAGGGGCCGTTGGGAAATCAAATGGATAATCCCAGTTTGTCATCCATGCAAGCATCACTTTCCGCTGATCCGGCATATTTGCAAATGACATCGACGCATAAAATTCCTTACCAAAATCTGTCTTCAGTACCTCCCCGGCTGGGTGATCGTTCAGGAATTTCCCCTCAGCCGTCAGCTTGCCTACAAAATATTCTGCATCCGATCCTTGGGTCTTCGAATTGGCCCCTGTACTGATCATGAGCACCCACTTGCGCTCATCCGTCCCCTCTACTGGCAGCTGAATCAGGTCGGGACACTCCCATACCCCTCCGCGAATGTATTCCCCATATCCGAAGTTATCGGTTAATGTCCAATCGAGCAGATTCGTTGAGGTAAAAAAACGGATATGATCCCCGCCTGAAACGACCATGATCCAGCGGTTGTGATCTTCATCTCGAACGACCTTTGGATCACGAAAATCCCAACTCCCCGGGTCTTCGCCATTTTTGCCCGGGTTCTCGATGACAATCGGATGGTCTTCAGCGTATTGCCAATTCCGGCCTTGATCCGTACTGTATGCGAGGCCGATGCGCTGATTGCCACCTGGCTTATCCGGATGGTAAGACGTATAGTATGCAATCAGACCTTTGCCACCGGAATCCGAGAACAGCCCGGATGTATTGTCCAGATCGGCGATCGCTGATCCCGACCATATATGACCCAGATCATTCCATGGCAGAGCAATGGGTAAACGCTTCCATTTTACAAGATCCGTACTGACTGCATGTGCCCATGTCCCTCCATCCTGGTGAAATAAATGATACTCCCCCTCATAATAAACCAATCCATTCGGATCACTTGCCGACCCACGAATCGGAGAGTAATGATATTGGGGACGGTATTTTTCCGTATAATACATCGAATTTTCCGTGATATAAGTATCCTGAAAATAAGCCATGCCCTGTTCAACCGCGAGTCCGGCATATCCATCGGCATAACTGGAATCCGTGACCTCAACAGCCGGTACTGCATAGCCATCTACATACACCTGAATCAAATTACCGGAGGCAACGACTTCGATATGATGCCTTGCTTCCGGCTGACTCGGGTATGTGCGATCCGAATTCGCAAGAATAGTTCCGTCCGCCTTTTGCAGCTGTACCCGAACCTCTTCCCCTACTCTAGTAAGGGCCGCTTTGTATCCCTTTGTCCCGTCTGTATTTGACCTGAATAGTAGTGCTGCCGAGCTCGTATTGGCCAAAGATAGATTGCCCTCGTATACAAAATCCCCTGCCGTTTTCTCGTAAATCATCCGTGTTTCCCCCTGCGTAATCCCTTTACCCCGATATCCTTTTAGATCCGGCTGCCAATCGCCTTCACTGTAAACGGGTTCTCCCAAATTTCCACTCATGGTGCTGATCTTCACATTTTGGAACAAGGCTGATCCGTCCCATACATGAATCCCCAGTTTCCCGGATCTATAGGCGCTGTCTTTTACATCAATCACCGGATCGTACCCGCCCTCCCAATAAACCTGTAATCTCTCGCCGACCGTTTTGACTTTCAAATGATAAATCCCGCCAGACTCCATGCTCACAGAATGCTCTTCAAACAACGATCCCGATTTCCCACTGGCATCTTTTAGTCTGATCAGACCTGCCTGAGGAACCACTTGCAGCATATAGGAAGACCAGCCCGTATCATCGGAACGGAAAATAAGACTGGCATCCGCCTTCATATCCTGGATTAACAAGTCAGCTTCATACATAAAATCATCGGCGCGCGTGGCCGATAAGGCTATCACGTTCTCCCTCTCTTCGGAAGCCAAATGAAGTCCTTCATTCGTATCGTCAAGAGTGCCTTTACCGTGCAATGTCCAGCCGGACAAATTCGTTGCTGCCCTGGTCACGTCGATTTTCATGGCAACCGCCTCCGTCTGTTGAGGTTTTGGTCGTTTGATTGATGCCTCATTCTGCTGCAAAGCAATCTTGTCCGTAATGGATGATGTTGAATATGCTTGAACGGAAGCAGTACCAAGGATGCAGGATAATAGAACGCAGCCTATGGATCGGAAGAAGATTTTCATGAACATCCCTCATTTCTCCGAATGATTAAGACAATAAAATAAAAAGGACGGTGCACTCCCTTAAGCAACTAAGCGAATCTGCATCCGTCCTTTCCGGAACATGTGGATTATGATGATAACGATGATTCAGTCGTTACTTGTTGAAATGCTTCGATGCCCAAGGCAAGCGCACCGTATAAACCTGCGTGTTGTCCCAACCCGGGTGGAACTATATATTGGTCGATATGGTGCAGCAACTCAGGCGCATTCACATAACCTTTGAGATTTTGCACAACCCGTTCCTGAATCATGGGAAACAGATGCGTTTGCTGCATGACTCCACCGCCCAAGATGACCTTCTGCGGCGAATGCAGCAGGATGGACGTTGTAATGGATTCGGCAATGTAAAAGGATTCCATCTCCCACGCCTGGTGGTCTTTCGGCAGCTCGCTGCCGGGACTCTGCCAGCGGGCTTCGATCGCTGGACCTGCGGCAAGCCCCTCCAGGCAGTCCCCATGATACTTGCATAATCCGGCAAATTGATCCTTCGGATGCCGCCTTGTCCGGATGTGCCCGCCCTCTGGATGCAGCAATCCGTGCACCCTTTTCCCTCCGGCGATCAGCCCAATGCCCACACCTGTGCCAATCGTGTAATACACGCAGTTGTCCAATCCCTGCGCAGCTCCCCAGGTGACTTCGCCCAGTGCTGCCGCATTTACATCCGTATCCCATCCGAAGGGAACCGGGAATGCACGCTTCAAGCTTCCAACTACATTGCAGTTGTGCCACCCCGGCTTAGGGGTTGTGGTAATGTAACCGTAAGTGGGGCTATCCGGTTGCAGATCGATCGGACCAAAAGAGCCAATGCCGATAGCAGCCACTCCCTTATCCCTGAAATAGTCACTAACCTTGGCAAGTGTGGTCTCGGGATGATCTGTCGGAAAACTGCACCAGTCTTCCATCTGTCCTTGTTCATTGCCTATTCCACATACAAATTTTGTTCCGCCTGCTTCGATGGCACCTATACGCATCTACCCGCCCCCTCTCCTTCAATCCTCATTGACCTTCACCTTTACAGGAGACAATTCGTAGATATGAAGAGATGAGAAGATCCGGTCGTCTTGATCAGCATCCACCGAGATTCGCTTCGCCTCTGCATCCGGATAGATCAGATCGGTAATAACCGCCTGACCATCATTGGCAAATACCTCAACCGAAGAAGAATCTACATAGATACGCAAGCGTTGAACCCCATTCACTGCCTGTGTACTTGCTGTATGACGTCCCAGGAAATGCTCATGGAAATCAACGATGCCTGATCGACTGCGATCGACGTACACCTCTCGCTGATTCGCGTCTATACCAACGACTGTTTGATGACTCGCGCTGCTTCTCAAAGTAAATTGAACGGATTGATCCGAAGCCCATGTCGCATCTACTTCATAGCTCACCAGTTGCAGCGTGTTAAGATGATTCCTTGCCTCTTCGACAGAAACGTTCTGCAAGGTCAATATTGGTTTTCGGGCTTGCTCCAGCTCACGTGCAGGACGCTGTACCAATGTGATTTTTCCGTTCATCGTTTCCAAAGTAAGCTCCCGGGCAATAGTCATCGCGCCGCGATAACCTTCTGTTGGTGTTTGGTTGGCATACATCCAGTTGCTCATCCAGCCCATAAACAGGCGTCTGCCGTCTTCTGCCGGAATGTCGGACCAACTGACTCCTGCGTAGTTGTCCCGGCCGTGGTCAAACCAGCGAACAGTGCGGGAAGCTTCATCCGGAACAAACGTCGACCCATCAAAATCTCCGATAAAGTACTGCGTTCTGGACCCTTCCTTGAAGGCTGGATCAGCACCAATGCTGACAAGCATGACCCATTTTTCATGCCCATTGTCCCCATCCACCGCCAGCGGAAACAGGTCTGGACACTCCCATACGCCGTCATGTGAACCAATACCCTCGCCGAATTCACTGCCGAGAGTCCATTCCTTCAGATTGGGAGAACGATACAGGCATATCGTCTGACCACAGGCAATGATCATCACCCATTCCTTGGTCTGCTCATGCCAGAACACCTTGGGATCACGGAAATCGACGAAAGACTCATGCTCCAATACCGGATTCCCCTCATATTTGTTCCATGTACGTCCATTGTCCTTGCTATACGCAATGCTCTGCCGCTGAATCGGTTGACCGTTCGGCACTTCCAGGTGATGAGTGAAAATGGCCACCAGCCCTGGCTCCTCATCAAAGAAACCGGAAGTATTATTCCAATCCACCACAGCACTGCCCGAAAAGATCATGCCATGTTCATCCGGCGCCATAGCCACAGGAAGCTCTTCCCAAGTAAAGAGATCCTTGGTCACAGCGTGCCCCCAATGCATCGGTCCCCATGTGGTACCAAATGGATGATGCTGATAGAACAGGTGATACTCACCTTTAAAAAACACCATCCCATTGGGATCATTCATCCACTTCTCCTTCGGCGAGAAATGATAAGCACCTCGGTAATCAGTTGTTGAAATGATAGACATGTGTGGTTCTCTCCTTTGAATCAAACGGTTTGGCTGAGACTCCAATATCTGAGCTTGCTTGTGCGTGCTAGATATGGCAAAGTCTCCGCGTCCGGTTTGTTTTTATTGGGTATTGCGGTCATATCCCGCTTGTTTAATTTGAAGCCATTCCTGCAATCCAAGACGATCCAATTCTTTCAAATAGGCATCCCACTCCTGCTCGATTTTCCCGTTTTGGTACCATTCCGTGCGCATGCGCAGTACATAGGCAAACAGGTCGGTCTCGATGGTAGATAGGCGGTCAAGCTCATCGATGGAGAAAAACACACTTGGATATACGTTATCCGCCTTCATATGCGGAACCATAACCCGGTCAAGCAGCTCCATGCGCCATGCAGCATCTTCCGGTTTGGTCGTGTATTTGTCGTAGTAACTGTCGAGAATCGCCAGCGGTCCGGCAATGCTCGTTTTTTGTCTAAGTTCGACAGGTGCTGCCCCTTCCAACGGCAGATGCTTCAGCATACCTTTGGCTTCATCGAACTCAAAAATATTCTGCTGCGTTTCATCCCCGTAGGTTCCCCAGTTGTTTTGGATGGATTGAAGCGGATCGTACAGCTGGTCCACCCACTTCGCTGTGGATTCCAGATTTTTATTGCTGCTTGTGATGACCATACGTCCTCTGTCGAGTCCGATCCCGTTGGTTCTTGTGACATTACGCTCTCTATCAGGACCAGCAAGCGGAGGCAACACATCATACGTATCATTCATTCCCGTAATGTTGGCCTTATCCCAGGTGAAATACATGCCATACTTATTGTCCTTTCCCTTGGCCAGATACGTATTCCAATCCTGTTGATAGGCTTCCACATCCACGAGACCTTCCTGGACAAGTTCGTGAATATATTTCACCGCTTCCTTGTAACCTTCATCCGCTGCCGTAAAGACGACCTTTCCATCGTTCGTTACCACGGTATGGTCCCAGTTCTCCCCAAGTCCAAATGCGGCAAAAAGGAAAGTCAGATCTTCGCCGCCCGGCTTGTTGATGAACGACAACGGGATTTCGTCCGCTTTTCCATTTCCATTTGGATCTTGCGTTTTGAACGCGACCAGCACTTCCTTCAATTCCTCGGTAGTCGTCGGCATCTTCAGCCCAAGGTTGTTCAGCCATTCCACATTGATCCAGGGCAGATTATCCACCGCCTGTATCCGCTGCTTACCACTTCCCAGCTCCTCAATCCATGGGAAAGAGTAAATATGACCATCCGGAGCCGTGATCATGCTCTTGTATTCTGGCGCTTCCTCCAGCACCTTTTGCAAATTGGGCATGTATTGTTCGATCAAGTCTTCGAGTGGAATGATGGCTCCGTCCTTGGCCAGTTTCAGGAGATCATAATCTCCGTAACCAGCGTCAAAAATGGCATCGGGCAGCTCCCCGCTGGCCACCGCCAAATTTCTTTTCTCGGCAAATACATCACTTGTGTAGTTCTTCCAGTTGATATGCACATTGGTCTTTTCCTCGAGTCTCTTGTGAATCAGTTTCTCGTTCGGATCGGCCGGAGCCAGCGGGGAGCTCTGCGTTATAAAATTCAATGTCACTTTCCCATCGGGGGACTGGGCTTCACTAGCTGCGCCGCCCCCTCCCCCACCGCAGGCCGAGAGCAAAAGTGCAACAGACAACATGGAAAGGGATACGGCGGTAGCTCTTTTGGACTTTTTCACTTTTTTCATGACGTGACCTCCACTTTATATTGTTGGATCTGACTTGCGATATCTCAGGCTGTTCACTATTTAAGTGAACCTACCATGACACCTTTCTCGAAATACTTCTGAAAAAACGGATACATGATAATCAATGGCAGACTTGAAATGACAATGGCGGAATACTTAATCATCTCGGAAAGACGTTTGAGCTCCGCCATGGCAAGCTGATCACTGATCATGCCCGGTGCAGCCTGGTTCTGGATCAGAATGGAACGCAGAACGAGCTGTAGCGGATGAAGGTTGGGGTTATCCAAATAAATCATGGCATCAAAATAAGAATTCCACTGCCCTACGAATGCGTACAACGCGAGGACAAAAATGATGGGTTTGGACAACGGAATGACGATTTGAAAGAAAATCTTCATATCGGAAGCACCATCCACGTTCGCAGCTTCTTTGAGTTCCCTGGGCACGCCTTTGAAAAACGTTCTGGAGAGAATGATGTTCCAAACGTTAACCGCTCCCGGAATAATGATGGCCCATATGGTATCCAGCATGCCGAGATTGCGCACAAGCAGATAGGTGGGAATCAAGCCGCCACCGAAGAACATCGTAATGATAAACACAATCATGAAAAATCCTCTTCCCGCCAGCCTTTCCTCTGATAATGCATATCCCGCACAGATCGAAACTGCCACGGTCACGAAGGCAAACGAAACAGAGTATAACACCGCATTCGAGAAGCCTCGAATCATGGCCGGATTGGACAGAATCATCTGATAACCATCCAGACTCCAGTCCGATACATTGAAGGACAGTCCCTGGTTAAGCAGTACCGTTGGATCCATAAATGAAGCGATGACAATGTAAATTAGAGGAACAACCACAACCAATACTGCACAGGTGAGAAAAATAGCATTTAGCGCGAGGATCACACGATCCAGCCCTGTCGGTTTGATCGTCATGGGTAACACTCCTTTCTAGTAAAGGCCTTCGCCTTCGTTTAATTTCTTCACAATCAGATTCACGGTAACGAGCAGGATTACATTAATGATGGAGTTAAACAAACCTACTGCCGCAGAATAGGCGTAATCACCGGACTGCAATCCGACCTTGTAAACATAGGTTGCAATAATTTCGGATGATGGCAGGTTCATAGATGTTTGCATCAGATATGCCTTTTCGAATCCGATGGACATAATTCCGCCAGCAGCAAGGATAAACACAATCGCCATAATCGGACGAATGGTGGGAAGATCGATGTGGCGGATACGCTGAAGAAGATTGGCTCCATCCAGATTGGCTGCATTGTGAAGCTCTGGATCGACATTAGCCAGAGCCGCAACATATATGATCGAAGCCCAGCCTGCTCCAGTCCAAATATCAGATAAAATGTAGATCCAGCGGAAATATTCGGGTTCGGACATAAACATGATCGGCTGACCCGTAATCCATGTGGTCAATTGGTTAATTGGACCCGTCGGCGATAAGAAAATGAATAACATGCCGACAACGACGACAACGGATATGAAATTGGGCGCATACAGAAACAATTGAATATTCTTCTTCACTCCGGCTTGGCGCACCTGATTCAGCATGAGTGCCAGCAGAATGGGCACCGGGAAGCTGAATATCAGCCCAAAAAAGCTAAGTTTAAGCGTATTCATGAAAATGACATCGAAATTGGGTGAAGCCAAAAATTTCTCGAAATGCTTCAGCCCTACCCATTCACTCCCCATAATCCCTTTGATTGGACTAAAATCCTTGAATGCAATTATGGCTCCATACATCGGAATGTATTTGAAGATCAGAGTCAGGATCAGAGCTGGCGCAAGCAGTACATACAAAAAGTAATTCTTTTTGATTTGCTGCAGTGGATGAAGAATGGAGCTCCTCTCTTTGAGGCCCTTCCCCATCCTCTTATTGGTGTTTACTGTGTTATCCAACACACGACCTCCGTTCATCAATGAAGTTTACAATTGCTTATAGTAAGGGCTTTCAATATTTACAATTGCTTATTTGATATTTTACAATTTATCAGGGGTGATATCGTTTAGTCAATACAAAATGTGAAAAAATAATTGTGCATTTGCTAAAAAAATTTGTGTTTATTCCTGTACTAATTGTACGAAAGAGGGAATATACAGCAAAATGTAGCCTATTATATGAAAAAAATTCGTTGTAACAATGGAGACTGCTGCCGATTTGTATCATGAAAACTTAAATTACAAAATCATAGATAATGAAATTCTTTGGATTGACAAAATTCAGCTACAATTGTGCATTTGTAAAATTACAATTGCTATTTACTCCGATATATTATACATTTGAATTAGAAATCATTTGGGATGATTAATTGACCAATAGAGGTGAGGCACGACATGGCAAAAGAGAAAGTTACGATACAGGATATCGCGGATGCATTAGGCATCTCCAGAAATACAGCTTCCAAAGCCCTAAATGATAGCGGAAACATTCCAGAAGAGACACGGAATCGGGTAATTAAAAAAGCCATTGAGTTAAAATATAAACAATTTGCTTATATGGAAAGTGAGCATGTCCTTAACAAAACGCCGGGCAATATCGCCCTGTTAACAGAGAACCTGCCGAATACGTCTCATTTTGGATCGCTGTTAATTAGCGGTTTGGAGAAACGTATCAGTGCCGAGGGCTATAATCTCTCGATCCATATCGTTCGTGAAGTTGACCAGGACGCCCTTGCGCTTCCAAACAATTTTGATATTGCAAAAGTGGACGGAATTATCTGCATCGAGTTATTCGACCTGGAATATACCCGCCTCATCACAGAGCTTGGGATCCCCACGATCTTTATCGATTGTGCATCCAACATCTGTTATCCGGATTTTCATGCCGATCTGCTGCTTATGGAGAATGAACATAGCACCTACCAGTTAACCAAAAAGTTAATTGATAGCGGCTACAAAAGTATCGGATTCGCTGGGGATTACAATCACTGTAAAAGCTTCAATGAACGATGGATTGGATATCATCGCGCAATGTTGGAATCGGGGTTACAGGTCGATCTATCCCACTGCATTACAGACAATGATAAGCTGTTCTTCTCCAAACCTGGTTGGATGAGAGAGCGGGTAGCCGCGCTGGAGTCGTATCCTACCGCATATGTATGTGCCAATGACTTTATTGCGGTCGAGCTAATCAGGGCTTTTAAATCAAGAGAGGTGACGGTGCCGCAGGATATTGTGGTATGTGGATTCGATAACGCGCCTGAATCAAGAATTATTGAGCCTCCGTTAACGACGGTTCATATTTACAGCAATGAGATGGGGGTTAAGGCTGCCGAAATGCTGTTATCCCGAATCGACAACCCCGAACAACCTTATCAGGTCTCGCATATTGTGACTACACCCATTATCAGGGAGTCGACACCTGGAATTATGCCGGCTGAGCCGACTCTAGTAAAATAAGGTAAAGGGAATGTTCCACAGTACTATTGAAATGTATTACAACGGTATCTTTATCTTTGGACTAATTGTCACAAAAAGAAGTGGACCCCCTGCAGATGGGTGATCCACTTCTTTGCATTTTCTAATGAATATCAGTTAACCCTGTATTTCTCTAAGTAATCACTAGGCAGATTCAATCAAACGCCAAATTGCTTTAGATGATGGTCCAAGTGCTTGTATATTCCTCTACCCCATTGCTCGGAAGTAAGCATTCCAAAAAAAGGATGCGGAATGGCATCATTTCCGGGCCCTTCACGTTGTAACGTTATGATATTTTGTTTTAGCTTTTCTTTTTCTACTTCAAAATCCCTTTGATCTACGATCATTATGCTTTGAATCGTGGACATATTGTGAGGAAGTGGTTTGTCGTTATAAAAAATGGGCTTTACAAACTTTCCAATCAGTATGCCTAGCAGGCTTCTTGAGGATCGAGATTTTCCCGTTGCTATGTCTTGGAAAGAGGAACAATGAGCTAGCATTTGAGCAGCATCCATGCGCCCCCACCCAGGTTGAACATCTTGGTTTAATTGATCGATGCGTCCTAAAATTTCTTTTGCAGCCGATAGATCAAAAATAGTATTCACTAAGAGATAGACCTCCTGACCATTTCAAAAGAATCATTGGATCAACAACAAAATACTACCATAATATTCAAATAAGTTGAAGATAAAACTATCCTGCTCGTTAGTTTGCACTGAATGTGGGCGTCCAGCTCATTTTATTATTTAGTAACCATAGGAGCTTTAGTTCGACTACTGCTCATTTTATTAAACAGTAAGATGGCCAGAAGTAAAGCTATACCCACTGCAGCCAAACCCAACCAGTTCAGATAAAGGACAGATGTACTCCGGATGACGAGACCGCCTAAAGCAGATCCCAGAGCAAAGCCAAATTGAATGAAAGACGTATTTACGCTAAGGGCAATGTCCGGATTTCGAGGTGCTAGCGTAACTAGATATAGCTGCTGGGCCGGGGAGATGCTCCACGTGGATAGCATAAAAATCATTAAAATCAAAATGAATGCCAAGAGGTGGACACCCGCTAGCGCGAACAAAAGAAGCGTAACCCCCTGTAATATAAGCCCGAGAAGAATGGTGAATTTCGAACCCTTTGCATCTGCCAATTGACCCCCCACTCTTGATCCTACAAAACTGCAAATGCCTGCCAAAAACAGTACACCGGTAATCTCAGTCATGGTAAGAGAAGATGTCTCTTGCAAGAAAGGCGTAATATAAGTAAACAGTGTAGCATAGCCACCAACATAAAATAATGTAATGACCAAAGCTATCAGAGTAGTCGGGTTTTTCAGAATAGAGAGCTGCATGCTAAAGGTAACCTTTTCTTCTTCTTTGATTGCCGGAACCTTTTTATAGATGACTAGTAATGGGAGAACACTTAATATACCAATGAGAATAAATAGAATTCTCCAGCCAAACATCTCACTAAAAAAAGTACCTATGGGAACACCGAGCACTAGCGCACTGCTCAGTCCCATCAAAATGATCCCGATGGCATTGCCCCTTTTTTCTTTTTCAACCAGTCGGGTTGCTACGGCCATGGCTAAGACGGTAGCCATTCCTCCACTAGCACCTTGTATGACACGTATCCATAGCAATGTCTCATAAGCAAGATCTGCAAACATGATACCGTTGCTTACAATAAACACACCGAGGGTTGTCATTAGTAGTTTCTTGCGATCTGCATTGATCGTAAGTGTGATCAACATCGGAGAGACAATGGCCGCAGCGAGAGCAAACACTGTGACTAGTAACCCGGCTTCGGAAGTAGATACTCCCAAGTCCAAAGCGAGCATTTCAATAACTCCTGTAATAATATATTCAATGGTTCCAATCAAGAAAACGGCCAGGGCCAAGACATAGATGATCCCTTTATTTTTCATTTCACTCCACCCTCTTCAGTTATCTTTTTGTATTGGAATTTGTATTTCAATGAATTGTGCATCTCCTTCTGGAGATAAAGGTACATACAGTTCCCTACCCGATTCGTTTTCCTTGATCTGATAGTTATTTTTCTCAATCCATTGCGCTAAATGGACACAAGCCGCACCGTCAAATTTTGAATCGGAGTGAAAAGCCATTGTGGCCATCATCGGTTCAGGAGGAAGAATTCGCAGCTGAAATGGCTCTGGAGAGGATTGCAGCTCACAGGTTAAAAAATATCCCACTTCAAACTCGAACTCATCCTCTTTTCCGTCGATGTCTTTCCACAACACAACCTGAGGTCCTTGGATCTGCTGCCGAATTTCGGTTGTTAGTAACAGATCCAATTGACGAAATAACGCTGGAATGTCTTCTTCTCTTCCATATGCTTTTTGAAAAAGAAACGTTTGAGCACCTTCTGCTTTAATTCTGATTTCTTGGCCTGTTTCGAACTGCCCCTCCCTTTCGATAAGCTGCATACGCTCTTCAATCCTGACAAGTTTGGCTTGTTCCGTATCGATCATTTGCTGGATTTCACTTCTTTTCAGCTTAAACATGCCTTGAATGTTCTCGAGTGTAATATCTTCCTGGAGCAGCTGTGTAATTTGGGGTAATGTAAACCCCAACTCCTTATACATTAAAATTCGGTTGAGCTCCAGAAGCTGATCTGCGGAATAGTAACGATATCCCGTATGGTGATCTACTTTTCTCGGCTTAAGTATGCCGATCTGGTCGTAGTAACGCAGTGTTTTTAGAGAAACCTTGCTTAACCTGGAAAACGCACTGATTTTGAACAACATATCATCTCCAATCCATAACATAAGGTGAGTATACAGTTTCCTGTGCAGGGGAAAGTCAAGGCTGTGAATGCATTTTTAGTCGAACAAAAGCAGCCGATCGTGTTGATCAGCTGCTTTGTCATGTAAAAGGCGGTATCCTTTTTAGCGATCACTATAATTCTGCTTTTCAATAACTCTATTTTACACAATGAAAAATAAAAGATCGACTTTCAGAATTTGCGTATTTAAATTCCCAATCCCCATATGTTTCAATTTTCGAAAAACCTGCTTGTTTCAGTGACTCATCCAATTCTCCTTGATTTCGAAATCGTATCTGCATTTTTTCATGAACGAGGACTTCGTTTGTTTTTGTATTTTTCACAGTTTCATAGAAAGTATAAACATCTTGCTCAAACCCCTCATATTCTGTATAGATTTCAAGAGGGTCTCCACTTAACCTGTCTTTGGCTACATCAGGACTCATATCCTTTTCCCACTCTTCCCAAACTTTTACCAGAGGATTTCTTGTATCAAAAATAAAGTGACCGCCAACTTTTAGGGAGCGAAATACGTCTGAGATCACTTGTTTCCAACTATCATCTGTAAGAAATACCTGTGCAACATTGGCTGTCATAATAACCGCGTCATACGTATTGGTTTGTAAATTGGAGCTGTCTCCTACAATCCACTTCACATTGCCTGAATCATCCTTACTTCTCGCCAGTTTAATCGCTTCTTCATGGGGATCAATAGCTGTGATTGTATATCCGTATTGAGCAAGATGTGTAGTCCACCTTCCTGTTCCACAGCCTAAGTCAGCTATAGACTCCACTTTCAATCTCTTTAGCAATGCAAGGAAAAATTCATCATCTTTTCCCCAAAGGTTAATCTGGTCATATACTAATGGAATCATAAATTGTTGTTTCCCACTTTCTATATCGTTTTTGCGATGAATCTGGATGTTACATAAGTATAACGCAACCCATCACCACGAATGCACCAAAACATTGGAGATTCGTCTCGTTTACTTATCCATATTTCCTCATTATAATTCGGACATCGAGAGCCAAGCCATAATTTGCTGGCCACGGTTGCCAATGCCATGTCGGTTCAGAAGGTTCGCTTTCGAAGTATGAATCTTGTCTATAAACAAACTCAAAAGAGAGAAGGATGAACATGCATAATGTAGAACTTGAACATGCTAATAAAGGACTTCTTATTCAAGATAATGGCGACATTGCTGCGGTAATGACGTATGTAATCTCAAGTCCGGAACTGTACATTATTGATCACACTTTGGTTGAAAATGCTTACCGGGGACAAGGGCTTGGCGACAAGCTGCTCAAAGCTATGGTGGAATACGCGCGGGAAAACGGTATTAAGATTTTACCTTTGTGCCCGTTTGCTAAGGGTCGTTTCGACCGCATCCCTGAATACGCGGATATTCTCAATTAATAACTATTGAATGATGATGACCATATTAAGAGAAAAGAGTCTGAGAGTACGAGATCTCTTCGTCCCCTCTGGCTCTTTTGCATTAACTGCTCCTTTATTCTGATGTAAAGGAGATTCCACACACAATCCACGTCATGCTAATTGCCTGCGTCCCCATCTTACTTTGTTCTCATATCCAACAATCCACTTTTCCGTCGCAGTACTACGCTCAACTAGTTTGGCAATAGACCGTAACCGCTCAAATAGTCTAAACTTACTGTTCAATATAACCGTTGGAGCAATCGCATCCAGTTTCTGCAAATCTTGTTCGGGATGGACATAGCTGAGCAATAAGAACTCGGGCTGCAGTTGTGCAATTTTATCTGGATCTGCCCAATGACCGATGTTATGAATATTTCGCAGTTTGTTCTGATAAATCACGTTATCTTTCATGTTCGCGAGAGCTGCGCCAATAGGAGGGAGTGTTAAAGCGAGCACCTTGCCGGTGTCACACCTAAAACCTGCGAAAAAGTCGATGTGCCTGCAGTTCTTGAAGCACCAATCGCGTTTGAGCTAAAGCTGGATCGAATTATTCCTGTCGGCGAAGATCATCTGATTCTTGGAACAGTAGAACACGTACAGTTGGATCAGGCGGTAAATGCAGGAGATTATAGGATAGACATTAACAAATGGCATCCTTTAGCGAGCTTGGCTGGTGACTTTCTGGTCTTACACCTACATTTTCAATCGGCTCACAATCTTGATGGAATCATAATTAGGGAAATTGACGAGTATGCCGCAACTGTATAAAGTTATTATAGGGAACGCTTGAATACGATTACACGGCTCCCTTTCAGCTCCCCGTTAACGTAATGACAGAACCTGATTTCTTGCTCTAGTACGGCCCACGTATCCCCAGGTTCTTCTCCTGCTAAGCCTTAAATGTTCTCCGTTATCCAAGAACGCAACTTATCCGCATAGAAAGAGCGTTCATCTGGATCAGACGGAGATCCCTTTGACAGATAAAGTTGATCGTTCACATATCTAGGGTAAACATGAAGATGGTAATGCCACACGTCTTGATTGCCAGCCGGCTCATTATGCTGCCTTGTAGAAATCCCATCACATCCATATGTACTTTTCATTGCAAATGCTGTAAGCTGTGCCGCGCGGTGAATTTCAACAGCGTAATCCGCAGGGAGTTCAAAGATGTTCTCAAAATGTTGATTAGGAACAACAAGAACATGTCCTTTATTGTTTGGCCACCATTTGCTCGCTATAAATGCCGTTACCTTTTCATTCTGATAGATGATATCCCTTTGTTTTGTTCCCTGGTTAGGGTGCTCGATCCCCCAAATACAGCAAAATGGACATTCGTATCCTTCGGGCTTATGTGAAAATGATATTGTCATCTTTATATTCAACTCCTCTCATATTTTTCCATTCAGCTGTTAGACGCAGGCGATGTCTGTTCGTTGCGATGTTTCTGCCTATTAACATATAGAATCAAACTGGAGATAATCGAATGGTAGATGCAAAATCGGAAATGGGTACAAGCCCTTTACTTGAATTGTTCAAATAAAATAAAAAAGTCGCTAATATAGCGACTCTCAATGGTACCGTGTTCTACGTTCTCAAATCTTAGCTTATCTCGATTCATTTCACTTAATTTTTTTCACTTTCATAAACATTCAGTATGGAATCTATTAACCCAGGGAAGCGTTCATTGAGGTCTTCTGTTCGAAGTGACAACAAACGTTTGGTTCCTTCAAAACGAGTATAAATGATTCCAGATTCTCGAAGTGTCCGAATGTGTTGTGACCTTGTAGAATTCGCAATCGGAACGTCAAAATTCTTACAAGCCTGCTCTCCACTCCTATGCATCTGTGCCACCATGTGAAGACGAATTGGATCACTGAGTGCATGCAGAACTGCTGGTAGCATGAAGTCTTTACGATCCGGATGATGTAGTGATTTCATAAATTTTCCCCCATTATATTCTTATACCAAATCTATGATTAGCTGATGTGTGCTTACATTTTAACATGTTCTCATCTAACAATTTCATGTTGTATTTTACAACAAGGCGTTATATACTTCAATTGTTCGCTATTTTACGAACAATAAAATAATATGTATACATAGGTGATAAAATCAGAAGGAGAGATCGTATGAGTTCAGAAAAAAATCCCTCGGTAGTTCAATCCGAGCAACCCCTTTTAGCCCGAGAAGGCTTTACCATTGCTGCAATATGTATCGCTATTGTCTTGGCACTTATGAATACATCCATGTTTAATTTGGCGTTGCCTAGGATCATCTCGGATTTCCATATTTCCTCGTCCACAGCTTCTTGGATTGTGTCCGGATATTCAATTATGTTTGCTGTTTCTTCGATCACATTTAGCCGTTTATCTGACTTCATACCACTCAGACGGCTGTTGAATATTGGAGTCGTTGCTTTAGGACTGGCTAGCTTAATCGGATTCTTTAGTGGGAGCTTTGTAGCATTGCTTCTGTGTCGGATTGTGCAGGCAGCTGGTGCGGGCGGTGTTATTTCCCTGTCTATGGTGCTTTATACGCGCTATATACCTATAGAACGCCGTGGTGCTGCTATGGCCATTAATATGTCCGCTGTTTCACTAGGACTTGGTGCGGGACCAGTCGTTGGAGGAGTAATTGTCGAAAATTTGGGATGGCACTGGTTGTTTATTCTGACTTCATTCGTCTTGCTGCTACTTCCATTATTTCTTACGTTGCTTCCTAAGGAGTTACCACAGGTTGGATCCTTTGATTTGATTGGTGGGTTATTCCTCGCTTTGGGTACGACTTCATTACTTCTATTCACGACAAACCAGAAGTGGATTATGCTTATTGCCGGACTCGTTGCATTAATACTCTTTGTTGTGCGAATTCGTAAAACTCCGGAACCCTTTGTACTTCCGTCGCTGTTTGCAAACCGTCCATTCTTAATACTCGTTTTACTAGGAATGACAGGTTATATATGTAATTTTGCCACTTTATTTCTCTTGCCTCAGATCTTAACTCAAAATTTCAACTTTACACCCGGTAATGCGGGATTAATCATTTTTCCTGGTTCGTTACTCGCTATCCTTGCCTCACGCCGAGTGGGACGTGTCATCGACCGTTACGGGAATCGCCATTTTTTGAAGTATGGACCTGTATTATTGTTAATTTCTACGTTACTCTTCGCTTTATTTATTGGACACTCTTGGATAGGAGCAATGGTTACCTATATGATTCTTAGTCTGGCATTTACAGCACTCTCCAGCTGTTTATCCAACGAAATCTCACGTGTACTTGATAGGAAGTATATAGGTTCGGGAATGGGTTTATATCAACTTCTTCAGTTTTTCAGTGGAGCTTTTGGGGTTGCAATAGTAGCCATTGCTTTGGAAAAACAGCAACAATTCACCTTGGCTACAGCATATACGAATATTTACTGGGGCTTATGTGTGTTAGCAGTCGTTGGTGTTGTTTCTGCTATAATCTATAGAAAAAGTGGAACTCTTACACAACCAAGCTAAAGATTGGTTTGTCACATCCATTTCATTGAATAAACGTTTAAAATTACTCTCTATATCTAATCCATTTCAGTGCTTACTTACGCATATAAACAAAAAAGCAAAAGACCCAGAGAAACTATACTCGGCCTTTTGCTTTTTTTCATTTTCCATATAACTTGAAGTGTTATCCATTAGTGAACTGCTTTTACTTGAATATCATCGACTGTTGAAGGCTTGGTTTGTTTCAAAGCTAGAAAAGCAACCAAAATCCCTAGAAAAGTTATAGCAGATGCGATCAAGTTTCCCGTTAGTGTAATAATCCATCGCCTGATGGCCTTTCTAAAATGTTTGTAATTACAGCATTAGAGACAACTGTCCCATAAAAGTGAAGTTCAAGCCCATTTTCTACCGACGAGCTTGGGCCAAAACATTGGGAGATTCGTCACGTTGACTTATCATCGAATCCTCTTTATAATTCGGACATCGAGAGCCAAGGCAGACAATGATTGAGAGGAATGCCAATACGATGTCGTATCCGAAGGTTTTCATTCGCAGCTTTCACAGAAAACAGAATGAAACCACCAAAGAGTTGGACAACGAATTATCGCTTTTGGCATGCGCCAAAGCGTTCTGACAGCTTTCGAAGCATGGATCTCGGTCTTTAAAACAAACTCAAATGTGAAAGATGTGAAGGAACTATGAGCAAGGAGAAATTGTACTACGGGAAAAATATCGAAGTAATGTTTAATTCTGAGGTGTGCATTCATTCCGGTATTTGCGTAAAGGGCCTTCCTGGTGTTTTTGATTTGAGCAAGCGTCCTTGGGTTAATCCCGATGGCGACACGTCGGAGGCCATTGCCAAGCATATTGACACATGTCCAAGCGGAGCGCTGACGTATAAACGTCTGGACGACGAATATTCAACAAGGAAAGAAGGATGAAGCATGCATATTGTAGAGCATGAAACTGCTAATAAAAGATTTCTTATTCATGATAACGGCGACATTGCTGCGGTGATGACGTATGTAATCTCGAGTCCAGAGCTTTACATTATTGATCACACTTTGGTCGAAAATGCTTACCGGGGACAAGGGCTTGGCGATAAGCTTCTGAAAGCCATGGTAGAATACGCGCGAGAAAACAGTATTAAGATTTTACCCTTATGCCCGTTCGCCAAGGGACGTTTTGACCGTATCCCCGAATACGCGGATGTTCTTAATAAATAACAATCTAATTACGACAGTAATAAGATAAAAGAGCCTGAGAGTGAGTACGAGATTTCTACGTGCCTTTCAGGCTCATTTTGCCAACCTCGTCGTTACTCACTTAGCAGAGCATCTTTTTCATATATAATTACCAGAACATCAAGGGGCTGGCCGTACAATAACTCTTGAAAATAAACAAATTAAAAAAGCCGCTAAAATAGCGACCCTCCTCTGGTTATAATCAGTAACAATGCTTCTGTATTCTATCTATCGTTTTCCTTCATTCGTTCAACATTTTGGTTTAATTGCACTAATATTTTTCTTAGCACATTTAGTTCTGTATCATTAATATCCGTTAATAGTTCTTTCGCAAAATACTCTTTTTCCTTTTGTGAGGATTCAATCAATTCTCTTCCGTAATCCGTTAATTGGACTAAAATTATACGGTTGTCCCCATCTTTTTTTCTTCGTGATACAACCTTATTGTCTTCAAGCTGTTTGAGATGTCTTGCGACAGCTGCCTTATCAAGGGTGACTTTCTTTTGTAAATCACCTTGACTGATTTCAATCTCTTGATATATTAATGCGAGTATTTCAAAGCGAGATTGGCTGATGCTGATGTAAGCATCAAATGTAGTATTTATGGCGTTGTTTACACGGTACATTTCGTATAACAACTTCGACTCCTGTGACCAATCTTTGCTCAAAACCATCACATCTTTCGTAATAATATTTGACTGCTACGTGCTTGCAATGTATTAGACAATATACAATTTATTTTCTTTTTTTACAAGTAAGCTGTCCTACACCACTGCAATAACATGTTTTTCCTTCCTTATGGCCGCCATCGTTCTCAATCAAAACCTAAAAGCCCTCTCTCAAGTAGAAAGAGGACTATCAAAAAATATTACCTAGTACACTGACAAAGTACCGTCATAATTTATCACTTGTCCATTGTGGTTTTCATCATCCAAAACAAAGTTAACGATTAATTCCGCTGCTTGAACAGGTGTTTTTACAAAATCTCCTGTCATATGCCCGTTCAAATCTGTTGAAACCGCCCCAGGCATCACTGTGAAAATCTCTACAGGTATATTCTCCTTCTCAAAACTCATTCCCCAAGACTTTGTCATGACATTCAAAGGAGCCTTGGATGTTGTATAGGCAAATGCATTGAAGTAAGGTAACGGCTCAATAGGTATACTGATATTTTGAATAATGCCCTTATTGGCAATAAGTAGCGGGAGCAAGCCTTTTGAGAGCGCAAAAGGACCGATAAAGTTAACTTTATGAGTGGTTTGAAGTTCCTCCACAGTAAATTCCCATCCAACTTTATGCATATCGCCTGGAATACCGGCATTGTTCACCAATAGCGATAATTCTGTGTAATTCTGTGTAATCGTTGTTACTGCATTCTCAATACTGTGTAAATCAGCTACGTCTAACAATAGCAAATGTGCATCACCAAATGCTCGAAGGGCAGTTACTGCCGTATCTCCTCGCTCCTGATCGCGTGCCCCAACTAAAACACGATATCCTGCTTCTAATAACCTTTTAGCAATCTCATAACCAATCCCTTTATTCGCACCAGTTACTAATGCTGTCTTTGTCATCTGTTATTCTCCTTCTTCTACGGGCAATCTTTGGTTCACTGCTCCGTAACTTTTCCGCAAATTGTTGATATATCAACGTTGATACATCAACAGTTTATGACAAATCATCTTTTCTGGCAAGCTATTTCTTTTACAAAGGAACTTTCCTCGTACTGCGCGGCCAAGAGCCGCAGAAGGCGAGCTAAAATAGAGAAGGAGCCTACAGCGTTCCTCAACATTCAAAGTCGACTGAATTATTACCATTCACGGTTGCCTGCAATCTGCGCAGGACCAAGTTCTAAAGAAAAAAGTAACCATTAGGTAACATCCTCTTTAGTAAGCTGCCTGTTACTTGAACAAAAGCCGCTTCATCTTATCGAAAACGAATGAATCTTTTGCATTTCTCCGTCTCATGCGTTACTATTTTTATATTGACAAATTTGCAGGTCTATATAAGGAGGTTAACACGCTATGTCCCCCCGTACCAAAGAACAAAATGAGCTTATACGGATACAACGCAGAGAACAGATCCTGAACGTCGCCGCGCTCTCCTACTTTCGCACGGGCGGAAGTTTTGATATTCGTGACGTTGCCCGCGAGGCAAAGCTTGGATACGGCACAGTGTACCATTATTACCCCAACCGGCATTTATTAGTAGAAGATGTGTTGTGTAGGGGCTTCGAGAGATGCGAGCAAGTTATCACAGAATGGGCGAACAACAACGGCAGCCACCAGGATGACAGGCAGGTTTTGGCCTATTGCAAAGCGCTGCTCCAGCTTTGGCAATCAGATGCTTGTACATATCTTGTCTATAAAATGGCGGCAGAACATTATACAGGCTTGCCTGAGAAAGATCGCTACCACGCCAAGAAACGATTTATGGAACAACTGTACGTTCCACTCCAATTGATTACCCAGTGCGAAGACGATAGTGTCGACCATATGCTTGCTGTACTGATCGGCTGCTGTGGACTGTACTATTATGCAGGCAATTCCGAACTTGACGTGGATCGCATTGCCCATCTAGCCATGCAAGCTATTACAAAGGAGTCCTGAGACGAATGGTCATTTTAAAAAGCAAGTTTGAAATTGAGGCTATCCGGAAGGCATGCCAAGTGGTGGCTGAATGCCATCGTACAATCGCCCCGCTTATCAAACCAGGTATTACAACCAACGAGATTGATCGCATTTTTGAAGACATTATGATGAAGCACGGTGCAAAGCCATACCAGAAAGGCTATAAGGGCTATCCCTATGCGACCTGTGCCTCCGCCAACGATGTGATCGCGCATGGCTTCCCTAGCAATAAGCCACTTGAGGAAGGCGATATCGTGACGATTGACACAGTCGCGGAGCTGGACGGCTGGCTCGGCGATTCTGCCTGGAGTTATGCCGTCGGCAAGATATCGCCAACGGCCGAGAAGTTGATGCGCGTCACAAAGCAATGTCTAGAACTGGGCATCGAGCAGGCGCAGCCCGGCAATCGGCTCGGCGACGTGACAAGTGCGATTCAGAGGTATGCGGAATCACATGGCTTCGGCGTCGTGCGCGACCTTCTTGCCCATGGCATCGGTCGCGACCTGCACGAGGAGCCGACTTATATGCATGTTGGCAAGCCAGGAAAAGGCCTCCGTATCAAGGAGGGTATGGTGTTCACGATTGAGCCCATGATCACCGAAGGCAACTACTTGATTAGAATCGATCCGGACGGCTGGACAGCACGGACGATCGACAACAAGCTTGCCGCTCAATATGAGCATACGATCGCTATCACGGCTGAAGGTCCACAAATTTTGACCTTACAATAGAACAAATAGAAGTCGACCATTTCGTGGTCGACTTCTATTTGTCGTATTTGGCATAGCATCTTTCTCTAACTACTGTATAACATTTAATCGAAAACTTTGTCGCGGCGTCAGCTAACAATAAAAAAATAAATCGTAATAAATTCAATACGTTTAATCGGTTGCATATTCGGTTGCATATGTGGGCTGTTAAGCTAACGTTTCCCGTTAGCTTAACGAGCTATAGTAATTCTTTAATTACATATCAAACCTGAGGTTACATTCTAGATTTTATCATCGTTTAACTAACATGATCAAACAAAAAAACCGCCAGCAAAGCTGGCGAGAAAGTAAGAAGTAAACGAATTACACTAAGAATGCCTTTGAGATAATGACCAATAAAATAAAGAGTACGAGTATTGCACCAATGGACGTAAAACCACCATATCCTCCACTTACTCCTCCTACATTACCATTACCATACCCAACTTCACTCATGTTTCCATCCCCCTCTAATTGGTATGAGATAGATTATTCAGGTACATCCGTTTTGACAAGGCTTATAGAAAAAAAGGCCACACCCCAAACTTAAACAGGGTAAGCCTTCTTCCATTCAACTAAGGATGGGAGTCCTCTTTATCATACTCGCAATCACAATAGTTTATTCTTCAAGCTAACCATCCCATCAAAACACTCTGCTGTTGTTTGACTGACAATTGCCTTTTTTAATTTGATAGCCACTTCATCCATGCAATGCATCAGGTATTACGTATATTATGCTATATCTACATCGTTAGGAGGTGAGTATCTCATGACCACTTTTTTGGATGCTCGAACATCACAAAACGCTAGTTTAGCTAACTCTATCTCTGTACCCATTCTAGTTATTAACACGCCTCAGCTTTTCGGACAGATTGGTCTACTGACAGCCGGTGCTGGGACTAACCCACGTGTTCAGTTTAAAGGAACGGTTTCCGTTACACTTCCGTTAGCCCTTGCTGGAATAACGATTCGAGTCGTACGAGGAACCCAGGCAACTGATCCTGCAGTCTATTCTGCCACTGCTACATTTGGGCTAAGCGTCTTAGCGCCACAGGTCATTACTTTTTCGGGTAACGATTTCAATCCACCTATCCTCCCCCAATTGACGTACACCGCATTTATCAGTTCCAACCTATTAGGCGCCGTGCGTGTGGGGCCGGAAAACTTCGATGGATTTATTGTATCAGATTAATAAGAGTTTATAGATAGGAGGAATCGCCCATGGTACGTACACTTGATGCTCGTACTTCTCTCGGATCCAACGGTGTTACTCCGCTAAATGCTCCACTTGCATCCAATACGCCGACTCTAGTGGGTATCCTCGGACTCAATATCTTTAGTCCAGGACCACTAATTCGTACACAATTCAACGGCACTTATCGCATTTCTGTTGCCAATTTGTCTTCTATTCCTTCTGCCGTTCGATTTGAAATATATAGATCCGCTTCAAATTCAGGAACACCAGTCTATGTCGTCCAGCAACCCGTGTTCCCTTCGGAAGGAAGCATCTTAGCGAGCTTTGAAGGATCTGATTATAACATTCCAGCTCCCCCATCTGGCCAACTGATCTATTCATGTTATGTAACGTTTGTTCCAGTGTCCCCATCCGAAGTAGCCACACGTGTGGGGCCGGAATGTTTTAATGCCGTCGCATATAGTGACGATTAAAGTCGATCCACTCCTAAATAAGAGAGGAGGACAACCATGGTCAAAACGTTAGATGCACGTACTTCTCAAGGCTCTAATGGACGAAACATTATAACTCCTAGTTTTACAAATGGAGTTCCTTTACTCTTTGCTCAATTAGGATTGCAAGTAAATAACCCAGGTACATTGGTCCGTACGCTCTTTTCAGGTATAGTCGAACTTACTGCCAATGACTTGCCTATTAACGGAAACCTTGTTATCGAAGTATACCGGGGATTAGGAGCCTCTCAGCAGCTGGTTTACAGAGCTGGTACTATAGTACTTGCTAACGAATTCTTTAGCCCATGTGTATTCAGCTTTACCGGTTCAGAATACAATGTACCCACTTCCGGAAGTGGACAAATTATTTATTCAGCTTACGCAATATTCACCTATAATCCTTTGTTTAGTGTGAATAACGTGCGGTTGGGGCCAGAGAGTTTTAATGCAACGTTATACTCAGATGATTGAGGTATCGATGTACTTGCTGGCCCTCCCTGTCGAGTGAAACCTTTATTTTCGAAATTCTTTGCTCTCTTAAGTCTTCATCTAAGTGATAAGGGTACAGGCTCTTGTCTTTAACTTAGGCAAAAGCTTGTACCCTTTAAAATAAGAGACACAGTAAAAATGAGAGAAATACCTTCCGCGCCATTAATTCGTCTAAGATAAAACCCTTTTGGAAAATCTTCGTCTTCAGTTAGTATCTCCGATGCAATTGTGATAGAGCCCACTGGAGCTCTATGTTGCTGAATAGGATGTCCCGAATAACCTTCAGGTTGATCAAGATACACAAGTCTTCTCCTCGACATCTCTTCCGCATTTTTTCATAACAAAAAACCGTTAACTAAGTACATCACAGATTAACAGTTTGATTCTTTTTTACATATGTTCTAACTAAGTTTGAAGCATCTGATAAGCGTCTGTTTGTAAGCATCATTGCAGCTGCTTGAGGTGGATAAAATCATCGTTACTTGGACGTTGAGTCGAACATTCTCGTTTTGATAAGGGCAAATATATTTATTAACCCGCGACAACTTTTATTCCTTAAAATGATGATGCTTATACAACTAGAGGACTCTTCCAAATCGGCGATTCTGTTGTCTGCAGTCACAGTAACTTTTCTAAAGTAAATCCGACCAGGTTGGTAACTTGTACGATAAACCTGGCTTTGGCTCTCCGGTCAATTTTCCCCTTGCCCTTTCGGTAATTCCCTTAAAAAGTAGCCGTAGGGTGATTTTTTCCTCTCTCACAAGCGTTCATTAATTTTGATCAGCATTTCCTTTAGGATTTGCTTCTCCTCCTCTGTAAGGACTTGAACAATATCTTCCTCCACTCTTTGGAACGAGTCTTGAAAGTTTTCAATTAATTCAATTGATTTTGGCAAGACATATATATTTTTTTGGCGTTCATTGTTGGGCGGGATTCTGCGCACGATATACCCTTTTTGCTCTAAACCTTGAAGCATGCTTGTAATGCTGGCCCCACGTAGATGAAACCGATCTGCAAGGTCCTTTTGAATAATTTGATTATCTTGGTTTTGATAAATATAGTCGATTACTTTCCCTTGTTGAGCGTTCAATCCCAGCTCCTTTATACTTTCGTCTGCTCTCTTCTTTAACTTAAGACCAATAATCTGAAACAAATCCAGATAAGGCGTGTCCTTTGGCGTTTGCATGATCGTCCTCCCTGTCATTGTTAGGAATCTAATTGTAAGTAAACAAACTATACTGTGATCCTATAAGCTTGTCAAATGAATATTAGTTTATTGACAGTTAGAAGACTAACAGTTAGTATCCTAATCGTAATACATAAACAATTTGGAGGGATTCACATGGAGAAGGTCATACAAAATACTGTGTTAGAACAAGTTACAGCAATTACAAATGTACGTATCTTTGATGGGGAGCAAATGATTATACCTAGACATGTTGTCATTAAAGGAGAATCCATTATTTCAGTGGGCGGAGACCTACCTGCCGATGCAACGATTATCGATGGAGAAAATGCGACTCTAATGCCTGGTCTTATTGATGCACATGTCCACACCTCAATCGGCGGATTAAGAGATGCCTTAAAATTCGGCGTTACAACAGAACTTGAAATGAACGGGGATTTTACTAAACGTGGTCGCGAAATTCAGTTGAAAAATGTGCATGACATCGCAGACGTCCGTTCTGCTGGCACAGCGATCACCGCTCCAGGCGGACATCCAGATGAGTTGCTGCCAGACGGAGATGAAATTCCAGAATTCGTATTAAAGGAGCTAGAGAAGTTATCGGAGGAAGACCGGGAAGCGATGTTGGCCGCATACGCTCACGATCACGAAGAGATACCACAAGTGACGACGGTGAAAGAAGCGATTAAACATGTGCATACCCAAGTGGAGAATGGAGCGGACTATATTAAAATCATGATTGAAGAAGGAACGGTCATGGGAGCACCTGGCCTGCCTGTACTAAACGATGAGATTCTAAAAGCATCCGTGACAGAAGCCCACAAGCTCGATAAGCTGGTCATCGCCCACGTCTTGACTGCTCTTTCATCGCAACAAGCTATCAATTTTGGAGTTGACGGTTTAGGGCACTTGTTTATCGACAGACCCGAGAACACGTCCGAGTTAGTGAAAGCTATAGCAGATGCAGGCGCTTTTGTTACACCTTGCTTGGTGTTAAATTCATCGATTATCGGAAATCCTGCCTCTGAATTGGCAAACGATCCGCGTGTTCATTCTAAATTAAGTCCGGAATGGATCGATATTTTGAATTCAAGCTTTAATACGTTCCCTCAAGGCAATATGGAGAACAGCTTTAAGAATGTGATGGATCTTCACCGTGCCGGAGTTGATATTCTGGTAGGGACAGATGTCGCACCAGTTCCCGTTCCAAACCTTGGCGGCCTTGCTCATGGCGCCAGCGTCCATCATGAAATGCAATTGCTGGTAAAAGCGGGGTTCACTCCGTGCGAAGCCCTTCAGTCGGCTACTGCGAAACCAGCCCGCTGCTTTGGTCTTCTCGATCGCGGCCGTATTACCGAAGGTGCACGAGCTGATATTATTCTCGTAGATGGTGATCCAACCACTAATATTTCAGATACCCTGTCAATCAAATCAGTGTGGCTCAAAGGCCTGCAACAACTATGTTAATGAGAATCTGCATCTCCACATCATGTCGTTAGAGCGAATGTGGTACTTCACTAACAAACTGGATAATACCAGTGTAGACATAAAAATTATCAAGCCGTCTTCTTGGTTTATCGAGTTAGAGTTTCCCGTTAGTTTAAACTCTATATTCCCTGCATGTAGCCTTTGACCACAGCAGACAATTTAGTTTGTCACTTTAATCTCTAACTCACTTACGCAAAAAATAACCGCTGTATAGTAACAGCGGTTATTTTCATTATTTTAATAGCATTTGCAATGCTTCTTTTACGGAAAGTGGTTTGCGACCTAAAAGCATTTCTAGATCAGAATGTGGCGCTTCTAATCCCCCCTCACGAATACATTTTTTGATTTCGACAGAGTCTATGACCAGATATTTTCAGTCTTCTGGTACGCTTGGCAGTTCTATCATGTGGAATACGCTGCTATGCAATCCGTCTCATATGGATGCTAAGAGCAACAAGTTTAAGATGACAATGGTTTATGTCGGTTTAGCGAGACAGGTACTTGACATATGCAATCCGTAGCCCTAAAATGAGCTAAGTCAGTCGATTATGGACTCGATGAGTCGATAATAGGAGCGCAAATGAATTATTCTTAACTCGACTATGCACTTCATGTCCATGCGATCAAAGGAGCTGGTTCTTTGTATGAATGCAAGCTGAATCACGCACCTTTTTTTGTCTCTATTATAGATATAGAGTATCTATAATATCCGATTGTTTATTTAAGAATAGGAGGCAGTGACAGATCGTATCACTTTACTTAGATTAGGGAGATGACGAACGATGAAAATATTTATGACAGGCGTTACCGGATATATTGGAAGTTCTGTGGCTAAAGTATTGCTCGATGCAGGGCATTCAATTTATGGTCTGACCCGGGGCACCAGCGAAATAAACGAGCTGAAAGAGCTTGGAGTGGAGCCTGTCGTGGGCACACTTGGAGATACGGAAATACTGGCTGATTACGCAAAACGGAGCGATGGAGTGATTCATACAGCTGACGTTGCTCACCGCAAGGCTATTGAGACGTTTATTAGCGCTTTGCGCGGTACAGGAAAGCCGTTGATTCACACATCCGGTTCAGGCAACGTTGGGGATGATGCCAAGGGCGAATTCCAAAGCGAGCAAATCTATAACGAAGAAACACCTGTAACAAGGGACTTGGAATCGATTCGAGTCAATGAGCTGGTGCGCAAAGCAGGGGTCGATCAAGGAGTGCGAGGCATTGTCATCGTACCTTCCATGGTATATGGAACGTCTCTCGGACTTCCAAGAGACAGCATTCAGCTTCCAATGATTGTACAGAAATCGAAAGAAGTGAAGGCCGGAGTCTATATTGGCAAAGGTCTGAACAGATGGTCGAACGTCCATATTCGTGACTTGGCCCATTTGTATCTTCTTGCGCTAGACAAAGCGCCATCCTCCTCTTACTTTTTCGCAGAAAATGGCGAGGAATCGTTCCGTGATCTAAGCCGTTACGTGAGTGAGGCGCTTGGATATGAGGGACGCACGGTGAGCTGGTCTCTGGAAGAAGCGGTTTCTGAATTTGGCCTTCTGGCTCAATATACACTTGCGACGAATTGCCGAATTCGCTCTGTGCATGCTCGAAACTTGCTTGGCTGGAAGCCTGAAGCCGAATCCGTGCAAACTTGGCTTGCTAATAGCCTTTGAAGATTGTGATGTTGATCATTGCAGAAGGCGCGCTAAACTCGCTTGAAAGTGTGAACGTTGTCCACATCCGGCCTGTCGGCTTTTACAGCAATCTTTTTGCCGACATGCAAAGCCTCAAAACCCAGCAGACTATCTTCAGCCCAATTTCAGTTGACATCCCACAAGGCTGGGTCAGCCCCGTTGATATTGCAGACGTCGTTTACGCCATGATTTCTCACACCCCAGCGGGTAAAAGCGCGAAGTTCATAGTTAGTGACTGGGCCACAGGCAACGACTGGCCCAACGCCCTTGCCGAGAAAGGTATCGAAGCCAAATACCAACAAATTCCCGTTGAAGCTCTTGCTGAGAATATGAAAAAAATCGGCTTCCACGAAAACACTGCCAACGGCTTTGCCCAAATGAACCGCGCCTGCGAGAACGCCGACGAGTTCTACGCCAGCCTCCGTGCAACCGACTACCACCTTGGTAAAGTCAAGGTCGGAGACTTTGCGAAAGTTTTCGCAGATGTGTATAATAAATCTGTTTAAACAGTCCTGAATACTGTTAACCTGCGGATGAGAATGCGCCTAAGTGCGCTACTTCTTTCGATAACTTGACCCGGAGAATCTTGAGATGGCAGCCTGTTCATCCTGCTCTAATCTCAGACCTCGAACAGGGTTTTACTCTAACTTGGTTTTGACATATAAAGAACAGAGCGCGCTGAAGTGATAGCGAGCTTTGTTCTTTATTGATAAATGCGCACAAAAAAAACCTTACCTGTGATAAGGTTCAATCGAATGACTTTAAACTAACCTGCCCGTTAACTTAACAAAAGCAGCCGATCACATGGATCAGCTGCTTTATTAGTTATTATTGAGTTATCGACCTTAATAGTCATAATTAATGAAGAATGTGCTTATGTATTTCTGTGCTCTATTTTATCATAAAGGTCTTGCCCCCCATAGCTGCGATCTGTTACAACATCCCTTATGAACCGGACACCATTGCTAGAATCCCCCCCAAACGAAGCCCCGCTAAGCGCTCCTAACACCATAACAAATGGACATAACATAATGGTTAATACTCGCTTCATTTCCTCAACCCCTTTTCCTTTTATCGGAAATTTTATTATGATTATCCTATTCATACGAATATAAATTTTAGAGGTTTCAACGCTCTACAAATTAAAACATATACGAGATAGAGAATAGACAAATATGAAAATACCAGCGCTCTAATTAAAAAACTACAAGAGCGTTTTACTAATTAACCCTTAAAACCACTCCACTATTGTATCAGTTATACGATATCCGAGGCTGAACATTTGAAACTCCGGTTACTATGTGAACCGGAGTTTTATTATATGTCTGCAATGATTGCCCTTGGTTCCTCTATCGATAACAAAAACCTCCTTTAGAGCAATTCAGTCTAATGCATCTAATAGGAGGTTTATTTTCAATTCTTAAGTAGAGTTTGCTGTAGTGAATTGAAAGTAAAACTTGAGCATTTATGTATGTTCCATTTGATCAATAAAAATTAAAATAGCAAAATAGGTAGCACTCTAACGATCCGCTACCTATTTGCTTGCCTTGAAATTGTTTAGACTACTCGTAATTAATATTTATTAATTCTACTTTCTGCTTCTTTTATCATTATTCTATTAGCTATTTGGAACAAGTTGACCGTCCAAAATACGTCTGGCCGTCGACTCATCCGTAATGAGCATATTAATGTACTTACCGCGCAAAGAAGCGAGTATGCACTCAATTTTGTGCAGACCAAAGGCCATCCCGACAACCGTCTTTGCCTTTTTCAACTGCTCAAGTCCAAGTCCAATGACTTTACGGTTAATCGAATGTTTCGCAATCGAACCGTCTCTTGTAATAAACACAGAATTAATATCTGCAACCGCATTCATCGCTTTGAGTTCAGCTAATGCCTGTTCATTGAGGTATCCTGAGCGTTCCATGGTGGACATTGAAAACGGATTGCCAATGCCGACCAGTGCCAGATCGATTTGTTCCGCCTCTCGCAGAACTGCTGCAATGTTAGCCATACCCACAATCTGCTCACGCAGTTCTTCGGTCTCTACCACCGCAGGGGCATATAAGCTCTCGCATGAGACTCCCATTTTCTTGGATAGCTCATACGCGATCTGATTGGAGTGCATTTCATTACGATAATTTCCCGTTCCACCAACAAGTGGAATGATTTTGACGTTTTCCTTTTTCTCTAACGGAAATTCTCTAACCATCTGATACAACGTGTTCCCCCAGGAAACGCCTACACGATCCCCGTTTTTGATCAAGCGTTGCACAAATTGGGCAGCCGCTCTTCCAACTGCACTTGACACCAATTCCTTGTTTAAATCTTTGGTCGGAACCACCAGAACTTGCTTCAAATGAAAAGCTTGCTCAAGCTCTTTTTCCAGATTTGAAATTTCACGATCGTCATCATGAATCACAATTTCAATGATGCCTTCGTCCTTAGCCCGCTGCAGCATTTTGGAGATGACCGGCCTGGATACGCCCAGTTTCTCCGCAATCTTCTCTTGAGTCCACGATTCGTAATAATACATCTTACATACCCTGACTAAATTTTTGCGCTCTTCTATATTCACATACAAGTCCGCCTTTTGCTTTATAGTGCGTACACATGTCCCAATATAAAATGGCGTTCACGCCGGAGTCAAGCGAGGAACATCTTTCCAAATTGTTTTTACACAAGTTTGACATTCATTTGACATCCGAGTAATAAAGCATCCTTACAATGAGAACTGTTCAGAACATTTGTAACAACACAGAACATTTGTAATTGACTGCAGATCAAGACAGACCGAGGTGCAAACGATGAATGTAAAGATTCTGGGTTATTGGGGAGGCTACCCCGCAGCAGGCGGGGCAACAGCAGGATATCTGGTAACCACCGACGAGGGACAAATTTTATTGGATTGTGGCAGCGGCGTAATGAGCAAGCTCCCTTCCGAAACCAGGGTAGAAGCTTTATCCGGCGTGATTCTGTCTCACTTGCATTATGATCACATGGCAGACCTTGGCGTTCTTCAATATGCGGCAGCAGGTGCCATGCGCAATGGTCGCATGAAAGAGAAACTAAAGCTCTACGCGCCGGATGATCCTGCCGACATGCTGCACGGCTTATACAGCGAACATACCAAAGTGATTCCGATTGACCCTTCCACTAAAGTCCGGCTTGCAGGAGCGGACATCGAATTCGTGCATGTGGAACATACAATTACTTGTTATGCAATCAAGATTTCTTACAAAGGTAAGGTGCTGGTGTATTCGGGTGATACCTCCTATTGTAATGCCTTGATCGAGCTCGCCCGTGACGCAGATATTTTCCTGTGCGAAGCAACAATCTGCGAGGGAAGCGTACACACCACTGGCAAGGGACATATGAATGCGATGCAAGCAGGCATGATTGCTGGACAGGCCAATGTGAAGCAGCTCGTACTCGTGCATCTGCCCGGCGACGGTAATTTGGAGTTCATGCGTGATGAAGCAAGTCGGACCTTCCATGGACCGGTGGACATCCCTGAGCCACTGCGCATGTATACCCTATGATCCATCGAACAGGAAGGAATGATTGCGTTGCATAGATTGCTTGCGCTTGATTTGGATGGAACCATGTTGAATCCGAACAAAATCATTACAAAAGAAACGCGAAGCTCCATTCAGCAATTAATGGCGGATGAAGTCGATGTCACCATCGCATCTGGACGTTTCCCCGCTTCGGTATGGCTACATGCGAGGGAAATCCCATTGAATTTTACCCTGGTTGCATTGAATGGTGCGGTAACTGTTGATCCAAAGACCGGACAAATGATTGAAGGATTCCCGCTGGAAACAACATCCCTTTTATACTTGCTGGATGTGATTGAGGAAGAAGGCGCCTACGTTCATTTCTATGGCTACAATGTTCTATATGTACGGCAAATCAATGATACGAATCGGAACTGGGCAATGAATAATGTTGTTGTGCGACCAGAACTGCCATGGACGGAAGATCATTATAAAGATCAAACCGAACTGATCCGGTTGGTTGAAGTCGGTTCCGATTTCAGAACGTTCGTAAACAGCATGCCTGGCATGATCTACAAAGCGGCCATCATTTGCACAAACCTTGCCGCCCGCGAAAGGTTATATAAGCGACTTGAAGCATCGGGGATGTTCCAATGCACGAAAACAGGCAACTTGCGATTTGACGTAAACGCGGTCGGAATCAGCAAGCGCGATGCACTTGAGCGTCTGTGCCGAGAGCAAGGTATCGATCGACAAGAGGTAGCTGTAGCAGGAGATTATGACAATGATCTGGACATGCTGCAGTGGGCTGGATTGGGTATTGCAATGGGCAATGCTGAGCCCCATGTCAAAGCGATCGCAAACGTCATTACAGGTACGAACGAACAGGATGGCGTCGCTATGGCGATTCGCAATTACCTGCTTAAATAGTCATTTCAATGACCTTGGTTGCACTTCATAAATCGACTGAAATATAAGAGGCCACAAGTGGCATACAAAGGAGAGATCTTTCGTGATTCCATTCAAAAAGTCATTACTTCTGCCCGTTCTGGCAGGCATGATCATATTTAGCGGCTGCTCTACACAAGGACAAGGCGCTTCAGAAACGAACAATGTCAACGCCGGAGCAAGTACGGTATCAGGGAAGTTGTCCTTCTATACCTCTCAGCCTGAAGAGGATGCTACAAAGCTAATCTCCGCTTTTAACGATCAATATCCGGACGTCGATGTCAGCGTCTTCCGCTCCGGGACAGAAGAAGTCACCGCCAAAATTCAAGCCGAACGCCAGGCTGGAAAAACACAAGCTGACGTCTTGCTGCTCGCCGACGCGGTAACCTTTGAAAACCTGAAGCAAGAAGACCTTCTACTCTCCTATAAATCCCCAGAATTAAGCAAAATCCCTGCCGATTTAGTTGACCCTGACGGCATGTATGCGGGAACCAAGGTCATGGCTACCGTACTTGCGACCAACACGCAAAAAGTGGCCTCCCCTCCGACGTCGTGGAATGTACTGACTGGGGCAGACAGCAAAGACGCATCGATTATGCCAAGCCCGCTCTATTCTGGTGCAGCGGCCTACAATATTGGCGTATTCAGCCGTACAGATGGATTCGGTTGGGATTTTCTACAGCAAACGAAGGATAATGGCATATCCGTTATCAAAGGAAACGGTGCTGTTATGAAAGCTGTAGCCAGCGGCGAAAAATCATACGGTGTTGTTGTGGACTATCTCGTCGCACGTGAAAAGGCCAAAGGCTCCCCGGTTGAGTTGACCTATCCAGAAGAAGGCGTGCCGATTATCACCGAGCCGGTTGGAATCATGAAAGATGCCGGCAATGTACCAGCTGCAGAAGCCTTCGTTGATTTCCTCTTATCGGAAGAAGGACAACAATTGTCGGCAGAGATCGGTTATTCCCCGATTCGGGAAGGTATCTCCCCTCCTGAAGGACTCAAGAGCGTCTCCGAAATGAAGATTTTATCTGGTGACCCGGTTAAACTTGCTGCTGATCGTGAAGCGGACAAGCAACAATTCATTCAAGTATTCGGCGAGTAATGATTGGAGCTGTTAGATATGGAAAAATCGAAGACGAACATCATCTCGTGGCAAGCAGCACGAAAAGGGCGCAAGCCCTTTTCCGCCTGGCTTGGCCAGCTTCGCTGGAGCCGCTTGGGTGCACTGCTTGGCGGAGCTGCTGTACTTGTCTTTTTTGTCTATCCCATCTTGAAATTGATTTTGCTTAGTTTTCAGGGTGAACACGGTTGGACGCTGGCTCATTACGGCGAGATGCTGCAGCAAGAGCGCTTTTGGACGACCATCCGCAATACCTTTTATATCGTGGCTGGATCTACCCTGTTCGCACTTGTGCTTGGCATAGCGCTGGCTTGGATCGTTGCTTATACGGATATTCGGAATAAATCGGCGTTACATATGGGCATCATGCTTTGCTTCATTCTACCTTCTTATGTATTGACATTGTCCTGGTCTTCTTTTACTGGATCCCAAGGCTGGCTTGCCGGTTTACTTCAATGGATCCATCCGGACCTAGCTCCTTGGAGCATGTACAGCTTGGGCGGGATCATCTTCGTCATGGGCATTCATCATTTTCCGCTAGTCTACATGTTCACACTGGATGTTCTTCGCAAGATCCCGCGCGATCTGGAATGGGCTGCGAGAGCAGGCGGAGCCAGCAGGCTGGAAGTATTCCGCAAAATTACCCTTCCGCTTGCCCTTCCCGGCTTAACTGCCGGCGGTTTGCTGGTCTTCTTGGCTTCACTCGACAATTTCGGCATTCCCGCTTTTCTGGGCACGCCCGTAAATATTTCTGTTCTCAGCACGCTGATTTACGAAGAAATTATTGGATTCGGTCCATCCGCCTTTGCCCGTGGTGCCTCTCTCTCCGTTCTACTTGGTACAGTCGCCGTGGTGGGCAGTTTGCTGCAATGGATTCTTTTGCGTAAAAGCCACGCTTCGGATACGATGCAACCCGACCTTACACCGAGATACGCTTTGGGACGCATGCGCAAACCGCTGACGTGGGTCATTTGGACAGGCTTGCTCTTAATCACCGTTGTTCCTCTTTCATCAATGATTTCCATGTCTTTGAAAAGAGCATATGGATTAGGTCTAACCCGTGCCAATATGACGTTGGACAATTATCGGTACATCCTTTTTGAAAACGAGCGTGTATGGCAATCTATCCAAAACAGCTTGGTACTGTCCCTGGTTACGATGCTGGTCTGCCTGGTCATCGGCTCGGGATTCGCTTATGTGCGGGTTCGCAAGCCAAATTCATTCAACAAAATGGCTGAACTTGCTACTGCAGTTCCCTATACGTTGCCTGGCATCGTCTTCGCGCTCTCCATCATCTTAGTTTGGATGGAACCAATCCCCGGTTGGAATCCGGGTATCTACGGCTCCATGTCGATCTTGTTCATTGCGTATATTTGCCGGTTCTTGATTTTGCAGATTCGTTCCAGTGTTACGTCGTTCATGCAGCTCGATTCCTCCATGGAAGAGGCTGCTCGAATTTCTGGTGCCGGGTTTTGGCGCAAATGGAGCGCAGTTTTGCTACCATTGCTGTTGCCGAGCATGTTAACCGGAGGCATGCTGGTCTTTTTGACCGCGCTGACCGAACTTACCGTGTCGGCCCTGCTGTATTCCTCCGGATCTCAGACCATTGGCGTAACGATCTTCAGTTTTGAACAGGCAGGGGACACCCTATATTCTACCGCATTGTCTAGTCTGATCGTTGCACTCATGGCAGTAGGAGGCATCCTTCTGTTGCTCGTTCAGCGCTGGGCCTCACGCAAGGGAGTGAAGAAATCATGAGCATTCACATTAAACAGGTGAGCAAATCCTTCGGCAGCTTTCAAGCGCTGCACACCATTGATTTAACGATTGAGGATGGAGAATTCGTGGCGATCCTTGGACCATCAGGCTGCGGAAAAACGACGCTGCTGCGCATCCTGGCGGGATTCGAGCAGCCCACCAGCGGCGAAGTATCAATAGACGGCAACGTTGTAGCTGGGGCAGGCACACTGCTTCCTCCAGAAAAACGTCGGATTGGCATGGTCTTTCAATCTTTCGCACTTTGGCCCCACATGAATGTAGCTGAACATGTGCGCTTCCCGATCCGAACGCATAAATCCACTCCGCCACACATTAAAAATAACGAGCAGTCTCGCATTCAGGAGGTTCTAAACATGTCCGGCTTGTCGCATTTGGCGGAGCGGATGCCCCATGAACTATCTGGGGGTCAAAAACAAAGGGTCGCGATAGCACGAGCCATCGCACCTGAACCGTCACTACTTCTTATGGACGAACCACTGAGTAGCCTGGATGCCATGCTGCGCATGGACATGCGGCGGGAAATTCAGCAAGTCCATCGCAATACAAGATCTGCTATCGTTTATGTTACGCATGATCAAGGGGAGGCCCTTGCTATGGCTGACCGCATCATCGTCATGAAAGATGGTCGGATCGAGCAAGCAGGTACGCCGCAGGATATCTATTTAAGGCCTTTGACCGAGTTTGTAGCGAAATTCGTATCAAAATCCAACTTGGTCTCTGGTCACTGGGAAGCGAATCGATTTAAACCAAAAGGTAGTGAAAATGTGTCTTGGTCCGGGGTCAACGTTGCAGACTACTTCAAGTTGAACGGCATCTATCCCGTAAGACCCGATCAGTTTCAATTGCAACCAGATCTGCAGCCAGGCATCGGGGGTAAAATCGTGAATGTACAGTTCCAAGGGAAAGAGTTCCATTATGACATTCAAGGCGACACCGGTCGGTGGGAGGTCATCTCCCCGCTATCCTTCTCTATGAATGAGCAAGTCAGCCTGAACATATCATCCTTGGGCAGCGAAGGAGCGTGATCAGTTGACTTCAACAAACAAACTCGTCCTCTTTGACGTCGATGGTACACTACTGGATCGCCACAATCGAATTCCGCCTTCTGCAAAAGAAGCCGTTATGGCTCTAAAAATCGCCGGACATACGGTTGCCTTGGCCTCGGGGCGTTCTCCTTTTATGCTTGAGCAGGTCAGACAGGAACTGCAGCTCGATTCGTATGTCAGCTTTAACGGCCAATACGTCATTGATCAAGGAACTCTGATTCATAGCAATCCGATTCACCCAGACGCCCTGGACAAACTATCCGCGTTTGCTGTTACACAAGAACATGCTCTAGTGTTCCTGGATCATGCACAGATGAGCTGCAGCCAAGGGTATCACCCCCATGTAGAGCTGTGTCTGAATTCACTTGGCGTGAAACATCCTAGCCATCATGCTTCATTTTGTGAGGACCGGGCGATCTATCAGACCATGTTGTTTTGCACACCGGAGGAAGAAGCTGCGTATCGCGAAAAGTTCGACATGTTACATTTTGTACGGTGGCACCCTCTCTCCATGGATGTTTTGCCTGCAGGCGGCTCAAAAGCCGAAGGTGTGACAAGACTAGCTGCTCGGTTGGGATTTGAGCCAAAAGACATCTATGCATTCGGCGATAACTATAACGATATAGAGATGTTTCAATACGCAGGTTGTAGTATTGCTATGGGTAATGCTCCCGAAGCTTTACGACAGTTGGCATCCCACGTAACATTAAGTGCAGATCGGGATGGCATATGGCATGGCTTAAAATGGACAGGGCTTATTTAGAGTTATTAGAGCAAGAGACAAAAAACCTTCTGGATCAACTATCCAGAAGGTTTTGGTTTTGGTTTTGGTTTTGGTTTTTTGTTTAATTTCTCAGCCTGGAAGGGTATTCAACCGAAGTAATCACTATCAGTGAGTGCTACTCCCTACAAACTCTTAAACCAAGAAAGCTTTAGATATGATGACCAATAGAATAAAGAGTACCAGAATTGCACCGATCGAAGTGAATCCACCATATCCGCCACCAATTCCTCCTACATTTCCCTCGTTATTCCCGCCGTATCCAACTACACTCATGTTCCTTCCCCCTCTTTATTAGTATGAGATAGGTTATTCACGGTCGGCCAATTTGACAAGGCAAAAATAAAAAAGGGCCATATTCCGGATAGTATCCTATGCTAAGCATCATACTGGTTTGCGTAGGAGATATAAAATATTGGCCAGCATATTGTAAACCTTGGGCCATTAAATATCCGGTTATACCCAGTAAAATAAAGTGCCACATTCTTAATTTTGTTTCAGGAACCTTAGTTACTGTAGAATGTTGTTCTCTCCTATTCTTACGTCTCTGTAAAAAATAAGATAGAATAAATATTACGATTACTGCAATAGCATAACGCAAACCAGCCAGCATAATAGGACTAATTCCCTCATCAAAGGCTAGTATGTTCAATGTATTTAGTTTTTATTGGCATTGATAAAAAACAGACAGAATATACGGCAAGGTTGGTGAATTGAATCAACACATATACTATAGTAATTGAAAATTAAATGAGGGATGGTGTTTCTCAATTGAAAACTTTTTATTGTGATCTGGAGATAACCTTAGATGTCATTGGCGGAAAATGGAGACCTCTTATTCTGTATTACTTAATAAAAGGTCCTAAACGGACCGGTGAATTGAAAAGGCTCATACCATCAATTTCTCAGAAAATGTTAGTACAGTCGTTGCGGGAGTTGGAGAGTAATAATTTGATTATTAGAAAAATGTACAATCAGGTACCACCGAAAGTGGAATATGCAATATCAGAAATGGGTATGTCACTTGAACCCACTTTGCGAGCTCTTTGTGATTGGGGTCAGGATTATGCAGAGAAGACATTGAACAAGGATGAATATCGGAGATTAAATGTAGAATAGAGTAATTTTAAAAATCAATTTATTCTGTACTTCATCACAATTATCACTTTTTAGTTACTATATAACTTAAAAGTACGTACTATTTTAAAAGTGATACATAGTACATAATGAGACTTGTGACCATGAAGAAAATAAAAAAATAAAAGGAGTGTGTAGTGATGTCAACAAACAACAATCAAATAATTCTCAATATACGTTTTAAAATTAAGCCTGGTAAGAAAGAAACTTTCCGTGAAAGTCTATTTGCGATGATTAGCAACTTCAAAAGTGAACCTGCCTTTGTCAATGCGATCGTCTCCGATGATCTTGATCATTCTGATGATCTTGTCATCTATGAGATCTGGCAAGGAACAAGAGAAAATTGGATTCAACACGAACTTAATAAACCTTATCGTGCTGAGTATGAAAGTGCACTTACCAACCTTATTGATGATAGAATTGTAAGCTGGCTTGAACCAGTCGGTGAATGGGGAAGTACACTGACGAATGTAAGACGGTAAGTTTTTTAAGGTAAGGATTATCACCTGCAGTCCTTGCTATAACTTCCAAGTTGATTTGTGACAAATGATCTCTGAATATTTCGCCGTGAAACAACAGTCACTGGATTTACTGCCACACTTAATCAATGGAAGATGTTCTCGCTAGCTTCACTATAATTGATGTTGTGGAGGATATGATAAAAAAGGCCCCTTTTTTTTGATCATAATGTAACTGTAACTGTTACATTTATGCCGATTTACCTTCATTGGAGAATAAGATGATGTGGCCGCAAATGCCTATTGCTTTGTCGATGGTTCCTGACTGTACAGGCCACGTTCTTTATTGATGCTACCAACCGCTTTGAAAATATGGAACCTTTAGTTGGTGAATTGTCAGGAAAGAATTCGAGTGAAATCGTAGCCCAATATGCTCCGGGTGCTCGGGTAATCAAAGCTTTTAACAGTATTCCGATGGAATGGATTAAAAATTACACTCTGCTGCAGCAAGTAGGAAGTTCTCGTGCTGGATTAAATCTAAATCTGTTGGAGCGATACAGTGTACGATAACGCTATTCTAGGCACAAGTGCCAGCAGTTGTATGAACCAAATCTTATTGGTTGAAATGTCTCGTAATTTGCGGACATTTACCGTCTCCGATATTCATGAATGTTAAGGACTATTCGTCAATCATATGGTCATAAAACTGATGAACGATTCGGAAAGTTGTGATTGGTTTCTAGTTATACGATTAAAGCACTAATAAAAGTACAAAGGGGTTATTAATATGGGTAAAATACTTATTACTGGAGCAACAGGTAATCTCGGCAGCAGGACACTAGAGCTTCTTCTAAAAAAAGTTCCGTCAAATCAGGTCGCTGTATTGGTACGTAATCCGGAATCCGAAAAAATGAAAAAGTTTGTTAAAGAAGGTATAGAAGCTCACCAGGGCGACTATTTTGATTATAACTCACTTCTGCGAGCTTTTAATGGTGTTGAAAAAGTTATGCTTATTTCCGCGCAAGCATTTACCGACCGCAATACCCAACATTTCAATGTCATCGCAGCTGCCAAACAGGCTGGTGTCAAACAAGTGATTTTCACGTCGATCATACGAAGAGAAAATTCAAATCTTATTGTGCCCGAAGTATCGATATCCGACTTATTTGCTGAACAAACACTTAAAGCATCCGGATTAGCCTATACCATTCTGCGGAATCCACCGTATCTTGAAGTCATGCATTCGTATTTCGGAGATGCGCTTAAAGTCGGCGTACGAGTACCAGCGGGTTCCGGTAAAGTAGCAGCTGCATCTCTGGACGATTTGGCGGCAGCCAACGTAGCCGTTCTCACTCAAAACGGGCACGAAAATAAGTCATATACTTTAAGTGGCAGCGAGGGAAGCTCTTTTGCAGACATCGCTGAAGCCCTCTCGGAAATTAGTGAGATAAATATCCCTTATGAGGCAATTAGCGAAAAAGAATATATAGACACTATGGTAGCGAATGGCTTGCCTGTTCTTATGACTGATTTCTTATTAGGTTGGGTGCGAGGAATCAACACTGGAGAATTCTCGGAGACGTCCGGGGATCTTGAACGTCTGATTGGCCGAAAACCAATGACATATAAGGAATTCTTTAAAATCAAATCTCAGTTTTCTAAATAATCCATTTAGACAAAGACATTCCTTCCTTGGGAATATTATACCCTTGTTAAATTCAACTATCCTGCCCGTTAGCTTAATGAAACGGATATTACGTTACATTTCTTTGGGCATCTGTTCTTAACCTCAGGAAGAACTTTGTTCATGATAATAGCGACTTTGAATGGAACAATGTTCATGGTCCCGCGACACGAGGGGGAAAAATACTTTTGGCTTGCATTGATTGCAATTAACAGCTCTATGCACATCTGACATCAATATTCCATTTCGGCAATCGGTACAAGTTCTTGTCCTTAGCTCGGTACAAGTTCTTGTCCTTAGCTCGGGACAAGAATTTGTATCGAAAAAATAATTTAAGGCGCTAAAATTGCGACTTTGAATGAAAAAAAATACTCTTATGCACTTCCCAGATTAATTACTCGTTGCTATAGCTTTTACTGGATACCACCTGTCTTCTCGCTTAATAAAATGCCGAGAATCATACTTCATATTCTTCTGATACCATAAATTCTTGCATTAAGTTTTGTATTACAACTTACAACTGCTGTATTGCTCTCTACGGTTATAGTTGTTTTTGAGGCATCGTTTTTAATACTCGAAGACGGGAATTTTAAATAAAGTGGTTGTCCAGCTTTAGTAGTCTTTCAGAGAACACTTCATTTGTTCTGGTTGGTATTTGGCCAGTACGGCAAACTAAGGAAAAGTTTCGTTCAAGTCGAATACCTGGCATGGAGATTTCCTTCAACATTCCGGTAGTTAACTCCCTTTTTACAACCCAGCGAGACAACATTGCGATGCCTAATCCAGGGAACACAGCTTCCTTGACTCCCTGGCTACTGTCGAACTTAACTGAGGAATAAATAACGTACCAATGAAAAACTCATGCTCAGGTAGGGATAGCGACAGGAACTTGCGGATTTACAACGATAAGGAGGTACCAAATTAAAAAGCCCAACTTCTCTGCAAAACAAAATAGAGAAAGTGAGCTTTTCAGTTACTTCATTATTTCTATTTGAACTAATATAAAACTGCTAAGTTGATTTTTTAGCTCAGCTATTTATTGAATTCATTAACTGGAAGAAGTATTCAGGCTTATGAGTCTTATTTAGGTTATACCATGAATGTAATGTATCTGGTGCAAATACATCTAATTTTTTCAGTACTTCCATCGCAAATTCCAGAGGAGCTATTCCTGATGCAGTAACTAAATTCGAATCAGATACCGCAGATCCTCCCTCATAGAACTTTTCTCCTTTATAGTTAGGACATACCATTTTAGTGTATTCTAAATTATTACTTGTATGCTTTCTAGTATCTAAGTATCCCATATTCGCAAGGGCCTCAGTTGCACCACAAATTGCAGCAACAATAGTGCCAAGCTTTAAAGCTTGGCCAATTCTTTCCAGGATAGGTTGATGAATTTCTTCATTCCAAGTAGTTCCTCCTGGTAAAATTAAAAGATCTTTACTCTCAAGAGTACATCCCTCAAGGGGTATATCTGGTTTTATGCTCAGTCCTCCCATCGTAGTAATCATTTCTTTATTAGCTCCTACTGTAATTACTTTTAAAGGTACTAAATTTTTTTTGAAATATCTTCCTGAGTTTAGTTCAGCTATTAAATATCCATATTCCCAGTCCGACATTGTATTAAATACATATAGAAAAACTTTTTTTGTTTGCATCCAATAACACTCCAATCACAATTGATATAGCCAACTATAACATTACTTCCCTGACACCTAGCGTCAGGGAAGTAATCAAATTTGATGAAATTTTATTAATTCCGACAAAGCTTCAATCATTCTTTTCTTAAGGCTGAGTGGCTCAATAACTCGAATAGATTTACCGTACGTTAAAAGTAAATAAGGTACATATGTATGTAACATATCTTTCTCAAGATGAAATACTGCTTGATTTGAAGTCCACTCTTGTAAATAATGTCCTAGAAACCAATGTTGGCAAATATCAGCTAATACACTTTTATCCCCATGAATAACCAAAGAAATAATCCCCTCCTTATCTTCTATAGTTGGAAGAAGATTTTTCATAAAAAAGACACGAGCTGGAAAATTTTCTGGCCGATTAAACTTATTTTCGGTTAGCATTAGACTTTCAATTCGATCTACTCTAAAACTACGGATATCATTCCTAAGATGACAAAATCCAATCACATACCACTTACTATTCCAATAGATAATTCTGTACGGATCGACCAATCTATAATTTAATTGCTTTTCGCCACTTTTATGGTGGAGAATTTTTACTGAGTACCCGCCAGCTACGGCCTGCTCCAACTCCTTCAAAAAAGGTTCCATAGAGAGTGAACTTAATCGGCTTATTACTTCAAGACTAGTTAAATGTTGGTTTAACTTTGTTTCCTGCTCTTGATTTGAGTATTTACTTAGTTTAGAAATGGCCCTATTTAGTGCTTCACCTCCATAATATCCGGCTTCTTCTGCAAAAACAGCAGCGTGAAATAGTGAAGTTTTCTCCTCAAAATCAAAAAAAAGAGGAGCCTCAATAAAATTGTTCAATAAAGTGTATCCACCGTTATGTCCTGGTTCTGAAATTATAGGTACGCCACTTGTTGAAAGTGTATCAATATATCGATACACAGTCCTTATATTCATCTCTAACTTTTCTGAAATTTGTTTTGCAGTAATTTTTTCACCTGAACGAAGCATCCATAGAATTGCTAACATATTGTCAACCTTAGGCATATAATTCCACCTCTATATGAAATTTATTTTTCTATTATACATTTCCGATTGTTCCTGGTTCCATCTGTTTACTTCCTATTACTAATGATCCTGAATTTATTTCCAAATATTGAATCGAACCTTCTTCAAGGCGTAGTTCAATGATTTCCATTTTCTCACCTCAGTTATCAAAGATAAAGCAATCTCCAATCAAGTTATACCACAAATGTTATACGTTACACTAACCTGCCCGTTAGCTTAAGAAAGCCGATTAATTGGGCCATCCCCCCATTCAGTAAACGCCAAAAGAAACGTCTTAAGTTGCGGCCGTTTAGTTTTTCTGAAATCGATCCTGATTATAGAACAAAGATATACTCGCTTATTTGCTGATCAACTTCGAGTTTACATCGTTTCTTCATCTTGTTGTACATTTTCCAGTCTTAGAATAGCTGAAGCTAGCAAGGTTGTGTTTATCGTTAATCAGTGAACTGCCCCCTGCGTTTAGTCCACACCGCTTCTGGAGCAATTATTCCTTACGCATCAGGACTTCCAGTAGCGTTGACTACGGTATTAGGTGGACTTTTGAATACCTCCAGTTTAGTTGGTTTTGGTAACAGTGCTGGGGGAGTAAGTGTTAACGGAGGGATTATTGATCTCACAGGCGCTGCAGGCACTTTGCTTAACTTTGCTTTCTCGGCATCCCGTGCAGGAACGATTACCTCACTGGCCGCTTATTTCAGTACGACAGCTGGACTTAGCTTGGTTGGATCTACAGTAACCATAACCGCACAACTATACCAATCTACTACACCTAATAACTCCTTTACGGCTGTACCGGGTGCAGTGGTAACCTTGGCTCCAACACTGACCGGCGTCTTGGCATTGGGCACAATATCCAGCGGATTGACTACAGGGCTGAGTATTCCGGTTGCCGCCGGTGACCGACTGCTTATGGTTTTCTCAGCATCAGTAACAGCCGGAATTGATGTGGCTTCAACCATTGCGGGATATGCAAGCGGAAGTCTTACTATCACTTAACGGAGTTACGCTTTATCTTTATATCAAATCAATCAAGAAACAGGGACCCTCACCGATCATGGCGAGAGGTCCTTGTCTATTTGTCAAACCAGTAGAGTATAGTGCTATTAGATCAGATCTCAGGCTTCGTTGGTATGCAGTGTGAATTATGTCCGTTCTCCTTTACATTGCAGTCAATGGGATTGAAACGACAGTTGCTGGAATTACTCATAAAGCTGGATTAACCCGTTTAATAATCACATGCGTTCTAATTTTTGTATGACCACACCAGCGCTCATTATACTAACCTTCCCGTTTGATAAACAAAAGCAGCCGATCACAATGATCTGCTGCTTTCTTCGTATTATTGAACTATAGTACCCGTACTGGATGTTTGGAGATGGTTCTAAGGAGATGGGCGATGAATTAGCAAAGCTTGTTGTTGACGGCATAAAAACAGCAACATGTGCTGCATATTATGTATATGAGTTTGAAAACGAGGAGCCACCTAAACAAGAATACGATATTGTATTAGACGGCAGCAATCAACCTGCAGCCATTATTCAATACACCAACGTAGAACTACTCAAAATGAATGAAGTGTCTGCTGACTTTGCGAAAAATGAAGGTGAAGGCGATTTGAGTTATACATATTGGTATGAAGAGCACGTCAAATTTTTTACGTGGGAGCTTGGTTTATACAATCTTACTTTTAGTGATGATTTAATGTTAGTATGTCAAACTTTTCGAGTCGTTGCCGCAGGAACTTCTAAATTCAGGTTTTCTTTTTGAGCATACAACTGCCAATATTGTTCAATTATGTTTGTTGTCATGATGTTCTCTCCTTCCAGATCAATTTGATATATGGGTAATTACAGCATTTAATTCAACTTGAGAAGCTTGAGTTTAGAAAGGTATATTTCACCTTCTTTATTCATGAGTGCTTTAAAAGAACTCATCAACTCTCACGTTTCGCTATAGTTTCCCGTTAATTTAGTGAATTATTACATAAGCCTGCCTCCACAAGCTTCTCATCCAGTCTTGCCTTTTGGCGCAAATGATGCCTGCTGTGCATGCCAATCATCTCAAACCATTCACGCGCGTTAAGCCAGCCAAACCAGCCATGACGCACCTTGCAAACCTGATTCGTTCCGCGAACGTGTACCTCCCAGTATCTCATTTTTTTTAACACCTGCTCCAGACCGGCTATGATCTCTTCCTTACTATTGGGGTTACGGGTCCTGTTGACTGGTTCCTCAAGTTTCACACGGACATCGGGCCACACTTTTTCGATAAACGCCTTCGTTCCGTCTTCAGTCTTGCCTCCATGTTTTTCTTGTGTCGCCATCGTACAAGTTTGAATATGATCGATGTACTCTTCTGCCACATCGATCACGTGAATATACATTTGTCCAATCGACCAAACGTCTTCCTGGGATTTATACCGCAACTGGTCTATCGTATATCCAGCCAGACTTCGCTTATATTGCTCGATAATAGCCAGGGAATCATTTTTTAACATACTGTTTTCACCCCATCACATCATAGTCGTTAAAGCACCTGCGCTATCTCCCAAATGTGCCCGAGGATCGGCAAAACAAGCCGTCCGCCGCCCCCAAGGACGCGTTATCGGCCCATTTAACAATGTAACGCCCCGCATTTCCAACTCGTTGCATACACGGTTAACGTCAGGCACTTGGATTGTAAACAGGAACCTTGCGCCATCCTCGACACGACCAAACTGAGCCGGATTAATCAATTCTCGGGCATTTGATTGATTTAAGAGGTTTATGCATGTATTTCCGTAATCAAATACTGCACAGTTTTCGTCTTCGTATTGGATTAATAGTTGAAACGACTCTTGGTAAAACGTCTTCGACCGCTGCAGATCTTCCACAAATAATGTGATTTCGGTAATTTTATTCGCCCAGCCAGTTGTCCCCACCTACATCCGCTCCTATCATTTATTAGTAAACTCTCGAATCATTCCGGTCGTTTGCTTGTTCGTTCCTTCTCTACTCTACATCCAGTAACTCAATTTCGCTTGGTTGGAATTTTCTGTATGAAATATGTGTTTCGACGTTCTTATCCAACTAACCTGCCCGTTAATTGAACAAAAGCAGCTGATCACAGGGATCAACTGCTTTCTTGGTTATTGAGCTATCGTTTCCCGTTAGCTTATTGGATCACTTTGTGGCTTTTATGCTACCCACTTAACCACTGTTTGGATTCAATTCTACAAGACACGAACATCACAACCGACGGAATTAACGATTAATATGACAACAATTTTGAGTGGCATCACTCTTTTGTGTTAATTATCGACGCGAACTTCCATACAAGCGCGGCCCTAAAGATCGTCCATCTGCAAAGTCGTAGCTACGACGAGTCGAATGAGATCCGTGATGACGTCGCCTGAGGCGAGGCGATCGGAACTAAGTCCGGGTCAGCCTTCCTCATCCCCACTCTTTTCATACTCTTTAGCGAGTCACCATATTCTTATTTCTTTGCCGTCTGAGCCTTTTTTAATTTATCAGCAACAGCCTGAGTGCTGGATTGAATAGCAGCTGTTGCTTTGTCTATGGTTTTCTTCCCGTTTACTACCTGTGTCAGTTCTTTAAGTAGAATTGAGCGGAATTTCAATTCAAAATTTGGTGACTTGTTCATGAGGACATAACTTGTTATCGATGAATTCAGATTAGGTTTTAATTTATAGAACGCATCCAACTTGTAACCAGAGTACTCCTTAATCATGCGAGAAAGAGGAGCACCGATACTATTATTCGAGCTATTGGGCTTATAGTATTCGGTAGCATAGTCCTCTCCATTGAAATATTTGATGAAATCCCAAGCAGTATCAACATGAGATGCACCTGCTGGAATCGCGAATATCTCATTAATGAAAACGTTCCCTGTTGACTCTCGATCCTTAGCCGCAGGGCCAGCAGCAATACCAAGCGTGAAAGATTTATAATTCTTCACTCCACTTTTTGCTGCTTGTAGGGACTGCAGCTGACTAATCGGGGCTACTATCATAGCTGATCGTCCCATAATGAATGAGCTGCTTTCCAAGTAACTTTTGCCCGACAGACTGATCCTTTCGTCTAGTACCCCGGACTTCGTTGCCTCGCTCGACAGACGATAGGCATTTTTCCACGCAGTTGTATTTGCAGTAACCTTTAGCGTACTTGGATCCATGTACGTTAACCCTTCTGTTCTGGCGATATCCATGACCAAATTGCTGGATCCAAAGGAGCTTAGACCCCAAATTCGGGAGTTCTTATCTCCCTTGGTAGGAAATTTCTTAGCAAGATTCAATATCTCTTCCCATGTCGTTCCATCACTTGGTGCCTTAACATTGTACTTTTTAAATAAATCAGCATTATACAGAAGAGCGTACGAATCAACTTTTGGGCTTAACCCATAAAGTTTGCCAGCGCCTTGTTCCTTCAATTCATCAAGCAAGCCAGGGTACAACGTTGTCGTGTCATACTTATCTCGCTTAATTAACGGTTCTAAATCGACCAGCTTTTTATCTTTAGACATTTGTTGGTACTCGTATGGGGGCAGCATAACAAGATCTGGTGAATACTTTTGGATAGCCCCGTTGTAATCCTTAATCGCTTCCATACCTGCAGGTGCAACTACTTCGATGTTTGTATTCGGGTACTTCTTACTAAATACATCTCCATACGTCCTTTTGAAATCGTCTTCGTTCCAATACAATACTTTTAAAGTACGTTTTGTATCAGATTCGTTAACCGAATTGGCGGAAACTTGCTTACCTGCACTAAAAACTGCTGGAATACCAATTAACATAACACTAAGACTAACAAGCATGGCCTTCTGTAATACATTGCGCTTCAAAAATAAAACCTCCACTCATTTGTTGTTCAAACGATTATTCGCTTGTGTTGAACTAAGTATAAATGCGAAAGCTTATCATCTGATTACCGAACTTCTTATCATTTCCTTAAATAATCCTGACGTTATTCAATGCATAGGAAATATCGCTTATAATGATCGTGCTGCTCTTCAATGTAAGAAAGATACAAGAATCAAGGGAGGATTTATGGCGGAAAGCACGATTTTGATGGTGGATGACGAAGAGGAAATTATCCATTTAATGAGTATTTATTTCAATAATGAAGGCTACAAGCTCCTACAAGCGTCGAACGGCTTGGAGGCGCTGAAGATTTTGCAATCTCAACAAATCGATTTAATTGTACTGGATCTAATGATGCCCAAGATGGACGGGGTGCAAGCATGTATGAAAATACGAGAAACGAATCCTATTCCCATCATCATGCTCTCGGCTAAAGGCCAAGATATTGATAAAATAGCAGGCCTAAGTATCGGCGCCGACGACTACGTAACCAAGCCATTCAACCCGCTCGAGCTGATTGCACGCATCAAGTCGCAGCTTCGAAGGATGAATCAGTTCAACACCGTTGCAGCTAACACAAACGAAATACATATCGAAAACATCATTATTAATATTGCGTCCCATACGGTAACAGTCGATCAGCAGGAAATCAGATTGACTCCCCGCCAATTCGCACTCCTTCGCATGCTGGCAGTCAATCGAGGGACGGTGCTGAGCATGGATCGCATCTACGAAGAGGTCTGGAACGAGCCCTTTATGGAGTCAAAAAATAGCGTCATGGTACATATCCGAAAGCTCCGTGAAAAGATCGAAACTAACCCGCGCGAACCACGGATCATCAAAACCGTGTGGGGAATTGGATATAAAATCGAAAGTGATTTAAAAGCTAGGGGTGAGTAAAATCCAACTACAGTGGCTGTATACGATTCGTTGGAGATTAATGCTGATTATGGTTGCAAGCCTGGCTCTAACAGGTGCATTTATTTTTTTCGGATATTTTATGGCGGGAGCGCTGCAAAAAATCAAATATGTGGATGTTCCGATCAATTGGAGCATTGAGCATGCCGGATCCTTTCGCGTAATGATCATAGCCGGTATCATTCTTTTTCCCATCAGCTTCTTCCTTGCAAGCTACCGTTTGGTTCAGGATTTGCGCGAAATCAACGCAGGGTTGCAGGAAATATCAGCAGGTCGGTTCGGGCATGTGGTAACCGTAAAGGGCAAGGATGAGTTAAGTGTTGTCGCAGAGAGTATCAATCAATTGAACAACGAATGGGATCATTATCTGGCGGAAATTACGCGCGGTTTAGAAGAAATTGCAAGCGGGCAGTTCGACCATCAAATTCCGGAAATTGCCGGTAATAAATTGGGCGAGGTCGCGCTCAGTATCAACCAGATGAGTATGCAGTTGAAGCATTCAATAGCGGAGGAACGAAAGGCGGAAAAGACCAAAAACGATTTAATTACCGGTGTATCGCATGACCTGCGCACTCCACTGACCTCGATTCTCGGATTTCTCGAAGTAATCCAGGAAGATCGATATCAGGATGAAGTGGAGATGCGTTATTATGTCAACATCGCGTATGAGAAATCTCTGGCGCTTCGGCGATTGATCGACGAACTGTTCGAATATACCCGAATCAACAACGGTATGCCTCTGGAACTGAGCGAGCTCGATATCGCCGGGTTAATCGGTCAGCTTGCCGAGGAATTTGTGCCGGCTACGGAGAACGAAGGCATGGAAATCAGGCTCAACATGCAGGAAGGACAATTTAAGATTCATGCAGACGGAGGATTGTTAGTACGGGCGTACGAGAATATCATTTCCAATGCCATCCAGTACGGGAAAGCGGGCAAATATATCGATATCGATATTACACAGGATAGAGATATGCTTGCCGTTCGAATCCAAAATTATGGAGAACCCATTCCGGAACGGGATTTGCCTTTTATCTTCGACCGCTTTTACCGGGTGGAGAGGTCAAGGTCTAAGCAGACCGGGGGTACGGGTCTTGGTTTGGCCATCACAAAAAGCATTGTCGAGGTACACGGAGGGTGCATTACGGCGCGCAGCAGCAGGAACGCAACCTCATTTGAGACACGCTTCTCAATTTCTGGCCTCAATCAGGCGTATGCGGCTGTCCCGGAAGCAGTTCATCATGAAATCGAGCAGATCCCGACAGCACTACCTGAACAAGGGCTGGTGCCGAAAAAAAGGCTACCTCTTCAAAAACGACACTTATTCCAAACTTGGGTAGCCGCAGTATCCATGATCGTGCTGCTCGTTCTTGCGTTGGTATTATTTAGTGTTAAGAATTCATTTACCTCCCCGCTCATGGCCAAGCTGGATTCCGTCTTCGAAGATAGCGATCCAGCGATGACGTCAACAAGCGGAAATAACGAGATGGCTTTAATAACGGGTAAAACAGACAAAGGCTATACACTTCTCATTCATGGCTACGTTTTCGACGGTCAGAGCCTAAGCATTCAATACTCAATGAAGCATTCTAACCAGATATCGGAGTCGCAGTGGGTGAAACAACAATCGGTCAAACCAACTTTTACCTTGGATGCTTCAACGATAAAGGCGGTTCCCGGCATCGCCACGGATTCAGGCGTAGTTTTGGCCAAAAACGGAACCATCAGATTTTATTTTATTGGGAGCTCGCCACCTCCAGACCATTTCCTGTTGAAAGTCAACGTATACCAGTTAATCCTATCCGATGGCCCAGGTCAGCAGGATCTGCTCTCCGGAGACTGGAGTTTCCAAATCCCTGTAGAGAAAAATTATAAACGAAAAGCCAATGGCCAAAGCGAGCCTTTGTAGAATTCACCAACTATAGTGGATATCGAGAAATGCAAGCTTCGCTTTAGCTTGAATCATTTTCAAACCTCCGAGCTTCGTATCTTACACTCTCCTGTCCATTAGTTGAACAAGCAGCCGATCACATTGATCGACTGCTTTCTTTGGTTATTCAGCAAGTCCCTGGAACGTGTTCCCGCGTGTCAGTACCTGGCTCTGATCTGCCCAGCGGATCTGAATCGAACGGGAAGTGAATAGATCGGGTCCGTCTGAAACTTGAAAGTGCAGGTGTGCTTCACTGGAGTTACCGGAATTACCAAGCTGCCCGATGAGGTCTCCCTGCTTGACTTTATCCCCAGTTTTGACTGCTACACTCCCTTCCTTAATATGTGCCGTAATGCTGTATTCCCCATTTCCATGATCGATCACTACAACATTCCCTGCCGGTTCTTCAGCGTTCATAACACCCGGCGTGTTATCCGGAATGTCATTTTTGACCTCGACAACCGTTCCATCTGCCGCTGCATAGAGCGGCTCACCAAAAGCATAATAGTTTTCGTTCACTGCAGCCTCGCCTTGATAACTTGAGTCTTCCTGCGTTCGAACGATGTCCAATGCGTAACGCTGCGTTTCATGCGCATAATGATAGTTGGACATCACATCGTTTCCTCCCCAGAATACAAACCATTTACCCTTCACAGGAAACTGAAATTCGGTTTTGGTAAACGCCTTGTCCGTCTCCTCATGCATTTCAAGCGGCTGGATCATCAGGCCGCTAATCTGATGATCTTTGGTAAAATAGGCTTGAATCCCCTTGGTGCCCGTCTGATCCTTCCAGGAACGCTCAACCAAGTTGTTCAATTTGGCTTCCGTAACCGGTTCCCAGGAAGTGACTCCCTCCATAAAGCTGTCGGTAGACGTTTTAAACTCGTCCAGCGATATCGCTTCCTGGAGTTCCGGACTCATCTGATTATACAAGTCCTCCTTCGAACCATTCATTAATGTATCTATGAAATTATCAGGTGTAATCATCGCGTCCTCCTCGGCTATATTCGTCTCTTCCTTATTGGTGACTTCCGCTGCTGGCACCGCACTGGAAGTCTGTTCTGCTGATGACTGTTCCCTCTGGCCAGATGATTCCGTAGTGCCGCAGGCAGACAGGAGCACACACGTACCCAGGGCCACTACAATCAGCTGCCAGCCCTTTCTTCCCCTTAATCTTTCATGCACCACATGTCCTGATGTCATAGAGCACTTTTCTGGAATGGACCATTTCGCCCGTTCCCTGCTTCCCATATTCATTCTATTCACTTCCCTGCACCCCTTCTGTAGAACAATTTCGTTCCATTCAAGTGTACAGAACCAATCTTACCCTCCGTCTAACCTACTCTTACGTCTATCATAACTTTGAGGGATACTGCTGCTTCATAATTAAGCTTCTGTTAAGGTAGTCGGCACCCTGCACAGCCCTTCTGAATGGTATGATAGACCTGATAGACCAACACAGCAGTTCATAACAGACAGCCAATGTATATATAAAAATCAGGGAGGATCTCTTACGTCATGGATGAAGTTTCAATCCTGCTTGTTGATGATGAACAGGCGATTTTACATATGTTAAAAACGGTACTGCTCAAAGAGCAATTCGTGGACATCGACACGGTCACCACAGGTGAGGAAGCGATTGCCGCATGTGAAAACAAAACCTATCACTGCATCGTGCTGGACGTCATGCTGCCAGGCCGAAGCGGGCTGGAAATCTGCCCTTTTCTGCGGCAATTGACGGATGCCCCCATTCTCTTTTTAACTGCCAAAACAACCGATTATGACAAGCTTACCGGCTTCGCGGTTGGCGGAGACGATTATGTTGTTAAACCGTTTAATCCACTGGAAGTGGTCGCGCGGATCAAATCACTGCTGAAACGGTATTTGCCCAGACAGACGGAATCAGCCAAGCTGCCTTCACATTATGACGCAACTCCGTCATCCTCTCCCCCGCAGGAAGGGGTCTATGATTACGGACGCTTTCAGTTGGTGGAGCAAGCCGGTGAACTCAGGGTCGAAGGTCAACGGGTAGGATGCCCTGCTCTGGTGTATCAGCTGCTGCTCTTTTTCTGCAAACATCCCAATCGAATCTTCACCAAGTCCGAATTGTATGAGCGGGTATGGGAATCGGAGGCCATTCGTGATGACAACACCGTCATGGTTCATATTCACCGGATTCGTGAGCGTATTGAAGCCGATCCCTCTAAGCCTGAACTGCTGGTGAATGTCCGTGGTTTGGGGTATAAGCTCATTCAGCCCGATGCAGAGCTCCAAAGATGAGTATACGGCGCAGATTGATGACACGATTCATTGGCATGCTTGCCGGTGCTGTGATTCTGATTTTGGTCCTCGGTGGCAGTATCGCCTATTGGGTCATCCAGCAGTTGAATGAGGTAAGCCTTGTTGAAGATTTCGCTACTGTCGGGCTCGATCAACTGATCAGTACAGCAGAGATCTTGCCGGACGGCACGGTTCGATATGATCCCGAGCTGCTGAAGCGTGTGGAAGAGAACAATGGCTGGCTTCAGGTTCTCGATGAGCATGGTCATGTGCTGGATGCATTCCATACCCCTTCCGATGTCCCGAACCACTATAAACCGGGAGAGCTTCTATCCTATTGGCAGGGGAAAGAACCCTTTCCCTATCAGCTCTATCTGCTTATCCGGGAGAGAAAAGGGATCAACTTCACCCTATTGTACGGGGAGAGCAATCAGGCGGTAACGATTTTGGATCAAGCCTACACTGTGGGCCGTTACGCGAATAACAAGCTTGAACTGCCTTCCGATCAACAGGACATCATTCGCTCGGCGGACGCGCATCTTCAGATTTTGGATGATAAGGGGCATGTACTTACTTCTTTCAACAAGCCCGCAGTAGGTACTCCGGACAGCTACAGCATTCAGGACCTTATTCTGCGCACACGATACCCCACCAGGTATGGAATGACTACGCTGACCATCTATGATGAGCAGGATGAAAGAACCTGGATGCTGAGTGTTCCTCTTGCGAGCAGTCCGGTAGAAGTAAACGAAAATCCCTTCAGTTTTATTTTGGGTCCCGCGTTGATTGCACTTTTGATATCCATCATTAGTTTGCTTGTGCTGCTTGCACTCTGGTATGCCAACCGTTTCGGTTATCCCATGCTGCATATGCTTCAATGGCTGCAGCGGCTTGAACGCGGACACTACGAGGAACCGGCAGGTACACGCGGCAAGCCACGCAGCCAGAAACGTAACGGAAAATGGCGGCAAAAATATCGGGTATATGCGGAAGTATTACACTCCATCCAGTCGTTATCCAATACGCTTAAACGGGATGAAGAACTCCGCAGACAGACCAACTCTCTGCGCGAAGAATGGATTGCGGGTATAACCCATGATCTGAAAACGCCCCTATCCTCCATCCAGGGATATGCACATATGCTGGAAGCAGAGAAATATAACTGGACTTCGGAAGAAGTGAGAGAATTCGCGGGCATTATGCTGGACAAATCCATGTACATGGACCGGCTGGTGAACGACCTGTCCATGACCTATCGTCTGCGCAGCGGTGGATACCAGCCAGCTGTGGAACCAACAGACGTAAATACGTTACTACAAAATCTCGTTCATCGCGCCGAACGCAACCCGGCTTATGGGGAAGGCCGCATCACGTTTCAACCTGCATCGGTTCCGGTGAACGGTCATGTGCATATCCCTTCATTTGAACGAATCGTGGATAATCTAACCGCCAACGCCCTGCTGCATAACCCACCCGAGACGAAGCTGATCGTGAGTGTTCAGCCAGGTGAACAGGCAGGTGATTTCATGGTTCTATTTGCCGACAATGGACGCGGGATGAACCAGGAGACGGTATGGAAGCTGTTCGAACGATACTATCGCGGGACGGATACGGCGACATCCGATGTTGGCTCAGGCCTCGGCATGGCGGTAACCAAAGGGCTGATTGAGGCCATGAAAGGCCGAATCGAGGTTCAATCCTACCCCGATCAGGGAACCACCATACGTTTGATATGGGATCATCATTCGGATGAGACTAAATAAAACTCCGCTTGACCTTTTTATTTTCAGTCTATATAATCGACACTCAATAACACCTGTTCCAAAATATTGATATGGACCTTGAGTTCATTTCATATCCATTTGAATGACCATAACTTTGCATATTGGCGATGACCAGAGACATGATTTCGTTTGCGTGCTGCCCAGAGAGAGAAGGGATTGGTGAGACCTTCTTCAGCGAACGGAGCGGAATTACCCCTCTGCAGCCGTGGCCTCGAACCTCAGCCTGACGGACTTCCCATGGAAGCAGAGTCCGGTTGTCAGTAGAGTTCACCGCCTGATCCCCGATAACGGATTCCAATGAGGGTTATGATGTTTCCTGTTTTGCGGCGGCTGGCCGATTCAGGGGATACTCATAACCAAATTAGGGTGGAACCACGAGCTGAGCGCACTCGTCCCTTTTCCGGGACGGGTGTTTTTTGCGCTTCAAATTTAAACAATGGAGAGTGGTTCGCATGAGTAATCAGCAAGGTAACCCTATTGAAATTCGACTTCAAGGCGGAGCAGTTCGTTCGTACGAGGCAGGCGTAAGTGTCGGAGAAGTGGCTTCGTCCATCAGCACTAGCTTGGGCAAACAGGCCATCGGAGGCATTGTGAACGGGGCAAACGTCGATCTGGACACGAAGCTGGAACAGGACTGTGAACTCGTCATCGTTACACTGGACAGCGAGGAAGGACTGTACCGTTATCGACACAGTACTGCGCATGTCCTCGCCCAGGCACTCAAGCGTATCTATGGTGCGGAACAAGTCAAACTGGGGATTGGCCCCGTCATTGAAGATGGCTTTTATTACGATGTGGATCTGGAGCATGCCTTGTCCATCAGTGATCTGGCTGCCATCGAACGGGAAATGAACAAAATTGTGCAGGAAAATGAGAAGATTAGCCGCCGGGTGGTTAGCCGTGCGGAAGCCCTTCGCTTGTTCGAAGAAATTCAGGACCCCTATAAACTTGAACTGATTCGTGATTTGCCGCAGGATGCGGAACTTTCGATCTATGATCAAGGGGAATTTTTCGATCTGTGCCGGGGTCCCCATCTTCCGTCCACTGGCCGAATCAAAGCCTTCAAGCTGCTGAATGTTGCAGGGGCTTATTGGCGGGGTGATTCGAACAACAAAATGCTGCAGCGAATCTATGGCACTGCCTTCCCAAGCAAAGCACAGCTGGACGATCACCTGCACATGCTGGAGGAAGCGAAGAAACGGGATCACCGCAAACTCGGCAAAGAGCTGGATCTGTTCATGTTCTCGGAGGAAGCGCCGGGCATGCCCTTCTATCTCCCGAAAGGCATGACAATTCGTACGGAGCTGGAGCAATTCTCACGCGAGCTGCAGCTGCAGGAAGGTTATCAGGAGGTTCGGACTCCGCTGATGATGAACAATCGTCTGTGGGAGCAATCGGGGCATTGGGAGCACTATAAGGACAATATGTATTTCTCAGAAGTGGACGACGCTACGTTTGCACTGAAGCCGATGAACTGCCCGGGTCATATGCTGATTTTCAAAAATACACTTCATTCCTACCGCGAGCTTCCCATTCGCATGATGGAGTTCGGCCAAGTTCACCGTCATGAATTCTCGGGTGCCCTGAACGGCATGATGCGGGTACGGACATTTTGTCAGGACGATGCTCACCTCTACGTTATGCCGGAACAGATCGAGGAAGAAATCAACCAGGCGATATCCCTGATCGGACGCATGTACGATATTTTTGGATTCGAATACACAATTGAGCTGTCCACTCGTCCCGAAGACTCCATGGGCTCGGAAGAGCTGTGGGATCAGGCTGAACGTGCCCTGCAAAATGTGCTGGACCGGCGCGGCGTGAAATACCGCATCAACGAAGGAGACGGAGCCTTTTATGGACCCAAAATTGACTTCCATATTCTTGATGCACTGAAACGCAGCTGGCAGTGCGGAACAATCCAGCTTGATTTTCAAATGCCGGAAAAATTCGACCTCACTTACGTTGGCGAGGACAGCCTGAAACACCGTCCGGTCGTGATTCATCGTGCCATCTACGGCTCTATTGATCGCTTCATTGGCATTCTGACTGAGCACTATGCCGGTGCGTTTCCACTCTGGCTCGCTCCGGTTCAGGTGAAGCTGCTCCCGGTATCCGACCATTATGCGGATTATGCCCTGCAGGTTCAGAGTCAATTACGAGCAGCAGGCATTCGGGTTGAAACGGATTTGCGCAGCGAGAAGCTCGGGTACAAAATCCGTGAAGCTCAGATGGAAAAAGTGCCTTACTCGCTTGTACTCGGAGAAAATGAGAAAAACGCCCTGTCCGCCTCTGTCCGCGCATACGGCCAGGGAGATCAGGGCATTCAGAGCATTGAAGCATTTATCCAAGGGATACACGAGGCCGTAAAAGCCAAAGTCTAACGTTGTCCATATGGCACGTTCACATGGATGTGAAATGACTTTTCCCGGATCATTTACCGAAGTGAAGCACCCTTCCTACACTTCGGCTTGGACTCACTCCAATTTCTCATCAGGCTTCAGCCCGACTTGCTGTTCGCTCCATGTCCAGAAACGTTCAGTCACAGCATCATCCATGGCATGTGCCTTTAGCTTCTGTTCTTTCTTTTGGTAAAAGTATCGTCCTGTAATTCCTGCTACTTCCGGGCTGGTGGCCAAATAAATCGCCGTTTGTGCCCCGTCCTCGGGAGACAGGAAAAAGGGAAGCTTGCCGACAAAAGCCATGATACGTGTGCCAAAACCGGTATTGCGATCCACACCGATGCTTGTTCCGACCGCACCCGGATGCAGACAGTTCACCGTGACCCGGCTATTCGCCATTTTACGGGACAGAGCACGGGTGAACAGTACGTTAGCCAGCTTGGACTGGGCATAGCTTTTGATCGGGTTATATCCCTGGTGCAGATGTGGATCGTCGAAATGGATCTTGCCTGCTTTGTACGCACCGGATGAAACATTCACGATTCGCCCCTGCTCCGCAGCCTTCAGAGGCTGGATCAAGAGCAATGTAAGCAGGAAGTGTCCCAGATGGTTAATGCCAATGCTCTGCTCAAACCCATCCGAGGTCTCCTGTCTCTTCAGCATAACCACGCCGGCATTATTCACTAGAACGTCAAGCGTGTTGTAGCGTTCACGAAAGGATTGGGCAAAATGGCGGATACTCTCGATAGAGCCCAGATCGCACAGGATCAGTTCAATCGCAGTAGAGCCCGACTCACCTAAGGCCTCTTGCAGAGCCTGCTGTCCGCGCTTCTCGCTGCGGCAGGCCATAATCACCCTGTATCCCTGCCTTGCAAGTTGAATGGTGGTTGCGAGACCCATGCCGGAATTGGCTCCTGTTACGATCGCTGTTTTCATAGACATCAGGTACTTCCCTTCTGAACCTGGGTTCGGTTGTTATTGGAAAAACGGGCAGCAGCCCTGCTTCCATGGAAAAGAGGAACTCCGAGAAACAATATGAGATAATGGAATAAGTACATCTCAGTTTCAAGGGGAGGACAGGTATGCTGACTAAAGAAGATTTTAAAAAAATCAAAAAAGAAGCAAAGCTTGAAATCGGACTACTGGAACAAGAGTATCATGATATGGGGCAGAGACTCGGTTCACCGCAGTGGGATCAACGTAAACATCGACGATACGCCTCACTCGTCATTGAATGCTGCTCCATTATTGAACACATGTTAAAACAGCTATATCAGAGCGTCTACCAGAAAAAGTTTAATTCGACCGAGCTGATGAAGATTCCTGCCTACCGTGCACGGTCCAATATGGAAATCATTCAGGCTGAGTTGAATAAAGAACAGATTACCTTGAAACCTGGAAAAGAAAACATGGGTGATGCTCTCAGTCAGGTCTTCCAGGCGAGGAACAAGCTCATTCATGAAAACTTCTCCTTTGACTCCATCGTCAAGGAAGGCATGCAGGCTGAACAAACCTTTGAAGCGATGCTGGATACGATCCGGAAGTACAGAAAACACTTAAAATATCTTCGTCCAGAATAAATGCCCTACCATATCATCCAAAAGGAGGTGTACCGGACTCGATCCGGAAACCTATGAATAATCAGACAACAGACTTTACCGTGCTGCATCTCAGCATTCCCACGCCTTCAGGAGACAGCCCTATCTACCCGGTCATGCTTCGCGATGATGACGGCATCACCCTGGTGGACACAGGCATGATTGGCCAATTTGCCGGTTTGGAGTCCGCACTGAATAAGGAAGGCGTACAGCTGGCAGATGTTAAACGCATCATTTTGACCCATCAGGACATTGACCATATCGGTAATCTGGGCGCCCTTCTGGATGCGATACCTGGACTCGAAGTCTGGGCACACGCGGATGAGGTTCCTTATATTAAAGGCGAAAAGCCCTTGATCAAGTTCACGCCTGAACGCAGAGCCATGCTTCCCGAACCTGTGCTTGCCCAGGCCGATCAGCTCCTCTCCCAGCTGGCTGAGATCGAGATCAGCAGAGTATTGGAAGATGGGGACATGCTGCCGCTTCAAGGCGGAATTCAGGTCATCCATACACCTGGACATACGCCAGGGCATATCTGCCTGTACTTCCGTGACTCGGAATTCCTGCTGGCTGCCGACGAACTGCGTGTCGTGGATGATGAACTGGTCGGGCCTGCACCGCCTGCAACACCGGACATGCCTGAAGCGCTGCGAAGTTTGAAAAGACTGACCGGCCTGAAACTGAACAAAGTGCTCTGTTACCATGGCGGCGAATACACAAATGAACCAAGCGCGCATATCGCCAAACTAGCAGAAAGCGCAGATTAATTGGCAGGATCCATCTGCTATGTGCTTCCAAATATAAAGCAATCAAGGGGCTGTCCTAACGCCATGAACATGGCAGGACGCCCCTTTTTCTATTTTAACGAACAGGATCCGGGTTCTATTAGAAGCATGCCTGAGCTCCAATATTTGTAATGGAACCCGGATGCAGGAGCTCAACTCTCCGGAGTAAGCACAATGATGTGGTCGTCCCCATCCCTCGGAGTTCCTCGTCCGTCTCGATTGTTCGTTAGAATATATAACTTCCCGTCTTCTCCGGCAGTCACATTACGAATGCGTCCCCACTCATCTTCAAAAATGGGTTCCACCTTCTCCACTTGTGTACCATCCTCTGACAGGGTAATATGCAGCAACTGCTCACCTCTCAGGTTAGCCGCAAGGAGTGAGCCCGCCCACGGTCCTTCCTCTATAAAAGCGACACCCGATGGTGCCCATGTATCGTCACCACTGTGAGCAAGCGGAGCCCGATAGGTTCCATTGTCATCCTCGTCTCCTTCAACTTCAGGCCAGCCATAGTTCTCACCTGCTTCGATCCGGTTAATCTCATCATAGTTACGCTGCCCGTGTTCGGTGGCATAGAGATAGCCATTATCCGGATTCCATGCAAGACCCTGCGCATTCCGGTGTCCCATGCTGTATACAGGGGAATTCGGCCACGGGTTATCTGCAGGGATCGATCCATCGAGACTAATCCGCAATATTTTGCCACCCAAGCTGTTCTGGTCCTGTGCCAGTTCCGGTTCATAACGTTCACCTGTTGTAATATAGAGCATGTGGTCCGGGCCAATTTTGATGCGGCCTCCGTTATGATTCGTTCCGCCAGGGATGTTACCCAGCAGTTCCTTGTCGATCACAGCTTGATCTCCATTCACTTTCAAACGCAATACCCGATTCGCAATCCCGCCCCCTTCAAGGTAGGAATGGTAGGCGTAGAGATAACCGTTATTCTCAAAGTCCGGATCTGCAGCCAGACCCAGCAAACCCCCTTCTCCCTCTTCATTGAACGGAGCCTCAAACGCAATAAGTGGTTCGGTTTGCAACTCTCCATTCGTAATGACACGAATGGTTCCGGGTCGCTCTGTAACAAACATCCGCCCGTCCGGCACACTCACCAGTTCCCAGGGTGCATTCAGTCCAGTCGCCAGAACCGAAGCCTGATACGGAATAACCGCATTCTCCTGTGCTCCTCCCTCCCCGGCACTTGTATTATCATTGCCTCCGTTCGCTGTCTGTCCCTGACCTGTACCTTGTCCTTGCGAGACTTGTTTTGATTCTGTGGAAGGGTTATCTGAAGCACAGGCTGTCAGCAGAGCCATACTTAACAACGAAGCATATAGCGGAACATTTAATCGGTTATTCATCATTTCATCTCCTTCTATTGAAATAAGTATAGTTGAGCATTTTTGCATAAATTCAGTAAACAAACTCGAATCTCCCAAATGCTGCTGCGATATATTCACGGATAATTATTTTCAGTATCTGCATCTTTATCTGTATCGGTTAACCATTTACAACGTCGTTTCGCCCTGTATTTACCCCTCCCCACGGTCGCCTAAACGGGTAAATGGACAACAACGAATATGGACCCTGCGTCACTCCCCTTTGGCATTTTTCAATATTCTTCTATAATAGAAGGATAGAACGAACTGAAAGGTGGACGTATACACTCATGAATCTAAGCCCTTTATCCCGTCTGGAAGCTGATCTGTCTGCACAAGGATTGGATGCCATGCTGATTACAGATCCAAAACATATCTACTATTTAACTGGTTTTGCAAGCAACCCGCATGAACGTTTTCTCGGTCTTGTTCTCGCCCGCGGCGAGGAACCTTTGCTGATTGTGCCTGCCCTGGACGCTGAAGCTGCAGCAGCTGCCTCCTCGGTAACCCATATCGCGACTCATTCCGATACCGATAATCCCTATGCATTGTTCGAACGTTATCAGGGACGTCTGGGCCGGATGGGTCTTGAAAAAGAATACGTCACTGTCTCGCGTTACGAGCAGCTTAGCGCTGCCCTTGGTGCTGTCAACTTCGAAGATGTCGGCCCTCTGCTCCGCACACTGCGCGTTAAGAAGACACCGGATGAAGTAGCTCGCATCCGCCATGCCATTCATCTTATTGAAGAAACCCTTCGCCAGGGGCTGTCTCATGTACGCACAGGCGTAACCGAGATTGAACTGGTAGCTGAAATGGAATACCAGATGAAGAAACTCGGTGCGGATGGTCCTTCCTTCGATACCATGGTGCTTACCGGACCCAAAACAGGCCTGCCGCACGGTACACCGGGTGAACGCAAACTGCAGCATGGCGACTTGTTGATGTTTGATATGGGCGTATACGCAGCAGGGTATGCATCTGATATTACGCGTACATTTGCTTTTGGTGACATTTCTCCGGAACTGAAAACCATCTACAACACCGTGCTTGCCGCTAACGAAGCTGCCATTCGCGCAGTTAAGCCAGGCGTGGCCTGTGCCGATATCGACCGTGCAGCACGTCAGGTGACGGAAGATGCCGGATACGGCGAGCGTTTCATGCACCGTGTGGGGCATGGTCTCGGAATTGATGTGCATGAGTATCCTTCACTGCATGGACAGAACATGGATGTTCTGCAGGAAGGCACGGTATTCACGATTGAACCGGGGATCTATACCCCTGCAGGCGGAGTACGAATTGAGGACGATGTTCTTGTTACAGATACCGGGGTTGAAGTGCTAACTTCCTATCCAAAAGAACTGCAGATCCTGACAGACTAATCTTTAAGGTATGAAATTAAAAATGACCCGCAGAACCATAACACATGGTTTCGCGGGTCATTCTTATTATTAGACTTCTTACGTTACTAACAAGCATACTCGAATGGATACGAATTCAGACGAGATCCGACTAAGCTTCATCCTTGAACTTGAAATTGCGCGCTGCATAGAGAAACGGCGTACCTACCGCGGTCAACACGAATTTGATAATGTACGTTGTCAGGAAGATCTCGAGCCAGACATCCCATGGATAGATAAACGCAAATGCAATCGTGCAGAATACCAGCGTATCCACAAAGGAACTGACGATCGAACTGCCGTTCGTGCGAATCCACAACTGATTCCGTCCAGGCGCAACCTTGCGCAGCATACTGAACAATCGCACATCCAGGAACTGGCTAATGAAATATGCTGTCAGACTTCCGAGTGCCAGACGTGGCAGCAGTCCGAACAAGGTTTTCATCGAATCTTGGGCAAAGTCCGTCGGTGCCGGTTCGAAGAATATGACCATCTGCATCAGTACTGTCGTCATGATTAGCGTGAAGAATCCGAACCATACGGCTTTCCGCGCTTCACCAGATCCATACTTCTCATTGAGAAGGTCACTGGTCAGGTACATGCTGACATACATCGTATTGCCAAGCGTCAGTACAATCCCCATAATATCTATCGTTTTGGTCACCTGAATGTTGGCTATAACCGTAGCCACACCAATCCAGGCATATAGACCCTTTTTACCGAACAGACGGTAACACAATAGGAAAAAACCATACGTTACGAGAACAAAAACTGCTCCCCAACCCAAATTAAACATAAATACATACACTGCCTTCCTAGTTTTGATTACGCGGGATGGTTACGAACCGCGGTCTGGCCTGGGGCCAAAACATGAATACTCTATCACATTTCCCTTCCTTTGAACAGCACTAAATAACGTGAATCTGCAGGTCCCATGCAAAAAGCCGCCCTACGGGTTAACCCGTAGAACGGCTAATTCTCGCTTGTATTTGCTCATAAGCCAACTGGCTTATTGGATCAGGATTACACCTGAACGGCGGAATCCAGATCACGGCTTTGGTCATTGAATGTATCCTGGTCATTCTCTTTCAGAATTTTACTGGATACGAGACCTGCGGTCATCGAATCGTTCACGTTCAGAGCCGTACGACCCATGTCGATCAGCGGCTCAACCGAGATCAGCAGGCCTACCAATGCAACCGGCAGATTCATCGTGGACAATACGATCAGGGAAGCGAAGGTTGCTCCGCCGCCTACACCAGCTACACCGAATGAACTGATCATGACCACCAGGATCAGGGTAATGATGAAGTCCCAGCTCATCGGATCGATTCCGACCGTAGGAGCAATCATCACCGCCAGCATTGCCGGATAGATTCCGGCACAGCCGTTTTGACCAATGGTAGCCCCGAAGCTTGCCGACAGGTTCGCAATACCATCCGATACGCCAAGTTTCTTCGTCTGTGTCTCCACGTTAAGCGGGATTGTAGCCGCACTTGAACGGGAAGTGAAGGCAAATACCAGTGTTGGCAGAACCTTTTTCACATACGTAATCGGGTTGAAACCAAACAGTGCGATAATAATCAGATGAATGATAAACATCACGAACAAGGCAACGTAGGAAGCAATGACGAACTTGATCAGCTTCAGGATCTCTTCCGGATTCGTTGTCGCCGTTACTTTTGTAATGAGCGCCAGAATACCGTAAGGCGTCAGCCTGAGCACCAAAGTTACAATCCGCATGACTACAGCATATACTGCATTCACCATGCCTCGGAATGTTTCCGCCTGCTGTGGCTTTTTGCGATCCAGTCCAAGGACTGCTACACCGATAAATGCCGAGAAGATAACGACGGCAAGGGTGGACGTGCGGCGTTCACCGGTCATGTCTGCAAATGGGTTCGAAGGAATGAATTCCAGTACCTGCTGTGGAATCGTCTGATCCTGTACATCAACGAGACGTTCCTCGACTTTCTGTACCTGTGCGAGCTCTCTGTCCCCACCTTCGATCTCAATGGAAGTCAGGTTGAAGCTCAGACTTGTTACGATACTGACACTTGCTGCAATGGCCGTCGTAATTAGCAAAATCGCAATGATGGAAAAGCTCATCTTGCCGAGGTTTTGCTTGCCTTTCAAATTCATGATGGCCGAAATAATGGAAACCATGATGAGTGGAATCACGACCATCTGTAACAATCGAACATATCCTGAACCGACAAGATTAAACCAGTCCACAGACTTGGTAACAATGTCAGAATTAGACGAGTAAATCAGTTGAAGAATGACGCCGTACACAACCCCGATTCCCAGACCCGCGAATACACGCTTCGTAAAGGAAATATGTTTCTTTTGCATCCAATACAGGACGCCTAAAAGAACGAGCATAACCACTACGTTCAGAATGACAAGAAAAGTATCCATTTCGTAAAATCCTCCTCAAAATGTGCATACCGATTGAACGGTTTTCTATTCGCTTGAAGCGATATTGAACAATATATCATATAACAAACTATTCTGGTAGGTATTAATTGATATTATGTAATATGCATGTAATACATTCATGGATTTCTGAAAAAAATTCACCGTTTAATGAAAATTATTCTATTCAACCCCCGGTTAATTTTGTAATATAGGTATATCCGCTTATTCCCAAGTTTTCTCAACGTGAAAATTAGGCCTTTCTTCGTTGGTATATAGTCTTACAAGACGGAAAAGCGACAAATGTTAATGAACATGACGTGAAAGGATGATCCTATGTTTCGTAATCGTACGGTTGCCGGTAAAATTAGAGGCACGCTGTTCCTCGTTCTGCTGGTTGCTTCCCTGTTGTTTAGTATCAGTTTCTATGCTGTGTCCATGAATATCATGCAGAGCTACGTGCTTCCGCAGTTCGACAAGGTCCTCAACACGTCCATCCAAGATATATATAAGAACGTATCCTCCTCCAAGATTTTGCAGGTACAAAGTGGCGGAGCAGGTTCTGAAGGTGCCGCTTTGACTGTCGAATCCTATTTGACGGAAAAAGCAAAAGAACATAATCTCGATGCGTCTTACGTTGTATCCATCCAGGAAGGCAAAGCCTCGGTTGTCATCGCTAATGCTGCATCAGAAATGAAAGCCGGAGATGAGATCAGCGTGCAATCCGCGATGAATACGGCTGCAGAGAGCAAAGAAATGGTCATTAGCGAAGTTTATTCCGATTCCTTCGGTGTACATAAAGCAGCCTTTATTCCGATCGCAGGCAGCAACATGATTATGGCGGTAAGTATGGATGCCCAGTTTATTCAGGACAAAAACGTTCAGATCTTCTGGTTATGCCTGGGTATCACAGCACTCGTCTTCGTGCTTGGTTGGCTGATCTCCACCAGCATGATCAAAAGAGTAACCAAACCGATCATTCAGCTCGTACAACACAGCAAACAGATTTCCCAAGGTGACCTGACCGCCGAGCTGCAAATTAAGGGCAAAGATGAAATTGCACAGCTCGCAGCGAGCTTCCAAACCATGACCCACAATTTGAAGGAAATGATCAGTCGTGCACTGTCTACCTCCAATGAAGTGGTTGAAGGCTCCGATGATCTGTTAAGACGGGTCGAGTCCATGTCCGGTATGGTCAAAAACTCCAGCCGCTCTGCGGAAGACGCCGAGAAAGGCAGTGTCACCATTGCTTCAAGCGCTGCCGAAAATGCAAGAGCCATGGAAGAAATTACGCAGGGCATCATGCATATCGCTTCTTCCTCCGCCGAAGTATCCGAACAGATCGGTGAAGCGGCGAATGAAGCCATCAACGGGAACCGTCTGGCCCAGGATGCTGTTCAACAAATGGAACGTGTGGGTCAGACCGCAAGCGAGTCGCTGCGTTACGTTGAGACGATGAATGAACGTTCCATAGCGATCGGCACCATTGTTACATCCATTTTTGAAATTACGAAACAGATCAACATGCTATCCCTTAATGCTTCCATTGAAGCAGCACGCGCTGGAGAGCACGGCCGGGGATTCGCTGTCGTAGCAGGCGAAGTCCGCAAGCTAGCGGAACAGTCCAAAACAGCTACGGAGGAAATCGCCGATTATCTCGGAACCATTCGCGAGGACGCCGAACGTTCGGTGAGCGCCATGAACCGGGTAACCCAGGAAATTGGTTCAGGAACCCATGTGGTTCAGCAAGCGGGGACGGCCTTCCAGCAGCTTAACGAATTGATTCAGAACGTCAACCTGACCATCCAGACGGTGTCTGCTTCCACAGAAGAAGTCTCAGCAGGCGCAGAGGAAGTCAGTGCATCCGTTGAAGAGACGGCACAGATTACTTCCAGATCGCGCGAGAGCATGCAGCAGATTGCTTCGACCGCCGAGCATCAGCTGAGTGAGATGGATTCCCACTCGAGTACGGTTCGTCATCTGCATGAACAAGCAATGGAACTGCAGTCTGCGATGAAAAAGTTTAAAATCAACTAATATATCAATCCAGGTATAACATTAAACCATCATCCCCTTATGTGAACCACAATTAAACTACAGACATCAAATACCCCCGTGTATAACAGCAGCCCGTTTCCGGGTACTGCGGTTACACATGGGGGTATTGTTTTGTTTTCAGATGATGAAGTCCTGGTCACACACCAGCTTGTTTTTTTATTCGACAGATTGTCAAACCAAGTGCGACAGTTCCTCTGTGAAAGATTCGTGAGCGGTTCTCCAACCCAAGCATTTTCGTGGTCTGTGGTTTATTAGATCTAGTGAACTGGCAAGATCTTCATCCTCGACTTGAGCGAGATCGGTGCCTTTCGGGAAAAACTCTCGAAGCAATCCATTCGCATTCTCATTGGAACCGCGTTGCCAAGACGAATATGGATCAGCAAAATAAACGTGCAGGTCATGGCTTGTTTCCAGATTGGCATAGCATGCAAACTCCTTTCCCCGGTCAGCCGTGGCTGTGAGGAAAGTGCCTGTGGGATACTGTGAGATGGCTACACCAAGCGCAATTTCCATAGACAGAGCAGTGCGATCAGGCATGAGAATGGCGGTATATAGACGGGTTTTGCGTTCAATGAGCGTGGCTATGCATCCTTTACTTTTCCCACGACTAGATACGACGGTATCCAGTTCCCAGTGCCCAAACGTTTCACGAGAACGAACCTCTTGGGGACGATCCGAAATTGATCTGCCAATGGCAAATTTACCGCGAGTTTCTGCGGGTTTCTGACGCTTTCCTTTGTGCCGAAGAACCTGTAACGTGCCTTGAACCAGTCGACCTGCGTAGATCCAGCGATAGATCGTTTTGAAGGATACTGCTGGCAAGCCTTCGGTACGGAAGCGTTGATTGATCTGTTCCGGAGACCACGTTGCCTTCAGTTTTTCCTCCAGTGAAGCAGCTAAGGTGCTTGACCATTTACCTGAAGAAACAGAGGATTGACGACGCTTCTCATAAGCGTTCTGAGCGTGTTCTGCCTGATAGGGATACGATGAATTAGCACGATCTAGTTCGCGGCAAATCGTGGACGAATGTCTCCCCAGTTCTTTTGCAATAGCTCTTGAGCTTTTGCCTTGTCTGTGGAGGATTTCTAGCTTGCTGCGTTCGATTATGCTAAGATGTGAATAACTCATGGACTGATTCTCCTTGTGTGAATGCTGGTGTGGTAACTTTCATTCTACACGAATCAGGCTGTGAGCCATTTTTTTATTTCAGTAGGGTGTCGCACTTCATATTACAATCCGTCATTCATTAACAGTTGAAGCGGTATTTCGGTACTGGACACCCATAATTTCGTATACACGTTTCATGTCCAGGGCTGAACGCAGAGACTCGGCCACCCGGTCGAACTCCATCTCCTTGCGTTCATGAGCACTATAGGTTTCCTGAAGCGGAGCAAGTCCCTTCTCTTGCCGAAGGCCATTGAGCCAGGAACGGCGGAACTGATCACTTTCAAACAAACCATGCAAGTACGTTCCCCATACTTTGCCATCCGTGCTCCCCCAACCTTCCTGAAAAGGCTGACCCCCTGGATGAGCGATCTCAAACAGTGCAGACACCTGCTCCGCATCATGGCATTCGGTGACGCCCATATGAATCTCGTATCCATTTACTGGCACGGATTCAACTGAATCATGATCTCCGTATAGGCGAATGGAGTGCCCCTGCTGTACACGCCCGGAAGCTCTTACGGTCTGTTTATGTTCCAGAAAAGTAGTCGACAGCGGCAACCATCCCAGACCCCGTGCCTCCTGAATCTGATTCGCTTCCACTGCAAATGGGTCTTTCAAATGCTGTCCCAGCATCTGATATCCACCGCATATGCCCACAAGCTGTACATGATCACGTTCGGTCTGACTCGCGATGGCCTGTTCCAGACCCGACTCTCTCAGAAACTCCAGATCACCAATCGTATCCTTTGTACCCGGGAGCAAAATGGCATCCGGCTGTCCCAGTTCCTCCGGAGAAGTCACATATCGCACATTAACATCAGGTTCACGGGACAGCGAGTCAAAGTCCGTAAAGTTGGAAATACGCGGATAGCGAATAACGGCAAGATCCAGCTCCCGGTTCCCTGATTTGCCATGACGCATGGAGTCCAGCACCACGGAATCCTCAGCTTCAATCTGAATATCTCTTATGTACGGAAGTACGCCCAATACCGGAATGCCCGTCCGCTCTTCAAGCCAGTCGAGTCCAGGCTGCAGCAGGGACAGATCACCACGGAATTTGTTAATGATAAATCCTTTTACACGCTGGACCTCATGCGGCTCCAACAGCTCAAGTGTACCTACAATCGAAGCAAACACGCCTCCGCGATCAATATCCGAGATGAGAATGACTGGCGAATCCGCCCAGCCAGCCAGATTCATATTGACGATGTCCCGATCCTTCAGGTTAATCTCGGCTGGACTGCCTGCGCCTTCCATCAGTACAATATCATAAGTCTCGCGCAGCCGATTCAGCGCATCCATGACGGTCTTCCTCGCTTCCGGCAGGAAATGCTGACGATAGTCCGAAGCACTCATCTGAGCAAAGGGTACACCGTGCACCACAATCTGCGAGTGCATATCCCGCACGGGCTTGATCAAGATCGGATTCATATCCGTTGTCGCTTCAATGCCGCACGCTTCTGCCTGCGCTCCCTGTGCTCTGCCAATCTCCTTGCCATCTTCCGTCACGTAGGAGTTGAGCGCCATATTCTGTGATTTAAACGGGGCCGGTCTGAAGCCATCCTGCTTGAATATCCGGCATAGTGCCGTTGTAATGACGCTCTTCCCCACATCCGATGCCGTGCCTTGCAGCATCAATACTGCCGCTTGTCCCACAGGCCTATCCTGCACGTTCCATCACCCCAGCTCTCAGCGTTATGCTCTACATTACTCATTTCGTTCGTTCCCTATAGCAAAAATAATCCCTGCAGCAGACTTAACACTGTCAGCAGAGCGGCTTCCAGCAGCTCATTCATTGCACCGTACGTATCTCCTGTAAGTCCGCCCAACCTTGCGCTAATACGTTCGGCAACGAACTTGCCGATGAAATACGCAGCCAGCGGTACCAACATGGCAGCCGCCATAGGATACAGCCACCAAGGCAATGTTCCAAGACCCCTGTCCATCGCCAGCATTTCTACCATACTGTTGCCCGGTTGGAAGATCCACACCGCGGCGAGCGTAATGACAGCCGTCAGGATGGTCAGCCCAACCGCAGCGCTTCGTGCCCGCTGAACTTCCTTCCGTTCACCAAGGCCCTTGAACAGGACAGCAAGTCCATCGTCTCCCCGGGCATTCGGCCAAGCCGAAATGGCATATACCATGAACCAGCGGCTCCAGATCATGGGCAGAATCAGCAGTGCCCCATATAGCCAGTTGCCACGTGCTATAAAATCAGCAATTAACGCCGCTTTCATCATGAGCAGCAGTACGCAGGCAATCACGCCCATGGCTCCTACGCGGCTGTCTTTCATAATCTCCAGCATCCGCTCACGGGTTCGATAACTGAGCAGGCCATCCGCTGTGTCCATCCAGCCATCCAGATGAAGTCCCCCCGTAAGCCATACCCATATTGTAAGGGTCAACACGGCCGCCGGAAATGATGGCAGCAGTGCACCTGTCAGGGCGCCACCGAACCAGACACATAACCCAATGGCCGCACCGACCAGGGGATAATAAACCACACTTTCCCGCAGTAGTGGCGGGACGAAGTCAATCTGCATTTTCACCGGGAAACGGGACAAAAATTGAAAAGCGGCTGCTGCCGCATGTTTTTGATCAAGTCTGTTCACATTCTCCGCATCCAGAGCTGGCCCTTGGTTAACCTGATTCGTATGATCTTCCCTGTTCATCTCCTCATGGTTATGCTGGCTGTCGTTACCTTCATGGCTCATAAGCGGTACTCCTTGCTTTTCAGCTCCATAGCAATCCCTACTGTCACCAGAAATACTTCGCGGCAAATAGCAGCGACCCGCTGATTCAATATGCCCGCCAGATCCCGATATCTTCTGCCAAGCGCATACTCCGGCACGATGCCGTCGCCCACTTCGTTCGTAACAAGGACAAGCAGCCCGGGATAGGACTCGATGGCGGATACCAGTGCATTCATATGATCCAGAACAACCTGCTCAGGTTCTTGCTCGTGGGTAAGCAGTACATTGGTCAACCAAAGCGTCAGACAATCCACCAAAATGGTCGGAGCAGACGATCCTGTATGCGATTCTCCCATTTGTGTAATGAGTTCCGGCAATGCCAAGGGTTCCTCCACCGTATGCCACAGGTACCCCACTTCATCCCGCTGATTCTGATGCAGGCGTATTCGTTCGCGCATCTCGTCATCATATGCCTGTGCGGTTGCGACATACCAGGCCTCGGAGGAACGCTGCATGCAGAGACGCTCGGCGAAGGAGCTTTTGCCGCTCCTTGCCCCGCCCGTTACAAGTACGCTCATGGAGATACCTCTCCCCGAACCGCTGAAGCAGCTGTCGATGAGTTATTCGCGCCTCCAGTCTCATTCGAGCCTCCCGATACACCAGCACTTGCAAATGTGGCCATCTCATTCAATATACGGCAAGCCGCATCGATCAAATGAAGGCTGAGCACACCTCCGGTTCCCTCACCCAGCCGCATGTCCAGATCAAGCATCGGTCTGAGACCGAGTTCACGCAGGAGCGCGGCATGTCCACTTTCATGCGATGTATGCGAAGCAATCATATATTCAACACTGACCGGAGCAAGCTGTCTTGCAATCAGTGCCGCTGCAGTGGAGATAAACCCATCCACAACAACAGGGCAACCATGAGCTGCTGCTGCAAGAATGACACCTGTCAGTCCGGCAATTTCCAATCCGCCGACTTTGCCAAGCACGTCCAGGGCATCGTCTGCATCCGGTGCATTAACACTAAGTGCCTGGCTGACTACGGCAGCCTTGCGCTGAAGACCTGCGTCGTCAACACCTGTTCCCCGGCCGACCGCAGATGCGGGTGCCGTTCCGGTTAAAGCACACATGACTGCGGCACTCGCCGTCGTATTACCGATTCCCATTTCTCCGGTTACGAACAACCGGGTTCCCTTGGCGACCTCAGTCGCAACAACCTCGGCTCCGGCAAGAATCGCCTGGATCGCTTCATCCCGGCTCATGGCCGCGCCCTGCGCCATGTTGGCTGTTCCTTTGCGCACTTTGCGGGAGACCAGATCGGGGTGTTCCAGATCGGCATTCACGCCAATGTCAACACAGATGACATCTGCACCTGCATGACGCGCCAGGACGTTAACGGCCGCTCCCCCTGCCAGAAAATTATGGACCATCTGCGGGGTTACCTCTGCCGGGAAGGCACTAATGCCTTCGGCAACTACGCCGTGATCGGCAGCCATAACGATGACGGCCCTGCGATCCAGACAAGGCCGAGCCTGACCGGTTATCCCCGCAAGTCGAATAACCAACTGTTCCAGTTTACCCAGACTGCCGGGCGGTTTCGTTAATGAGTCCACATGCGCCGAGGCTTCTGCCGCCACTTCTTCATTAGGACCCACAATCCGATCAATTAACTGTTCCAACGTCTGTTCATTATTCATACCGCCAGCACTTCCTTCATCAAAATATGGGGTCGCCCCCGATTTTCGTTCACTCATGTTCTCGCCGCAGCAACAATTGCGGCAATCCAGTATCGGGATGATTCACCATGGCCGGGTTCACCCGGAAGATATCCCGAATGTTCTCTTCCGTCATTAACGAATGCGGTGTTCCACTGCTTACGAACATGCCTTCACGCAGAGCGAGAATGTGATCGCAGAATTGCGCAGCGAGGTTCAGATCGTGCAGCACAGCCACAATGGTAATCTTGTTTTTTTGCCGCCAGGAAGATAATAACTCCATGAATTGCAATTGATATCGGATATCAAGAAAAGTCGTTGGCTCATCCAGCAATAACAGTTTCGGCTCCTGAGCCATGACTTTGGCAAGTGCCACCCGCTGCCTCTGCCCTCCGCTGAGTGCATCAAGCGGCCTGTCGGCCATTTCGGTTAAGCCCAGTTCTTCCAGTACCCGGTCCACCACTGCCGCTCCATCTGCGGATTCCCTGCCAAGCCAATTCTGATAAGGATAACGTCCCATCTCCACCACATCTCGGACGGGATAGGAAATGGCTGGCAGACCGTCCTGCTGTAATACCGCAATCATGCGGGACAGATCTTTCCGACTGTATGAGGTAATCTCCCGGCCTGCAATCCGGATGCTGCCTGCACCAGGCTGTTCGGTTCCGGCAATGAGCTGGAGCAGCGTTGATTTGCCGCTTCCGTTTGGACCAACGACACCCCACCATTCCCCTTCTGTCACACGCCAGTCCACGTTATGCAGTGCCCGGTGGTGACCGTACATTTTACCTGCTCCAGCGACTTCGATCAGCGGCTCTTTTGAGGTCATGCTTGTACCCGTGTCCGTACTCATGGCATCCCCCCTTTTCGCAGCTTTTTATTCCGATGCAGCAGATACGCGAAGAAAGGAGCACCGACAAAGGCCGTCACCACACCAAGCGGAATTTCGGTCGGTGCCAGCAAGGAGCGGGCAATCGTATCCGCCCATACCATGAAGATGGCTCCGCCAATCGCGGACAAGGGAACCAGCAAACGATAGTCAGGCCCAACGATTAGCCGAAGAATATGCGGGATAACGAGCCCTACGAATCCAATGACACCCGAAACCGAGACAGCCCCGGCGGTAAGCAGTGTTCCTACGGCAAGGACGGATAGCTTCAACCCATCCACCTGGACACCGATATGTGCAGCCTGCCGTTCCCCCAGTGCAAGAACGTTCAAGGAACGGGCACGGCTCCAGAGGAAAATCAGACCGAGTATAAAATACGGGAAAAGGATGGCCGTATACGACCACCCACGCAGAGCCAGACTTCCCATCGTCCAGTATATAATTTCGTTAATCGTCTGTTTCGACATGGTCGACAGGAAGGAGACCACCGCTCCCAGAAAGCTTTGCATCACCACACCAGCCAGAATCAGGCTGTGCGTCGGCATTTTGCGCCCTTCACGAGCCAGGGCGAGTACAAACCATAATGTAAGCACGCCCGTCAGAAACGCAACGAGCGGCAAGGTCCAGATTCCGATCAGTGCATACTGCAATCCGAAGAAAATCAGAAAAGCTGCACCCACCGATGCCCCAGACGATACACCAAGCGTAAACGGATCTGCCAGCGGGTTACGAAGGACCCCCTGGAAGCCCGCTCCGGCGATGGCCAGCGATGCACCCACGAGTACAGCAAGCAGCACCCGCGGGAACCTGACCTTCCATATAATCTGCTCGGCTGCCGTACTCCAGTCAGGTGTGATCCAGTCACCGATCCATGGCATGTGATGAAGCAGAATGCCTGCAATGTCACGGACAGGCAGAGCCACCGAACCGATGCCCGTACAGATCAGCACGGTCAGCACAAGCAGCAGAATTCCGGCTGTTCCGTACACTGCCAGCTTTTTACTCATTGGAACAGGTCAGGATAGATCGCTTTGGCTACAGCTTTCAGACCTTCCGTTACACGTGGTCCCGGACGGCTCAGCAGATTGGCATCCAGGCCAATGACTGCGTCGTCTTTCACAGCTGTGATTTGATCCCAGCCGCTGCGCTCTTTGATGATTTGATCCAGTGTTTTGGAGTTTTCATCAATAACATCATTAGCGTACAGAATGACATCCGGGTTGGAAGCAATAATGTTCTCTTCGTTAATTTCATTCCAGCCTACGAGGTCGGAAGCAACGTTGAAACCACCGGCTACCGTAATCAGTTCATCCATGAATTCGCCTTTACCCACGGTCCAGCCTGGGGAGAATTCAACATATACTTTTTTCTGATCTTCCGGCTTAACAGCCTTAACCGCTTCGGTTACGTCCGCTACATCCTGTTTCATCTTCGTGATGAGCTCCTGAGCCTGCTCCTGATGATCCGTAATTTTGCCGAACGTTTCAATATTGTTCATGACATCGTCTACCGATTTGGGATCCGTTTTGAAAATGGTGATACCCAGGTCGCGCAGTTTCTTCACGGCTTCTTCGCTCATAGAAATCCCTGTAAATACGACGTCTGCTTCGGCTGCGATAATCGACTCTTCATTAGGCTTCGACACACCGCCCATTTTCGGTTTGGTTGTTGCAGCTTCCGGATAATCGTCATAGTCGGATACACCTACGATCTGCTCGTCCAATCCAAGTGCAAACAACGATTCGGTTTCTGCCGGAGATACGGATACGATTTTGGTTGGCGCTTGCTCAAACGTGAAAGATTCACCCGTCGCATCGGTTACCGTAAGTGGATATTGTGTTTTGAGATCCGTCTGCTCCTGGCCTTGGGATTGCTCCTGTGCCGGCTGCTGCGTAGACGTACCTGTTCCCTCGCTCGTTGTTGCGTTTCCACATCCGGCCAGAGCCAGTGTCAGCATCGCTGCTGTCAGCAGGGACGCCATGCCTTTCCAATTCTTGATGTTCATGTTGTTCATTCTCCCCTTCTCTATGTTCTCTCTTAAGTAGTGCTCCTGACCATTTCCCCTGAATTTGTGTTCCTAAATAAAATGACCCTAGAAAACCACACTAGGCCACTACGATTGCAGTACCATCTTCCGATCGCTGTTATCCCCAGATTTTTTTGATTCTCTTTTATTAACGTGAAAATCCGGGGATAAAGGCGAACGCTACGCTTCTCCAGATTGGTTCTGCACTCTTCGTTACGTGTGAATATTTCGGTTCATCCTATATGAACAAAAAAATCCCTGATCCTTACTTCAGGATCAGGGATGACGTCTCGCATATGGCGATCTGCACATCTTCAGCATACCCGCTGTCCATGCGCATAGAATTGCCCGAAACGCTGTCCTTTCCTCGAAGGAACACCGGTTTGTACGTCCAGGGCAGGTAACCTGACTTACAGGACTGCTCGTCCTGATTTACAGTGGCGGGACCGTGCCGGATTCACACCGGCTTCCCTATTTCACCCATTGTGCCGTCCATCGCTTGCCTATACTCGATGAAATCTTCTAACTTGCACAAGGGACCCGTGGTCGCTGATATTGTAACCATTCAAGTGAGCATGTCCCATCCATCAGCGCTTAAGCGCATAACGAGATATGTATTCATGCTGAAGTCACACTTCTGTTGTGATTATAGGTTATATTGCACATCCTTACAACCCGATTCACGGAAAAGACACCCTGCTTGAAACCCAGCTATTTTCGCTTTTTTCAAGTCGAACCTTAATTGCTTGCCCCGGAATGACCTGTGTATCCCAGAATCCCAGTTCCGGTATAAGACGTGATATGGCATAACGAATTACACCGCCATGGGTAACTACCGCTATCGCCGGAGCGGGATTTTTACCGAAATAGCGCGCCGGCGAAGCGGACAAAAGACACTCCTTCAGGAAGGTGTCAATCCTCGCAGCAAAAGCCTGCCAAGGCTCGCCGCCCGGTGGCGTCACATCCTGCGGTGCATCAATCCAATCCCGGTAGTGCGGATTGTCCTTGAGTTCATCGTAAGTCAGGCCTTCCCATTGCCCAAAATCAATCTCACGCAGACGCGGATCAAGCTGCGCTTGCTCTGCTTGCGCAGGTGCAATTCGTTCCATGGTCTGCCGGCAGCGCAGCAGATCACTGCAATATAGCACATCCCATGTGATCGCGCTAATGGACTCGCGAAGCGGCGCCATTTCCCGCTCTGCATCTGGCAGAAGACCGATATCGGTATGTCCGAGGTATCTCTTTTCCACATTCCAAGAAGTTGTCCCATGACGGATAAACACAATTTCCCGTATTTCAGTTCCACAATGCTCGTGCTCTACTTCCATAACAGTGCACCTCCTGCTGTCCAGATGCCGAACGCTACCAGCCAGCATAACAGCACAAAAGCTCCCGCCGACCAGAACATCAAACGTGTGGTTCGCACGATATCCTCTGCTTCCATCAGCCGTGCCTGATCGCCCATATAGGCTCGAAAAGAAGCTACGCCGTGATAGACGTTATGCCCCCCAAGCCTGATGCCGAGCGCTCCTGCAACGGCCGACTCCGGAAATCCGCTGTTCGGACTGGGGTGCAATCTGGCATCCCGGCGAACCATGCGTGCCGCGCCCTTTGCATTCAGCTTCATGATCCATGCTCCCGTAATCAGAAGCAAGGCGGTAAGACGCGCCGGAATCCAGTTCGCCCAATCATCCAGGCGGGCAGAGGCCCAGCCGAGGTGTAAATACTTTTCATTTTTATAACCAACCATGGAATCCAGCGTATTAACGGCCCGATAAGCCATTGCAAGCGGTGCACCCCCAATCAGGGCATAGAATAGTGGAGAAACGATGGCATCCACGATATTTTCGGCTACAGTCTCCACGGTTCCCCTTACCACTTCCGGTTCATCCAGATGCGCTGTATCCCGCCCCACGATCATGCCCAGTGAACGTCTAGCCGCAGGCCAATCCCTTACTCTCAGATGACGATACACTTCCATGCCTGCATCCTTCAGTCCTTTGGAAGCAATGGTGGTGGCAATCAGTACCACTTCAGCTAGAACTGCAACCGCTGGGTGAACAAGTCCAAGTATGTAGATCACTCCCCAAGAAAGCACAAATGAACCACCCGCAATAACTATGGGAAAGAGCAGCCCTGCCCCTTTAAGACCCTGATCACTGCTCACTCGCTTTCTTATCACTCGCTCCAATGCAGAAATTCCCTTTCCCATGCCGATCACCGGGTGAGGGATCCAGCGTGGATCTCCAATGAGGCGATCCAGTATGTATGCCGCTAAAATAATCCATGCCCCTGTCATTCCTGTCCATATTGGCCAGTCCGCCCACTGACTCAGAGATATCATTGCTTGTTATTCCTCTCTTTCCACGCCTGTCCGGCTTGCAAACTTTCGGTAACGGCATCATAGACCAGACGCCCAATCGCTGCCCCAATCACCGTGGCCGTGCCCGCGTAGGAAATCAGTGGTTTCCCCTCCACCTGACTCGCGGCAAGCACCATGGCATCCGTCGTCGTTCCCGTTGCCATCAGCCCGTTCTCCGCATCCATCACACCACAATCGGCAAGCGCTGCCGTTTTGGCTTCCACCGCTGTCTGAATGGCATTGACCATGGCTCCGGGTGTCATGCGTCCGTTGATCCATAACATGATATTGATTGTACCGGGAGTATAGGACGACTCTGCAGCCATTCCCTCCCGGGTAGCCATGTTGCCTGCAGCATCGAACACTGTTCTAGCGGAGCCAGCCCGCGCAGCATTGGATACACCGGCTGTTGTGCAGCACAAGATCCCCGCTTCATCGCCCATATATTCCTGAACGGAAGTGTGCGCGAGCTTCACGGCGGTCAGCAATCCAGCGCATGCAGTTGTGCGCTCCTCCCATCCTTTCAGGAGGCCTGTAATATCGCTCGGCGGATCGTCACAGCGATAATGCCTGTCTACATAGATATTGAATATGCGATCCAGCTCCATCATCCCTCCGCCGTACACGGCACTGGAAAGGGCACTTACCCGGGTAGGGATGGATGCTCGAATATGACGTTCATATGCATTAATCTTTAACCCAGGCCATGCAGAAGAAGCATATTCATTTTGTGCTGCTTGCGCGTGAGTATAGTACGGAAAGAATGGCAGCGTCATCGCTCCGCACCCCCGCCCTTCTGCTCCGGACGCTTTGGCCCAGTCACACTTCTCATTTCGTTCACCAAACGAAGATTCGACTCCGCATCCTTTACCGCCAATCGGATATGCCTTTCTCCAAGTCCCGGGTACATGGCGCAGCTCCGGATCAGAATCCCCCTCTTTCCCAAAGCCGCCTGCAGGGTTGCCGCTGTCCATGGCTGCGGCACACGTGCCAGCAAGAAGTTCGCTTCCCCGCGTGTCACTTCGCATCCACAGGCCTCCAGGCCGGCTGCCAGTTTCTCTCGTTCAAACGCCACCTGTTCCAACGTCTCCCGTTCAAAAGCTTCCCCGCTGCTTAGACAGGCTTCTCCCGCGATTAGTGCCAATCCGTTAACACTCCAGGTTACCTGTTTCTCCGTCATGGCACGAATCAGATCCGGGCGTCCCATCGCATAGCCAAGCCGAAGACCCGGAATGGCATAGAACTTCGTCATCGAGCGAATGATGATCACCTGTGGGTAATCCTGTAATCGGGAAGCCAGGGATTGTCGCCGCGTTTCAGGAATGAAATCCATAAATGCCTCATCAATCACCATGACAGTATCTGTCTTCTCTGCATGACGGGCCAGCCGCTGCAATACTTCAACGGGATATTGTACTCCATTGGGGTTGTTCGGCTGTCCAAGAAACAGCAAGTCCACCTGTTCCATCAGCCTCTCGATATCTTGGGGAGCTGCTCGCCATTCGAGCTCCTCCTGCCCCAGAACATGATGCATTTCTGCCCCAAATTGCTTGGACAATGAACGATACTCCGAGAACCCCGGTTCCACGGTGCCCACCTTCCGGGGAGAGAGTCCGAGCAGGATCAGAGCCATGCTTTCCGCAGCTCCATTCCCTATAGATATATATTCTTCTGACAGGCCAAGGCGTTCGCCAAGCAATGATTTGAATGTCCGATGCGCAGGATCAGGATAACGAAGTATCGCCCGCATCCCTTGCTCTAGCGCCTTCAGAACGTCCTTAGGCGGACCCAAAGGGTTAATGTTTGCACTAAAATCAAGGAAATCCCCAGGATTCCCGCCAAATCTTGACGCAGCAGTCTCCACGTCACCGCCATGTCCGAATACTTCAATGAAACCGCTCATTTTTGTCCGTCATCCTTTCTGCATGTCATTTTTATTATGGATGGCGTAACTGTCATGGGTCAATCCTGATTTGCCTAAACCATCCATTCCCTGCTTCAATTCCTTTGTGTCCAATCGACAATTCGATTACAATAGAAGAGGAATTTTGATTTGCACGCGTAACACTACATAAGGGATCAGCGTCCCTCACATACATTAATGGAGGAATGACCATGCTGTTTGTTGATAACCAGGGCATTACAGATCCTTCTGTAAACCTCGCCATTGAGGAGTACATTTTGAAGCATCTGCCGATGGATGACAGTTATCTGCTGTTTTACATTAACCGCCCGTCCATTATTATTGGAAAACACCAGAATACCATTGAAGAGATCAACATCGAATATGTTCAGGATAACGGTGTGCAGGTTGTACGGCGTCTCTCTGGAGGCGGAGCAGTCTACCATGATTTGGGCAACCTCAATTTCAGTTTTATTACCAAGGATGACGGACAATCCTTTCACAACTTCCGCAAGTTCACCCAACCTGTCGTGGAAGCTCTGCAGGAGCTTGGTGTGAATGCCGAGCTGACTGGACGCAACGATCTGCAAGTCGGAGAAAAGAAAATCTCGGGCAACGCCCAGTTCTCCACGCGCGGACGCATGTTCAGTCACGGGACGCTCATGTTTGACCTCAATCTGGATCATGTTCAGGCATCACTGAACGTAAATCCCGAGAAATTCAAATCCAAGAGCACCAAATCCGTACGCAGCCGGGTGGCCAACATTCGGGATCTGATCGACAGCAACCTGACCATTGAGCAATTCCGGGACGAGCTGTTACGTCACATTTTCCGTATGGAGCCGCAGGATGTTCCCCAATATGAACTCACGGAAAAAGATTGGGACAAGATCAAGGAAATCTCCGCCGAGCGTTACAGCAACTGGGACTGGAACTATGGCTTGTCTCCGGAGAGCAATGTGAAGCATACCCGCAAATTCCCTGTCGGCATTATCGATCTGCGCATGAACATCAAGGATGGACGAATCGAGGATATCAAAATCTTCGGTGACTTCTTCGGCGTAGGCGATGTGGCGGATATCGAAAATATGCTGCGTGGCAAGCGTTATGAAGAATCTGAAGTGCGTATGGCACTTGAAGGCCTTGATGTGAAACACTACTTCGGTAACCTGGAGCTGGAGGACTTTATCGGCCTCGTTTTCCTGGAAGAATAGATTTAGATGTAAGTATAGTTTTAGAACGAATTCCAGTATTACACTTTAACGGAAAAAGTGGTCGCGTGTAATGATGGATCCATTCGTTTGTTATTATAGATACAGATAAAAGGAGAGAAACTCAGATGGCTTACAAATTAATGGCAATCGACATCGATGATACCCTCATCAACGACAACAAGGAAGTAACCCCTGCAACACAAACGGCACTGGAACAAGCGGTTGCCCATGGTGTAGTCGTTACCCTAGCAACAGGACGTGCCTATGCTTCTGCACAAGCACTTGCTCGCCAAACGGGATTGAACGTGCCAATCATTACGTATCAAGGTGCTTTGGTCAAAAACCTGCTGGACGAGAAAGTACTCTATGAGCGCTATGTTCCACAGGACGCTTCCCGCAAATTGTACGACTATTGCTTGGAGAACAATCTCCACCTTCAAACGTACATTGATGACAAGCTGTATGCTCGCGAAGAAAACGACAAACTCCGTGATTACGCGAAGCTGAATGGTACCCAGTACCATATTGAGCCTGACTTCATCAAAGTTATTGAACAACAAACACCAAAACTGCTCATCATTGATGAGCCAGATTATCTGGATAAAGTTGCTGTTGACCTGCGTGAATTGCTCGGACCTGAAGTGCATATCACCAAGTCCAAACCATACTTCCTCGAGATCATGCATCGCGAAGGTACGAAAGGCCATGCACTGACATTCCTGGCGGATCACTTTGGTCACCAATTAAGCGAGTGCATTGCGATCGGTGATTCCTGGAACGACCATGAAATGCTGGAAGTTGCCGGTCTTGGCGTGGCTATGGGCAATGCGATCCCTGCTCTTAAAGAGCTGGCAGATTACATTACGGCGAGCAACAACGAAGACGGCGTGAAGCAGGTTATTGAGAAATTTGTGCTGAACGCGGAGTAATACGATAACAACAAGCATATTGCAAAACAAAACAGCCCTAGGCAGCGAATGAACTCGCTAGACCAGAGGCTGTTTTTGTTTTGTTATATCCTCGGAATCATTCCTATTGATATCGGGAATTCAACCATATTTTGCGAAAGTAACCCAATAGTAAATTGAACATTAGAAATACCAGAGCTCCGACACCAAACAGCAGTGCAATCATAATTGATTCACTATGGAGACCTTTAACCTGCAGAAGGATTGCCAAGATGCCTACGACAGTGCCAACAAGAAAATAAACGACTGTTTTCGATATTCCGCTTTTTCGCTTGAGACAACGGTCCAACACTGCCATGAGCGGCAAACCTGCAACCAGATAGAATGCCCATAAAATCAAAAAAACCGGACAGGATCTGATGGCTGAAAGGCCCCAATACAGCTGCCGTATCAACAGAATTCGGATAACGATCCACCCAGGCAGCAAGGAACGAGAGAGTAAATGCCGAACAGATCGTTGCGCAGAATTTGATCATGCTGCTCTCCCCTTTCACTTGTTTTTATCGATCTTGGCCGTCATGTGAGCTTCGGATGCTGCCTCCGTACTGCTCATCAAACTCGCGGTTCCGTTCCCTGATCTCTTGTATCGTCTTTCCCATGTTCATACCAGCCATCAGGACAGTCAACAGAAGCACAACGCCAACAGCAAACAATAAGATCGCCACAACCAATCCAATGAGGCCACCTGTCTCGGATACAGCTTCCAAATAACGCCCCCATCTGGTGGACCAGACGGTTACTGACGGGATGTGTATAGCAGCCGCAATATGAATAATGCCATAAAGGATAATTCCTGCGAACAGAAATATTGCACCAATTCTTTGTCTGTTCAACATGATTCCTCACCTCATTCCACTGTAAAAAAGGTAACACCTATTTTACCACAGGTTTGGAAGTTTGCACCAAGGGATTGGTCCGTTTACCTCTCTTCAGCCAGCTCATCACTTTCTCATTCATCGCCAGCAAGCCGGATACAACCAGCACAACACCGATCCAGGTGATCCAGCTTACATGTTCACCATAGACAACCGCTCCAAGACCGACCGCAATCGGAGGGGAAATGTACAGCCACGTTGCCGGGAACAGCGGGTTGGTGCGTGACATAATCCAATAGAACAGGCTATGTCCTACCATAGAACCCATCACGGTCAAATAGATCAGGGACAAGACCGCCGGAGCCCAATCAAGTCCTGCCGTGCTCCACGATTCCGTCATAGCTGAGAGACCGGATAACAGCAAGCCTCCATACATCATCTGCACGGCATTAATCGCCACGGGACTCGCTTCCTTGAACTGGTTGATCACCTTCTTGGAGTACAGGGCGCCTGCCGAATAACATACTTCTCCCACAAGTACGGCGATACAGCCCCATAACCACAGGGAACCTCCGCCAATGGATACACCCGGTAACACGACAAGCACCACGCCACCGAAACCGATCAGGCAGCCTGCAATCATACGGGCAGAAGTTTTCTGCCGCAGCAAAGCGGTCTGCATCACCATAATCATCAGCGGTCCTGTGGCTGATAAAATGGCCCCAACTCCTGAGCTGACATACTGCTCTGCCCAATATAACGTGGCAAATGTACCAAAGGTCAGCCCTGCTCCGGTCAGGAGCATTTCTTTTCTCCACAGCAGGGACAGGCTTACCTTCCCTTTCATCCACATCCATGCAAACATCAGTGCACCTGCAATAATAAAACGTAACCCGGCCGATAGAAAAGGCGGCATGCCTGCTTCGACCCCAATTTTAATCGCCAGGAACGTTGTTCCAAAAATAAGACACATTACCGTAAATGCTGCTGCAACCATGCTAGCCCCTCCTTCATCTGTTCTCCATCATATAGCACTGTCTACAGAACAGAATGAAGAAAACAGAACAGAATCTGCCCGTTTCCTGTTACAATAGAGTCCAAAAGGAGCGTGAGTCGGGTGGGCAAAGCCATGTTGATGACAGATAACAGCCTTAAACTATATGAGCAGGTGGTTCATTATCTCGTGGTGCGGATCGAGGCGGGAGAGTGGGCCGAACATGAAAAGCTCCCTTCGGTACGAAGCCTGTCCGAGCAGCTCGGCGTACACCGGCTTACAGTGTTCAAAGCCTATCAGGAGCTGAAGAAACGCGGGAATGTGTACGTTAAGGACAAGTCCGGTTATTATGTCAGTCCTGCCGACCCTTCGCCTGTCGCGGACCAGGCAGACGACCCTGCTGTTTCCGCCTGGCTGCATTGGGACTCACTCGCTCGCGTGCAGTCCCTTGAGGCCGAATACCAGTTTTCCAAGTCACTGATCGACCCCGCTCTGCTTCCCAACCGATACTGGGGGGAACTCATGCGGGATTTGCTGGATCAGTATCCACGCCTGCTCGGGACATACTCTACCATTCAGGGTGATGTGGAACTGCGTAGTGCGCTGGCAAGCCACCTGACACTGAAAGAACGATTTTACATCTCGGCGGAAGAAGTACTCATTACTACGGGAGCGCAGCAGGCCATTGATTTGATCTCCCGAAGCCTGGTTAGACCGGGGGACCGTGTTCTGATGGAAAGGCCGACCTATGGACCTGCCATGGAAATATTCCGCAAACAGGGTGCACGCCTGATCTTCACGGATATTCATCCGGAGGGTTATGATCTGGAACAGATTGAGCATCTGATGAAGACGGAAAAACCGCGCGTTTTTTACATGACGCCAACCTTCCAGAATCCGACCGGTATTAATATCCCCTCCGAGCAGCGGAAACATCTTCCCGAACTTGCGGAACAGTATGGATGTTTTCTGGTCGAAGATGACAGCACATACGATATTTATTTTAAGGAGAAGCCTCCTGCGCCGATCTTTACGTACGATACGACAGGACATACGCTCTACATTCGCAGCTACAGCAAGTATGTCGTACCAGGCCTGCGAATTGCCGCAATTATGTGCCGTCCCCGGTTTATGCCGGGGCTGCAGGCAGTAAAAGCGTTGGCCGATAACGGAACTCCTCTTTTGAACCAGAAGCTGTTTCTCCGTTACTTTCAATCTCCGCGCATGCATCAGCACTTGTCCAAGCTGCGCACCGCGATACAGTTAAGAATGGAAGTCATGGAGCAGTGCCTGCAAGAAACGGACTGGAATTGGACCCAGCCTGAGGGTGGCCTCAATATCTGGGCAGAGCTTCCGGAAGGCATTGATACGGGGCGATTGCTTCACCAGTGCATGGAACATTCCGTCGCTTTTGTACCTGGAACGGTATTTGATCCTTCGGACGCCTCCGCCAGTCGCAAGCTGCGTTTGTCCTTCTCCTATGCACACGAACAACAGATTCGCGAAGGGATGAACAGACTCATGGAACTGGCTAAAAGAGTGGATTAGCCCCCAATATGTTCTCACGAATATGGTAATAACAATAAAATTAAAGTGAAATAACAAAAAAAGCCCGGGAGATCCTATGACCTTCCAGGCTCTTTTCGTTATTTCCAAAGTGCGAACTGTAAAGCTGCTTAATCCGTTCTGGTTATCACTTTATCCACCAGTCCATACTTCACCGCTTCCTCTGCGGTCAGGAAATAATCCCGATCCGAATCTCTCTCGATGCGCTCCAGCGGTTGTCCTGTATGATTCGCTAACAGCTCGTTGAGCCGCTGGCGGTGCTGAATGATCCGGTTTGCGTGAATCAGCATATCCGATGCCTGCCCGCGCGTACCCCCATGCGGTTGATGGATCATGATCTCACTATTTGGCAGGGCGAGCCGTTTCCCTTTGGTTCCACCTACCAGCAGAATCGTACCGAAACTTGCGGCCATGCCAGTGCAGATCGTTGAAATATCCGGCTTTACAAATTGCATCGTGTCATAGATCGAAAATCCGGCTGTAACAGATCCACCAGGACTGTTGATGTACATCTGGATATCCTTTTCGGGGTCCTCAGCGGTCAGAAACAGAAGCTGTGCCACGATGGCATTCGCCATCTGATCCTCAATCTCCCCGGACACCATAATAATTCGATCTTTCAGCAAACGTGAATAAATATCATAGCTCCGCTCGCCACGGGCTGTCTGTTCAACTACATAAGGTACATGGTTCATGCCTGTCGCCTCCTAATTTATGCAACCATGAGCGCGGCGTATCCTCCTCCATACATCATTGAAGTCATGCTGGCATTGGAATACCCGTACATCATTGGCTGCGTTGATGGAGACGGCAAGGACTGCTGTAGAATGGTTCCTGCTACGGCCACCGGATCATCCGTGCGGTTCAGGCACAGATCAATTAGACGTGCGGTATCTCCACTGCGAAAAGCCATCAAATAACTTCTCAGCTGCTCTGCGCTTGTTGAATCTTCACCTGCGCCACTCGCTGCTCCGCCTTCCGTTTCCTGGTGGCTTCGTCTGACGCGTTCCAGAGCTGATCTGGCGCGATTCAGCGCAGCTTTGACCGCTCCTTCCGATGTATCCAGCATCTGCGCAGTCTCTGCCGTCGTGTAACCCATTAACTCACGTAATATATATATCGCGCGCTGCCACGGTGGCAGCTCAACTACAAGGATCTGGACAGCAGACTCGATCTCCTCGAATCGCTCCTCCTCCGCAAATTCTTGCATAAACGGTTTTAGGCTATCCAATTTACAAGCGAGCTTCTCCCGCTTCCGTATGACGTCAATCCACGTGTTGCGCGCCATCCGGATTAGATACGCTTCCCAGTTCATCTCTTGCTTCGTACCTAAGGTCTGCATAGCCGAAGAAGCCAGTATTTTCACGCAGGTATCCTGAACCAGATCCTCTGTCTCCCAGACTGAACCGGTCAAAGACAGGCAATACGCGTACAGGGTACTCATCAGATCCGGCAGCACACGTTCCAACTTCTGTTCCATGCTGTATTCGGCTTGATGACCAGTCTGGATATATGGTTTAACTTGGTTACGGTTATCATGTGGTCTGTTGATTCTGCAATCCACGGACTTCACAAAGGCCATGTTGGGGGCCCCCCTTTGTTGGTTCCTGATTGATCTTGCTCCAATGGCTTACTTTTCAATGACTTACTCTAATGGTCTTACACTATGTAAACGAAGAACCTCCGGCAAAGGATACGCTCTTCTGTATTTATTTTTTTATTTCTCCGAATCCGTTTTAATTCAGACGATTGCCCAGCTGTACCTTCATACCTGTAAGCGCCAGCGTAATGCCTGGGTCCAAATCGTAGTTTTGCTGTACATCCACGTCATGAGACATATGGGTAAAATAGGTGCGTCCCGGTTTCACTTCCCGCAGCAGTTCCTGCGCCTCACGCATGTCATATACGGAACGTGTGGAGAATTCCGCAAGCTCATGCACAAAGCTCGTTCCGAGCACCAGCAGATCCAGCCCGTGCAGCGGCTCCTTCTCTGCCTCCTTCAGATCGATGGCATCCGAACAATATGCCCAGCTGTACCCTTCCCGTTCAAGACGATACGCATAAGAATAACCATTTTTACCGTGGCACACCTTCCAAGAATGCACGTTCCATCCGCCGAGCTGGATATCAGCATCCGTTTCCAGAAAGTTCATGTGCCGGCTTAGCCAAGGGAATTGACTCTGAATGGTTGTGATTACTTCGCGCGGTGCGTACAGTTTACCCTTGACTCCCAGCCAGCGGCAGGCATCCGCCCATTCGGGCAAACCTCCAATATGGTCAAAATGCGCATGTGTCACCAATAACGTATCCACCATACGCAATCCCTGATCCTCCATCTGTGATCTCCAGTCTGGTCCGCAGTCAATCATAAACGGCTCGGCTTCGCCATCTGAGTGGATCAGAACAGAAGAGCGTTTACGACGGTTGATCCCGGTTAGGCGCGCCTCGGTGCAGACTACGCAATCACAGTATACACGCGGCACGCCCATGGCATCCCCGGTTCCCAGAAATGTTAGCTGATTCAATACAGTGATCCCCTCTCTATCCGAAGCTGTACTTACGAAGAAGTTTCTTTTCTTAAATTGTATATCCTCGCCCCCTGCTTTTGCAAAAAAAAGGCCCTCCCTATGCAGTTCAAATCCTGCACCAGGGAAAGCCTGATCTCTGACCGCATGTCCTCAGAGTATATAACTTCTATTCGGTCCGCTTGTCGCCTAGACCAAGGAACGCAATTTCAACGTCAATTCCTGACCCTCGGGAACATCCCTTGAATCCGTAATCACCCAATTCGATGCCAGGCGCTTCGCCAGCACTTCTGCCTGCTCCGGCTTCAACTTCAGCCCGGTCACTACGCCCTCACCGACCGTGAAATCACGCTCCGGTTGTAGACCAAAAGCCTTCTCGATCCAGATTCCGAGTCCGCCACGGGTGTTAAATGTAATCCGATAGCCATCTTGAACTGCGGCTTCCAGATTTTCACCATGCTCATCCGCATACGAAAAAAACTCGTCGTATTTGTAATCCTCTTCAGATACCGCATCAAAAGCAGCCACGTCCTTGGCCTGTATGGCTTTTAGGATCGCAGCATCAGGCATGCCTTTGCCACGGGCTTGTTCCAGGCGAATGGCCGTACTTTGGGATAATTTGATCTCCCTACTCATCATCTCACACCTTCCTGCAAGACCTCCTGGTAGGATGGTCTCCACACTACTCTATGATTTCCTTTTACAGCAAAAAACCTTCATCTCTACTATATTCAGCGAAATGAAGGCTTGATGTCAATGCTGGTGATACATGCCAGTCATTTATAATCCCGCCAGCACCTGATACCAGACTCCGCGTTTGGAATACAGCGTACTTCGCACTTCATCCCATCCACCAAGGTAGTTGATGTCAAACAGGCCTTCAGGGGTTGGAAACATGGATTCCGTCTCGGCAAATACATTCGGATCTACCGAACGAAAACCATGCTTGGCGAATATTCGCTGAGCCTCCGGGGTCCGCAAATATTCCACAAAGGCTTCAGCCAATTCCCGGTTCCCGTGTTTATCCGCGTATTTGTCTACCACTACCGCCGGATTCTCAATCAGGATTGTATTCTTCGGTACAACGATATCGTATTTTACACCCTGGGCAATGCGGGCAAGCAATTCATTCTCATAAGTCACGATGACATCGCCGACGCCATATTCAAAGGCTGCCATGGAAGAGCGCCCGCTCTTATCCAGCGACTCCACATTCACATGCACCTTCTCCAGAAACGCTTTGGCAGCGGCAGGGTCCTTCTGGCCCTTCTCTTCCGACAGCTTCAATCCTGCCCCATAGATCGCATTGATATCCCACTGGGCTCCGCCTGACGTTTTGGGATTGGGATACAGCACCTTGACTCCCGGCTTGGTCAAATCTTCAAAATCACGAATTCCAAGCGGGTTACCATCCCTTGTTCCAAGAACAACAATGGAACGGGTAATCATGCCGTCATTCGGAGTTTGTTTCCAATCAGAGGTCACGAGATCTGCTTTGACCAGTTTATCGATGTCACTTTCCATGGCGAGCAGTGCTACATCAGCCTCAAATCCGCCAACAATGGCCCTTGCTTGCGTACCGGAGGCTTCATAGGACTCCTGGAAATTGACCGTCTGTCCGGTTTTGGCCTTCCATTCCTCCTTGAACTTGGGCAGCAGCTCTCCGACAGCATCCTTGGCTACACTGTATGCACCAATAACAAGCGTATTGGATTGTTCATCTGCAGAGGGTGCGTTCTGCTCGCCTTCTGCTTCCTGATTGCTGCAGCCTACGGTCATGCAGACGAGCAGAAGCATAAGGGCAACGTATAAGGGGTTTCTTTTCTTCTTCATCGTCTGCATGGGGCAGCCTCTCTTTCGGGGGCGTTTTAGATCATAACCGGCATTGGATCTTCCTTCAAGCGATTCTCAACAACCCAGCTATCTACATCATTGAACAGATAAGCCCGGTGCACAAGCACCCGAATCTGTTGACCAATCTCCAGTGTCGTTTTTTCAAGAGAACGATATGTGATCAGCTTGTGACCCTGCACCTCAACTTCCACCATCCACTGACTTCCGCGGAAGTGAAGATGCTTCACCGTGCCTTTTTCGGTAGCTGACAGCATGGAGAATTCGTTTTTAAGACCAATCTCGATATATTCGGGCCTAATCAAGGCACGTGTGTGATCTCCCTCTATCGCATGTTCAAAACCCTTGAGCTGTGAAGCATCTTCCACAACAGTAGATTCACCGATAAAGGTTGCCACAAATGGAGTCTGTGGATTTTTGTAGATATCCCACGGTGTTCCTTTTTGCTCCAAACGGCCCTGACTGATGATCATGATTTCATCCGCGACTTCGATCGCTTCATCCTGGTCATGCGTTACAAATATCGAGGTAATGCCGACCCGCTCAATCAACTCTCTCAACCATGAACGCAGCTCTTGGCGAATCTTGGCGTCAATGGCTGCAAAGGGCTCATCCAGCAGCAGCAGCTGCGGCTCAGGAGCCAAAGCTCTGGCAAATGCGACACGCTGACGCTGTCCACCGGACAGTTGATGCGGATAGCGCTGTTCAAAACCTTTTAGCCCGGTCAGCTCAACAAGTTCCATAACCCGTTCACGAATCTGGGCTTTGGGGGTCTTTTTGACCTTAAGTCCAAAGGCGATATTATCAAAAACAGTCATGTGTTTGAACAAAGCATAGTTCTGAAAAACGAATCCGATTCCCCGCTCCTGCGGAGGCAGATGATTCACGACCTTTCCGTGAAAGCGAATCTCTCCGGAACCCGGGCTTTCCAGACCGGCGAGCATGCGCAGGATAGACGTTTTGCCTCCTCCACTGGGTCCCAGCAGACCGATCAGATGACCTTTGGCAATATCGAACGAGACATCTTTTACCGCATGAAATTGACCGAAATGTTTGTTCAGATCACGGACTTCCACATGCATCTCAATGCACTTCCTTTCGCTTCTTGGCCCATTCCATCATGAGCAGCAGCCCAACAGAGAAGGTAACCAGTACCAATGCCACACCATTTGCGGCAGAGACATTAAAATTCTCAACATCCTGATAAACAAGCGTTGTTGCCGTCTGCGTTTTGTTCATAATATTGCCCGACACCACCAGCACTGCACCGAATTCTCCAAGCGATCGTGCAACGGTAAGGACAAGCCCGTATACGACAGCCCAGCGGATGGAAGGCCAGGTGACACTCCAGAACGTTCTCCAACCATAAGCGCCAAGCGTTGAAGCCGCCTCTTCCTGCTGCGAACCAAGTTCCTGCAGGACCGGCATAACCTCCCTGACCATCAGCGGGAATGTGACAAACAGCGTTGCAATGACCATACCCGGAAAGGCGTAAACCACATTGAACCCTATTCCTTCAAAAAAGCCGCCCATAATGCTGTTCGGCCCGAGCAGCAATACAATCATTAACCCGCCAATGACGGGGGACACCGCATAAGGCAGGTCCACGATACTGTTCAGCAATCCTTTGATCCGATCACTGAGCCATCCGGCACGAACCAGGTAAATAGCCATCATAATGCCGAACAATGTATTTAACAGCGTGACAACCAGCACAACAAGGCCGGTCATCATCAAGGCATGCAGCGCTTCAGGGCGCATCAGCCCATCCAGGAAGCCTCCTGCACCGTCTTCAAATGCTCCGATCAAAATGCGTCCCAAAGGAATAATCAGAAGCACAATAAATACCGCAAACGTAAGTCCAATTAATAGCCGTCTCATCGTCTTCTCCCCCGCATCTGCACCAGATTAATCAGCCAGAGGATCAGGAAAGAGAGCGTGAGGAGCAGTACGGATACAGCAGCTGCACCCGTAGGATTGTCACTTTCGATCTCGCCGTAGATAAACACGGAAGCCGTCAGCGTTCTGCCCGGGATGTTGCCCGCCACCAGCACAACTGCTCCAAATTCTGCAAGCGCTCTGGAAAAAGCAAGCATACCACCACTAATCATGCCTGGAGCCATAGAAGGCAGAATGACCTGCCTGAACGTACGCGCCTTCGATGCACCCATGGTATAGGAGGCCTCTTCCTCAGAAGGGTCGATCTCTTCTAGCAGCGGCTGGACCGCACGAATCACGAATGGAAACGTAACAAAGGTCATCGCAATGACGATCGCAGGCTGATGAAACACAATTTCAATTCCCATGGTTTCAGCCAGCTTGCCTACAGCACTGACTGGTCCAAGCAGCAGCATAATCATTAATCCGCCAACTGCAGTAGGTAGTGCAAAGGGCAGATCTACGAGACTGTTGAGAAACGATCTCCCAAAGAAACGATAACGCGTGAGCACCCAGGCAATCATGGTGCCCAATACCACGTTAATCAGTGTAGCGACAACAGCCAGTCGAACCGTCAGCAATACGGCTTTCCACGCGATTGGATCCATGACGCTCTCGGCAAAATTGCTCCATCCTTCAGAGAAGGAATTGACGTACACACCGATAATTGGAAGCACGATGAGTACAATAAAATATAGCAATACAGTACTGCGGAATCCCCAAGTCCATCCCTTGTGACGAAGAACGGTATTCATTGCTGCATTCCCTCCCAGCCTCCGGTTCCATATCCGGTCGGCAGTCTCCCTGCTTTGATACTTTCATTTTCCTGAGTTGGATTATATTACTTTATTATTATTCCCATTAGTCTACTTGGTTTTTTTACTTATCTGATACTTTACCAGTTTGCAGTGCTAACCGTCAATGCTTTTATTGTATATAATCGGGGCGTTTAGCAGATGATTTGTAACAATTTTACCCGTGAATTGTGGTTTGTTTGAATTAGAGTGGTTAAGGTACAATCTAGAAGAAAATTTACGAGGATAAGGAGTGCTACCAGATGTTATTTACGAAAAATATATCGACCTCCAGACGGGATGAAATCAAGGATATTACAAGAGAAGTAGAGCAGGTTGTCCGCAATAGCGGTGTGCAAAACGGAACTGCCCTTGTCTATTGTCCCCATACGACAGCAGGCATTGCCATTAATGAAAATGCCGATCCAGATGTTAAACACGATGTGCTGCTTCGTCTGAACGAAGTGTATCCTTGGGAACATCCTCAATATCGGCATGCCGAGGGGAATACCGCTTCCCACCTGAAATCGATCACAACCGGTCCATCTCAAACGGTGATCATTCATGAAGGCAGATTATTACTCGGCAGATGGCAGGGCATTTATTTTAGCGAATTTGACGGTCCTCGAGAGCGGGAATATTATATCAAGATCATGGAAGGATAAGTTCACCAAACACAAACAGGCGGACAACCCTGATTTAGGGCTACGATCCGCCTGTCTTGGTCTTTCGCGCTAATAAACTTTCGCGAGACAACGTTATAAAGAATTAATGTTATGACAATTCACCGCCCTGAAGTATAGGAGTGCGACAAAAGCGTCTTTTATTGGACGCCAGGCTGGTGTTATAGATTGCGGCATAGTACTTTGACATGAGATAATGCCGACGATTCAATCTCAGCAAACGTTACACGATCCTGAATATAATACGATATGAATCCGTGCATGGACAAAAACAGTGTGCGCGGCACACATTGGATATCTTCTTCCGTACAGCCTTCTTCGTTCATATACTGCCTCACAATTGAAGCAAACAATTCGAAGCATCTTCCCTGCTCCGTGCGACAATAAGATAACAGTTCCTCATCCCGAATCATGAACATAATCTCGTATTGATACGGATTCTCCAAACCAAAACGAATGAATTCCAACATGATATGCTCTACCTTGCTCATACCGCCCACGACTGGCCTGACCATGGCTTGCAGCAGCAAATGTCCCAGATGATTGAAATCTTCTACCACAATGGCATAGAACAGTTCTGCCTTTTCCTTAAAATGATAATACAGCGACCCATGACTATAGCCCAGATGCTGGCCGATGCTTCGCATCGAAATGGCGCGGTATCCTTTGGTAATAAAAAGATGTCTCGCCGCCTCCAGGATCCGCTCCCTCGACAACTCTTGTTCGACTGCTCTTCTAGCCATATATTTTATTCCCCTTCAATAAAATAAAGCCGCTGTCCCTCCGTGATCCGGGATTGCCCTTGCGTCAAATCCGTGATCCAGGCGATAAATGCCTCGGTTTCACTATCCGGCGGAAGACAAGTCAACGTAACCTTATCGGTGAATCCAGTTTCACCCGTACGGACTTCCCGGCTTCTTAATTCATTTTCCACTTTCCCCAGCCACGTGTAATCCAGTTCCACAAACACTTCACGATGAAGCACTTTGGTAATGGCTTCTCCAGCTTCAATAGCCGCTACAGCGCCATCCGTATATGCTCGGATTAAACCGCCTGCTCCAAGCATGATTCCCCCGAAATAACGCGTAACCACAATAGCCACATTTTTCAGCTGCTGATTTTTGATGACTTCAAGAATGGGTTTCCCTGCAGTTCCGCTTGGTTCTCCATCATCGGATTGCTTCTGGATCTCATCTCTCTCCCCGATCATATATGCAGAACAGTTATGAGTGGCATTCCAATGTTTTTTCTTAATTTCATCAATAAAAGCAACTGCTTCTTCTTCCGTTGTAACTGGCATAATATGACCGATGAATCGCGACTTCTTGATGACAATTTCCAGATTGCCCGGTCCTCGAACCGTGCGATAACGTTCAAGCATTTCAATCCAACTTTCTGATTTAATCCATTTTACAAGAAAGCAGTTCCCCGCGCGGACGCGGATGAACTGCCTTGGTTTAAACATCCGGGAATCACTGCATTCTATCTCACAATGAAACCCGGGTGTCACTACACACGCTTTATTTAACTATATGAGTCAAACCATGAATTATTCAGAAAGTCTCGCTTCAAGCGCGGCTTTCTCTTCTTCAAAGCCTGGTTTGCCCAGCAATGCGAACATGTTTTTCTTGTAAGCTTCTACCCCTGGTTGGTCAAACGGGTTAACGCCGAGCAGGTATCCGCTGATGCCGCATGCTTTTTCAAAGAAGTATACCAGATATCCGAAAGAATATGGAGACATATCCGGAATATTCACGATCAGGTTTGGAACTTGACCGTCTGTATGTGCAAGCAGAGTGCCTTGGAATGCTTTTTTGTTGACGAAGTCCATTGTTTTGCCTTCAAGGAAGTTCAGACCATCCAGATCATCCGGATCGGATTCGATCGAGATATGCTCAGATACTTCAGCGACCTGAATGACCGTTTCGAAGATGTTACGGCTTCCCTCCTGGATGAATTGACCCATGGAGTGTAAATCCGTGGAGAAATCAACAGAAGCAGGATAGATTCCTTTGAAATCTTTACCTTCGCTTTCTCCATAAAGTTGTTTCCACCATTCGGATACAAAGTGCAGGGACGGCTCGTAGTTTACGAGGATTTCTGTTCCTTTACCTTTACGGTACAATGCGTTACGAACAGCAGCATATTGATATGCTTCATTCTCAGCAACATTCGGGTTGCTGTATTCCTTGGATGCGTCAGCTGCACCTTGCATCATTTCTTCGATGTTAATGCCAGCTGTAGCGATTGGCAGCAAGCCTACTGCTGTCAGAACCGAGTAACGTCCACCTACATCATCCGGAATAACGAAAGACTCGTAACCTTCTTCGTTCGCCAGTTTTTTCAGTGCGCCGCGCTCTTTGTCTGTTGTAGCATAGATACGTTTGCGTGCTTCTTCTTTACCGTATTTTTTCTCCAGTGCTGCACGGAAGATACGGAAAGCAATGGCAGGCTCGGTAGTCGTACCGGATTTGGAGATGACGTTCACGGAGAAGTCTTTGCCTTCCACCAGATCCAGCAAATGAGTTACATACGTGGAGCTGATATTGTTTCCTGCGAAATAGATTTCAGGCGTTTTGCGTTTATCTTTTGGCAGATTGTTATAGAAGGAGTGTGTCAGCATCTCGATCGCTGCGCGTGCACCCAGGTATGAACCACCGATACCGATAACGATCAGCACTTCGGAATCGCTTTGGATTTTGGCAGCCGCTTTTTGAATACGGGAGAATTCTTCCTTGTCATAAGCGGTTGGCAGGTCAATCCAGCCCAGGTAATCGGATCCGGTTCCTGTTCCGTTGTGGAGCTGCTCGTGAGCCAGACGAATCGGTTCAGCGAAATAGTCCACTTCATGCTGGTTTACAAATTGCAAGGCAGTGCTGTAATCAAACTTCACTTTTTTTGCCATGATCTAAAAACCTCCTGATATCGGTAGCTTATTTTTCCGTTTTCCATTCAAACAACTTAGCATAAGGATACTTCAAATCCACGGGGCTGACAAGCTTGCAGCTTGAACTTTGTCACTTCAAATTCAAGAAGCAAAAAGGGTAAACCATATCCGCTGATTGCGGGTTTTGGCTACCCTTCTTGTATTATTCCGCCGGGTACGAGCAGCAGTAGTCGGTAACGCTGCGTATCTCCAGTTTGAATTTGGATTCGGCAGGCACGTGAAACGCAACTTGACCTTGAATCTCTTGCCAATCTTCTTCTCCGGGAAGCAATACTCTCAGATCGCCGGACAGAATCTCCATGATTTCACGGGAATCCGTACCGAACTCATAGCTGCCTGGGAGCATGATGCCCAGAGTCACTTTGCTGCCATCCCCCAAAATAACCGTTCTGCTGGTTACCTGGCCATCATAATAAATGTTGGCCTCTTTCACTACACTGACTTGATCAAACTGTGACATGCGTACCCGCTCCCCCTGAAGTTAATGAAAACAAAAGGCAAAACAGATCAGGATGAATCCTCATCCTTTCTCTGCCCGAAATAACTTTGCTGCTATGAATAAAACAGATGGACTGTTCCATCCATAGCAGCGTTTTTCAAGCTATTACAGCAACGCTTTTACGCGGCTAACCACGTTATCGACTGTGAAGCCATACTCTTCGATAACACGGTCGCCAGGCGCGGAAGCACCGAATGTGCTGATTCCGAGAATGTCGCCTTGATCGCCAACATATTTCTCCCAGCCCATTGGATAAGCCATTTCAATCGCAAGACGAGCCTTAACATCCGGAAGCAGGACGGATTCTTTGTACGCTTTGTCCTGTTTCTCGAACAGATCCCAGCTCGGCATGCTGATTACACGAACTTGGATACCTTGTTCAGCCAGTGCAGCTTGAGCTTTGACAGCCAATTGCACTTCGGAACCTGTAGCGATGATTTGTGCTACTGGTTTGCCGTCTTTTGCATCCGAAACAACATAAGCACCGCGTTTAACGTTCTCACGGGATCCTTCTACTGTTCCTTCCAAGATCGGCAAGTTTTGACGTGTGAGTACGAGTGCTACCGGGTTGTTCTTGTTCTCAAGCGCATAAGCCCATGCAGCAGATGTCTCATTACCATCAGCCGGACGAATAACTGTCAGGTTAGGAATGATACGCAGGGATGCGAGTTGCTCAATTGGCTCGTGCGTAGGACCATCTTCACCAACAGCGATACTGTCGTGAGTCAGGACGTATGTCACAGGCAGACCCATCAGGGAAGCCAGACGAACAGCCGGACGCAGGTAGTCAGTGAACACGAAGAATGTACCACCGAATACTTTCACACCGCTGTGCAGTGCCATACCGTTCATTGCTCCAGCCATACCGAATTCACGGATACCGAAGTAGATGTTGCGGCCAGAGTAATCTTCTGGAGCAAAGTTTGCAATGTTGTTCAGGTGTGTCATTGTGGAGCTTTCCAAGTCAGCAGATCCACCAGTCAGATGAGGCACGTTGTGCGCCAAACCATTCAGTGCATTACCGGAAGCAACACGAGTGGAAAGAGCTTTGTCTGTTGCAGCATATTTAGGCAGATCGCGGTCCCAACCTTCTGGAAGGTCACCGTTGATTGCTGTTTCGAACTGAGCTGCCAGCTCAGGGAATGCTTTTTTGTACTCAGCGAATTTCTCGTCCCAAGCTTTGTTTGCGGAGATACCACGATTTTTGACTTGAGCAAAGTGATCGCGAACTTCAGCTGGTACGTGGAAATCTTCCTCGTAAACCCATTTGTAAAATTCTTTGGTCAATTTGGCTTCGTCAGCACCCAGTGGGGAACCGTGAGTACCGCCGTGGCCGCCTTTACCTTGTTTGTTCGGGCTACCATAACCGATAACGGTTTTCACTTCGATCAGTGTAGGACGCAGTGTATCTGCTTGTCCTTCCTGAATTGCTTTTTCGATTGCAGGCAGATCGTTACCATCTTCTACGCGCAGCACTTGCCAGCCATAAGCTTCGAAGCGTTTTGCGATGCTTTCGGAAGAAGACAGGTTCAACTCACCATCAAGCGTGATGTCGTTGGAGTCGAACAACATGATCAGTTTGCCCAGGTGCAGACGTCCAGCAAGGGAAGCTGCTTCGTGGGATACGCCTTCCATGAGGTCACCGTCACCACAGATTGCATAAGTATAGTGGTCGATTACGTTGAATTTATCTTTGTTGTAAGTTGCGCCCAGTTGTGCTTCAGCCATAGCCATACCTACAGCCATTGCAATCCCTTGACCCAGTGGTCCAGTCGTAGCGTCAACACCTGCAGTATGTCCGAATTCCGGGTGACCCGGAGTTTTGCTTCCCCATTGGCGGAATTGTTTCAATTCTTCCATAGGAAGATCGTAGCCGCTCAGGTGCAGCAAGCTGTACAGCAACATGGAACCATGTCCTGCAGACAGCACAAAACGGTCCCGGTTAACCCAAGTTGGGTGGTCCGGGTTATGTGTCATCGTTTTTGCAAAAAGTTGGTATCCCATTGGAGCGGAGCCCATAGGCATTCCCGGGTGTCCAGATTTTGCTTTCTCGATTGCATCAATTGCCAGAGTACGTACAGTCGTAATCGACAGGTTGTCGATTGTGTTGTTTTCGTCCTTTTGAATCGCTTCGTTCTTGTCAGTCATGGTTTGTCCTCCTCATGTCTTTAGATAAGTCGGGTGCGCAAGCGAATCCCTCTCATCATACAAGCAAACCGTATATAACAATAAGTGAATCCGCTTGAATGTTTCATTTTGACTTATTCACTTTTGTATTGTATCACTTGGCGTGAAGCTTTTCCATAACCTTCTTTTAGAAGTTCCGGAAAATTCGGTTGTTTGTGGGTGAGGCGGGTTTATTCCAGCGCAGAATAAAAGGTGTTCGGTAGAGCATCTGAGCCCATGTCCGGCTTGGCAAGCCTCGCTAATCCATCGGATGAAGTATAACCTTTAACCGGAAAACCATACACTTTTTACAGCCCGAAGTTTTTTTGAAATGGAATCGTACATGATTCTGATTCGAAATCACTGCGACTGCGTTACTTTCAGAAAGAAAGGAGGCTTGCCTCATGTCAGGACCTCAGGCTATGCGGAAAAAGTCGCTAAATCATCCATTACCCTGGATATCGGGGACTTTAACAGGCATCATCACTGGCGTATTCCTAGGTTTTTTTCTTAAAGGGGCTCAGGCTTACACAGGCGAAAAGGTATACACCCTGCTTCTGAATGTCGACTTTGTGCCTTGGCTTCCGTCAATGTTGCCTGAATGGCTTGAATTCACACTCCATCTCATTGTTTCTGTAATCATCGGCATCTTCTACTTCTGGTGGATTCAGCGTTCCGGTTTCCCCTTGGTTAAAGGCGTTTTGCTCGGTGTGTTCTCTTCCCTGCTGTATATTCCGCTCTCCCAGTTATCTTCACGAGTCCCCGGCTTAATGGATTTCCATGCCATATTGCTTTGGCTCATCGGACATCTGTTGTTCGGTATCCTTCTTGGCGTATGCGGACGGGTATGGAAAAGGCAAAAAGGCGATTCCCTGGCTTGCTAATAGGAAATCGCCTTTCTTATCATACACAATTCATATGGTTCCGAATCAACCTTGCACAGTATTAAAGCATAAAGCTAAAATACAACCGTTTTATTTTCGTGAACCAGAATCCGGTCTTCCACATGCCATTTTACCGCACGTGCAAGTACAACGCGCTCAATGGTACGTCCAATCCGTTTCAATTCAGTCACGTCATCTCCATGGCTTACGCGCTGAACGTCCTGCTCGATAATCGGCCCGCCGTCCAGTTCTTCGGTCACATAATGTGCTGTTGCTCCGATAATCTTAACACCACGGTTGTACGCCTGAGCATACGGTTTACCACCGACAAATGCCGGAAGGAAGGAATGATGGATATTAATAATCCGGTTGCGGTAATGCTCGATGAACATCGGAGAGATAATCTGCATATAACGTGCAAGAATAATCACATCAATATCGTTACCGATGACGTCCAGCTGGCGCTGCTCTGCTTCTTTCTTCGTGTCAGCCGTTACCGGAATATGATGATAAGGAATGCCGAATGATTCCACGTATTCCTTCATATCCAGGTGATTGCTTACCACGAGAGCGATGTCAGCATCAAGGTCTCCAGCTTGCCATTGCCACAGCAATTCAACAAGACAATGATCTTCCTTGGATACAAAAATGGCCAGTTTCTTCTTGCGGCTAACCGCAGAGAGAGACCACTCCATCTTGAAGCGTTCCGCCACTTCAGCAAAATCAGCTTCCAATTTGGCCAGACTCGCTGTCAGTTCCGGCAGGTCGAATTCAATACGCATGAAAAACATGCCGCCAGACGGGTCCATGGTGTATTGGTCCGACTGAACGATGTTTGCACCATGCTGGTGCAGGAAGTGCGATACGGCAGCTACGATTCCTGGTCCGTCTGGACAGGAAATAAGCATCCGCGCCCGATCGGCGCGGTTTTTGGAATCAGGACGTACTTGTTTTGCATGAATCTCCATCGGGCTATTCTTCCTCCTTCAATTAAGCCGTGACAAGCAGTTCTTTACCTGCAAGCCAGGCAATCAAGCGATGATTCAGTTGCTCTTCGTTCAAGTGCGGGAACAACGCGGCTTCCGCTACCAGATCATACAACCGCTCCAGCGGTTCACGCGGATCTGCCTTTTTGGCTTTCGCATCGTTCTTGAGCAGCGTCCAAACGTCAAGAATATAGGAACGGGAGTCAATTTCTTTTCCTTTGAAGAAGTGCTGCAGCTGCTCCACCTCTGTCAGGAATTCCGGACCAAATCGGCCACTCACATCTCCGCGAAGCAATGCAATTTCCACTTCATACATTGGGCGTTGTGTCTTGGCTTCCTTACCGATCCAAGGTGTCTCCAGAATAAATGGACGTCCTTGAAGCGCATCATGATGAACGATACGGTTAATCGCTTCAAAACCAATCCAGCCGGAACCAATAGGTGTATGACGGTCCTTACGCGCACCAACAGTATTCTTACTATCATTAATATGCATTACGGTAATGCGGTCAAGCCCTACTGTACGATCAAACTGCTCAAGCACACCGTCCAGATCATTCACGATATCGTAGCCTGCATCATGAATATGGCATGTATCCATACATACGGCGAGACGTTCGTTGTGCGTAACCTTCTCCATGATCTGTGCGATCTCTTCGAAGCTGCGGCCCATTTCGGTCCCTTTGCCAGCCATCGTTTCAAGGGCAATTTTAACATCGGTCTCTTTGACACCATCGAGCACTTCATTCAAACCTTCGGCGATCCGTCCAATGCCATAATGAGCATCCTTGTCCGTAAAAGCGCCGGGGTGCAGCACGATATTTTTGACACCAATGGCATGCGTACGGCGAATTTCTTCCTGAAGGAAGCTTACAGCCAGTTCATACGTGTTTTCTTTGTAGGAACCAAGGTTAATAATGTATGGCGCATGGACAACAATATCTTCCATTCCGCCTTCTTGCATGGCAAGCTTGCCTTCCTCGATATACATGGACTCAATAGGCTTGCGGCGCGTATTCTGCGGTGCACCCGTATATATCATAAACGAACTGGAACCGTACGAGGACGCTTCCTTCGTTGCACTCAATAATCCCTTGTCCGAAAAGGACACATGGGAGCCGATTTTCAGCATCATTGATCCCCCTTTTTCTGAATTATCCCTTATTCTAACGCGATTATCGAAATAAATCTAGAAATGCGCTATAATTCGGGTTACAGGCTATTTTTTACAGCTAATTTGGAACATGGTGGGCGGAATCCGTCTTTCCGTGAAAATCAATGAACCGAGGTGACTCCGTAATGATTTTCGGCTCCTACGCGATGACGTTAGTCAGCAGTTCCCCCAGCAACTGGTTTATGAACACGATCGCATTCTGGACTTTTCTTTTGCTAGGCAGCATGTGTATTGGTGGATTTTTTATGATGCGCAAGTTTTTGAAAGTGCTCCCAAAAGCGGACGGCAAATCCAAACTGGACTGGCAAAATTACTGGGTCGAAACAAGCCGCCACCTGTGGACGGATGAAGCCAAGGCTTTTCTGGATCAACTCGTAGAGCCCGTGCCCGGTCCGTTTCGCGATATCGCCAAACATTCCATTGCAGCAGAGATTGGCAAGATCGCTGTTGAGAACAAGGCAACCGAGGTGTCCCGAGATCACTGCATCAAAGGATACATTATAGCCACACCGAAGCGTGATAATAAGTTTCTGGTCAAATTTTTGGAGAAAAACCAAATTGACTACTCGCCTTATAAACATCTGATGAATAAATAAGAACGTTTCAATTGTGGACGGACTACCACACTCATCTCCAACACACGAGCTCCATCAGGTAAGTCATTCGCAGACAGGCATTGCTTACCGCCGGGGCTGTTTGTTGATCCGTCATTTATGAAGTTCACAAAGGAGGGCTGAAGCATGAACATTGCTATATGTGGAGGAACAGGATTTGTGGGAAGTGCACTTGTGGATTACTGGCTGCAAGCAGGACATCAGGTTCAGATAATCACGCGCAAACTGCCTGATCTTCATGATCCCGGAGAACGCCTTACATATATATCTTGGGAACAGCTTGAGGAAAGGCCTCATTTGCTTGAAGGATTGGATGCTCTGGTTAACCTTGCCGGGGAAACACTGAATCAGCGCTGGACGACCAAGGCCAAGCTGGAAATTGTGGAATCCAGGGTAACGACTGTATCCAAGGTAGCCCGGCTGCTGGATAAACTTGAACATAAACCGGAAGTTGTTGTACAGGCGTCCGCCATGGCTATTTACGGAACCTCCCCTACGGAGACATTTGATGAAAATTCCCCGCAAAAATCAATGAACTTTCCGTCTCGAGTTGCCGAACAATGGGAGATCGCTGCAGATGCTATCCTAGATGTGAGACTGGTCAAAATTCGTGTCAGCCTCGTACTTGGTCATAAAAGAGGAGCCTTTCCGTTAATGAAGCTGCCATATATGCTTGGTGTAGGCGGCAAAATCGGCAGTGGCAAACAGTGGACCACCTGGATACACATCTTGGATATTGTAAGGCTTATTGATTTTACGATACATAATAAGGAAATCTCGGGCCCGGTGAACGCATCCGCTCCGAATCCCGTGACCAATGACGAGTTTGGACGTATAGTTGGCAAAGTCTATCATCGCCCGCATTGGTTCCCGGTCCCCGGTTTCCTGATTAAAGCAGTGGTCGGAGAACTCTCTGTTGTATTGCTTCAGGGGCAGCGTGTCATTCCGCAGAAGGCGCTGGATCACGGGTTCAAATTCACCTTTCCAACCTTAACCGATGCCCTGGAAGACTTGAAACATCGCGGATTATCCGACTGAACGGTAGGTGTAGACGGACTCTGCCAGAGTGAACGTGTCCCCGTCTTCCAGTGGATACTCCTTATAAGGTGCAAGAGGCTTGCCCTGCAGAAGGGTTCCATTCACAGAACCCAGATCCTTAATGACATAGCCCGATTTGTTCCGGCTCAATTCCACATGAGCACGGGACACACCGGTTGTCGAATCCACCCACTGAACCATCTCTGCCGATCTGCCTATGACAAAAGAAGCTCCTTGTACATCCATCCGCTCATTTCGGTCACTTGCCTTTGATCGACGTTCCAGATAAAAGGATGGTGTTACAGGACCTGCGCCCGTTACCGCTTCCCCAGTCATACTTTGCAGATTTACTGTTGCCTCCGTTCCATGCTCATTCCGAGTCAGCTCAGACGTTGGTGCAGTGGTATGATCGAAATGTTGGATCATGGGTGTTGGTTCTGATTCGGGTTCGGTATGTAAACGTTGAAATCGCGAATTCAGGGTTGTACTCGCATAACCCTGTACAGATGGGTCATTGTCAATCTTCGGCTCTGAAGCGTTCCAGCGCCAGCTCTCCTGATATAACTCCTCTGCTTCCTCTTCGTTTTTAGTTCTTTTATTACCTAATTTCAGCAAAGAAGCTTGATCAATCTTTTTGAGCCCTGCCGCTTTGGATATGCCGAATTTCCCCTTGCTAATCCAAGCCCAGCCAGCAACCGCTAATAAGGCGACACTTAGAACGATGGATATTATCATAGGTGTCTGCCCGGGCTGCTCCATGTAAGCGAATCTCCATACCAGAGCTATACCAACCATGCAAATAAGAATAATGTACGTCACTTTCGATGTTCCAGCCTTTTGTTCCATTTCCATGTTCTCATCAAACGTAGTTTCGTTAGAATTGCTTACTGCTTGATCAGTCCTGTCTGCAAAAGGGGATGAAACTTCTCTAGAGGGACGTGTGCTCAGGAAGTTTGGACTGAACCTGTTACTTTTCGCCCCTTCCTGCTCTAACCTTGCATCCGGCTGTTGACGAAAATTGGAATACTTTTCAGCCTGCATTTTGTCTTGGTCAGGCTTCGAGTGGTCATTTTGTCTATGTAACCGTGGCAATTTCGAAAGCTCAGGTTCATATTCAACATAAACAGAACGTTCGTTCACTGTCCCACTCTCTCTTGATTCGCTGCCACGTGAGGACAAGAATGTAGAGCTACCGGGTCCCGCTTGTTCATCCGCGTAGAGTTCCAATAATAATTCCCGCAGTTGTCCGATATCCCACCGTTCGTGATCACATAGCTGCAGAACCCGCTGAATGCCTTCACCCTGCAATTCCTGCACATGAGCCATCAGCCGGATGACCAGTTCACGGAATTGCCCCGGAGTCGGATCTGCAGCCACCGAATCCTGAATCGGTACATAAACCATACCCAGCTCCCCTTGCTCCAGTGAACCTTTTACAAATATACTATCTTCCTGCAGCATTAGCTTACGGGATTCGAGCATATATTGTCGGCATTCCGTGAAGGTGTCTGCGAGTTGGAACAACAGACCGTACAGCACACGCAGTTTGATTTGGCCTGCCTTTAAAATCTGGGATAACATTTTGTACCCGGAAATATCATATTGAAGAGTAACATTCCGATCCATCTCACGAATGTGGAGAGGCAGCAAACGTGGAATATCATTGGAGAACATCATCCCCGTCTGTACACGGCTTAATTCGTCCATCCGTAATCCTTCGGCTTTTTCCAAAACCATAAATGCTCCGCCGTTCCGTATAAAATCTTTTGTTAATCCATACATGCCAATCCTCTCTTTCCGATTTAAATTCATATTTAACTTATTTGTCTTGTATCGTTTTATGAAATCATATAAACATAGGCACTAATAAAACCTGGCAATACAGCCAGCATGAACGGGAACTTCAACGTTTTCTCCTTGCTGACCAGTTTAAGCGAACCCAGCATGAAAAAGCCTGCAAGCCCACCGGCCATGTTACGAATCCGTTTGGCTGAATCCCTGCGGAACAACAGAATAATTAGGCCGATTGCCCCGGCATACAGAACAGAATACACGACTACGTGAATCCCAAAAGCGATGCCTGTCCACGCCCCAATCCCGCCAAACAGTTTTACATCGCCAGCTCCTACTGCTCCAATAGCGTACATCAAAAACAAAATGCCAAAACATCCTGCGAACCCGGCAGCAGAGAACAACAACCCTTCCCATCCATCCCAGATTCCATGGGCCAGCACACCCAAAGCGGTCACGGGCAAGGTCAGCAGATTCGGAATTTTCATGGATCGTACATCGGTTACAAAGGCAGCCACCACATATAAGCCACAGGCTATAATGAACCATTCCACCCCCATCACTCCTCTATCCATATCACTATTTTCTCGATGCTACATTAAACTCGGTTGTTGTCTTGCTGCCATCAGCTGTTTCCACTACAAATGTCCAGGTCCCTTCCGTCGTACGAGTACCTACAAACCAGTTCCACTCAATTACGCCGTTCTCATCGGCAGTCGCCCAGCCAATATGTTTAGCTGTGCTTTCTCCCGACTTGTAAAATATCGTTAGGTTTGCAGTGGCCCCAGGCTCCACCTGAACCTTGATTGTCGCATTATTGCCTATGTAGGCAGGCTCCGGCTTGGATAACACAGTTACTGAACCTGAAGCATTCCCATCACCCTCACCAGGGCTTGAACCTTCTCCCGTGTCTCCGATCCATACGCGTTCAGCGGCAGCAGCCTGGATTCGTAATGGTTTGCCCAGGAAAGGCACTTTAATCGGCAGTTCATAACTTAGCTCCAGCCTGAAATACGGATTGGTTTTGTTTTTGAGATCCGGCACAGATATCCCGTTCACATGTAATCGCTCGGTATCCAGCAATACCGGATCTATAAAAGGTTGAAGCAAAGGTTTTACAGCTGGATCCAGTACAGTCTCGATAACGGATGTCTTAATCTCCTGCAAAGGCTGCTCCCCACTGGCTGCAGCCGCACGCACCCAATTGCTTAGCGGTTCCGGCAGTGATGGGGCATACTCTTCAGCCCATTCCGTCAGAGACAGCTCTGGTATTTTCCAGCCGCTTCCCTTCTCTCCACCCCCAGCCGAATCAGAGGGAGTGAAGACAAGAGAGACTGGATAGATCTTGGCGGAGAGCTGCTTTACAGCTTCACCCGCTGTACTTTGCAGAGCTGTCGAGATCAGTGTCATTTGTACGATGTAGACAAGGAACATGACAAAGAACAGAAACACAGGCAGAACGAGCGAAGCTTCCAATACGATGCTGCCTTGTTCCTTTTTTGAAGAGCATGTCTGCTTCTGCAGAGATTTCAATTTTTCCAGTTTGCGCAACCATGATAATCGAAGCAGCCATCGCACACCTTCTTTTTGTTGTAGCTCCTGCTTCTCCATAATCCCTCCACGTTAAAAAGTACTGCATGATTCAATAGGAATAATCCGTCTTCCGTTCTATGAATAATCGGCCATCTTCGACCTGATCTGCATTCCCCATAACGGCACCTATACTTTCGATCACTCCAGGCAAAAACCATAATTTTACGCTGCTGCGTATGTTTCCTGATGCATACGTTTGTTTTTCATCGGGATTCTCGCCCGTATTCAGCCGGATCAAAGCCAGCATTCTGGACATTTTACGTTCATTGTTACTATGCATTAATAGGAATAGTCTTAGATGATCCCTGTATGTAAGCTTGACCTTGATATATCTGGACAATTCCACACTACCCTCTTTGGAGAGTTTCACCATATCCGCTATGGCGTGGGTAATTCCGTATAAAATTGCAGCAGATAACACCAGAAGGGGATTGCCGAGTTTACTGTTTTCAATTAATCCTTCTGCAGTTCGAATCGCCAAGCGCATACCAAATATCTCTGCATACGCAGCAGCTATGTTACCTGAAGGATTGTGAAACCCATAGATGATATACTCCAGCTCCTGATTCTCCAATTTGAAGACTTCACTCGAATCTCCGCCCCCTTCAGTCCAATCCAGTAACTGTCCAAAATCCATCGAATTGAAATAAGCGAGTGCGTATTCATTCTGGAATAATTCATCCCCAAGGCTATCCAGCAAACCAGACATTCCGCTAAATAAACTGTCCATTCCGTTCATGGCGTCACCGCCTGAATCGTAAGGATCACCTGCAATTTCTGCCTTTTTGGCCTCCCCCCGGCTTGCCTGGTTAAATGCAATGTTGGCATTGTAATACTGCTCCAACTGCTTGAATGCTTCCATTGATCCCGAATGTCCCTTTTCGATCTGTGATAATATGCGCTTTACGTCCTTTAATTTTCCCTTGGACTCCTTATCATTCGCCTTGCGCTGCGCATCAGATCCCCGACCTTCCTCCAGCAGCTGTTTGCTTTGAAGAATGACATTGGAAGCGCCACTTCGTACATAAGTGTCCATGTATCGTTCTGTGACCTGACTTGCCTGTCTTACTGCCTGCTTAACAGGCACACCACTCTGACCCGTCACATTGCGAAGCTGTGTATTCAGCTCAAGACTGTCTTTTCTAACATGATTAAAATCTGAAGTTTGGGAACGGATATGTTCATTTAACTTATCGAACAAGGAATCTGCTCTTACCAGCTCAGAGGCAAGTGAACGTGTACTTTTGGCTTCGCTGCCCGATCCGGTAGAAGGTGGACTCTGCCCAGGGAGGGATGAATTCCCTACTTTTTCATAACTCACATTCTGCGATCGGTTCTCCCCTTCAGCAATAACCCGCTTCATTTCCTCGTTGAGTTTGCGCGCCTCTTCAACTAGATTCTGAGCTTCCTCCAGTTTCGTCTGATGAGCCTGTTGTGCCGGTTGAAGAACCATACTAATGCCGGTCACCACATTACCAACGCCTGTCCGGTAACGAGCCAGCTCCAGGATATACTGCTGCTGATTGAATGGCAGTCCTTCGTCTGCTTGTTTTTTGCTCAAGTAATCCGTATAACGTGCTGCGATCTCGGCAGCAGTCTCCGGTGTTTCTTCCATCATTTCATCGTAAATGGCAGGTGAAGGAGGGTTCATAATCAGAGCTGGGAGATCTTTCAGTTTATTGCCCGAATCCATCTGATTGGCTATCGCCTCATCCAGCAATTCCTCGCGTTTGTCATACAGCTTCTGTAATTTTTTGAGCAAGTCTACGGTATGCGCGGCTTCTTTCATTTCCTCCGACATCGGCTTGAAACGATTGACCACCTCTAACGTGAAGTCAACCGGAGCCCGATATTTCATATCCTCCTGAATCTGGCGGTTGAAGATATCATACCTGCCCAATTCCCGCTCCATGCTCAGGGATGTTGTATCCCACTGAATATCCAGAATGGGGAATCCGTTCTTCACATCGGATGGCTTCACGCTATCATTCAGCACCTTAGCCATAATGGCTTCACCACTGCTGTCTCCATAGCCAAACAGGCCATACTCCCTGAGTGAAGTATCATAAGCAGACATCACCGATCTCATAGCTGCATGGGCCATGCGTTCTGACTGAACTTTGAAGGCGGCTATCCGGGCATAATCAATGAATACCGCTACGAACATGTAGATGCCCGCCAGGATTAAGATCAAGAACAGGGTTACAGCACCTGATTCACCGTCTTTTTTTCTGAACAGCGCCGCTCTCCTCCTCTCTCTACTTTTTGGTTTTGCCAAAATGCTGCAGGACCTGTCCTGCTTCAGCTGCTGTTCCGGTTGCCCCGCTGCCGTTCCCTTTAAATTTGGCAGCATAATAACGGACCAGATCCACCGTTCGGATAAATTCCGCCGGCTCGACAACGGCTGATGAACCTTGCGTCAGAACCCGGTTACCCGAATCAAACAAAAAAGAAGGTAGCGGCAAGGAAATAACCTGCTCCAGCTCAGTTGTCACTTTTCGCTGTACCAAAGAATTTTGATATTCGATCGTTCCGCGCATGCCACTCGGCATGCCTTGAACGGCTTGGGACAACTTCTGCTCAGTCAGGCTCCCGCCTTCACTTGCGGGCAATGGAACACTGATCTGATGATCCGCGCCAGCCCAGCCAAACAGAGCGCCGAGCAATCGGTCATCCGTTAATCTCCAGTAGAGATTGTCATGTTCGCCTGCCGCTACCTCACCTGTCATGGCCTGCTTGTGACTGTTATCCCAACTGTAGGCGGCTCGTTCCGATGCTGCATATGCATGCTGGTTTAAAAAGGTTTTTTGATACATATACATGGAGAAAAACAGAATTAACACGAGAACAAACAGCACCACCGGGAAGACCAAGGAAGCCTCGATCGTGAAGCTTCCATCTTCCCTTTTGAATCGTTTACTCAAAGAATTCATCGCTCTTCTTGCTAACTTGACCAAGCAAGCGAGTCACCAAGGTTTTAATTTGATCTTTGAAAATCAACGCAATAATAATGATAACGCCAATAATCAGAATCAGCTCCAGCGTTCCAAGCCCGTCCTCTTCGTTCCAAAATGTACTTGCTTTGCTTTTCATTAATTCCCGCATTCCTATTCCCCCTACATATTCATCATCATAAAAGCAGGTGCTCCGATCATGACCACAATCGTAAAAAAGATCAGTACCATCGGAAACACGAGCTTTGAAGAAGCCTGTTCTCCCTTTGCCCGACTGACAGCCTTGCGTTTCTCCCACAACACATGTGAGAGATCCCGCAGCGCGAGTACAAAGTCACCTCCCCCACGCCGGAAATTCAGCAGTACTGTCGTTGTAAAAATCGTAACTTCCTGCACACCACAGCGGCGGCTGAACTGTTCAAACGATTGTTGAAAAGAATACCCATTATTCCAATCGCCGACCGTCTTTCGCAGCTCGTTGTAGAGCGGATGGTCACGCTCCCCCTGACTCGCAACACAGTGAACGATAGCCCTTTGCACGGTTTCTCCTGCCCCTACAAGCAGCACAATCCGGTTTAACAACTCGGGCAGCTCCATAAGAATGTCCTGGTCTCTTCGCTGTACCTTGGTATGAAGATCTTTATAGAGTGCAAAAGGCAGTGCAACAGCCAGGGAAAGCCCGCCTAACAGACCTCCATTTCCCATATCACCAACGAGTGATAACAGACAGCCCACAAGCAGCATCAGCCAGGCATACGTCAGCATTTCTGCACTATAGAGCATCGTTTTCTCTCCGCTGTGCTGTAGGCCGTACATTTTCTGGATGGCATGCTGCATGCGGTACATCAGAACGGGCAATCTGCGGCCTACCTCGTATCTGTCCAGTAAAAACAGAAAGGGACCATGCAGTTTTTTCAGACGCAATCCTTCCATATGAAGTTTGCGCAGATGCCGGTAGGTCTGTCCTCGTGTTCGGTCCAGCACCAGCCACCCTGCTCCGAGCAAACCTCCGAATATAACGGGAAGCAGCATCGAATCAGCTCCTTATACTTTGATATCCATAATGCGTGTAATCCACAGATAACAGCAGGCGAGCAATACCAAAGCCCCGCTGGAGATCAGATACCCCATACCGCTATACAGTGGTTCCATGAAATCCTTGGCCGTCAAATTCAAAAAAATAAGAAAAATAAAAGGCGCGGCAAACATCGCCTTGGACTCGAACCTTTTCTGTGCCACGGCGACCATGATATCCTGCTGGATGTCCAGCTTCTCGCCAATCACTGCAGAGGTTCGGCGAACCACCTCGACCAGATCTCCACCAGTCCGCTTGCACGTGATGAATACATCTGCAAAATTCGTTATATCCTCAATGTTAGCCCGGTCTGAAAAGTCCTGCAGCGCCTCCTCAATCGGTTGCCCATACTCCATTCTTGTCCGCAAAATGGTAAACTCCCGGATGAGGTCGGTATCCGCTTCGGGATTGAGCATCCGCAGATCCTCAACCGATTCCTTAAACCCATTTTCCACGGATTTCCCTGCAGCCAGTGCGGAGGATAACGCATATAACGCTTGTTTAAAATGTAGACTAAGCGTCATTCTTCTTCGTTCCAGCAGTACCTTTGTCCAATGTTTTGGCACCCATATGCATCCCGCAGCCAATATCACCCCTGCCAGCCAGTGATGATAGAACAACATACCGACACCGAAGAATAGAAGTCCACTAATCAACATGCAGACGGTCCGTTGTCTCCCGGATAGCATGTATACGGTGTAATCCGTTAGCGCCTGTCTGGACTCACCCAACCTAATCACCTTCCAACTGCTTTAATTCACGTTGTTATCTGATTCTTCTATTTCTCTGTAGTACCGTGCTATGTATTCACTCAGCCAATCCCCAAGCCCGGCCATTTGGATTTTCTCAACCTGCTTCAACTTACCGACTTGTACCAAGCCTCCAATAATCTTGCCTTCCCTTTCTTCCCACTCCTGGAAACGAAAGAGCGGGTTCAGCAGCACTTCCCCGTCCTTCATGCCAATGACTTCACTGATTTCCGTTACTCGCCTCGAACGGTCTCTAAGCCGGGATAGATGAACAAAGACATCAATTGCCGAGCTGATCTGCTGCCGCACAACCGAAATGGGAAGCTCGGCCCCGCTAAGTACCATCGTCTCCAATCTGCTGATCATGTCCGGGATGTTATTGGCATGCCCAGTGGATAGACTTCCGTCATGCCCGGTGTTCATGGCCTGGAGCATATCGAGTGCCTCCGCACCCCGCACCTCACCTATCACAATGCGGTTTGGCCTCATCCGAAGGGAGGACTTGATCAGATCCCGGATGGAGATTTCACCCTTGCCCTCGGTATTGGCGTTACGTGTCTCCAGCGACACCAGATTCGGCACCGTGACAATCTGCAGCTCAGCGGAATCTTCTATCGTAATAATCCGTTCATCCGCAGGGATAAACTGTGATAATGCATTCAGAAAAGTCGTTTTCCCTGAACCCGTTCCGCCCCCGATGAAGATATTGTATTTGCTGCGCACCAACTGCTGCAGCAGCTCTGCCGCTTCCTCATGCAGGGCACCTTTCCCAATCAGGTCCGACATGGTCATCGGTTCACTCGGGAACTTCCGAATGGTCATGGTAGGACCCTTCAGCGCAATCGGCGGCAAAACAATATTGACCCGTGAACCATCCTTTAGCCTCGCATCCACAATGGGGGACGACTCGTTCACGATCCGGTTCACCCCGGATACGATCATCTGGATAATATCCTCCAGCCGTTCTCTGGATTCGAATTCGAGCTGGATTTGGTGGACTTCCCCTTCCTGCTCGACGAAGATCTCCCGATGACTGTTAATCATAATCTCCGAAATATCGGGATGATCGACTAGCGGTTGAAGAATGTCCAACCCACGAAACGAATCAAACAGCCTTTGTACCAGCGCATGTCGTTCTCCAGAGGTCAGATCATCCAGTGCAGGATCAGATAACACCTTGCGCTCAATCCCCTGCCATAGTTCCTTGTCCCCCGCTGAATACGTTAAGTCAAGGCCTGCCCTGACTTCGCGGCGCATGTTCTGATATTGTTCTTCACGGTCCAAAACGCTATGGGATGCATCACTCATCATGCCCACCCATCTCCCTTATGGATGCGACCCGTCAGCTTCAGATTATCCTCTCCGTCCTGTACAAGCATGGCACACAACCTTTTCACCTCACGCTGGAATATGGGAGAGCTTAGCATTACTTCCTCCTGGTGAAGCTGCTTCCAGGAAGGAATATAAGGCAGCACCGCATCCAACTGCAGCTCAGGCCGTGGAACAGCATTGACTACGCTGTCCCGGTATTTGTTCACGACAAAGCGGGCACGATCCAGCACACTTTCAACCAAGTCAGGCTTAGTCCGCTCCGCATGCTGCAGCCACTGTCCCCAGCGATGCATGGCGGACAGGTCATCTTCAACCAGCCATACCAAGGCATCTGCCGCTTCCAAAATACCTTGGCTGCGTCCATCCCAACCAGAATCTCCATCCAGAATTAACACGTCATACTGTCCGGAAGCAGACAAATAATGAAGGAGCCCCGTCGTATCTTCACACGACATCTGCAGCAATTCCTTCCGGTTCGATAATGGCCAGAACACATCTGCCTTCAGTCCCTCATGACGAAGCACATAATCATCGATGCCCTTGGAAGGAGCCTGGGTAGTCGTCTGACAGTGCTTGCCCGATTCCTTCCTCCCGACCTTGAGATCATACAGCAGTCGGGACAGCCCCGTTTCCACATCTGCCACACGCTGCACACTTCGGGATAATCCCTTCTCCAGGAATGGCAGCACGCTATCCAGCGTCTCCAGATTAAGATAGAGCACGGCGTAGCCTGCCAGTCCGAGCTGCTTCGCCATATGCAGTGCCACTGCGGTCTTGCCGCTTCCTCCCGAAGCTGACACCACCCCAATGGAAATGGTTTGCTGTCCGGGACGATGCACCTTTTTGCGACGCGGCTGCCGGCTTGCATTCAGAACCGAATCCAACAATGCAGGCAGAGGTTGATATTTCATTAACCGCTTGTCTTCCTCCACATCCTCATCACCTTCACTGAGAAGCAGCCAAGGCACACCCGTCCCTTCGCCCATACTCTCCAGCCAGGGATTCAGAAACTCAGGTTCAGCAATAACCAGATCCGGCAGTTCCTTTCCTTCATGTTCATGCATATACTCCTGGAACGATTCCCACTGTGAAAAGGCGATAAAGCGCATCGATGCACCAAACGAACTCCCCTGCACAAAGTCAAGCCATGCACTGATATACTCCTTGTCTTTTGAAGCAAGAACGGCCTTCAGCACAATCAAATTCTTCTTCCCTCCCTGTAAAAAAGCACAAAAAAGCACCGACCACGATCCGCATAAAATATGCAGATAATGGACGGTGCTTCCGTCACGTGCTATGAATGTATGGATAATATAGCATACAATTTCTGGACGAGCAAGCGATTTATACAATTAACAATAATACGATGCCATCCTCATGAATGATAAGGTGCATCAAATTCAATAATGTTGCGGTCTGGATCGAGGACAAAGATCTGTGCAAATCCGGCCACACTATCCGGTCTCGCTTCATACTCAATCCCCTGCTTTTCCAGCCAGGCTATCGTTTCTTTATGACTTTTCACCCAGATGGCAAAGTGACCATCCGTCGTATCAATTCCCGCCTCACGAAGCGTATGTCCTTGCGGATGCTGGAGCAGATGCAGCTGCTGACTGCCAATCGCGTACCATGTGCCTGTAGAGCGGAAAGGCGGACGTTCAATTTCCTGCATAGCCAGCAGTCCGGTATAAAATTGCTTGGCAACATCCAGATCACGCACAGCCAGGCTAACATGATGTATATGAGCATATTCAATCATCGCGTAATTCTCCTTCCAAGTCATATGATATTAATAAAAAAAGTTAATCGCTTACACGACTATACTATACCTTCGTGCTTCCTGACCAGTTGTGGCAAAGAGAAAAACACCTTCGATCCAAGCGGGTAACCTCTCTGGGTTCACTCATACTTGGATCTAAGATGTTTTCAAATTTGACACCACGTTATGCATTGAAAAAGGGGATGCTTTTAGCAAGCTTTATCTCTCCCTATTTCGCGCTATCCAATGCTTCCTGTGGAATCTCAATCTCTTCTACTTGGTTATGGTTGGAGAAGGTGCTGGTCATCTTCATGTTCATCGTGATTTTCTGGCCTTCCTGCTCCATCTCCATCACCATATTTACGTCCGTACCCACAGGAAGATACGTCTCCTTGTTCACCATATATTTCATTTGCATACTTGTAATATTCATTTGCTCAAGCATGGCTTGTGTTTGGGCGTCCGTTCCGTTCTGCTCCATAACGGATTGAGCCAATTCCTTCACGTTATCACCGGATACGTCTGCGTTAATGACATAATTGTCGCCCTCTTCGGTAATTTTGGTGTCTTCCGCAATTTTATTGAATTGATCCAATTCATCTTCCGGGTTCAAGCTTGATTTCATTTGCTCAATTAGCTGCTTCGTTTGATCGTCGGGAATTTTGACCCATTGATCTCCCACCTGCGAATAGATGGCATCGGAAGTAATGTACTGTTTCACGTTTTGTGCTTCCTGCCCGGACATTTCCATCTTCATCTCCTGATAGATCATCATCGGATCTTTGATGATATCCATCTTCAGTGATGTTTTAACCTGCTGATCCTGTGACTGCTCGCCACCCTCCAGCTTCAGATTCTGATCAATGGTTGCATCGCTCGAGAAGCTTTTCATTTCCTTGGCTGCTTCATTCGTTTTGGTAATCAATTCTTCCAATGTAGGGACTTGTGTCTGCTGCTCTGCAGGCGTATTCCCTTCGTTTGTTGCTTCGTTGCCAGCCGGCGGCGTTGCAGTGCTGTTATCTGCATCGTCTCCGCATGCTGTCAGGCTTACTGCCAATAATGCCCCGATAATCAATGTAGTCCACTTCTTCAACTGTTTTTCCTCCCAAAATAAATATGATCCGTATCCATTACCCAAATGTTTCCTTTATTAATCATGTTTGCTGTATATACCGTTGCGCTAGCATGATTTACAAGAAGCGATTCTTGATGTCAGGTGTCGGCAGCATACATGCTTCATCCTTGCCAAACCACCGGTAGCGATTACGGGCAACCCAGTTATATACAGCATTACGAATGAATTTGGGCACAAGGATGAAGACATATAATAATGGATATGGAAATTTCAGACCTTTGGCCAGCCGAAGTGCAGCGGTAGAACGTGTATAGTAACGGTCATTTTCAATAAGTACAAACGTATCCATGCTGTCTGTAGACAGGTTTCCTTTTTTCAGCAAGTCCTTGGCTACATCGGATTGGAGCGATGCAAAATGATATTTTCCTTCCGGATCACGTTTGATAATCCATTTGGTTAATCCTTGGCAAAAGTGACAAACCCCGTCCACGAGTACAATGGGGTGTCCCTGATGCTGATCCGCTCGAATTGATGTCATAATCAAGAGGCCTCCTCATATATGGCTGTTAGATTAACTTACCCACTTTTCCCCTTCACGTTCGGCTATCACAATAATTATACAAATCAAAAGTAGAATAGAAAAAGAGCGCAGGCTCTAAAGCCTACGCTCGTATCTGTTCGGACAATTACTCAGCAATTGCCTTTTCCATCCACTCATCTTCAATCATTTGTTGATGCAGGTCTCCCGCCCACTGGTCCATGCATTTGCAAATGAAATCTTTGCGGCATACTGGACAAGGCGTTTTCTGCAGACGGCTGATCGCTGTCATCTTCCATTCCGGAGATTTGGAGTAGAATACGCGGCACTGTGTGCCATCTACCAGCTTCATCGTAAATTCATACAATCCGTCTTTTTCGTTTTTGCTGGCTACTTGCAATTTTGCAATACTTGGTCTATAAGACATGGATATCACCTGTCATTTCAAATTTGTTTCCTGCATGACTTTTCTCAGTACTAAGTCATATTAAAGAAATTTTAGTTCGATGTCAACTCAGGGAGGACTAACCTTCCAGCTTATTATGAATTGATTCCATGCCCACCAAGTTATGCCACTCTATCCGCCGAACAAAATATCCAATATCGTTCCTACCTGACCCTGCTTTTTGCCTTTCAATACATCGGGGTCGAACACTTCCACATAGCCACATGAGGAACAGGCTACGAACAAGTAGTGATTATGCTGAATGTCGAACATTTTGCTAAGACCAGCCCCCGACATGGACACTTCCTTAATGTTGCAATCCGTTCCCCGACATTTCGTACATACAAACCTTCGCTCAATCATCTCTTCAATACTCATTTGCATTCCCCCTTTATCAGATGCCTGGCATGAAGCAAGAGTATAATTATGTAAAAGAGTACGCGATCTGACCTGCAATCTCCTGCATTTCATATGATTTTAAAATATAAAGCCCTGCCGTTTGCCAGCAGGGCTTGTACCGAACAACAGGTATCCAGGATAGCCTGCTTTCATTTATCTCTCCCTTTACTCCAGCGAGTATAGGTTTATACCACGTTCAGTACGACATCAATGTTGCCGCGAGTCGCTTTGGAATACGGGCAAAAATCATGAGCTTTGCGAGCCAGATCCTCTGCCTGACTATGGTCCACACCGGGCATACTTACATCCAGCCGGACCGACAACTGGAATCCGTCATCCGCAGGGTCTTTTCCAATGGATACATTACTTGTTACAACCACATCTTCCAGTTTAATACCTGCCTTACGCGCCACGTTGGCTAGAGCACTCTCGTAACATGCACCGTATCCTGCTGCAAAGAGCTGCTCAGGGTTCGTACCTTCACCACCGGGTCCACCCAGCTCTTTTGGCATTTTCAGATCATGTTTAAGCACACCATCTGAAGATGTTACCGAACCAGTGCGTCCACCTTTAACTGTTGCAGTTGCTGTATATAAAGCTTCCATTAGAATCTCTCCTTTTACTCGAATATTTTTGCTGCCTACAATTCAATTTAAACTTCTGGCTTATTTTGAAACGGATTCCGGTCACCAAATCAGCTTCTGCATCTTTTTCATTTTCATACATCAGCTCTTCATCCTCATAACACCATTTCTAGTTCGGAGGTAAATTTTCTGAGGTTGGGTAATATACTAGGGGCCTAATCCATTTTCCGACTCGTTTTGTCCACCTACATAAAAGTTGCACTAGACAAAAATTATTGAATGAGTACAATGTAAGTAACGACATATATTTTCAGACATATAAAAGTGAATGGCTCCGGTTTTCATTATAAGGAATATCAATACGATCATTAATAAAAAGTCAGGTGAACATTTATGAGTAAAAAAAATCCATTCAATTCTCCTTCGGCTGAGCCATTGGCTGCAGCAGGCATGGCTCCCTCCCTCGGGGAAGCTCACAGCTCCATGAAAGTTCCGACAAACGCCGCCTGGTGGAAAAAATTCCTCGCCTTTGTCGGCCCCGGTTATCTGGTCGCTGTCGGCTATATGGACCCGGGGAACTGGGCAACAGATATTGCCGGCGGTTCCCAGTTCGGTTATACGCTATTATCCGTCATTTTGATCTCAAACCTCATGGCAGTCGTATTGCAGTCACTTGCAGGCAAGCTTGGTATTGTAACCGGACGGGATCTGGCCCAAGCTTGCCGCGAACGGTTCAGCATGCCGGTTGTCATTATGCTCTGGGTCTTGTGCGAATTGGCCATTGCAGCCACGGATCTGGCTGAGGTCATCGGTTCAGCCATCGCACTGAAGCTTCTGTTCAACATCCCGATGTTATACGGCGTTATTATTACGGCTGTGGATGTTCTGCTTATCCTATTGCTGCAAAATAAAGGCTTCCGTGCCCTGGAAACGCTGGTCATCGTGCTGATGGCAACCATAGCCCTCTGCTTCGGGATTGACCTGTTTCTTGCCAAACCGGATATGGGCGGAGTACTCACCGGATTTGTACCCAGCGCCGAGATACTGCAGAATCCAGCGATGCTATATATCGCCATCGGAATCATCGGAGCAACGGTTATGCCACACAATCTGTATTTGCATTCTTCCATCGTGCAGACCCGGCAGATCGAACAGACCACTCGGGGAAAAAGAGAAGCGATTCGATACTCCACTATGGATTCAACGATCGCTTTGACCCTGGCCCTGTTTATCAACGCTGCCATACTCATTGTGTCAGCCGCTGTATTTCACAGCGCAGGTATGACGCAGGTCGCTGAGATTGCAGATGCTTATCACTTGCTCACCCCCCTGCTGGGCACAACCATTGCAAGTATCCTGTTTGGTGTCGCTCTACTGGCCTCAGGTCAGAACTCAACACTTACAGGAACACTGTCCGGACAGATTGTCATGGAAGGCTTCCTGAACATCCGGATTCCGGCTTGGCTTCGCCGGCTCGTGACCCGGTTAATCGCAATCATTCCTGCCGTGATTGTGACAGCTATCGCCGGAGAGCACGGAACGGAAGAATTGCTGATTTTGAGCCAGGTTATTCTATCCTTGCAGCTGCCTTTTGCCGTTATTCCACTTGTGATGTTTACCAGTGACAAAAAAAGCATGGGGGCATTTGCCAACAAGTTGTGGCTCAAAATGGTCTCTTGGATCATCGCTGCCGTGATTGTAGTACTGAATGTTTATCTGATCATCCAGACCATCATGCTGTTCTAATCTAAATATGTGGTAAAAACATATTTTCTTTAACCAGAAATTGATAAAAAAGGCTGATCCCCTCAAGAATATATAACTTGAGGGGATCAGCCTTTTAGCTTGCCGTACATTTGCCTTGTCCACTATTTAAAGACACGTGAAGTCATCTCTTTTTCCATCTTATGCACTAATCTTCCGCAGACACAAGCAGAGGAATAAGCTGCTCCAGGGCTTCGATCGTCCAGTCTGCATGCCCCTGACCCTCCAGCTCAGGCTGAAACCGTCCATAGCCCTGCAAAATACGTATCGTTCGCATCCCCAGCTTCTTGGCAGGAATGATATCGTTATCAATCCGGTCTCCAATCATGACCGCTTCCTCGGGTTCACAACCCGCCTGTTTCAGAGCTACCGCATATAGCTCCGGGTCCGGCTTGGATACACCTTCTTCTGCCGAACAAGCCAGAACATCCACGTACCTCCGCAGACCGTAGCTTTCCAGGCGCCCCTCTGTCCCTGGACTCTGGTTGGCAATGATGCCGATTCGATAGTGGTGTGACAATTCCTTCAACACCGCGTCAGCCGAAGCGAATGGCTTCTCCAGTTCCTTCCGGAACTTCAACTTCTCCTGAATCTGCTCCCTATGACGTTCATCGCTAATCAGCGTTCGAATGGCTACCCTCATGGGCCACTGCTCATAATTTCGGTAACAGGAGGCGAAAATCTCTCGCACTTCCTCTATCTTCACCGGATATCCAAGCAAGCAGGCTTCTTCAACAAACTGCCCAATAATATCATCTACCGGATCCCATTCGTCCACCAGCGTATCTCCTACATCAAAGAACAACCATTTTAACCCACGTACATCCGGCACGCCTATTCCTCCTTGTTAGCCATGAACGCAACCTTTATGAATCAACACTGTGCATTAATGCTCAAATAAAAAAAGAAGACCCACCATCTTGCATGAGTCTCCTCAGAATTCCGTTTTTTCATAAGTTCAATTATAACAGGCACCTTACACCGGATCAATCGGCAGCTATCACATTAACCATTAAGTAAGAAGCCAACTTCTCCATTGAGGGAATACACAATTCGGTCAGCTCCCATCCCACGGTAAATGCCTTTGGGGTGACTCTGTTCGGTAATCACACACAGCGATTTGGAGGTCCAGGAACGGCAGATCTGCAAATAGCGGCAGGTCAGGTTCAAACTATTCTCGAATATGAAAACGTTACCTACGCTCGATTGTGGTAGAAACCACTTCTGAGCTTCAGCTGTATTCATGCGAATGACGTTCTCCACTCCGATTCTCCGGAGTTTCCGTTCTTCCCCTGCACTGTTGGTCAGAACGGCAAACGGCATTTTTTTGTACATCAACAGCCTGATAAACTTGCGGCCTGCTTCATTCGGTGCTGTTACTAAAATCATCTCATTATCCATCATTCGTTCCTCCCTTGGCGTGAAAAGACAACAAAAAAGAAGCGTGGGGGACCAAGGCCTCCCGAACGCTTCTTGAATAACCCATGACGAAAACGCCATGAATATGCGTACGGCTTGTTGCCTCTCCCTTTAACGCTTACGAGGTTAGCTGACGGATTCGGGCGCGAGAGTCGCCCTATTTCCGGCTTGCACCGAAAAATTCACCCCATGGATTAGCTGCATTGACAGCCATTCCGATTGGTTCCCCCGTTTCCCACCCATGAATGAATGGAAACTCAGCGATTAAAACATCGTTCCTGTTTCATGTATTGATCAGAGCGATATTATCGTTTGTTTCGTTGTTCATGTTAAGTTGAATTGAATTTGAAATTACGATATGAATCATACACCCGCGCCATGTTAGTGTAAAGTCTGGTCAGATCACCGAATGGACGAATTTAAGGCATTACACATTAATGATATCGCTTACAACCCATCCATTCTCTATCCATCTCTATTAAGCTCGCTAATTCTCGTCCTTATAAAAAACGTATGTAATTTAAGGATTCTGTAGGTAAGAATAGAAAGGTATTTATCATTTAATTAATTTTGCATTATCTAATTGTAAGCAATATAATGTAGTTATACGAATCATTAACCCTATTATACGAAATGGAGGCGACGAATCATGACCGTTTATGACTACACAGTCAATACCCTTCGAGGCCAGAAAGTGGAGATGTCCGAATATCGCAACAAGGTGCTGCTCATAGTAAATACTGCGAGTAAATGCGGCCTGACCCCGCAATTCGAAGGCTTACAGGAACTTTATAACAAATTCAAAGATCGGCATTTTGAAGTATTGGGCTTCCCGAGTAACCAGTTCGCTCAGGAAAAGGGATCTTCCGATGATATTGCAGAGTTCTGTCAAATGAATTACGGTGTAAGCTTCCCTATGTTTGAGAAAATTGATGTCAATGGTTCAAGCGCTCATCCTCTCTTCCAGCACCTGACAACAGAGGCACCGGGATTGCTCGGTTCCAAAGCCATCAAATGGAACTTCACCAAATTCCTCGTTGATCAGAACGGACGCGTCGTGAAGCGTTATGCACCAAAAACGACTCCTGACCAAATTGAGGCAGATATTGAGAAACTGCTGAAATAAAGCAACACGGAGAGGCCATGATAACAAGGAACCAGGGAAAGCCAGGTTCTCTGTGAATGGCCTTTTTTTATCAGCACGTCTTCTCCAAACGCAAAAAAAGAGGTTCTCCGTATTCGGAAAACCTCTTCTTGTCGTACATTATGATGCGGTCGAGAGGACTCGAACCTCCACGGGCATACGCCCACTACCCCCTCAAGATAGCGTGTCTGCCATTCCACCACGACCGCATGTCGTAAATAATCGGCAACAAAAATGATTATACAGGATTATGATGTAAAAGTAAAGCACTTTTCAAAAACGAATCTACACTTGCGTTTTTGTTCCATAAATTGGTTTTTATCGTCATGATTTCTTAACTATTGCATACATTAAATTTCAATTCATTTTGATCATTAATATATGTTACTTTATCTCCCGATAAGACAACATTTTGAACACCACACTTTGATTTCCTCGAGTCTCCAGCCTTATTGTGTTACTAATAATAACATTAAAATAACAAACGCACAAAATATCAAGAAATTATTGACAAAATACGGATGTTTATGTGATTATATATATCATATAATTCGGATTTTAAACATAAATGAATTAAAAAAGAAATATTAATGTTAATTAAATTGACATTAAAAGAACGTAGGAGGCGAAAGACCATGAACCGCGGGAATAAGCTGCTCGATTATGTCAAACTGCTTGATTCCTCCATTCATGTCGGAGGTTTTACCCATTCCTTTGGTATGGATGTACTCATTGCCGAAGGCAGCATACGAAATGCAGATGATCTGGAATCTTTCATGCGCTGTCAGCTGCATCCCAGTATCGTTCGACTTGAAGGCATGGCAATTAAAGGCATCTACAGTGCAACTGATCATAACGACACTTGGCGAACGGCTCTCATTGACAAATTGGTTCATGTTCAGCGGACCCCTGCTGACCTAAGGGAACAAGCCACTGCCATGGGCAAAAGACTGATCAAGCTGGCCCGGGCCCTTCACCCCTGGATTGAATTCAGCCAGCTCGAGCACACCCTTGCCAAATACGAGTCTGTTGGCTGCCTCTCCACCGTTCACGCTTGGATCAACCACCACCTCGATATCCCCGTCGAGGAAGCGGTAATGGGTTACTTGCACTCAGCCATGAGTGCCTGCATAACCGAAGCATCCAAAGTCCTCCCCTTGGATAACGAAACAACCCAGGAACTGCTGGTTCGCCTGGCCGCAGATCTGGAGCATGAATGGAATACCGTGAGCACCTCTGCTGCGGATGGACCGACACAGCCAACCTCAATGTCCATGAAATCGTTGTTCCCCAGCTTCCACATGCTTGGCGCAGGCCTTCATGCTTACCGCGCCTAACCTTTCCATCCCCAAGACTCCCCTTATATTTCCCTGAAAAAAAAAAGCACGCAGCAGCCTCCTTGCTGCCGTGCTTTTTTTCGTTCCGCCTCTCCAGTACACGCTTTTACGTCATTATTAGACATATAAACACTAAATTTCATCATTTTTAATTGTTACATGACGTAATTACGTATATAATAAGATACACAGCTCGCATCTCCCATTATTCCCCACAACCGAAGGCGGGTTGAATACTTCTATGAAGGGTGAACCCTTTTGAACAAAAAGAAACCCGTGACTCCGTTCGGATGGGCCATCAAACGCCGCCTAACGGAGCTTCAGATGGATCAGAAAACGTTTTGTGAGAAGTACGACATCCCGCCGTACCGTTTATCCAATCTCATTCATGGTACACGAAAAGCAACCCGTTTCCGAAACCAGGTCGCAGACATTTTGCAAATTCCTGATGAACTACGATGACACACTCATTGCCATGTCGTCCCGATCCCTTAACCGATTGCCAAGGAGGGCCTATTACATGAGCTTCTTTACGACCGACCTTGAAAGGTTATCCTTTCAGTCCATCCGCCATCAGCTCATCATTGTCGACCGCGACTGGAGAATCCGCAGCTGCAATACCGCATGGCAGAACGGACTCGGGCGATTGCATCTCTTGCAGTACAAATCAGACATCCGCCAACCGTCTTACGAAACGTTTCATTATCTTCAGCTGCTGCAGACATGGGCAGCCCAGGAGGAGAAAACGGAAAATTCGTCGATTATTGAGAAGCTAGAGAATATTCAACACCCTTTTGTTCACTGCCATACATATGACATATCCTTGCAGCCTGCGAACCTGGATCTTAGATGGTTCCGTCTGGAGCTGACTCCCCTGACTCAGACAGACCCTCCGTCGCCCATGGGACTAGCTCTGATTGCGCACACAGACATTACGGAACAGAAGCGGACTGAACAGCAACTGAAGATGGCTCTGTCAGAAGTGCGGACACTACGCGGACTGCTTCCCATATGCGCCGTCTGCAAACAGATTAAGGACGAGCAGGACGTCTGGAATTCAGTCGAAGGTTATTTGGAGAGACATACCCATGCAGAATTCACACACGACATCTGTCCGGACTGCATTCGCAGGCTATACCCGAAGTACTCCAATATTTTGGATAAGCGCTCCTGAACAAAACAAAAAAAAATAACCACCTCTCCTAGACGGACAGGTGGTGTTCAAATTGGGACATATCCAATTCTTCGGGTGTTCCTTGCAGTGCAATTGCTCCCTTGTCCATGACATAGATAAAATCCGCAGCACCGCGTACAAAGTCAATGCTCTGTTCGACGAGCAGCACCGAAATGTCACCCCTGGCCTTGATTCGCAGAATGACCTGCCGGATATCCTCGACAATCGAAGGCTGTATACCTTCCGTTGGTTCATCCAGCAACAATAGTCCAGGTCGCGAGGCGAGCGCTCGCGCAAAGGCAAGCTGCTGCTGCTGGCCACCACTCAAATCGCCGCCCTGCCGTCCATACATGGTCGCAAGTACCGGAAACATCGCGAGTACATCTTCAGGAAACGTCTTCACCCCAGGCGCAGATGTCTCCAGACCGAGCAGCAGATTTTCCTTTACCGTGAGCTGAGGGAAAATCTCACGTCCCTGAGGAACATATCCAATACCCGCCTTGGCGCGTTTGGCCGGCTCCAAAGCGGATATATCCTGCCCTTTCCAGTGGATGGCCCCCTTCCTTATTTTGAGCAGGCCCATTAACGTTTTCATCAGCGTCGTTTTGCCTACACCATTCCGGCCCATTAGGCAGACCACCTGTCCGGGCAGGACATCGAGATTAACACCACGCAGCACATTGCTTTCCCCGTAGCCGGATTCAATTCGTTGCAGCGACAGCATGGTCATCTCTCCTTTTTCCCAAGTAGACTTCGGCCACCCTAGGATCTTCCTGCACCTCAGCCATGGTACCTTCCTTCAACAGCTTCCCTTCATGCATCACGGTTACTTTCGCCGCGTACTCACGGACAAACTCCATATCATGCTCCACAACCACGACCGAACGTTCACGCGCTATCCCCTGTAACAACCTGCCTGTTTTATGCGTTTCCTCGTCCGTCATCCCGGCAACCGGTTCGTCCAGCAACAACACGCGCGGTTTCTGAAGCAGCAGCATGCCAATTTCCAGCCACTGCTTCTCGCCGTGAGATAGCGCCCCTGCTCGTGTATACACGCGGTCTTGTAATCCAATTTGCTGAATAATCCGTTCCATTGCAGTGTTTATTTTCCCAAACCGCGGAATACCAAGAGTCCGAAGAGGTGAACGCTGACTTTCCGCCGCCAAGGCCAAATTCTCCTGTACGGTAAGGCCTCCGAAGATGGACGGCGCCTGGAATTTACGACCCACGCCCTTTCGGACGATCTGATGCTCCTTTAAACGCGTCAGCTCTGTGCCATCTTCCAGCCGCACCGTGCCGGAGAGGGGTTTGATTTTTCCACAAATTACATCCAGCATTGTCGTTTTCCCCGCACCATTGGGGCCGATCAGAAAATGTAAATCATGCTCATGCAGCTTCAGGTTCATGCCATTAACTGCGACGAATCCGCCAAAAGCTACAGTAATATTCTCAGCCATCAATACAGGCAAAGCTTCAGTAGACTTTAGGTTTTTCCTGACTGACTGGGACATGCACAACCTCTCCTCTCCGCTTCAGCAATCGAACGACGTTTCGATAGACTCCAACGAGTCCGTTAGGCATGAACAACACCACCGTTACAAACAGCCCACCGAGAACAAACAACCAGCCTTCAGGGTACGCCTCACTTATCCCGGTTTTGGCCGCATTCAGAACCACTGCCCCGATCACAGCCCCAATCAGCGTGCCGCGACCACCCAAGGCAACCCATAACACCATTTCAATTGAGGGAACGATCCCCATCATGGACGGCGAGATGATCCCGACCTGAAGAACAAACAGCATACCTGCTATTCCCGCAAGAGCCCCGGAAAGGGCGAACGTTAGCGTTTTATACCCCGCCGGATCATAACCAAGGAAACGTACCCGGTTTTCTCCGTCCCGTGAAGCTTCCAATACCTGACCAAACCGGCTGTTCACTATTTTCCTGCAGAGCAGGTACGTGAGCACCAGGATGGCAAGCGTAATATAGTAGAGCACAATTGTTGTCCCTGCAGAATGAAGAGTGAAACCGAAAATGGAGTTATATCCGGTTATACCATTGGTCCCCCCGGTCCACTCTTGTTTGCCGATAAACAAGGTAACCGTGATGAGCACAAGAGCTTGCGTCAAAATCGTAAAATACACCCCGGTAATCCGGTTACGAAACGTAAACCAGCCCAGCACAAATGCCAGTAATGCAGGAAGAGCAATACCCAGAATCAACGCCACTGGAAATGAACGAAATGGTTCCCAGAACCACGGAAGACCTGACAAGCCGCTCCACCCCATGAAATCAGGCAGGGATGTGCCGCTCGCCTGCAGTTTCAGATACATAGCCATGGCATAGCCGCCAAGACCAAAGAACACCCCATGCCCCAGACTCAGAACTCCGCCATAACCCCAGATCAGATCCAGTCCAATAGCCAAAATGGCCAGTGCCAGAAATTTAGCGAGCAAGCTAAGCCGAAACTCGGTAGAGATTAGCGGAGCAAGACACATCAGGATGAGTACGACCGCCCAGATGATTCTCGTTTTCAAACTGCCTGACTTCAGAAGTGCTGACATCATATAACCCCCTTCTTCACGTTAGTCGAGACTGCGAGTCCGCATGGCAACCAGGCCCCGCGGCTTCCATTGCAGAAAAGCAACGATACATACAAACACCAGCACTTTGCCGATGGAGGCAGATGTGTAGGTTTCAAACAACGTATTGAACATGCCAATCCCGAGCGCTCCGCATACCGTCCCTACCAGTTTGCCGACCCCGCCAAGAACAACGACCATAAATGCATCCACAATATAATAGGTTCCGAGCGAAGGGCCAATCGGCCCAATGAGCGTCAGAGCACAACCCGCGATACCCGCGATTCCTGAACCAATGGCAAAGGTCATGCCATCTACCCGTCTGGTCGAAATCCCGAGACAGCCCGCCATGCTCCGGTTCTGCATGACAGCCCGCATCCGTCGTCCGGAAGAAGTGCGGTATATGTACAGATACATACACAATAGGACAACTGCAACAAGCGCGATGATAAAGAGCCGTTTATACGGAAATACGATACCGTCAGAGATCATAAGACCGCCGTTAAGCCAGGATGGACTGGATACACCCACATTCGGCGCCCCGAAGATGGTACGTGCGAGCTGCTGCAGCATCATCCCCACACCCCATGTAGCCAGCAAACTGTCCAGGGGTCTACCGTATAAGTGCCGAATCAAAATCACTTCAAGCAGCCAGCCGATAAGTGCAGCCACTCCAAAGGCAATCGGCAATGCCACGATAAAATAAACTTCGAACCACGCTGCAGGAGCATATGAAATGAACAGATTTTGGGTCACATACGTTGCATATGCACCAATCATGATCAACTCACCATGAGCCATGTTGATGACATTCATGAGACCAAAAGTTACTGCGAGCCCCAGTGCAATCAGCAGCAGGATCGAACTGATGCTAAGGCCATTGAACATTTGCAAAACAAACATATCCATCCCGATCACCCTTTCACATACTAAAAGCCTCTCCTAATCCAAAAGCATCACCGAGACTTCGCACCAACGCTTTAGTGTAATATTGTACGAGGGTGCGCTGTCCCACCCTCATCCGTGATCTCAGAAGTTTGGACATGAAGGACTTACTTATTGATTGCTTAGAGAAGCTCCCCATTCATAGGTTTTCAAATAAGGATCAGGCTTGACAGGAGAACCGGAGTTCCACAATTCCTTGAATTGACCATCTTCCTGCACTTCTCCGATCCGGACGGTTTTGTAAATATGCTGATTCTCTCCATCCACGGTTACTTTTCCCTCGGGAGCATCAAATTCCAATCCTTTCGCCGCTTCTCTGACCTTCTCCACATCGGTTGATCCCGCTTTTTCAACAGCTGCTTTCCACAGATAAACCGCTACGTAACCCGCCTCAATCGGATCGGCCGTCACCCGGTCAGCACCATATTTTTCTTTATATTTCTCAACGAATGTCTTGTTTTCTGGAGTATCTGTTGTCTGGTAATAGTTCCATGAAGCCAGGTGCCCTTTCAGCACATCTGCTCCAATGCCCCGAATTTCCTCTTCGGCCACACTGACCGACAGCGTCGTCATCTGTTCCGAGGTGATGCCAGCATCCTTCAGTTGTTTGAAGAAAGCTACATTACTGTCCCCATTAAGCGTGTTATACACCACATCCGGCTTCGCAGCTTTGATTTTGCTTATGATGGTACTGTAATCGGTATGACCCAGCGGTGTGTATTCCTCGCCAACCACTTCTCCGCCTTCAGCTTCCAGTTGAGCTTTAATGACCTGATTGGCTGTTTTCGGGAAAACATAGTCCGAACCAAGCAGATAAAATGTTTTGCCCCTGTTCTCCAGCAACCAGGTTACGGAAGGAACAATTTGTTGGTTTGTTGTTGCACCTGTATAAAAAATGTTGGGAGATGACTCCAGTCCTTCATACTGCACCGGATAAAACAAAAGACCTTTATTCTGCTCAAACACTGGGAGCATTGCCTTTCGACTCGCTGAGGTCCATCCGCCAAAAACAGCGGCCACCTTATCCTGCTGAAGCAGCTTTCCGGCCTTTTCCGCAAAAGTCGGCCAATCTGAAGCCCCGTCTTCAACGACAGGCTCAATCTGTTTGCCCAGGACACCACCGGCTGCATTGATCTCTTCGATCGCAAGCATCTCGGCATCCTTGACAGACACCTCGCTGATCGCCATCGTTCCGCTCAAGGAATGAAGAATGCCTACCTTGATCGTCTCATCGGACGCAGCAGCCTCTCCCGTCCCACTGGAATTCGAAGCTTCTGGCGGCGTTCCCCCTTCCACACATCCCGTCAAAGCAATGACCGCACCCAGCAAAATACCCCATAATCTGACCGACCTCTTCTTCAATAGCCTACACTCCCTTTTTTTAGTCTATTGACGAACATTAAGGTCATTTAACTCCGAAATGTTCGTTGATCCAAATTATGGAGGGTTCAACTCTTCATGTCAATAATGCTTACATAATTTTATTTCACGCCTACTCGTTTCATGCATGCTGCTAATATGTTTCGAACCTTATTGACAAAGGATTCACCCTGTGTGAGTATATTTAACATATAACACGATTCATGAAGATATATACTATTATGGGAAAGGTCGGATAGCCCTTGCACTGGACGGAGCAGGAAAAAGAAAAACTGCTGATTACTGTAGCCGCCAATCTCGCTCGCGAACGTAGAGGACGTGGACTGAAGCTAAATGTTCCTGAAGCCATCGCTTTGTTAACCTCCGAGCTCATGGAACGAGCACGAGATGGAATGAGCGTGGCGGATTTGATGAGATATGGCGGCACGATCCTTACACGGGATGATTGTATGGAGGGTGTCCCCGATATGATCCCCGAAGTACAGGTGGAAGCTACGTTCCCAGACGGAACAAAATTGGTTACTGTGCATGAGCCCATACGTTGAGAAAGGCAGGAGAATGCCATGATCCCAGGCGAATATCGATTGAAACCGGATGAGATCGCCTGTCATCCCGATCGCCAAACGATACGACTAATCGTGTTGAACCGCGGTGATCGTCCCGTGCAGGTCGGTTCTCATGTTCACTTCTATGAAGTGAATGCCGCACTCGACTTTGATCGCACTGCAGCGTTCGGACATCGTCTGCACATCCCTGCAGGCACCGCCGTTCGTTTCGAACCCGGCGAAGAGAAGCCGGTTGAACTCACTACTTTTGGCGGCAAACGCCAGATTTACGGATTTAACGGATTAACAGAAGGATCGGCGGACCAGCCGCCAGACCCACAGAAGCTTGAAGCATTCCTAAAGGCGTTCGCTCCAGCTCCATCACAGGATGGAGGAGGTCCAGCATGAAACGCATGTCTCGCGAGCAATACGCTTCCATGTTTGGTCCAACTACCGGGGATGCCGTAAGACTGGCAGATACGGAGCTCTGGGCAGAAATTGAGCATGATTACGCTGTATACGGGGATGAGAGCAAATTCGGAGGCGGGAAAGTCATCCGGGACGGCATGGGCCAGTCCGCAACCGCCCTTCGCAGCCACGGCACGCCGGATACCGTCATTACAAACGCCATCATTATCGATCATTGGGGTATTGTAAAAGCAGATATCGGCATCCGTGACGGAATCATCTGTGCCATTGGCAAATCCGGTAATCCGGATACGATGGACGGGGTCGACCCCCTCCTTGTGATTGGCGCTTCCACGGAGATTATCGCCGGCGAAGGCATGATCGTCACGGCAGGCGGGATCGATACCCACATTCATTTCATTTGTCCACAGCAGATTCAAACAGCTTTGTCTTCCGGAGTAACCACCATGATCGGTGGAGGTACAGGACCAGCAACAGGTACAAAAGCAACCACCTGCACACCAGGAGCCTGGCACATTCACCGCATGCTGGAGTCCGCCGAAGCCTTTCCTATGAATATTGGTTATCTTGGCAAAGGCAATAGTTCAACCACTGCCCCACTCATTGAGCAGATCGAAGCCGGTGTCATCGGCTTGAAATTGCATGAGGATTGGGGAACCACCCCAAGCGCCATCGATGCCTGCCTGACAGCTGCCGGAGAACACGATATCCAGGTAGCTATTCATACCGATACCCTGAATGAGACGGGATTTCTCGAGAATACGCTTGCGGCCATTAATGGCCGCACGATCCACACGTATCATACGGAAGGCGCGGGCGGAGGACATGCACCGGACATTATCCGCGCTGCCGGTGAATCGTATGTGATTCCTTCTTCAACCAACCCGACGCGTCCTTATACGCGCAATACAGTTGAAGAACATCTCGATATGTTGATGGTGTGCCATCATTTGGATCCGGCCATTCCGGAGGATGTTGCTTTTGCCGATTCCCGGATTCGTCCCGAAACCATTGCAGCAGAAGACATCTTGCATGATCTCGGTGTGTTCAGCATTATCAGTTCCGATTCTCAGGCGATGGGCCGGGTAGGCGAAGTCATCATTCGTACCTGGCAGACCGCGGACAAAATGAAGAAACAGCGCGGCAAGCTGGAATTGAAATCAGGCTCCCCTTCTGACAACGACCGAATCAAGAGATATGTCGCCAAATATACGATCAATCCTGCCATCGCTCACGGCATCAGCCATATCGTCGGTTCTGTGGAGGTGGGCAAGTTAGCCGATCTGATCGTCTGGAACCCATCCTATTTCGGAGTCAAACCCGAAATGGTGATTAAAGGCGGGATGATTACCTTCGCTCAGATGGGAGATCCAAATGCCTCCATCCCGACGCCTCAGCCCGTGTTTGGCAGACCGATGTTCGGGTCATATGGCGGTGCTATCGCCAAAGGGTCCATCACTTTTGTCTCTCAGGCTGCTGCTGATACAGGCATTAAGGAAACGCTTGGATTAAACAAGCGCGTGGAAGCTGTCAAAGGCTGCCGCTCGGTGAGCAAAAAGGATATGATTCACAACGATGTGACACCTCACATTGAAGTGGATCCTGAGACGTACGAGGTGCGAGCCGATGGGATCCTGCTTACCTGCGAGCCTGCGGATGAGCTGCCGATGGCACAGCGCTATTTCATGTTTTGAGAAGGGAGGACTCTCTGCATGATGCAAAGTGGTACGAAGCTGCTTCGATATGTTCAACTGCTCGACTCGGCCTTGCCCATCGGCGGGTTCTCCCACTCTTTCGGTCTGGAAGCATACACTCATGAGGGCACCATTCAAACAACCACCGAGCTTGAACAATTCATCCGCAACCAGCTGCACTCCAGCCTTGTTCGGCTCGATGGACTTGCTATCAAAGGCGTCTACCAAGCATTGGAGAAACAGAACGCCGCTTTACTCGCCCTCTATGATAAGCGGGTACACGCCCAGCGAACCCCCCGGGAGATCAGGGAAAGCGGACATAAGATGGGTAAACGTCTACTGAAACTTGCTCGCTCGCTCTATCCATGGATGGACTTCTCGCTTATGGACGAGGCCGTGCAGGAACACGGCGCCTTTTGCGGGATCACTACCATTCACGGTTACATCAATTATCAGTTGGAGGTCGGACTGGACGAAGCGGTTACCGGTCATTTGTATACCTCAGTGAATGCTTATGTAAACAGCGCACTGCGCCTCCTGCCGATTGGGCAAACCGAGGCACAGATGCTCATTCAGAAACTGCTCGATGACATCGACTCCGAATGGATTCGGATACGGGATGACGACCCGGAAGACATGCACAGCTTCGGTATTGCCCAGGAAATCTACGCTATGCGGCATGAAAGCTTATCTGCTCGACTGTTTATGTCCTGATAACCCTATTTATAAACTACGCCTTTCTTAAAAAAAGCAGATAATCCAAGGAGGAATTTGTTATGTGTGGAGGAGCTAATCATACGCATCATCCGGAGTGGGAACGCAAGGCATTCGATCGCAACAGACCGATGCGAATTGGTATTGGAGGCCCGGTAGGCTCTGGCAAAACTGCCCTTGTGGAGAAGCTGTCGAAGGCACTGCGTACTCGCTATAGCCTGGCAGTCATTACGAACGACATTTATACCAAGGAAGATGCCGAAATCCTGCTGCGCCAGAACGCCCTTGCGCCTGAACGCATTATTGGCGTGGAGACAGGCGGATGTCCGCACACAGCTATTCGTGAAGATGCTTCCATGAATTTTGAAGCCGTAGACGAATTGATCGAGCGTTTTCCTGATCTGCAATTAATCTTCATTGAGAGCGGCGGCGATAACCTCTCTGCTGCATTCAGTCCAGAACTCGCAGATGTTTTCATCTATATCATTGACGTTGCTCAAGGGGAAAAGCTGCCTCGCAAAGGCGGTCCGGGTATTACACGCTCAGACCTGCTGCTGATCAACAAAACGGACCTCGCACCATATGTTGGCGCAAGTTTACAGGTCATGAAGGATGATACCGAGCGGGTACGCGAAGGACGCCCATATGTGATGTCGAATCTCATGAGCGGTGAGGGAGTATCCGAGATCGTTCACTGGCTTGAGCACCAATACATGGATGACGATGCTGCCGCTGCGCATCTGCATTCACACAGCCATGACCACGGTTCAGCCCACAGCCATTAATTCATTTCCCGTGTCGGAAGGAACCAAAACGAAGTCGGGCATTCATGCTGAAGGAGCCGTGATGCGACGCAGCGAGCTTCGAGCCACATTCGCTCTTCAAGGGGGACGCACGGTGATGACGGATCGTTATTATAGTGCCCCTCTCCGGTTTAGTCGGTCCTTTCGCACTCCGGGCGGCGGGAGTGGTTTATGTATCTACACATCCGACGTCTCTCCCGGTGTTCTTAACGGAGATCATTATCATTCCGAGTGGTATTTGGACGAAGGCACCCATGTGATGTTGAGCAGTACATCAGCGACACGCCTTCATCCTACGCCTTCGCTCCCCTCATCGGTTAATCATCACTTCCAGATCAGAAAAGGCGCTGTGCTTGAATACTTCCCGGAATGCGTTATTCCATTCAAAGGCAGTTCTTCTTCACTTACTGCCACCTTCCATCTGGAAGAACAGGCTGTTCTCGCTTATGCAGATGTATGGTCAGCCGGACGAATTCACCGAGGTGAGGCTTTTCAGTTTAGCCAGTATCGGAATTTGACCGAAATATGGCAAGGCGATCAGCTGGCTGTATGGGACCGATTCGGAATGGAACCCGGACGCGATGATCCCCAAAAATCAGCTGCATTGCTGAATTTCACCCATACGGCCGCCCTTTGGATGATCGCCCCCGGGCTGGGTACAGCCGAACTGGAAAGCATCAGGTCAGCACTGCCTCCGGACGGACGAATGCTTGCTGGCGCAAGCCTGCTCGCAAGTGGAGGAATCGGGGTTCGTCTGCTCGGCATGGCTGCCTGGGAACTTCAGGAACAGTGCCTGCAGATTTGGAACACCATTCGACCGAAGCTACTAGGCAACGAGAATCTTACGTTCCGCAAATGAACTGCACATATTCTCATGAATACAAACACGGAGATGATTGCGTTCAATCTCACATGCGTACAAAAAAACCTCTGAGCATTTCCGGTAACCATCCGGGTTTGTTCAGAGGTTTTGCATTAAACTGATTCATCCGTTTCGGGTGTATCATCTTCCTTGTATCGAAAGTCAGCAGCATTTCTACTTTCCTTGGACTTACGATAACGGGTAAATTCAATGTATTCGCTGATAAAAGACTGCTCCTCAGTCGATAATTCACTCTCCTGGCAATCCAATTGCCGCAACACGCCAAAAAAATAATCCTCCCGTTTTTCCCGCACCATCGCTTCCTTGGATGGACGTCCAATCATGAGCCAATCCAGACTCACATCAAAAAATGAAGCGATCTCAATCAGTTTATTCGTGCTTGGAATAGACTTCCCACGTTTCCAGTCACCCAAATTCCCGGTGCTGATCTTCAGTTGTTGACAGAACGCTTTTTTCGTCATCCCTCGTTCGGCAATCAGGTGTTCAATTCGCTCATATATCGACTGCATACAGAACCGCCTTCCAACCATAATATCTAATATTCATCCTTGCAATATAACCTAATCCTCGGGCAACACGATATAGATAATTATACCACAACAGTTATCAATCCTCAGCCCTTCTTAATCCCTGGGGTACGTACATTCAGATATATAAACAACACAAAAATAGACTCTCATGGATAACCATGAGAGTCTATTTCCTGATGTTGTGCATGTAATGCGGTCGAGAGGACTCGAACCTCCACGGGCGTACGCCCACTACCCCCTCAAGATAGCGTGTCTGCCATTCCACCACGACCGCATATTCAAATGTAAAAATGGTGAGCCATGAAGGGCTCGAACCTTCGACACCCTGATTAAAAGTCAGGTGCTCTACCAACTGAGCTAATGGCTCTTGCTGTAACTTCACCGATGTGCCATATCATCTCTTGTTTTAAGAACAATGACTTACGAGGTTTCCTTATTAAAAAGGTGGTGAAGATATGACCCGTAGGGGATTCGAACCCCTGTTACCTCCGTGAAAGGGAGGTGTCTTAACCCCTTGACCAACGGGCCTTATTAACAAGTTGTCTTTCTTGGCGACAAGAATGAGTATATCATACCATATTAAAATAGTGCAACACTTTTTTTTATTTTTCTTTAGAGCTTCTCTTAAAGGCTTTTTCAAGAAAATAGGCTCGGTTAACTGGCCTTTACCATCTGCAATATCGACTTTCATATCATTGTCATCAGAATCCTTGCATCATGTTAAAACAATATCAAAATACTTATAAAAACTTATGTTCACTTATAATATTGCAAATTAAATTGCAAATACTTATAATTAGGTTATCAGTATTACGGTCACTCATTAGCAAGGAGGCGGCATGTTTGTTTCAAGAAGAACGAATGCAGCTGATTATCGAACATCTTCGCAAACACAACCGGATCTCGGCAGACGAGATCGTTTCCCTTTTTGATGTCTCGCGAGACACAGCTCGCAGGGATCTGATTAAGCTGGAAGAACAGGACGCCATTATCCGAACACGCGGCGGCGCCATCCTCCCCTCTCCTCCACGTGAATATATCTCATACAAGGATCGTCTGCTTCATGTTTCGGAAGAAAAAAGAGCAATAGGGAAACTTGCTGCGGCCATGGTCCGCCAGGGAGAAAATATCATTTTGGATTCTTCGACCACCGTTCAGGCCTGTGCTGAGCATCTGAATGGAAAATCCTGCACGGTTATCACGAATTCCATTCATTCCGCAGATCTTCTCTCCAATCACTCGGCTGTCCATATTCGTTTGCTCGGCGGTAAAGTCGACAAGGAACAACGTTATGTCTACGGCGCCTCGGTGATTGAAACACTCTCCCATTATTATGTGGATAAAGCCTTTATCGGCATTGGCGGGATTACGATGGATGGGTTCAGTGCTTCCGAAGAAGAAGGCAAGATTAAGCAAAAAATGATGCAGGCTGCCAAAGAGGTCATCGTGCTCGCTGATCATTCCAAGTTTGATAAACGTTACGGATACCGTTTTGCCGACTGGTCACTGATTGATGTACTAATTACCGACCAATGGCCCTCGGACGAATGGCGTAACTTTTTAAATGAACAACAGGTTGAGATTCTCATTCCTGAACCAACAGAAGATAAGGAGTTGTAAGGTTATGAAATTATTTGCTACGGATTTGGATGGAACACTGCTTAACAGAGACAGCCAGATTAGCCCGGAAAATGCAGCCGCCATTCACCGGGCCCAGCAAGAAGGACTGCAGGTTACGATTGCAACAGGACGCGTTTATTCTGACGTTGTGGGCATTTGCCAAGAAGGCGGGATTAACACACCTGTCATCGGGTCAAACGGAGCAACCATTCATGACGCCGACGGGAACCGTCTGTATCATCTTCCGCTTGATCGTGAGACAGCAGCATCCGTTATGCAGTGGCTGGAAGAACATGAGTGTTATTACGAAGCTTCCACCCAGCAAGGAATATATGCCCCAATCAGCAGCCATGATACGATGCTTGCCGAGATGGACCGGATCCTGGGTACAAGTCCTGGTGAGGACGTGGAGCGCCTGATTCGCGCCGTTAAAAAGCATTATGACAAGAAAGACTACCATCGTGTTCATTCCCATCAAGAGATTCCTGCAGAAGCTTACATTTACAATATTATGGCTTTCTCACTTGACCCGGATCAATTGCAGAAAGGAAGAGCCTACTTTGCCTCCAGATCGGATGTCGCAATGGTGGTATCCTCTGAACACAACTTCGAGATGCAGCATCCCGATGTGTCCAAGGGTAATGCTCTCACTAAACTGGCCGCTCATCTCAACATCTCTATGGAAGATACGGCAGCCATCGGCGACAATTTCAATGATGTTTCCATGCTGAAAATGGCAGGACTTGGCATCGCCATGGGCAATGGTGAACCGGAGATTCAGGCTCTTGCCAAGGCGATAACGCTGACCAATGTGGAACATGGTGTCGCCCATGCTATCCACTCTGTACTGGACGGCAAACCGATCTCCCGGCCCGAAACCGTTGCTGAAGGCGGTCAATAAACACGGTCCTGTCAGGAAATCACACGATTCCTCACTTCAACTCAACGGATCTCACATGTGGCACATCCTGAAGCATAACAATTAACTGCTCTCCCCGGAAGGATCCGGGCATCTGAACGGTGAATTCAAGCACAGTCTCCTGAGCCGAGTCTGTGCTTGTTTGATGTTCCGTCCTGAATCCGATGACCGAAATCTTCTCCTGTCCCAGCAGCCCCAATATGGCTTTCAGGCTGTCTTCTTCCTGTCCCAGACGAATGGTTAACGTTTCTGTTCTCGCCGAAACAAGCCAGCGTGTCGGTCGATGCAGCAGCATCTGGGCGAGCACAATCAGCAGGGTTACGCCTGCTCCTGTCCAATAGAGTCCAGCACCCACTGCCAGTCCCATGCCTGCCGTTGCCCAGATGCCCGCGGCTGTCGTCAACCCCCTGACGGTATGACGCTGTGTGAAAATCATTCCCGCCCCAATGAAACCCACACCACTAACCACCTGCGCTGCAATTCGGGAAGGATCGAGCGACAGATTAGCCCAGCCTGCCTGATCCTGAAACCCATACTTCGATACAATCATCATTAACGCTGCACCAACAGCTACCACAAAATGAGTGCGTATTCCCGCTTCTTTCATCCGGTTTTTGCGTTCATACCCGATGAGGACCCCGCAGATCCCCGCTATGAGAACTCGCATCAAATATTCCATTTCCATGCTCATCACCTCTCTTATGTCAGCATGTTGCAGATTGATCGTTGCTTACCGGATTTATGCAATATGCTTATGTATATGCTTACATGTATCCTTCTTTACTATTTACCCATTCCCTGTTCAATCAATAATCCACACAGCAACTTCCTTCTATTTCAACGGACATATAAAAAAGAAGACCTGTACGGCCTCCACTTTAATTCCCCGTATTACAAGGATGGTCTGTTCCTATCCTTTCTGTTTGTATCGATCCCTATTCAGCGCGGAAGTTCTCCCCTTGTCTCTCTCCTAATCCATAATAATGGCGGAAATTATAAATTAACGGGCTCCACTTCGCCGGATCAATTTTATTCAGTCCAGAGATAAGCTTCTTATGTGCATGTACCTCCAGCGATTTCACTTCGACTACGGCCATAAAAGGCGTATGCTCCGGCGTGCGGATATGCTGCACAGACGCCTCAATCTGAAGCGGGCATTCCGCTATTTTCAGAGGTTTAACCCGAAGCGATTCCTGAGCTGTTAACCCGGCTGCTTCAAATTTCTCGGAACAAAATTCATAGCCCATGTGTCTTTTCTCCTCAGGAACCGGATATGTACCCGTATAACGCCCCAGAGATTCGACTGCTCTCCACATGGACGCATCCGGCAAATTAATGACACATTCAGGATGTCTTTTTAAGTTCTCATATGCTTTTCCCTGTATACCCAAACCAAGAACAAGACAATCCCCCAATGCCCAAGAAGAGGACAATGGCGACAGGTTCGTTGTCCCGTCCTCGTTCAAGGTGCTCAAGAGAAGTACTGGCGTTCCATAGTATAAAATGCTTGGGTGAATCGTTTCATGCTGATCCATTACGGCCTCCTCAGCAAATCGTTTTCTGGCGTTTTCCGTATTCATTGGTTTGCTCCATCTCCTGTCTCTCACGTACTTGGCCCTCGATGCAAGTTCGACCTTTGCGGTGGCCTATCCCAATTGTAATATGCCAATAGTTCAAGTATCATCGAAGTATGAATGCATATCCAAATATATCTGTTATCGCCTCATTAATTGCGGATCCGAGTCGCGCAGTCTTCCTCGAAGCACTGCTTGATGGACGGGCCCTGCCTGCAGGCGAGCTGGCCTATATGGCTGGTGTCACACCCCAAACCGCGAGCAACCACCTCGCCAAACTTGTGGACGGCGGGCTGCTGGTCGTTGAACGGCAAGGCAGACATCGCTATTACCGTTTGGCAGGTCAGGAGATTGCCTTTCTGATTGAGACGATGGGCAGTATCGCTCCTCCTGTTCAGGTGAGGTCACTCAAACAGTCCAACCAGCTCCAGCACCTGAGTTTTGCTCGTACCTGTTACGGACACCTCGCTGGTAAGCTTGGGATTTCTTTGTGCGATGCATTATTACGGGAGGAATATCTTCTGGAGCCGGAAGAAGATCAGGCCAAGGATTATCACATTACAGAGAAAGGAGTTCAATGGTTCACTTCCTTCGGGCTTGATCTTCAGGTGAAACCGGGATCAAGACGTGCCATTGCCCGCAAATGTCTGGACTGGAGTGAACGGCGTCATCACATTTCCGGACTGCTCGGAGAACAAATGGAACGCAGACTGTCACAGCTGAACTGGACACGGAAGAAACCAGGCAGCCGCTCTGTTGAAGTCACGGAGGAAGGCAAGAAGGGTTTATACGAGGTTTTGGGAATCTCACTGTAGGTAGGTTAAATTGTAGCTGTTATCAAAGGAAGATAAAAACCAAAAATCCCCTTCACAACAAACCATAAAACGGTTCATGTGAAGGGGATTCTATTCGTATAATCAATACGGAGAGAGAGGGATACTCTCACTTCGCTCGAGACTGCGATGTGTCGCTATCGAAGACTATGCTCCGACGAACCTTTAGGGTTCTCATCCCTTTGCAGAGAAGTATATTCAGAACGGAGAGAGAGGGATTCGAACCCTCGCACCGCTTACGCAGTCTAACCCCTTAGCAGAGGGTCCCCTTATAGCCACTTGGGTATCTCTCCAAGAAATGGCTCCCCGAACAGGACTCGAACCTGTGACAACTCGATTAACAGTCGAGTGCTCTACCAACTGAGCTATCAGGGAATAATCTCGAATAAACATAATTTATCATGATTAATAAGCCAAGTCAATAACCTTGTCTACACTTTCTGGCTAGTTGTAAAAAAGGGAGAAAACGCTAATTATAAAGGTACATTTTATACCCTATTCAACAGGTTATGCCTATTGTAATTGATACTATACGTTTGAAATGGTTTGGAGTCCCAGCTTACCGGCGCATCGGCCGCACCTGTAACGTTTGGGATCCATTTTTCGTTTACGCAAATATTCCGTACCACAACTCTTGCATACCAGCTTGTACCGATAAGGCAGCGGCTTCCTGCCCTTGCCATCCGGTAAGGATTGACAGAACCTTGAACCGCCTACCTTTTGCAAAAGAGCCTTGAACTCCGGGTCCCTATGGCGATAGCCGCGTCCGCGTATATGCAGATGGTAGTGACACAATTCATGCTTGATGATCTTCTCGACTTCCTCCCGGCCGTACGCTTCAAGCTGATGTGGATTAATCTCAATTCGGTGACTCTTCAGCATATATCGCCCGCCAGTTGTCGTCAGACGACGATTAAACAAGGCCTCGTGGGTGAACGGAACCCCGAAATGATCGAGAGATACCTGCTCAATCCACTGCTGCAACTCAGCATTATCCACCCGGCTTCCCCTCCTTTCTCACCCCTCGGAACGCTTGATTTTCCAGTATAACACTTGAATTTTAACCGTTTCGTAGGCTACACTGTCAAGTAGAATGTATGAGGGGAGATTATTACTCGTTATGCCTACAATGCGCTATGTCATCCTGCAGCAGGAGCAGCAATTGCAGTTTGTTGAAATGCCTGCCGATTACGCCTATCAGCTCAGTGCACTCAACCTGCGTCTGCACAAAGAGATTGATAAACTTACCGCGGCGGATGTACCTGTACTGCCCTGGGCCATCGCTGAATGTGACAACCTTGATCTTCTGAACGAGCAGCTTAGCATCATCGGAGGGCTGGAGTACATCAATGCGCTTGAGCATAGTTTCGCCCAACTGCGTGAGACGCATTATCCCTTGATTTCCTTACTTACTGAAATTCGGGCCCTTCAAGCCCAGCTGGAACAATGGTACGAAGAAGAAATGGAATCACTCTGATTGATTTATCGTTTTCTAAAACTGCACACCCTAACCTGTAAGCGCATTTCCGTAAACCGGATTTGCGCTTTTTATCTTATTAGAGTCAACCAGGACGGTTGACGAGCCGGACATTGTTTTTACTCACTCCAAGCGGGTTAATCCGCACAGTCCAGGCTGTTGCCACATATGCTAACGTACAGATGAATTATGCAAGAGGAGGAGATCCCTTTGCCTCAATGGCTTTGCAATCAACTGATGCGTGCATTTCACAAAAAGGACAGCAGACAGATCAAGCTGCTGAACGAATGCTGGTTCTTTTACCGGAACAAACCTGCAAATGGCACACCGCGCAGCGCGGATCGTGAACTCTAGAATCTGACCTCACTCTTCATGTCCCCAACCAATTCACTCTTCCTTCATGAACTCATTCGAAGAATATGGAACGGACGACAACACCATTCGAGCCGATCAACAAACAGCCTTCCCGTAACTGGGAAGGCTGTTCTCGGATCTTGGGATTAGGAAGTCTGCTTCGAAGCAGGCTTTTTCATGGTCAGGCCGACCCGGCCCTTTTTGGTATCCACATTCATAACCCATACCGTTACATTGTCACCGACAGAAACAACATCCATTGGATGCTTCACGTAACCGTTGCTCAGCTGTGAAATATGGACAAGTCCATCACTTTTGATCCCGATATCGACAAAGGCACCAAAATCAATAACGTTGCGAACAGTACCTTGAAGTTCCATGCCTTCGACCAGATCCTCAATTTTAAGGACATCCGTACGGAAAATAGGCAGTGGCATTTCTTCACGCGGGTCACGTCCCGGGCGCTGTAAGCTGTCGAGAATGTCGCGCAGTGTAGGCACACCCACGTCCAGTTTCACCGCCAGTTGTTCAGGCTGCTGCTCGGATAGAAGCACAGACAACTCCTTGCTGCCAAGCTTGTCCAGTTCCACCTGAAGTTCTTTGAACAACTGATCGACGACTTTGTAGGATTCCGGGTGAATCGGTGTACGATCCAGCGGATTCTCACCTTCACCAATACGCATGAAACCTACGCATTGTTCATAGGTTTTGGCACCCAGACGTGGTACCTTCTGCAACTGACGACGGTTCGTAAACCGTCCGTTCTCCTCGCGGTACTTTACAATGTTTTTGGCAATGGTCGCATTCACGCCGGCAACATAGGACAACAGTGATGGCGAGGCCGTATTCACATCCACGCCTACATGGTTAACCGCTGACTCCACGACCGCTTTCAGACTTTCCTCCAGAATCTTCTGAGAGACGTCATGCTGGTATTGTCCTACGCCAATTGCTTTTGGATCAATTTTCACCAGTTCAGCCAGGGGGTCCTGTACACGACGGGCAATGGAAGCTGCACTGCGTTCGGCCACATCCAGATCCGGGAATTCCTCCTGTGCCAGCTTGGAAGCGGAATACACACTTGCTCCAGCTTCATTAACAATGAGGTACACGAGGCTCTCATCGCCATTTTCCTGAATGATCTCGGCCACAAACTGCTCCGTTTCACGGGAAGCTGTACCATTACCGATAACGATCAATCCGATATCATACTGCTTGATCATCCGGTGAAATACCTCGGCTGCTTCGCGCTTTTTGTTGTGCGGCGGCGTTGGATACGTAACAGCCACTTCCAGCAGTTTGCCCGTATCATCCACTACAGCCAGTTTACAGCCAGTACGATAAGCAGGGTCGACACCAAGCACACGTTTGCCATGGATCGGGGGCTGAAGCAGCAGGTTACGCAGATTGGCAGAAAATACGGAGATCGCCTGACTTTCACCCTTTTCTGTCAATTCTGCCCGGACCTCACGCTCAATCGAAGGTGCAATCAGCCGTTTGTAGGCATCTTCAATGACAGCGCGCAATACGTCCTGCACCGCAGATGCCCCTTTGATGATCTGACCTTCCATATGACGATGGGCCGGATCAGATGGCACTTCCAGACCTACTTTCAGAATATTCTCACGCTCACCTCGGTTAATGGCGAGAATCCGGTGCGGAGGCATCTTTTTAGCCAACTCACGATAATCATAGTAGTTCTCATATACGGATTCCTGCTCGGCATCCTTCGCTTCCGAAGTCAGCATGCCATGATCCAGCGTATAGCGACGAATCCACGCACGAATGGTCGCATCATCAGCGATGTTCTCGGCGAGAATGTCTTTGGCTCCCTGAAGGGCTGCTTCTGCATCGTCCACTCCAAGCTCGGCATTGATGTAACGCGCAGCTTCCTCGAGCACATTCCCCTGTTTCGGTTGACTCCAGATCCATACAGCTAAGGGCTCAAGACCTTTTTCCTTGGCTACGCTGGCACGTGTTTTACGCTTCTGGCGATAAGGACGATACAGATCCTCTACCTCCTGCAGCTTCACAGCCTGGGTAATGGACTTTTTCAGTTCTCCCGTCAGTTTACCTTGTTCTTCTATAATACGGATGACTTCCACTTTGCGATCCTCAAGGTTACGCAGATATACGAGACGTTCCTCAATCAGTCGCAGCTGGTTCTCATCCAGCTCTCCAGTCATTTCCTTACGGTAGCGGGCGATAAACGGAATCGTGTTGCCTTCTTCCAGAAGCTCTGACGTCGTGCGCACCTGCTTCAAGGCCAGTGACAGTTCCTTGGCTACCTGTTTGATGATTCTTTCCTGGCGTTCCGCCTTTATTGTTTCTTCATTGGGTTCCAGAACCGTTCCCTGTTCAGACAAATAAATCCCTCTTTCCTTCCTGAATCGTTTCAGATTAAGCATGTTCAGGGCAGCTATGCTGCTGTAATCACATTATCAAATCTGCATTCATGCAGATTGCTCTTCCCTATATTATCACAAAATCCCGTTCAGTTTTCCAGCATTCATACCAGTTACAAGTTCTTACAGTGGAGTCCATGGTTCATCGCTTCGCGTAACCCATAAGAAAAGACCGAAAAACGTCACCCCGACGTATTCCGGTCTTCCCCGAAAAGCACTGCATTAAACGCAGGATTAACTATACCCGTTCGAATCGGAACATCTCGCTCAGGTAATCACCCGATGCACGGCCTACAGAAATTCCACCATACATCAATGCATCCCCCGTGTACGTCTCCGTACTGCCCTTCAGGCGGTAATCGGCATTCGGATCCAATCCTTTCAGCTTCAGACGTTGGAGCGGCGCATTGGGCTCAGACAACACGCGGAAATAGAATACAACCGCTTCGCTTCCATCCGGTGCAATAAACATCCATGCGGTTTCATTGCCCTCAAACGGACTGAGCAGACGACGGAACGTGCCATACTGAATGGTGCTCCGAATCTCCTTGTACAGCTCCACTTGAGCCTTCACAATGGCATTCTCTTCCTCTGTGAAACTTGTCAGGTCAAGCTCGTAGCCAAAGTTGCCCGACATGGCAACATGTCCGCGGGTCTCGAGCGATGTGATGCGGTTAACCTGATGGTTCGGTACGGCCGAGATATGCGATCCCATGGAACTTACTGGATACACCAGACTTGTCCCGTATTGGATGCGCAAACGGGAGACAGCATCCGTATTGTCGCTTGTCCACGTTTGTGGCATGTAATACAGCATTCCCGGATCGAAGCGGCCCCCGCCGCCTGAACAGCTCTCAAACAAAATATTAGGGAAGGAGGACGTAATCCGTTCCATCACTTCATACAAACCAAGCATATAGCGGTGAGCTGTCTCACGCTGTCTATCCGCAGGCAGAAGCGCAGAGCCCACCTCCGTCATATTCCGGTTCATATCCCACTTCACATAAGAAATCGGTGCAGATCCCAGCACATCGCTCAGCATGCGTACGATTTCATCCCGGACGTCCTGACGGGAGAAATCCAGCACCAATTGCTGTCTGCCCTCTGTCCGGCGACGATCAGGCACATGCAGGCACCAGTCCGGGTGCTTGCGATACAATTCACTGTCCGGCGAGATCATCTCAGGCTCGAACCACAGTCCAAACTGCATGTCCAATCCGGTTACCCGGCTCGCCAGATCCTCCAGACCTTGAGGCAGCTTGTTCTTGTCCACAATCCAGTCTCCCAGCGAGGAGTTGTCGCTGTCGCGATGTCCGAACCAGCCGTCATCGAGTACAAACAGCTCAATACCGAGCTTCTGTCCTGCACGCGCAATCTGTTCAATCTTGTCCGCATTAAAACCAAAATACGTTGCTTCCCAGTTGTTAACCAATACCGGGCGCTCTGTATTGCGGAATTTGCCGCGTGCAAGCCGTTCGCGATAAAGTTCGTGATAAGACTGGGACATGCCGTCAAGTCCTGCATCAGAATATACCATGACCGTTTCAGGCGTTTGGAAAGCTTCTCCGGATTCCAGCTTCCAGCTGAACTCAAACGGGTTAATGCCGAGTGATACACGCGTGGTGTGGAACTGATCCACTTCCGCTTGCGCTGTAAAACTTCCGCTGTATACGAGACTGAAGCCGTATACTTCTCCCTGATCTTCATCCGTACCTGGCGTCATCAATGCGATAAACGGGTTTTGTTGATGGCTGCTTGAACCACGGCGGCTCTCGACGCCTTGCAAACCGGAAGCTAGAGGGCGACGAACAATATCGCGTTCCCGCGTCCATGCACCCGACAGCTGCAGCAGCTCATAATCGGCATGTGGGAAATCTACGGATGTGCTTAGGGCACGAGCCACATTCACCGAGGTAGCGCTCTCATTTATGATACGCATGGACCGCGTAATAGCGTTGAAGGAAGAATAAGCTGTATAGGAGAGCTCGATGCGAACTCCTGCCACGCGATCTTCCATCTCGATTACAAGTGTATCAGCTTCATCTGCAGATTCCACATAGGTCGCCGGCAATCCCTGAAGAGCAGGTTTCCCTTTCTCCAACCGATGGCCGATATACGTGAATTCCGAGACGCTTGAACCATTCTCAAGTTGAAGCTGGACTGCCGGGTTACGGAAATCACTTGTTCCATAGACTGGCAGTTCCAGCGGAAGTGTATCGAATGAAATCGTCCGATCCTCCGGTACCGGATTCGGGCTGAAGGAAGCACGCTCGGTCCGAACATGCAGCCAGCTCAGATCCGTGTCGCGCAATTTTTTGCCATAATACAGATGTACCAAATATCCCGAAGGAAGCACCTGGAATACATAACTTGCCTTGCGGGTTTGTAAATGAAATTGTAGTTTCTCCTGATTGATATAAATGCTCATACGTCTCCTCCACCTCTATATACGTCTTTGGCGTAAACGGTTTCTCAGGTTCCATTATAGCGAAAAGCACGCCAATGTTCTACGCTTTCATTTTAGTTTAATCAAAAGAGCGTACCGCTGCCCTTGGGCCGCGATACGCTCCTCTGATCTGTTGTCTGTAATTGTGTGTTCCCCGCAAGGAACATCCCGCAGCGGACGGATTGCTGGCAGCCCAAACAGACTGCCTTGCAACTTAAAAATCGATCAAACCCAGACTGATCTGTAACGCCTCATTGACCAATTTCATGGTCTCCTCGTCCAGATGGGTAATCTTGTCAGTCAGTCTTTGTTTGTCAATCGTCCGTATTTGTTCGAGCAAAATGACAGAGTCCCGGTCAAAGCCATGAGCCGCAGCATCAATCTCGACATGCGTCGGCAGCTTTGCCTTCTGAATCTGGGCGGTAATAGCCGCCACGATACACGTTGGACTGAACCGGTTGCCGATGTCATTCTGGATGACCAGCACCGGCCTGACTCCACCTTGTTCGGAACCGACAACGGGAGAAAGATCCGCAAAAAAAACGTCACCGCGTTTTACGATCAATGTCTACACCCCGCTAACTAAGCGGTCCAGAGTGCTGTCCGCATCTTCCTCCGCGTGAAAGGCCTCGGATGCCATGGTCAGATTAATTTTTGCCATCTCCATGTACCCGCGCTGCATGGACTCACGGATGTAACGCTTCTTCCGTTCGGTCAAATACAGCTTCATGGCCTGCCTAATCAATTCGCTGCGGTTGGAATTCTCCAGCGCTACGATGCCATCCACTTCCTGCAGGAGATGATCAGGCAAACTGATCATAATCCGCTTGGTGTTCTGCAAGTTGGCCACCTATCTTCCACCCCCACAAACCTTTCGCCATTGTGAACCAGTATTACGTTTTTCCAGAACTTTTATACAAAGGAATATATATGCCCCGAGTATATCAAGTATGCTGTACTCCATTATAAACATGGGGGGCAATATTCGTACAGACCAAACATCTCTTTTCAGGATTTTTCATCCTCGTCAATATAACAACATTCGAGATGCTCCGACAGTTTTCCTTCTGTTCCGAAAAAAAGTTTATTGGTAATAGCGTCCAGTTGACTTGTCAGGATGTCAAAAGAGGATTGATCTTGGCGACTTCCATACCGTTCCGGAAATAGATTCGCGGAATCCGGTGAGCCATCATGCAGATCACCTCATAGGCAATCGTACCAAGCTGAGAGGCCACTTCATCTGCGGTAATGACACCATCAGATTGATGACCGATGAGGACAACCTCTTCGCCGGCTTGAATTTCTTCCGCCTCCTCAGCGAAAGATTGCAGCGACACCATACACTGATCCATGCAGATCGTACCGACGACGGGAACGCGGCGGCCACGTACAAGCACTTGAGCTTTACCTGTCAGCATTCTTGAATATCCGTCTGCATAGCCGATAGGCAGGGTCGCAATTCGTTCGTTCCCTTGTGTCACATAACGGGTTCCGTAGCTGACGCCCCAATGAGGCGGCAGCGTCTTGACCAGAACCGCCTTCGTCTTCAGTGTCAATACCGGGACCAGTTTCACTACCTGATGATTCACCTCGGCTGAAGGGTACAGCCCATACAGACTGATACCCACTCGAACCATGTTATAGGATAATTCCGGTGTATCAATGGCAGCGGCACTGTTCGCCGTATGTATAATCGGGATGACACATCCCTGATCCCGCAGCGCTTCAACCACGCTTCGAAACCGTCGATACTGCTCCAGTGTATAGGTCTTATCTTCTTCATCCGCCTTGGCATAATGGGTAAACATACCTTCGAGCAGGATCTGATCCATTGATGCTGCTTGCTGTATGAAAGCAAGAGCTTCATCACCGGGCAGCAGCCCCAGGCGACCCATACCACTGTCAATTTTGATATGAACCTTCAGTTGTTTCCGGGACGATCCTGTATCCAGATCACGAATGGCTTCAAGCACTTCCCTGCTGAACAGGGTTATGGTCACATCATGTTCTCTGGCCACAGCAATGCCTTCAGGCGGTGTATAACCCAATACCAAAATCGGAGCCTTGATTCCGTTTTGTCGCAGTTCAAGCGCTTCGTCCAGAAAAGCGACACTCAGATAATCCACTCCGATTCGTTCCAATTCTCTGGCCGTCTCCACAGCTCCATGTCCATAAGCGTTCGCCTTGACACAAGCTAGAAACTTCATGCCTTGCGGCAGGGCTGAGCGGAAAGCGTCTACGTTGCTACTCAAATGATCCAAGTTGATTTCCACTTGGGTCGGCCGATATTGTCCTTGCACGTTCTGTCACCTTCTCTAGTCATCTTAATCCGGCTCACATATCAGACTCCATCGTAATGCTCAAGCATGTGACTGTCAAATGAGCAGAAGAACAGTGACTCCAAAAGCGTGCCCAGCATAATTCGAGGCCGGAAGCGGATGAAGAAACAGGCTGATAAGCGATACTGGCATGAGTCACTACATGCAGCTTCACGCCATCTCTATCTGCCTATACCGATTACTTACCCGGTTCATCCCGCATATAAGCGTGTTTTGTATTTATTGGTTCAACCTGCCCATTTCACTGCTCACTTCTCAAGCAATACCTATTACGAAACGTCCTGTTTTTACTCTCCATAATATGCTGCGCCAACCTAACTGTGTACATCAAAAAGCACCGGAGAACAAGTCCCCGATGCTCCTTAGCATTCCTAATGCCCTAGCGACTATACCTTTTACATCATTTACCTGACTGCTCCTGCATGGATGTTGCAATTTGGACCATTTCACTCTCCGGCAGATCTGCACTCGTGATTCTGTATTCAATTCCATCGGTCATCCATGTTAACGTTTGTAAAGCGTCTCCACTAATCATGCCCAATGTGAATCCGAGATCCACAACGCGAGATGGCGCGAGTGATACGGCTCTGTCCTGCGGTCTGGCTTCGAAAATCGTATAGTTATATGTTCCTTCGTAGCGGAGCATGACCGAGTAATCGCCGGATTCCTCCACAATTTGATCATCCTTCAGCTTGACGCCTTCCGGAGCGTAAGTCGGTTCGATCACTCCAAAACTGCCGGCTCCTTCCGGTTCGGTCATGGTAGGCTCCTCTGTGCCTGGTTCAACACTCGCCGGATCCTGAGCTTCTTGCTGTTCCGGATTCTCGCTCACACCGGTTTGTCCATCACTGACTCCTTCTGCAGAGCCTGTTGTCGGTTCTTGACCAGGGGCAGTCTCGGAGCTTGCCGGCTCCTTGGAGCCACTCTCTCCTGCCTGTTCGGCCGGATTCGTACCTGTATCCGTTCCGCTGTTTCCGTCTGTCCCTGCTGTCATGTTGCGCTGCATATCGAATGCATCCTTGCCGAATTCTGCACCGAATTTGAAGCTGTCAAATTTCACGTCAACGACCACGTTTGCATTGGAGTCTGATACCTCCACCTGTTTGGGAGCATAATCACTTTTGTTCAGCCAGATTTTCTGTCTGACCAGTGCATGCGTATTATAATTGGCAGCTACATCGAATACGTAGCTTTCCTTCTCATCTGCGAACTGACGTGTCGTATCGCCCGTAATGCTGCGGATCAATGTCTCATAGAGATAAACTTGACCCTGATTATCCGGCCAGTTGCTTTGGAACCGGAAGCTTTTATTCTGGCTTGGCGTCAGGACGAATACGCCCTCATCGTTCCGGAGTACAATCTGGGTGACATCCTTTTTGGCATTGGTAAGCGCGATTCGGTAATATGAAGGCTTCTGATGCCATACCTCGACCTTATACTGCTGCGGCGTATCTCCGGTATGCAGCGTCATGACGCCTGCTCCCTGGTAACTCTCCATCTCTCCTACGACTTCGTTCAGATCTTTGACCACGGCTGCCGCATCCTTCTTCCCGCAGGCGGCAAGTAAGGCCGATAAGACCAATACCATGGCAAGCATCCATGATATTCGGCGCATGACATCATCCCCTTTAGCACATGTTTTCACTTCAGGATTGTGCGTACTGCAGAACCCCTACTTGATTAGTACATGTCTATGAGGGACTTGTTCGATTTATGCGGACTGGTTTGACAAGCTTTCTGTTCCCTTGTTAGGACAAGCGCTGACAGGTAAATCAGTCTCGGGTCGGATGTTAACTTTATCCAAAAAAGGCATAGTTGATAATGAACACCTCATGCATGACAACTACATACGAGTTTTGTTTTCTTGGTTTGATCTCACTTTATATTTACATTGGAGGGATAATAATGACTACAACCAAACATCGCTCATTACTGGACGGATTGGATGAATTTGTAGCCGGACAGCTGCAAACCTGGAAGGGTGTTGGAGCAGCTGTCGCTGTTATTCACAAGAACGAGGTCATTTGGCAAAAGGGCTACGGGTATCGCGACCTGGAATCCAAACTCGAAGTGACTCCAAGCACCCTCTTTGCCATCGGATCAAGTACGAAAGCTTTTACGGCAACAACGGCTGCCATGTTAGTTGATCAAGACCTGCTGAAATGGGATATGCCCGTAAAAACGTATATGGAAGAATTTAAAATGTTCGATCCTGTAGCTACGGAACGCCTGACCATTCGTGATATGTTATGTCACCGCTCGGGACTACCCAGGCATGAGATGGTATGGTACAACTCTGAACGGACCAGAGAGCAACTCGTAAACGCTCTACAGTATCTTGAACCAAATGAGGATTTCAGGAATAAGTGGCAATATCAAAACCTGATGTACATGACTGCGGGATATCTGGTCGGGAACTTAAAGGAGACTACCTGGGAGAAGCTCGTTCAGGATCACCTGTTTAAGCCATTGGGGATGACATCCAGTCTGTTCTCTGTGGAGGAAATGCAAACCCAGCCTGATTATGCCGTTCCGTATATGGAAAAAGACGACGAGAATGTACGAATTCCTTATCGAAACATCGATGCTGTTGGCCCGGCAGGCTCCATTAACAGCAATCTGGAAGACATGATCGCCTGGCTGCGATTGCAATTGAATCAGGGACAGTATGATGGACAGCAACTCGTCTCCAAGGAACAAATGGAAGTATTGCACAGTCCGCAAATGCCATGTGATTCTCCGTTTCATGGTCCAGAGATGCCTATCAGCACGTACGGACTGGGCTGGATCATCGAACCTTACCGTGGACATTCGTTGATTCATCATGGGGGCGCCATTGATGGTTTTAGTTCACAGGTTGCCTTTTTGCCAGAGGAAGAGATCGGGATCGTAGTACTCTGCAATACCCATGGAAGCATTATCCCTTATACCGTTACATTTAACATCATAGACCGATTGCTTGGAATGGAACCTGTGGATTGGAGCGAGAAGATGGCCAAGTTAATGAGTGGCGGCGAATCAGCGGAATCTGCAGTTCCGGATACGCCAGAAGCGCTAGACCCCGCAGCAGTACCCGTGGCCGATACAGAGGAAAAAACGGATAATGCAAACGTCGTCTCCCTTGACCGACCTGTAACTACCTACGCAGGTATCTATTATCATGCCGGTTACGGAGAATTGTCCATTCAACTGAAAGATGACGGCTTACAAGCGATATTCAACGAAATTGATATGCCCATGGAATACACGGGAAATGACACCTTTTCCGTCCTGCTAGTTTTATTTGGACTCAAAATCACGTTTACTTTCCAAGTTGATCAAGAAAATAACGCTCATTCCATTTCCATTCCGTTTCTGATGGAACCAGGTACGAAACCTATCGAGTTCATCAAGAAAAGCTAGATTAACTGCCCACTACAAGGCTCATCCCGCCTGTGTCTTACTTACCACAGCGGGATGTAAGCCGGATAGCTCGCTTCCTTATGATCAGCGTCTGGTTTGCGTTTTACCCATAAACGTCGCAGATCGGGCATCCCATACCCCACCACATTGTAATCACGAAGGGAGGCATGATGGGCATGCTCCTCTCTGAAACTATAGGCGGGAAGCAGCAATGCCTCTTCAATAAGTTTCGCCTCCACGCCCAGCAGCGCTGCCAGTCGTTCTCCTCCATCGCGAATTCCCACGATGCGCCTGCATTCCTTGTCCAATTCCCTCTTCCGATCATCATCCATGGCAACCAGAAACAAGGTATTCTGAAAAGTAAACATGGTGACCAGGCTCAGCATGATATGATCATCGAACACTTCCCCGGTGTACACGAGATCACATGAGCTGAATTCATCATGGTACACCGCACGAACAGGGTCACCTGGAACGATATCGATATGCACTCCAATCCGTTCACAGCGCTGCACGAACCAGAGCATGTCTGTCTCCATTTTCTTCCCATCCTCCACCCATAACCGCAGCGTCTGCCCCGCATAGCAGCTTCGCTTAAGCAGTTCTTCCGCTTGGGCCACTGAGGGTTCCCTAGTGGATTCCAACACTCCTGTCCGTTTCTCTCGTATAGAGGAGCTTCTTCGAGTCCCTCCCCCCGTTGTTTCCCCGCAATTATCCCGAACCAGACTGTATGCAGGCTGAGTAGATGTACCCGGGAACGCATGGATCAACTCCTGCTGATTCAGCAGCTGCTGCACAGCCCGGCGGAAATACAGATCCTGCTGCGGGCCTTCTTTTCGCATATTAAACGTCATATACACTCCGCCCTGAACTTCATGCTGTACCGCATGAGGCGGTCCATCCGAAAACAAATCCTGCTTGATCACCGACTCTACGAGTTCGGACTGCGGGAGCTGCCACACCTCAACCCGATCAATGTAGGCACGCCCTCTGAAATAGGAAGGAAATACGTCCAGCACCAACAGTCTGGGGTGATTCCTCGTTAAACGATAAGGTCCTGTCCCAACCGGATGCATCCGGTCAGGTTCAACATCCCGCGGCAAAATCGATGCACACATGCTGCTCATCAGATCCGGGAACATGAAGTTCGGGCTATATAAGGTAAAACGTACCGTCAGCTCATCAAATGTCTCGATCTTCGCAATGGTACCAAATAGCGGACGGCAGGGATTATTGATATCCTCAATAATTCGTTCAAATGTGAACTTCACATCCACTGCATCCAGTATTTTTCCATGATGGAATAGAACACCTTTGTGCAGATAAAATGTCCATTCCGTCCCTTCAGGATTACTCTCCCATGCCACGGCAAGACTCGGCTCACAGCTGCGACGCTCAGCATTATAACGGACCAGGCGATCGAATACCTCTGCCACAATGCCCACTTCTCCCCACATGGCAGCCTGGGTCGGGTCCAATGTCTCAAACGGAAAGTTTTGTGGTATCCGCAGCGTATCTATCCTTCCCTTGGCACTCTGGTCTGAACGTAGACCAAACGGATCCTGCAAACCATGCATTAACATTTCCCGTAACGAAAACGGAAGACTCGCAGCCAACTCATAGGCCTCTTCCAGCCTGTTGCCCTGCAGGAGGCGATCAAAACGCTCACGGGCTACATCAACTAGCGGTGCATGAAAAATAAGCACGGACTTTTTGCCTCTGCCACGCTTCGGGCTCCACCGAATCCAGTTGTTATCCATGAACTTGTTCATGATTAAATTCATGTTGCGCATCGTGCAGCACAAATGCTGCGCCAGCTCTCCAATCGTCGTTTGCCATTCTTCATCGTCATGAACGTGCGGAAATGCCGTACGCAATTGAATATAATGGTCAGCTGCTTCCATGACATTCCCTGCCCTTCTCATCCTGCTAAAATACGAAATCCATTCATTCGCTTCTACAGTTTTTCTTCAGGTTTTTCTCCATTATACTCAGTAACATCCACATGACAAAGCGGGAAGGAAGAAATGCAACCGATGAAATATGCCGATTTGCACCGCAACATTAAAATTCGTATTATCACTGATTTTTTTACAGACTTGACTCAGAAATCAATCATTCCGTTCATGGCGATCTATCTGAGCGTCCAGATGGGAGATGGTTGGGCCGGTTTGCTGCTGACGGTTAACATTGTCTCCTCCATGATCGCTGGCTTGGGCGCAGGATACTGGTCTGACCGGATTGGTCGTAAAAAAATGATGGTTACCGCTCAATGTGTGCAAGTGTTCGCCTTGTTCTGGCTGGCTGCGGCGAATTCGCCCTGGCTGGACTCGGTAGAACTGACTTGCATCATGTTTTTTCTTAGCAGTCTAAGCTCGGGCATTACCATCCCGATCGCGGGTGCGATGATCGTGGACGTTAGCAGTGAACAGGAACGACATTATGTATACGGATTACAGTATTGGACGACCAATGTAGCCATTACGTTTGGCGCGTTGATGGGCGGGTTGTTATTCGACTCTTTCCGATTCATCCTGTTCAGTCTGGTGTGCGTGGAGAGCCTGGTAACCTTATTCATTCTATTGTTTTTCATTCAGGAAACCATGGAAAGAACAGAAAGAACGGGCTCTGCTCAGACCGTGGCTCCTGTCAGGAAAAACATGCTGAAAACCTATGGAGGTGTACTCCGGGACAAAAAGTTCATGGTCTTTTTCACTGCCACGGTTCTGGCCGTCTCTCTCGAATTCCAACTGGATAAATACATCGCTGTCCGTCTGAAAAGCGAGTTCAGTGCACAGCTATTTCATTGGAACATTTCGGGGCTGCAGATGTTCAGCCTAATCCTGGCGATCAACACGGTACTGGTTGCCTTGGTCGCTATTCCATTCTCCAAATGGATGGCACGGTTTCAATCCAGATCCATCATGACGGTAGGCATGTGCCTCTACACCGCCGGGTTCACCGTACTTGCATTCAGCAACTGGGCATTCCTCCTCATCGGGTCTGCTGTCCTGCTGACGATTGGCGAATTGATGTACTCTCCAGTACGTCAGGTGCTTCTTGCCGGGATGATTCCCGATTCGGATCGTGCGGCATACATGGCCGCAGATGGTATGAGTTATAATGTCGCTGCCCTGCTCGGCAGTTTAGGGCTGACGATTGGAGCTGTGCTGCCTTCATACGCCATGGCCGGCCTGTATGTCCTCATCGGCGTCTCTGCACTCGTATTTTTCCGTCAATCGCTCAGGCCTTCAGCCGAACCGAGCGAGTCCCAGCGATGTGCGGATGCTTCATAAGCTCATCATTGGTAGAAAACCTTTCAAATTTCGTAATCTAACTATCGTGAAACCTATCGCACCAATTGGGAGTAATACACAGTGAACAGGCTTTATTGCCAAAATTTGCGCAAGGGAGTGTTTACATGCATTTATTCAATCGAAGGAGCCGCTTCAGATCCACCTCGCTAACGGGAGCATTTATGGCTTTCGTCCTTTCGTTAAGTCTCTGGGCACCAGCGGTTCATGCGGAAACCCCATCCATTCAGGTCAATGAAAAGGAACAAGCCCAAGCACTGACCACCGAATCAGTAACATCATTTCTGGATACGTTTTTTGATTCAGCTGAAGCTAAGGCACAATATGTCGGTGCTTCCGTTGTTGTTGTCAAGGATGGCAAAGTCCTGGCAGAGAAAGGCTACGGCTATGCCGATCAGGAGAGCAAAACGCCCGTCGATCCGAAGAGCACGGCTTTCCGCGTAGCCTCTGTCTCCAAAACATTTACGGCTGCAGCCGTCATGCAATTGGTGGAGCAGGGCAAGGTTGATCTGCAAGCGGACTTTCAAACGTATGTGAAGGGACTTGAGTTTGATAACCCTTTTGACAAACCCGTCACTGTGGAAAACCTGCTTACACACACCACTGGATTCGAGATTCGCGATCCGCAGCAGGAAGATATTCACGCCGACTTCAACAAAACCGTCTCCATGGAGGAATATGCACAGCAGCACATGCCTCCTGTCATCAGAGAACCAGGCAGTGCCTACATGTACGACAACTTCTCATTCCTGCTGCTTGGCATGATTGTGGAGAATGTCAGCGGCGAACCGTTTGAGGCTTACATGCAGCAGCATATTTTTAAACCACTTGGTATGGCTAACAGCAGTTTCGTGCTGAACGACAAGTTCAAGGATCAGCTCGCGACAGCGTATGATGCGGTACATAACCCGCTCGATCTGTACACCATCGCTCCAACTCCGATGCCTCAAGGAGGCATGTTGTCCACAGCTGAGGACATCGGGAACTTCATGATCGCTTTCCTGAATGATGGTGTGAAGGACAATGAGCGTATTCTGAAGGAATCCACCGTAAAAAGCATGGAGCAATATCGCTCTTCCATTCATCCGACACTCCCGGACACTACGTATGGATTTGAAGCAGCATTTCAGCTGCCTGGTGCGGGCAGCAGTCCCGAGATTATTACCAAGGCAGGCGACCTGATCGGTTTCAGCTCTTATCTCTTCCTTATTCCGGAGCAAAATACAGGCGTCTTCCTTACGTACAACCAAGCGGGTGCTCTTCGTAATCTGTTCTACCCGGCTTTCATTCAGACCTTCTTCCCGCAATATGCGGAACCGGTCGAATTCAAGGGTTTTACGCCCCAATCCACCAATGAACTGCAGCGCTTCGCCGGGCTATATGCTGACTTAAGACTTAGCACAATTGTCAGTTCTCTCCAAAACGGGGGCACGGAACCCGGGAAATTGAGCATTTCAGATGCCTTCCTGGGCCCACGTACCCTGATCCAGGTTGATGAGAATCTGTTCAAGGATGAGTTAACGGGTCAATTTACAGCCTTTAAGGAACAAGCAGATGGAACGATCTATATGAAAGAACCCTACCTCAATCCACTTGGATATGAGAAAAAAGGGCAGCAGCCTCAGGGATTCCGGGATGTTCGTCCGGAGAGCCCTTATGCCAAGGCCATCTATGGATTACAGTCGCTCGGTCACTATGACAATGATGCAACCGAAGCATTTCAGCCCAAGTCGGCCGTTACACGTGCTGAATTCATTGAAGATGTACTGAAAATGAGCGGACTCAAACCAAGTAAAACAACACCGCCCGCTGATAGCGATTGGGCCAGTCACTCTGCAGCTGGCTACATTCAGCTCGGCTACGAGTCCGGCATGATCACAGGTGCGGATTCGGAACAGTTCAAGCCGGATCAAGTCATTACTCGCCAGGAAGCAATGGTCATGATCTGGAGATCACTGCAGCTGCAGTATCCGAATGAGCTGTTCCAGGATGTGAAGCTTGCAGGCCAAGCGGATAAGTGGGCTGTACCTGCAATCCAGATGATGGTTAAGCTCGGAATCCATGGTCCGGAAGTGAAAGTACTCGAGGATGGATCTGTCGATGTCCTCGCTCGCAAACCGCTTATTCGCCAAGAAGAGGCTGCCATCATGTATCAATTGTTTACTCAGCCAACGGATATGATTGTGGCTGAACTTATGGCTAAGCAGCCTAAATCGGAAACCTCCAATGCTAGTGAAGCTGTTGAGGAGCAGCCATCATCTGCCAATACTGAAACACCTTAAATGACCAAAGTGTAACGCATCTCTAGAGACGTCAAACAGGCTTGTTCGGAAGGTTCATACCTTCGTTGAACAAGCCTGTTTTCTTATTGTGTCCGGTTATACTCCGGCAAGCAACGTAGAAACATGATGATTGCCATTCCGTTGATCGTATTTCTCTGCAGCCGCCTTAGCATATTCCGCAAAATAATCAGCCAATGCAAGCAAGTCTCCAGGGTCTCCTTCATACGGGAATGAAGCAGGGAGCCGCAATCGGTATCCTGGTGATTCGTCCGCCCAGCGGCGAAGCAGCTGGGCTGCTCTGGCGTAGAACATCATTTTGGCAAAAGGATCCTCATGATCGAAGGCCATTACCAGCGTTTCTTCCAACACATCGATTCCCTTCGACGGGTTGGTTCGTGCCAAATAATCCATCTGCTCCGCAAAGCTCTGCACAAAATCATTTTGGCCCTTGATCATCCGGTAACCCTTCTGCTGATGCTTGTCCGCTTCTTCAATCCGTCCAAGCCGATATAGCGGCATCAGGACTTCGGATAACGTCAGGTGCGGAATCTCAGCGCAGCTCATACGTCCCTTCAAGATCGGCTTGGCCTCTTCCAGGACCTTCTCGTCATCTCCCACAAGAATCCAGTAACGCATGATTTCATCCTGTTCACAGGCTTCACAATCACTCATAAAGTCACGGTCCATCGTTCTGAACTTGGCATAACTGTTTCCTGCTTCCTCCAGATCGCCAAGATCCATGAATATGCGGAAACGGTAATACCAGTATGAACGCTCACTGTAACCAAAGGATTTGAAACGTCGTCCGAAGTCTTCCAGCAGCTCCATCATCTTATCGCGAGAGACCTCAGGGAAACTCGAGAGTTCGCCCAAGATCCATTTGTACGACCACATTAATGTCTCTTCGTCATATCGTTCAGGCTGCTGATCAAACTTGCCGAGCTGCCAGGAAAAGGCAATCAGAGCTTTCATCGGATATCCGCAGAATGTGGCTGTTTCTACAATCTCGGACCGTGCTTCGTATGCCTCTTCCTCCATGCCATTTACGTCAGCCACTCTGGCTGCTTCTTCAAGCATGCCCAGCTTCGCTGTTCCATTAGGCAAGCCATAGGCCTCATCCATCAAATCCTCAAAATCCATCTCTGTATTCATCAAGCATCCCCCTTACGATCCGTATTAGCGCGTAAACCCCAATCAATAAAACGAACGATGCCCTGATTCAGCACCTCAAGCTCCTGCCGGTTCATGGCATAGTGCCCCATCATCAGCGCATTCACATAAAGCATTTCAATAGCAATCGGCGTCATTTGGGGATCCGGCGTCGTTAACACGCGCTGAATGATTGGATTATTCACATTCAGATACAAGGTTGAGTAGCCAGCAGAACTGATACCAGCGGATAATGAGCCAAGTACGGAAGAGAACAGTTCTGTACTCTCCTCACTCGCTTTTTCCAATGCACGAAGCGTAGAAGATTCCTGTGATAGCGTGAACAGTACGGGCAGATCTTTCGGTTTGAATCCTTTTACCTCGGCACGGCAGCGAAAGCGTTGAAGTGCAGAATCGGCCAGACGCAGCGCATCATAATAATCATTGCGCTCGGCTGGAGGAACATCGGTGAAGCTAAGCGAAACCTGATCCGGCTGAAGTCGCTCTGTATGCACACCCTGTACCGCAAGCGGCAAGGTCGCCATTAATTCGTTGTCATAGATATACCCGCCATTAATAACGAGCAGGGACTGTGCAGAAGCGACATGATGAATCTGACGATACTCATCGACCGTAGTCGTGAAGTATAATGTTTCTCCTTCATCCATTAACTCTCCAAGTTCCCGGTGGCCCCGGGTACTTTCAAATGGCAGCCAGCGATATATCATCGCGTAAAAACCCTGATCCTGCACAGCCAGTGCTTTCATGGAGAGTGCATGCAGGCGTATGAGCTTCTTCAGACGTTCCGTCTGATTCTCTGCCATGTCGGACAGTCCTTGACGAAGTGCGTCACCAAGTTCGGAACGTACTTCTTCCAGCTGTTCATTTTCATAAAAATGTTCACGCGAAGCCGTCGGTTGAAGCTCATCGGTCCAGATCAGACACTTCACAAAGAAAGCCCAATCCGGCAAAATATTCTCTGCTTTCTCCGAGATCAGCATCCGCTTCAGATATACCCGGTGGGAACGCTTGGCATTCAGATTCACGGCGTGTGGAAGGACAAATGCAATTCCTCCGGTACGACCTGAGGCTGTCGTCAATGGGATGAAATCTTCAAATGTCTCCCCAAGCAGGCGCCCACCAAACGCAAGCACCTCCGCTTTGCGACCTTTGGCAAGCTCCGGATGTGTGAGCCACACAGGCGACTCGGCATTGACAATGTCCTGTACACCTCCGCTCTGCAGCGTCACGGGATAAGGTAACAAGGCTCCGTAGTAGAACAGAGCTTCCTTCACATATTCCGGTTCAAAATAATGGGCGGCATCCGGTGTACAACGCAAATACACTTTGGTCCCCGGGGATAACTGGGTCTCCAGCTGCCGAATGGTATAGGTTCCATCGGGCTTGCCGCGCCATTCCATCGAAGGTCCGCCCTTCGCGGATTGGGTCAGCATGACAATCTCATTGCTCACCATGAAACAGGACAACAGCCCGATTCCGAATCGTCCAATAAAAGAAGTCTCTCCATCCAGCAGGGCTTGCTGTCCACGCTTCGAGGATTGTCCGATCATGGCCAAGAATTCGTGAATATCCGCTTCGGTTAATCCGATGCCATTATCCTCCACCATCATCGTTAACTGCTCACCCGTGCCTGTCAGCTCAACGCGCACTTCACCCTGAAACCCGGGCTCTGCCTCGCTTCGTGCTGTAATGGCATCGGTCGCGTTCTGCATCAGCTCACGCAAGAAAACTTTGGGACTGCTGTAGAGATGGTTCGATAAGATCTGAATCATGCCACTCAGGTTGACCTGAAAACGATACTCATTAGATGCTGCCATTTTGCTCACCTTCCTCTGGTCCAACACACCGAAACTTCGACTTCATATCAGCATTTTGCATTATTTCAGAAGGCTTCATATGTGTACGTACAATGTGTTAGACGAATTATAAATTATCAGATATGTAATTCTATGACATCGGCATTTCATATCACAACATGCCAAACGACCACGCCAAGCCGGCCCTGGTGGTAACCAAGACCGGCGTTAGATGAATATTCAGGCTTACATCATATGTATAAGGCCTTCCTTCTCATTACCTCATTATCGATGGCAATGAAACGGAATATTGCATCCTTTTAACCACAATACAATGAACAAGAGAATGAGAAAACACACCTGAGACCCGATTTTCCCGGACTTTAGGGTGGAAATGAATTTTTTCCCGTGGGACTTTTGACGGAATCATATTTTTTTTGCAATCCATTTGAACGATTTTGTCCAGCTAAACGTATCATCTTCAAATTCAGAACGGATGGTGAAAGCATATGATTGAAGTTCGCAGCATATCCAAACAATTCAAGGAGCATCAGGCCCTGCGTGATGTCAGCTTCACGATTGAACAAGGCAGTGTTACCGGGTTAATTGGCCCCAACGGCTCGGGCAAAACCACACTGATCCGCATTATGAACGGTGTCCTTGGGGCTACAAGCGGATCCGTAACGATTAACGGATTGGATCCCTCCACCCATGCGGAGAAGGTGCTGGCCATGTGCGGCACACTCACGGAACAGAGTGGACTGTATGAGAATATGAGCGGACGTGACAATCTCATGTTCTTCGCAGAGGCTTTTGGTGTACAGCAGCATACCGCACGAATTGACGAGCTTGCAGAGCTGTTCGAACTACAGGAGTACCAGCACCGCAAAGTGGGCACCTACAGCACAGGCATGAAGAAACGGCTTGGCCTTGCCAGAGTTCTGCTTCATCGCCCGTCCATTCTATTTCTGGATGAACCGACCAATGGTCTGGACCCTGACGGGATTCAGATGGTACTCCGTATCATTCGCCGGTTGAACCAAGAGGAAAAGATGACCATTCTGGTCTCCTCGCACGTCCTGTCCCAACTCTCAGCCGTATGTGATCGATATATTTTTATGGAAAAGGGACGCAAGGTTGAGGAAGGTTCGGAGCAGGAGATCGTGAATCGTTATCTTACTGCGCCACGGCTTGAGATAGAGGCCGTCTTGACTGATGGATGGAGTGCGGCATCTGAATTTAATCCGGAGATCATCTCCACGGACAAAGCCATATTCCAGCTCCAGTCCCGTGAGGAAATCCCCATGCTGCTCAGACAATTAACCACGAAGGGACAAGTCTATCAGGCTCGCATGATCGGCAGTGATCTGGAAAGCATCTATTTTGCCATCAGGGAGGCACACCATTATGAATAATCATCAAGCTATAAAGGCACTTGTTCGCAAAGATATCCGGGCCATCACAGCCAGCATTCAGCTATGGCTTCCCATGTTGATCGTTCCGCTTATAGTCGGGGTTATCATGCCCGCCTTACTCATATGGATGGCCTCCAGAGTCGAAATCCGTTCCATTGGCAATCTCGGGTTCCTGCTCGACAGTCTTGATCTATTAAGCAGCTCGGGACAGATTCCGGAACTGGCCTCTATGCCAACAGACAACCATCGAATTATCTATTATCTGGCCTTATATATGTTCGCACCACTGTTTCTGATTATTCCAGTGATGGCCTCCAGTATTCTTACTGCGAACAGCTTCGCAGGCGAGAAGGAACGTAAGACGCTTGAAGGCCTTCTGTTCACACCGATCAGCATGGATACGCTGTTCAAAGGCAAAGTACTGGCTGCTCTGATTCCTTCCATTATGCTGTCCTGGATTACCTTTCTCATCTATGGGGTCATTGCCAATATTCTGATGTACCCCATGTTCGGAGCCATCATGTTCCCCAACTGGAATTGGATCATTCTCGTGCTGTGGGTGGTTCCGTCCTGCAGTCTTATGGTCATCCTGCTCAATGTGCTGATCTCGGCCAAGGTTCGTGGATTTCAGGAAGCTTACCAGCTGGGAGGCCTTGTCGTTATTCCACTGCTTGCACTAATTGCCGGTCAGGCAAGCGGAATGTTGCTGATCAGTCCCGTATTGCTGCTTCTGATCGGAGCTGCACTTCTACTCATCAGCCTGGTCTTGCTTCGTCTGGTTGCGCTCTGGAACAGCCGCCAGCAGCTGGCCGAGAGTCAGATCTGATTATGGGACAGCAAGAACAAGTCTTTCAGATGGTGGACAGATTGAGAAAACAAAACCAACGGGTTATGATAGGAGGACATGCACTTGGGAATGACCGCAGAGAGGAATGGAAATAACGATGGAACACAGTCTGCTTCAAAAAATGAAATATGCACAGCAATTAACGGCACAGGAGAAGCATATTGTGGACTACATTCTGAACAATCCCGAAGTCGTTTTTGAATCCACGGCTCATGAACTGGCTCAAGCCACGTATACAAGCTCTTCAACCGTTGTTCGTTTATGCAAAAAGCTGGGTACCCAAGGGTACCCAGACTTCCAGTTGAAGCTTGCCCTCGATTATCAGCGGGCTCCTGCCACGATCACACCTCTGGATCATCCCTACACCGAATTGGATGATGTGCGTTCTGCAATGGATTCCGTACCTTACCTTTATCATCAGGCATTGCAAGAAACACGCCGTCTGCTGAACACTTCTGTCATGCAGCGAATTGCAAACTGGGTGAAGGAATCCGGCCGGATTGATATCTATGGCAGTAATATGAATTACTATCTTGCACAGCAAGCCTGCACCAAGTGGAATGAACTCGGCATATCCGCCATTGCACACAACAGTCCGAATATGCATTATCTGAACACGATGAACCCCAACATATCCACACTTTCCTTTGTCATCTCTTATACCGGGGAGAATCAATCGATGATTGATGCCGCCAGAATTCTGAACGAGAAAAAAATGAACGTCGTTGCAGTCACGGGCAATAACCATTCGGGCCTGTCCAGACTAGCTACTGAAACCCTGCTCACCTATGGCTACAATGAACAAATGAGACTTTCCAAGATGTCCTCCATGGTTTCTGTACTCTATATCTTCGATATCTTGTACATGAGCAGTATTCGTGACAAATATTAAACCTGATCAGCCGTAAACACAACCCCTGCATCCTTGCGTGCTTCTGCCAATACATTCATTACAGAGTGACTGTGGCTCAGCAGCTCATCACACCTCATATTATCCTGATTGGAATAGATATCCCTAAAGGCTTCCCACTCATAATAAAGCCAGTTTGACTGTGTCTGCACATTGATGATCTCCGGTGGCTCCTGTCCAATCTGGACCTTGATTTCCCTGCACCCGTTGGCTCCTCCCACGACATGAATATATCCCTTCTCTCCCTGGATCAGGACAAAATTCATGCTGCTGGTATCCTTGCATCCTACGCACTCCGCAATAAACTCGGGGTATTTCAGAACCACAACCCCTGATGTATCAATTCCATTGGCGTGTCGGTTGGCCGTATAGGATACGGTATCCGGGCTGCCAAACATTTTCATGACAAAATGAAGGTTGTATATGTTGATATCCATCAGCGCACCACCGGAGAATTCAGGGTTAAATACATTTGGCGTTTCCCCGGCAAGCAGCTGATTGTATTTACTCGAATACTGGCTGTAATTGCATTGAATAAACCGGATATTCCCCAGTTTGGACAGCTGCTCCTTCACCTTGTTGTAGTTAGGGAGATGGATGTTGGAGATCGCCTCAAACAGGAACAGATTTTTTTCCCGGGCCAGTTCGATGAGCGTTTGTGCTTCCAATGCCGTTGATGTGAAAGGTTTCTCACAGACGACATGTTTGCCATGCTGAAGTGCCTGATAGGCCTGCTCATAATGCATGCTATTAGGTGATGCGATATAAATAAAGTCCACCTTTGGATCAACGTAGAGTTCGTTCAGATCCGTGTAGATCGTTTGTACCCCATATTTGTCCGCAAGCGGCTCTGCTGTTTCCCTTTTCCGGGAGTATATTGCGGTACATTTCACTCCATCCACTTCATCTATTGCCGATAATATGGCATCTACAATAAATCCTGTTCCAATGGTTGCTATATTCATGGTTGTTCCGCTCCTCTTTTTCTACAGTCCATTACTTGATTGATTATTTATAATACTAAGCTCCCTATCTAAGCGCTATGTTATCATGCAGCTGACCCACGGTGAACGCTTTGGAGAAGGAATGGCCGCATCATGCGAAATTCAATTCTTGGCATGGGGTAATGTGAAATTCAATTTCATGCTTCCAGCATCAGGCAGCGGAGATATAACATTATTTCCCTTGTTTACCGATATAACTTAAGGAATGAACTACATACATATGGATGAAGGGTGTCGATGGATTTATGAGCAAATGGTTTACAGGCATGCAGCGCAAGATCAGTACCTTCCTGTTGTTTACACTGGTCACTGCAGCAATATTGGGTGGAGGAACTGCAGTACAGGCAGCCTCCCTCAATCAATCTACCGTGTATTATGATTCGGATGGTGTATTGTACAAAGTATCCGGGGATGGCAGCAATACGACAGAAGTTTTGCTTGATTTTCAGGGTGTTGACCTTGTAGCAGCAGGTTCTCACCTCTACTACACTTCATCCGAAACGTCCACCACACTGCTTCGGGTCCCGAATGACGGATCGCGCGATACCGCCGAGACGTTTGCAACGGACGTTCTGCGTTACGATACGGATAACGGATTCATTTATTACATGGATGCCAAAGGTTCGATCTATCGTGCGAGTGGTGATGGTGAACCATCTTCCGTCAAAAAGATCGCGGACAAAGCGGATACAGATTTTCCGCTGCTCGCTGTCATCAAGGGCCGTGTCTATTACAACGCGCTTCTTAACGGCAATACCTGGGTCGTCTCCAAAGCCACAAATGGCAGCGGAACGGTACAACGGATTGCTGAAGGCGCGGTGGAGAGCAGTTATTTTATGAACCCGGCCAAAAACAAACTGCAACTGATGGTTAACACCAACCCTTATGAAACGTACTACTCCACCAATGCGGTGGTCATGTACTCCGTTAACTACAGTACAGGCAAGGCGAGTGCTGTGAATCCAAAAGCCAAGCTGGATGTTAATGCAGTATATTCCGGTGGCTGGAGCAGCTCGTTTTACGTGTATAACAAAGGAATTAGCCTAGACAGCAACAAGGATTATAACTACGCAACAGGTAAAGCTTTTGCCCTTACGACTTCAGGCAAGACATTCCAGCTTCATAGCAAGAGCATCAGAGAAGTAGGTGCACTTGGCACAGACAAGGCAGTCATCATTGATGCAGCGAAAAAAGCGTACGCAAAAACCGTATCTGGTAGCAAGGTCACCAAAACGACCAATCTGAATTTGAGCAATGTGAATTACGTTGCGGATCAGCTGACCAATGGCACAGCAACACTTGCCTACATTTCCGGGGACAATGGTCTCTACGCTGTAAATTCGGCGCTCAAAGTAACTAAACTCGTCGGAGATGAATGGGACACCTTCCATTTCAGAGATGACGTACCCGGCATGTTCTACATTAACGCCAAAGACCTCTATCGTTTGTATCATATCCAGGCAAATGGATCGAGCAACAATGTGTTAAGTGAAGTCTTCCTGGACGACATTCTGTTGATAACACCAAACTAAACCTTTTACAAAGATAAAGAGGATTACCCTGCAGCCCTGCGGCTCCTGGTATCCTCTTTTTTTATATGTTTATAACTATTTTTGAAAAACGTCTTCCATATGAGAATGATAATTGTTATCATTAAGAAAATAAGACAAAAGGATGGTCCGTATGAATGAACAGCTCCCCTTCATTTCTGAAACCTCAACTCTACCACTCCTCTCTTCCATGTGCCGTGTGCGCCGTGGGGAGAATTTCCGTGTGCATGGCAAGACGGTTTCCCGGCCTATGCTGTGTCTTGTTTTGCAAGGAGAAGGTGTCCTGATCCTTAATGATCAAATACATAAAGCGCGCGCCCATCAACTATTTGTGCTAGAAAAAGGAACCACAATTGAGGCTGCCTCACGGTCCGGAATAACAGAATGTATTCTCCTATCCATGGATACGGTCCATTTAAAGCAAGTGCGTGGTGAATGGAAGATGAATTCAGATTCCTGTCTACCCTTCCAATGGTCCACCGGTCCAATGCCTGTTCGCCATGAGCAGCAGATGGTCTCGCGCATTGAACAATTATATACAGCCTACCAAGGCATTCAGCAGGAACATTTTATCAATATACACACCCAGCTCCACGAATTGCTGCAGTACATTTCCGAGAATCGTCTAGAAGCTAATCAAGAGAAGGTCGACCCTGCGCTGGAGCGTAGCATTAGGTATATGCACCGATTCATGGGTGAAGGGATAAGTATGGACCAGCTGGCCAAGATCGCCGGACTCACTCCGAGCTCATACTCCCGCAGCTTCAAAAAGGCCAAAGACATGTCACCAACGGACTACCTGAATCGACTACGGATTAACGAAGCCAAACAACAACTGCAGCAGGAGCATTGTTCGATCAAAGATGTCGCTGAATCCGTAGGTTATGGCAACGAATATTACTTTAACCGCAAATTTAAACAGGCCGTAGGCATTGCACCCAGTATATATATGAAGAGAGAGCAATTACGAATAGCGACGGCATCCGTACTGGGCCTGGAGAATAATTTATCCTCACTAGGGCTGGAAGCGATCGCGACTCTGAACGGATTCAATGATCAGGAACTGAGCGATAAGGATCACCAGCGTAGGCTAACAATGCAATTCAACAAGCTCCGTCAATCGAAGCCTGATCTGATTATTGCCGACACACACCATGAACCTTATTACGATAAACTGAAAAGTATTGCGCCAACCGTCCTACTTGAACCTGTTCAGGACTGGAAACAAATTCATGCCCGTATTGCCGAGCTGGTTGGGCGGGAGAAACAAGCCATGGATCATTTCAAACAGCTTGAATTCCGAACGCTGGATGTGGGCAAACGTCTGCAACAGTTTTTTGATCATGAACGGGTTACACTTGTCGAGGTTAAGCCCCCAATGATTCGGCTTCAGGGTTCCATCAATCATCCCCTGAGTGATTTGTTGTATACCGAATTGAGGCTGCAGCCTGCACAGATCGCTCCGCCAGAACACCAGTGGGTGGATTACCCCACCGAGCACATTCCTTTGCTGGATACGGATCACTTGTTCATTCACCGTCTCTCCATGCATCCGGCCAGCGAAAAACTGCTGCGACGACTGAAACAAACGTCCTCATGGAATCGTTCGCCTGCTGTACTTGGTGGCAATGTGCATGATATTTCAAGTTGGCTGATGATGAGCTGGACGCCTTCGGGACGCCACCGAATTATGGATGAACTAGTGCACATTGCAGAACAGCATGCAGCCCTCTCTCATGCCGGACTCATCGGACAATTGTAATCCATCCGGGAACGAAATCAAATTAGTTTCTTCATTAATAAATAGACAACAAAAAGGCGCCTCCATTCAGGAGAGCGCCTTCTTGGTTCTACTTATTGGTTCTACTTAAGAGTGATCTTGAATCTCTTCCCGCGGAACCAGTTTATAGATTTCTTCATTTTCCATGGTGTCGATCAGTCGGTCCAGCCATTTGTAATATGCTTCCGCTTGCAACACTTTATTTTTGTCTTCCTTTAGAATGTGAAGAAGTTCGGCATCTGCATGTTCGTCCAGGTCCTTAATCAATCGATTCAGCTCCTCAACGGACTTGCGCAGCACCTGCAGGTTACTCTCCACAGCTTTTCTCCATTTAATCGCAAAATAATCCGTAAACGTTTGGTGCCAGTCATACTCCACTTCATATAGGTCTTTCCGTGAGCCTTTGTTCCATACCTTATTCACCATTTTCAGATCCAGCAGTGTACGTACGCCGGTACTCATGCTCGTTTTGCTCATTTCCATTTCCCGGCCCATATCGTCAAGGGTCATTGGTTTGTCTGCAAAAAAAAGCAATCCATATAAGTGTCCCGTGGACAGCGTAACACCGTATAGATCCATATTACGCCCGATAGCTTCAATGACGCGTTTACGGATTCTAAGCACGGTTGCCTGCTGTTCTTCTTGTAAATGGTCCAAGCCCATGCTTGCAACCTCCATTCTGAACATTCCCAGTCTTGGCACAAATAATTGCAACCATACAAGATCCTGCTTACATGGGAAAGCATCCGGCCGGACATCCTATATGCCAGAGGGCTTTCATTCACCCAATGTATGAAAATGGAACCTTACCAGGTTGCATCTGCCTACGACTAACTTTTAACCAAAAACAGCTTAAATTAGCTCATTTTCTATTGTAGGAAAAGCAAAATCAAATGTAAAGGCGACTTATTAGCCAGAATAAGGAGAAAGATAGAGCATTCGGAAGGAAAACTTTGTACAGTTTTTACTGTACAAACATTATGTACTGTTTATTCGGTTGATATACTGGTTAAGTATTGATACAATACAAAACGTTACCCAGAAAGACGGGAAGCGAAGCAACAATTACCGGATTTCGTGGCTGGGCGCACAAGTGTATGGGCTTGTGGATGCTGAAAGCCGTTCGAAGTGCACAACACATCAGAAGGGGTGAAAACATGACCATACTTGAAGTAAAGAATGTAAGTAAACTGTTTGGCCCCCAAACCGAGCAAGGTCTACAATTACTAGAGCAAGGTTGGGGAAAAGAAAAGTTGGCCAAAGAAAAACAGATAACGGTTGGTGTCAACCGGGTCAACATGGAAATTAAGCAAGGTGAGATTTTTGTCATCATGGGACTTTCGGGGAGTGGTAAATCCACACTGGTTCGGATGTTCAATCGACTGATTGAACCAACGTCCGGCGAAATTCTCGTTCATGGCAAGGATCTACGTAAAATGAACAAAGAACAATTGCGCGAAGTACGTCGGAAAACAATCAGCATGGTATTCCAGAAATTTGCGTTGTTCCCGCACCGTACCGTTCTTGATAATGTGGAGTATGGACTTGAAATCCAAAAGGTAGACAAAGCTGTTCGCCGGGAGAAAGCAAAAACCTCACTTGAGCTGGTTGGCCTTAAAGGCTGGGAAGATAAGATGCCAGATGAACTGAGTGGTGGTATGCAGCAGCGTGTCGGCTTGGCTCGTGCGCTTGCCAATGACCCGGAAGTACTCTTAATGGATGAAGCGTTCAGTGCGCTTGACCCACTGATCCGCCGGGATATGCAGGATGAACTGATTGAGCTTCAGGATAAAATGAAAAAGACGATTATTTTCATTACCCATGACTTGGACGAAGCGCTGCGCATCGGCGATCGTATTGCCCTCATGAAGGACGGCGCTGTCGTGCAGATCGGTACTCCGGAAGAAATTATGATTCAACCGGCCAACTCATATGTGGCCCGCTTCGTCGAAGACGTGGACTTGTCCAAAGTCCTCACTGCATCACATGTTATGCGGCGCCCTGAAACGATTACGCTTGACCGTGGTCCTCGTGTTGCCCTCGAATTAATGCGCGAACGTGGTATTTCCAACCTGTTTGTCATTGACCGTTCGAAGAAATTGCTTGGTGTCATCACTGCAGAAGATGCGTCCCGTGCGATGCGTGAAAGCAAAAAATTGAATGACATTCTGATTACAGATGGACCAACGGTTCCACCTGAAACTCTGATTCACGAATTGTTTGAGATTACAAGTTCAGCCCATGTGCCTCTCGCTGTCGTCGGTGAGAATGGCCGTCTGCAAGGTGTTATCGTCCGCGGTGCCCTGCTGGGTGCACTTAGCGGTGAAGTTGCAGTAAAGGAGGAACTCGTGAATGATTCCCAAAATACCACTAGCGTCGTGGATTGAAGCCATCGTTGACTGGATGAGCTCCTCGCTCTCCGGATTGTTTAACGTCATTTCTGTTGTTATTCAGGAGGTTGTCGGATTTTTCTCAGGGCTGTTCATGCTCCCCCATCCACTCCTGTTTATTGCGATACTTGGTGTACTCGCGTTTCTTCTTGGCCGGTTGCCACTTACGCTATTTACGGTGATCGGGTTCTTGCTCGTAGATAACCTGGGATATTGGGCCCAATCCATGGATACACTCGGCCTGGTTATCACATCAGGATTGATCTCGATCCTGCTTGGTGTACCGGTCGGAATATGGCTGGCTTACAGCAAAACCGCAGCACGCATTATTACGCCTTTGCTTGATTTCATGCAGACGATGCCTGCCTTTGTGTATTTGCTGCCAGCTGTAACCTTCTTTAGTCTTGGTGTCGTTCCGGGTGTTATCGCATCGGTTATCTTCGCGATTCCGCCAACCATTCGTCTGACCCATCTGGGTATTAAACAGGTTTCTGGCGAACTGGTTGAAGCGGCCGATGCATTTGGTTCGACTTCCATGCAAAAACTGTTCAAAGTACAGCTTCCTCTCGCCTTGCCTACCGTGATGTCGGGTATCAACCAAACCATTATGCTGTCGCTGTCCATGGTTGTCATTGCATCCATGATCGGTGCACAGGGTATTGGTGCGGAAGTATATCGTGCGGTAACGCAGCTTCAGATCGGTAAAGGTTTTGAAGCGGGTCTGGCTGTCGTGGTACTCGCGATTGTACTCGACCGTTTCACGCAAAACCTGTTTATGCCAGGTCGTAAAAAGACCTCCCGCGTATCTTCCAAACAGAAAGCGTGGATTGCTGCAGCAGCTGCACTCGTTGTACTCGTTGCCGGATTCTCTCAATACTTCACTGGCAGCAGTACTTCTGCCGGCGGCAACAACTCCGCAGCAAATGCTGTAGGCGAAGAAGTCAATTATCAGATCATTGGTATTGACCCAGGTGCAGGGATCATGAAATCTGCTGCCAAAGCCATTGATGATTATAATCTGTCTGACTGGACTCTGATCGAAGGATCTGGTGCAGCCATGACAGCCACATTGGACAAAGCACTTAAAGCGGAAGAACCAATTATTATTACAGGCTGGACTCCGCACTGGATGTTCAACAAATATGATCTGAAATATCTGGAAGATCCTCAGAAATCCTTCGGTGATGCCGAAGAGATTCATACCATTGGACGTAAAGGTTTGAAGGAAGATCATCCTGTAGCTTATGAGTTCCTGTCCCGCTTCGAGTGGTCTTCGGAAGATATGGGCGAAATGATGATTGCCATTCAGGATGGTACGTCTCCTGAACAAGCTGCCGTAGACTACGCTGAGAAACATGCGGATCAGATTAACGAATGGACCAAAGGTCTGACTCCTGTTAACGGCGATGCATTTAAACTTAGCTATGTTGCTTGGGATTCCGAAATTGCCAGCACCAACTTGCTGAAATATGTGATGGAGAACAAACTGGGCTATAAAGTAAACGCCCTTCAGGTTGAAGCTGGACCGATGTGGACTGGCGTTGCCTCAGGTGACGTAGACGCTTCTCCAGCAGCTTGGCTGCCACTCACGCATGCTGACTACTGGGAACGTTACAAAGACCAAGTGGAAGATCTGGGAGCCAATATGACCGGTGTACGCACAGGTCTCGTTGTTCCTTCATACATGACGGACGTGAATTCGATCGAAGATCTGGAAACAGGTGCTGCTTCCTCCGCGCCAACGGCTAATGCCAAAGTAGGCGATGAAGTGAACCATCAGATCATCGGTATCGATCCAGGCGCCGGCATCATGAAATCCACAGCAAATGCAATTGAACATTACGGTCTGTCCAACTGGAACCTCGTTGAAGGTTCCGGTGCGGCCATGACAGCTACACTCGATAAAGCCTTCAAAAATGAAGAGCCCATTATCATTACGGGATGGACACCCCACTGGATGTTCAATCAATATGACCTGAAGTATCTGGATGATCCCGACAAAGTGTACGGTGATGCTGAAGAGATTCACACCATTGCACGCAAGGGACTGAAAGAAGATCAACCTGTTGCCTATGAATTCCTGTCCCGATTCCAATGGACCTCGGAAGAAATGGGCGAGATGATGATCGCCATCCAAGGTGGCACTTCACCAGAACAGGCAGCTAAGGATTATGCCGAAAAACATGCAGATCAAATTAGCGAATGGACCAAAGGTTTAACGCCGGTTAGTGGTAAAACCCTGCGTCTCGGTTATGTTGCATGGGACTCTGAAATTGCAAGCACCAACCTCCTGAAGTACGTGCTTGAGACGGAACTGGGTTATACTGTCAACGCCCTGCAAGTCGAAGCTGGTCCAATGTGGACCGGGGTAGCCACAGGTGATGTCGATGCTTCACCAGCTGCCTGGCTTCCGCTCACACATGCAGACTACTGGGATAAATACAAAGATCAGATCGATGATCTGGGTGCCAACATGACAGGTGTCAAAACCGGACTTGTTGTCCCGGCGTATATGGATATTCAATCCATTAACGATTTAAAAGATAATTAAACCAGATCGAGTTGAATCAACCTCAATTTGGAAAAAAGACCACCGAATTCGGTGGTCTTTTTTATGGGCTACTTTTTCACCATCGGATAAACGGGTTTGTTTCGAGCCTAATCTCGATCTCCTAATCTTCACAGTGCGTTTCTAATGGAGCTATGTAAGTATACGTAAACTTTCTAATTTCTTATCCAATCATGAACAATAACACGCCAATGGCAATGAGTACTACTCCCAAAATGCTATAGACAACTCTCGCTGCCTGACGCCCGATCGTTTTCACGAAAATTCCAGCCTGAAAGGTATTCATAAACCAATCCCAATTTTTCATACCGCCCACCATACTGAAAATCCCTGCGATGATCGCTACCAAAGCAAGCAAAACGGGCTGATCCTGCATGCTATCCCGTCACTCCTTCCATTATAATCCTGTCTACTATACGCGCTCACGGCGAAATTGGACAGTAATTAAATAGAAAAAAACGGCTTACAGATTGTGATCTGCAAACCGTTTCAATCGAGCGCTAGAAGTCAAACTCATTAAAACACATTAGAGGTTAGAACAACCCTGATTTGTTTTTTGTTTGTAAACAAGATTTCTTCGATTACGGATTCAATTAAAGATCACTTGCCGAGATTAGCAATGTAACCACTTCCGCACGAGTTGCCTCCACAAGCGGATTAAACATGTTATTGCCTGATCCTTTAACCAATCCGGCTTCATAAGCTGCCGCAATGTAAGGAACTGCCCAAGCCGGAACTTTATTTGCATCAGCGAAGCTTAGCGTTGCATTTGATTCAATCGGAAGTCCCAGTGCCCTTACCAGCATGACTGTCATTTCCACGCGTGATACTTTGCCTGATGCACGGAATGTCTCATCGGTGTATCCGCTGATAATGCCTTGCTCAACCGCCTGAGCTATAAACGATTGTGCCCAAGCCGGGATTTGTTCAGCATCTTTGAACGTTAACGCCTTGTTGCTGGCTGGAAGTTCGAATGCTCTCGCAAGCATTACTGCAAATTCAGCACGTGTTGCCGGAGCATTAGGACGGAAATTACCGTCTGCATATCCGTTTACAATTCCCCGGGAAATGGCCTGCTCGATTGCAGCAGCTGCCCAGTGATTGCCGATATCCTTGAGAATGACGCCCGGATTCGGTGTTGTTGTTCCACCGCCGTTTTCATTACCCGGAACAGTTGGCGTTGTTGGTGTTGTTGGCTTGGTTGGTGTTACCGGTGTTGTTGGTGTTGTTGTACCTCCACCACTGTTGCCACTGCCCGGATTGCTACCGTTGTTGCCCCCACCATTACCAGGATTGCTTCCGTTTCCGTCACCCGGAAGCGGAGATCCTTTCAGATCCGTACTGCGGCCTTCTGTTGTCTGATTAACTGCACCTACTCGATCCAAATGCTCATGGAATATCTCATAGTCTACCAAATTCAGTTCATAGAATCGGTTATCATCCTTCGCTGCTCTCATGGAGCGGTAGAAGTCTCCGCCATTTGCCATAAAAGAGTTGGTCGCCACGATGTAGTATCCGTTTGGATCCATATCCGTGTACGTTCCATCCGCATTCTTGATTTGCACTTTCACCACGCGTTGACCTTCTTGTGTCACAGTGTTGGTCGTAGAATCAATCTTCTCGCCCGGTTTTGTGGAGTCGTAGTAGAAGCGCATGCCCGACACTTGCGGGAAGCGTCCTTCTCCCGTTTCCACACCGCTCACGCCATTTTCCAGAGCTGCCGTAATTTCCTCTCCTGTCATTTTCAGTGCAGACAGATTGTTACCGAATGGCATGACAGTGAGCAGATCACCCAAGGTAATGTCACCCTTCTGGAACGATGCCCGAATACCACCACTGTTTTGGATGGCTACGTATCCCTTCACATCGTTTTCCTTGACGATGGATTTCACTTTCTCCAGCATGCCGTCTGTCATCAGGTTCCCAAGGTTGGTTTCCTGCTTGCGCACGTTACCACGTTCTCCATCAAGGAATACGTTCGTTTTGCCGATGACTTCTTTCTTGAACTCTTCCAGCTGTGGCGCATACTCTGCCAGCTTTTCTTTTGCAGCCAGATCATCTTCATATACATAGTTACCAGCGGAATCTTTCGCGTCCAGACTCAGTAATTTGCCATTCCACGATTTCAATACGCCTTCTGCATCGAATGTGACATCCAATTGACCCAGGGAAACATCATATTCTCCCGTTTGTACAACCAGCGTTGGGTCTGTGTGAGTATCCACCACAACCGGCTTGTTCAGAATCGTGTGTGAATGACCACCCACTACAATGTCGATACCAGCTACAGCTTCTGCCAGCTTCAGGTCCTCCGAATAGCCCAGATGGGTCAGTGCAATAATTTTGTTAATGTCTTCTTCTTGCAGCATTGCAACTGTTGCCTGTGCACTTGCAATGTAATTCTCAAATTTCAGGTCATCTCCTGGTGAAGACAGGGATACGGTATCCGCAGTCGTCAAGCCGAAAATCCCTACCTTCTCACCGCCCACTTCCGTGATTATTGCCGGATAGATCTCGGCTGCCTCACCCGGTTGACCAATGGTATCTTTGTACAGGCTGCCCAGGTTGGCATCCTTTGTGAAATCGATATTGGCACTCACGAATGGGAACTCCGCTTTTTCAATGAATTCCTTCAGCACGCCCGTCCCTTTATCAAACTCATGGTTACCAAAGGTCATCGCATCGTATCCGATCATGTTCATGAACTCCAGATCCGCTTGACCGTTGAAGAGATTGAAGTACAAGGTTCCGGAGAACACGTCCCCAGCATCCAAAACCAAAGTATTATCATTGCGAGTTTCCTTGATTGCCGTTACGCGGCGCGGAATGTTATCCAGGTGCGCATGCGTGTCATTCGTATGCAATACACGAAGATCGAAGTCACCTTCTTCCGCACTGCTGCCAATGCTCAACTGTGCAAGCAGTGGATCATGGTCACTCACTCGTCCGTCAGCTGTTTCAAAATCCGCATTTACATGGACCACTTCGATGGCTGCCGTTTCGGACAGATTCTTGCTCACCAAGATGTGATCCAGCGTTTGTGAATTACCATCGTAGATGTAGGAATAGCGTTTATTTTCTGGCAGTTTATTCACCAGATTGTCCATTTCATTACCTTCAATAATATTCAAAGTCTTGGAGAACTGGAAGTCATTGAAATCCCCAAGCACCGCTACATTTACGTTAGGATCTTTGTCTAAGAGTTCCTTCACAAAACCATTCACTGCCGTTGCCTGTCTAGCACGCTGTATTTCACTGCTTCGTGTCGCAGGCTGAATGCTACCATAAGGCTTCAGATCTCCACCTTTGGAGTTAAGGTGATTCGCAATCACGACCACTCGTTCCCCGCCAAATTCGAACTCAGCCGCAAGAGGTTTACGTGAGCTGGCAAATGCATCGTTTGTTGGATCAATACGCCCTGGATTCAGGGACAGTGTTCCATCCGATTTCACTTGGATTGCTGTTGTAGCATCCCCTTTCGTTCCTTCTTTCAAAGAAACACGTGCCTCGTTGTACAGAAATCCCACACGAATGTTGGCACCCGGAGCGCCACCATCCAGGTTGTTTACCGGAGCAATATCCGTGTACTTATAAGTTGGACCACCATTATTGGCAATGGCATCAATTAAAGTCTGAAAACTTGCATCCGCAGCAGTTGTCCCGCTGTCGGTAGCTCCATCGTTATCCTGTACTTCCATAATGCCAATAATATCTGGATTTTTGAGATTGTTGACTACAATACCACCGATTTTGATAGCTCTTGCAGCATCCTTCTGACTGAAATTCTCCACGTTGAAAGTTGCAATGGTCAGCTTATCTTCGGAGTGCTGAATTGTTGTTGTCGCTTGTTTGAGGTCACTCGAAATGATTGTCGGCAGATTCCCCTCCGGAGCTACCTTAAAATTTCCATTAGCATAAGTCATCACACCTTTGACTGAATCAGCGAGCTTGTCTCCGGTTTTAACCGCCTGAGATGGCTTTTTATTGATAAACAGCCGCTGTGGATTCAGGGAACTCTCGAATGGTTCCGCACCATCACCTGTCAGAATGACGCCTCCTGCAGGCGTTCGTAACAGATTATTTTCACCATTATCTACTACGACTGCCAATCCTGGCTCACTGGAATACGGACCAATAATCGTGGCTTGATCAAGCTGTATTCTCATGCCTTCCAAACTCTCATAAAAGTCGATTGCATCCACATCCGGATTAAATTCACCAAACTGATCCGAATCAATTACGGTAGGGATCATTCGCCCATTCTTCCCAAGGATAACAGGTTCAGGCAGTGTCTGATTTTCACCTTCAACCGTAATGGCTGTAGCAACAATTTCAGTTGTCGCCAGCTCGGTCATTGCTGACGCATATTCCTTCACTTGACCAGATACGGTGACTTTGTTGCCTATCGCCATTCCATGCGTAGATTTATAAATAAGGATACCCTCAGACGTTTTTTCGTCGTCATCTTCCATGCCAGGAATCTCCTGCATGTAGAACGAACTTGCATTTACAACATGAGTCACGATACCTTCCACATTTTGGACAGCCAGACCATTATACAGGGAGTTATGAGATCCTCCTTGAATATCGTGGATTCTCAAGTTGTCCAGTTCCTGAAGAACGGTGTACGAAAAGCTATATACACCACTTGTGTTTCCAGCTGATACGGCAATCGCTTTAACAACCGTATCTTCGTCTATTGTGAGCGGGCCACTATAGCGTGTAGATGTTTGGGTTGGTTCTGTTCCATCAATCGTATAGTAAATTTCTGCTCCTGCTGTTGGTGAGGATAACGTCACGGCTGATCCTTTGACGATACCGCCGGACGGAGCGCTAGCTGTTACTGAGAGCAGATTTTCGACAACATCTGCTGCCGTACGTGGAATCAGCTCCAGGCCATAGCTTGTGTGATACGTCATGACGCCTGTCACTTTTTCGTATGTTTTGCCTGTTGCCAGTGCAGTTGGACTATTTTTTGCATAGATCGTGATTTCTGCACCATCGGCATCTGTCGCAAAAAAGGTAGAACTGCTGCTTCTTGTCACTGTAACTGCATTTACTTCGACAAGCATCCCCTCAAAAATACCGCCTGCACCCTTGCCTCCGCCCTCAGCAGGCGCGAAGTCTTTGGACGTGAGTGTGATCGGTTCAGGGATTTCTTGATTCTTATCCAGGATTTTGATGTAACCGCCTGGGAACCCTGTTTTGTCTTTCTCTATCTGAAGCAAACCGTTATAAATAGTCAGTGGACCATACGCTTCAATACGGTCTCCCGGCTCTACTGTGGAATCCGTTCCGCGAACGACGATTCCGGCATTCTCATCCTGAATATACAGATTCGCTAGGCCTCCGGACTCTTCTCGGTAGGTTACAATCCCTTGAACGGTAACCGGGGTATTCTCCGATTGGTTTCTGGCATTGGAGATGGAGATTGGAGTATTGTCCACGATCGTGTAATCGAAATTCGTAACATCGCTATTTTCCAGACCATCTCTTGCCGCAAAAGCTTCAATATGAGTTGCATCATTTACTGTGATCGGTATGGTGTAAGGGAGATAGTCGGTGTCTCCATTCTGCTTGTAGTAAACAGCTGCACCAACTGTAGTCGTTCCCAAAGTAACCTTTGTTCCAGCCGGAACAGCACCAGAGGAGGGATTTGCGGTGACGGTTGCCACCTTGGTTTCAGGCGTTTCATCAATTAGTTGGAAGGTGGTTGAAGAGGTGCTTTTAATTCCATTAACCGTGAAATAGGTTTCCAGCGAAGCGCTGTTAATACGGACTTTGGAATGATACAAGGAAGTATTACTTTGTAAACCAAAAGTACTACGAGGAGCATTGGTTGGGACTTGAACTGGCATCATTTTGCTTACATCCGTTTCTTCAGGACGATCTGCCAATGCAAAATTGGTGTCTGAAGTAAACGGAGGATTTAACTGGATAGAAGATCCACTGTTGTAGTAACCAACAACATAGCCCTCGACAGTTGCTATTGATTTGTCAGAATTTTTAGCCTGTGCCTGAGCAACTGTTAATGGCTCGTCCGCTGCAGCTGCCTTGCTAGTAAATAACCCAGCCGGTATTGCCCCTGTTATCAGCAGGACCATGGCTAAGAATAACCTGAGCCAACTCTTTATTTGCTTACTGTGCATCTTTTTCCTACCCCCATGTTTTGGATTTCCAATCATTTGTTCAATGAGCTTGTACATTAGTTCAAATATAAGATAACTGAACCATTAGCTGATGTAAACATTATTTTTATGAAACGATATAAAATAGAACATATACATTACACAATTTGAATTAAACTTATAAAAAATCGATAAATAGGACTAATTCCTGATTAGAAATATGTCATTTTGTTCTTTCGAGGTCACATTTATGTGCGAATCAAACTAATTACGTCATTAAAATTAACATACAAATAATCCTCTCCATTAAAATTTCGACATATGATGACAAGTATTTCTTCCTTAAATCCACTTGGAACCAGGACTTAAGTCATGTTTTTCACATGACAAAACGATATGACGATCAAGTTGGACCACCACATTTCACTATTCTAAAGTTGAAATATTAAAAACATAGTCAAACCTAATTAATGGAATGTTAATTTTGGAGCAGGTATGTAAAAAGTTAATATCTACAATAAAGAAAACCACAAGATAACCTCCGAATTCAGAGAGTTTCTTGTGGTTTAGAATATAAATTAAAGCTCACTATTAATACTTCCTAGTTACTAACACACTTTTGCTAATAAACTTCGGTTTCAGGTAACAACGTAATATTACTCCCTGGTGATTCGATTAATCCTTTTTGTTCCAAATACTGATCAACATATCTTTCTGCATTTACTGAAGATGCAAAAATCCAGTCGGAATAGGTTTTCCCAAACATCTTGTATAGTATCTCACTTGTATATTCGTTGCTTAACTTCCCGAAAACAACATACAACTGCTTTATAGTGTTTGTGTGTTTTTTACCATCCAGATCTGTCCATGTTACTTTTTTATTTAGGTCGACCTTACGAATATCTTTAGTATGGATTTGAACACTCGATCCGCTCACTTTAAAGTAAACACGTATACTCTTCTCATAGGGATGCCCCTTAAGAATGCTCCATCCCATCATATCCCCAGTAGCCGCAACTGCATAAAGTTTTCCCTTAGTTGAAGTCACTGATGTTCCACTGTTTTGTTTTTGAGATGGTTCGATATTAACAGCCATTTTTCCTTTATCTATAGATATTTCCATCTTCTTGGCATTGGCATTATAGACTAATATTCCATCCAAAGCATCCGAGAGAAGAGAAGCAGGAAACAAAGTTACGCCATTCTGAATAAGAAGTGGTGACTTGAGCGTTAATGGCTCCCCATCTAAAGTTGCCTTTGTTCCGCTTTTCGGAAGGGTTATTAAGGTAGTACCAACTTTTATCGTAAAGCTATCCTGTTGAGCTACGTATGTAACACTCCCTCCTAAGGCCTTGAATACCTCTTTCATCGGAAGAAGAGTAACACCATTTTTTATATATCCCCCATCAACGGCATCGTCCAAGCTGCCTGATATGATAACCGATTTCTCAATATTTCCTACCTTAACTGTGACTTTTGATGAACCCACCCCCGTCACTTTTAACATCCCATTACTCAAGAGATTGAGTAAATGAGGTTTGGTTATCGTGTAGTCTGTTTTGGAGAGTGCTATATGATTACCTAGAAAGGGATAATCCACGCTGGTCATCATATTCTTTTCGTCATAAATCAAAGCAACATCAAAATCAATTTTGTCGCCAACTTTCGCTTCGATTTTACTAGGCATAAGCTGAATATCTTTAATTTCGCGCTCCTGGGCATATGCAACCGATACAAGTGAAAACATAAAAAACATTAATAAAACGGTTATTCTCTTCATTTTACTTTTCTCCTTTTCATAGTGTTGCTGGTAATTCAGTTACAGAACCAGTATCCATTCAACCCGATCTAATGGTCTTGGCTTACTTATGTATTAGACTAAATTAATAAATCTCTAATTCAGGAAATCCCCCTCTCTATTTTCATGTCTTTCATGAAGATCATAATTCTATTTTGGAGAAATTAATACATATTTTTTTGTTCATTTCTTTTTATTATTTTTCTTCTAAATTGCCATCTAACTGGTTTTAATACATTCTCAATTTCTTCATGAAAGTAAAAAAAGTGGATACAGCCTAATTGCTGTACCCACTCTTCCAAACTATAAAATAATACCTTACTTCTTCACCGTGCTGTTATACTGTGCAATCTTGTCTGTAATTTGCTTCGCAGCTGCATCCAGCGCTTCTTGCGGTGTACCTTGTCCGTTCAGTACCGTCTCGATCGCTCCTTCGACAAGTTGTCTGGCTTCCGGGAATACGCCCATTACAGCCCCGGATGTTGCTGTCGAATCAGCGGAAGCGTGCAATTGGTCGACTGCTGTCTGGAATTGCGGGTACTTCGCCATATTATCCTTTAATACTTGCTGATCGTAGGCTGCTGTCGTAATTGGGAAGTATCCTGTCGCAACACTCCAGTTGGCTTGTACTTCAGGTGTAGCCAAGTACTTGATGAATTCCCAAGCAGCTTGCTGCTGTGCTTTCGATTTGTTGTTCATGATGTACAAGCTTGCGCCACCTACAACCACGCCGCCTTCTTTGGCATCTGCCGGACGAGGCAGGAAGCCTGTTCCCAGTTCAAACTTGTCACCAGCGCCCTCCACGATTTTACGCAGCCCAGCGGTGGAATCCAGTGTCATGCCGATTTGCTCTGCGGTAAACGCTGCCGTTGTATCGTCTGTGCTGCGACCCAGATTGGAGAGGGTCTTCTCGTCAATCATCTTTTTCCACCATGTCAGCGTCTTTACACCCGCTTCGGAGTTCAAGAGAGATTCCGTTGCAGCTCCGTCTCTTCCGTTACCATTGTTTACATAATCTGCATTCTGGTTTGCGAAGAACTGCTCCATAAACCAGCCGTAAATCGCCATGGATGCACCTGGCTTGCCGTCTTTTGCCAGCGCTTTGGCCGCTTGTTCAAACTCTTCATATGTCTTCGGCGGGTTTTCCGGATCAAGACCTGCTGCCTTAAACATATCCTTGTTGTAGTACAGAATCGGGTTCGATGTGTTAAAAGGCATCGCGTTCAGTTTGCCATCAATCGTGTAATAACGGATGATATTCGGCTCCAGTTGGGACAGGTCGAACTTGTCCTTATCGATGAAATTCTGTACTGGTGTGATCATGCCCGAATCGATCATGAACTTACTGCCGATCTCGTATACCTGGATGATGTCCGGACCGCTGTCCGATCCCATGGATGCTTTCAGCTTGTTCAGACTCTCATCGTATTTCCCTTGATAGATTGCTTTCACCTGAATATCCGGATGACTTGCATTGAAATCGGAAGCGAGCTGGTTAATGGCTTTCTCCCCTGCTCCGGACATGGAATGCCACCACGTCAGTTGAGTTGGTTCAGCAGATGCCGCATCCGCTTGAGCTCCACTTACCGGACTGCTTGTCTCTGTTTTGCCGCCGCAGGCGGATATCACCAACATGAGTGCAGCCAACATCAATGCAAATGTGCCTCTTTTTTTCAAACGCATAATCTCTCTCCTTTTTTTGTGGCTCATTTCAAAAATCAATCTTGGGAATTCTGCAAGGTGGCCGTTGCGGTCACGAATCGTTCTTCAGATTGCTGTTATCCCCGGATTCTTTTATCCACTCTTTAGAGGGATAATCCGGTGCTAAACGCAAACGCTTCGCTTCTTCAGAATCGACTTCGTCCCCTCCACTACTTTCGCAGTTTCTCCAAAAATGATTTTAAGAGTGCGCCTTATTTATTCGCTCCTGGGTAACAAAACCCGCCAACCTGAATGCACAACATATTTACTTAACTAGCCCTTCAGTGCGCCTGCAGCCATCCCCCGGACAAGCTGTTTCAACCCGAAAACGAGCAGCAGCAACGAAGGCAGGATAACCAGTGCCGTTCCGGCAAACACCAGGTTCCATGCCGTGGATTCCTGAAACTCCAGCATTGAAATTCCGATCTGCACCGTTCTCATCTCTGGCGTGTTTGTTACAAGCAGTGGCCACAGATAGGAGTTGTACATATTCAGGAATGAATAGATCGCAAGCGTTCCTAATGCAGGACGGGACAGCGGCAGAACATGCGATACAAAATAGCGGATATGTCCACATCCATCGATCTTCGCTGCCTCGAACAGCTCCTTCGGCAGCTGCATGAAGAACTGCCTTAACAGGAATGTGCCGAATGCCGTTGCCAGAAACGGCACGGTAAGCCCTTGGTAACTATCCAGCCATCCCCAACTGCGGATCGTCAGATAATTGGGAATCATGGTGACTTCCCATGGGATCATCATCGTTGCAACGAACATGCTGAAGATGACGTTTTTGCCTTTAAACTGCATTTTGGCAAAAGCATACGCAGCCATACTCGCTGTTATCAGCTGTCCAAGCATCGTAAGACCTGCAACCAGGAACGTATTTCCGATGAAGGAGCCGATGGGAACAATATCGAACACTTCGGTAAAATTGGATAGATCGATCGACTGTGGAATGATATGCGGCGGATAGGCGCTGGCATCCTCAGGTGTCATGACTGCCATGAAAAAGGTGTACAGCACCGGATAGAGCACAAGCGCCGCACAGATGGTAAGCAATGCATACAACAGTGTTTTCGTCCATGGTGTTTTCATTGGTAGTGTACTTTCCTTTCCACCCACTTGAACTGAATCAGGGTCAGCAGCATAATAACCGCGAATAGGATGAGTGCCTGTGCACTTCCCGTTCCGAAGCGGAAATTAACGAAGGCTTCCTGATAGATGGAATAGACGAATACATTGGTACTGTCCATCGGGCCACCACGGGTTAATATGTTAATCTGTCCAAACGACTGAAAAGCACCGATGATCGAAACGACTGTTACAAAAAACAGGGTCGGTGAAAGCAGTGGCATGGAGATTTTGCGAAACGTAAGCAGCGGACCTGCACCATCAATCTTCGCACTTTCATAAATCTCATCCGGGATGCCCTGCAATCCGCTGGACAAGATGATGTAATTGAATCCGAGATTCATCCAGATCGTCATGATGGAGATGGAGACTAGCGCCCAATCCGGACTGGTCAGCCAAGGAATTGGATCGATGCCCACCTTGCTAAGCAGATAATTCAACATGCCTAGAGTCGGGTGGAACAGGAACTTCCAGATGACGGCCGACGAACCCACCGATAATACAACCGGGAGAGAGAATACAAACTGGAACAAGCGCATGCCCTTGAAACGGTTGTGAGTCAATGCTGCCAGAATCAAGGCAGCCAGTATGCCGGTTGGCACAGTGAACAGGACAAACAGCAGCGTTACTTTCATTCCCTGCAAAAACAGCCCCGACTGAAACACAGCCTTGAAGTTGTCCAGTCCCACGTAAGCCGCGATTTGACCGGTAGGATCTGTGGAGTGCAAACTCAGATAAACAGACTTAAACATTGGGTAAAACAGAAACACTGCAAACAAAAGCAGCGATGGTGCCAGGAAACCATAGGCCAGCAAATTCTCCCGCATCCGCTGCACTCGCAGCGAAGCTGTCCGGCGCTCTTGGGTACCGGATACGCGCCGTCTGGCGGCGGGCAAGCTGATCCGGTTGTCAAGCTCACTCATCGGATTTTCTTCCCCCTTGGTCTACGCATTCGGTGTGTGAACGTTACTTAAACTTCAACACCACGTTATCTAGTGTAAAAGTCGAATGTCACAGCAGAATTCACTCAGAATCAACGCAGCGTTAATCGTGGACAAGAGGCTTTACCATTTGAACAAGCTTTCACATAGCCAGGTTAAGTGCTTATAAACGAACGGAAAAACCGCAAGAACCCCCATTCCGGGGTTTTCCTGCGGTTCGTTGTGTAATCAAAATATAAACAGGAATGCCGTAATATCCTCATCCTTTTTTTACAATTATCTACAATAAGTCCAATGAACTTGTCGATTCGGTTAAGTCTCCGGTAAAAGCAATCTACCGATTAAGATGATACGGCACCGTCGTCACGATCACGTCTTTATAATTAATTAAATAGGCCCGGATCATGAAGCTGGTCTGGTTATGCAGTACATTTTGCCACCAATGCTTGGTGATGAATTGCGGAATCAAAATCGTGATATGATCGGTCTCGGCCGTTTTCCATTCCACGGTATCGATGAATCTCTTCAACGGGCCCATAATGCTGCGATATCTCGATTTAATAACAACCAGCCGCACACCTGGATTCCATTCCTCCCACTTCTGCTCCATTTTGCGAATGGACTCATCATCGAATCCGATATACAGGGCAACCACATGATCCGACATCGTCTGCGCATAACTGATTGTGTTCATCACCACCCGCGTGATCCCAGCTACCGGAATGACTATCGTGTTGCCTTTGTGGGCCGGCTTATCGAGCTTGATATCAATGCGCAGCTCATCTGCAATGTTGCAGTAATGGCGGTGAATACGCATGAAGACATATACGACGAGTGGCAAAAAGATAAAGATGACCCACGTTTGCGTGAACTTGGTGAAAATAAAAATCAAAGTGATCGACAGTGTGGTTAGCATACCGACTGTGTTCACCAGCAGCTTCATCTGCCAGCCAGACGGCTTAACCTTGATCCAGCGAATCATCATGCCGAGCTGCGACAGGGTGAATGGGATAAACACGCCTACCGCGTAGAGCGGAATCAGACTTTCCGTATTTCCTTTGAATCCAACAACCAGTAAGGCAGACATGACACTGAGAAAAATAATGCCGTTCGAGAAGCCCAGCCGGTCTCCCCTAACCATAAACATATGAGGCATATATTTGTCCTTGGCCATCATGAAGGACAGCAGCGGGAATGCGGAATAGGCCGTATTCGCTGCCAGGAACAAGATCAGTGCCGTTACACCCTGAATGATAAAATACATCCAGCCTCTGCCGAAGGTTGCTTCGGCAATCTGTGAAATGACCGTAGCATGGGGATCCGGTTTCACTCCGTATCCGAAGGCCAGCAAGGTGATCCCGATAAACATGACCCCGAGAATACATCCCATGAGCATTAATGTCCCGGCTGCATTTTTCTCCGCAGGCTGCTTGAAGTTCGGAATGGCATTACTGACTGCCTCCACGCCGGTCAGAGCGGAACAGCCTGAGCTGAATGCCTTCAGCAGCAGAAACATGCTCACATGAGACAGACTTGTTCCGAATTCAGGCGCTGCCGCTTCCATGCCACCCGTCAGAAACTTAATGCTGCCTGATATAATCAAAACCGCAATCGAAAAGATAAACAGGTAGATCGGGATCGCCAGCACTGAAGCTGATTCCGTAACTCCCCGCAAATTCATAATCGTCAGAAAAACAATCATCATCAGTGCAATCACTACGCTGTAATCATGAAGCACTGGAAAAGCAGATGTAATAGCATCCGTCCCTGCAGATGAACTTACAGCAACCGTTAGAATATAATCGACCAGCAAAGATCCTCCAGCGATCAGGCTGGATGTTGTCCCCAGATTATCCTTGGCTACGATGTACGCACCGCCACCTGTAGGATAAGCAAATATCGTCTGGCGATAGGAAAAAATTAAAATGACGAGTAATCCCAGCACAGCAATGGAGATCGGCACAGAATACCACAAGGCGGCAAATCCGGCCGCAACGAGCACCAATAAGATCTGTTCCGTACCATAGGCCACGGAGGACAGCGCATCGGAGGATAGGATGGCGAGCGCCTTCCATTTCCCCAATTTTTCTGCGTCCAGTTCAGCCGATTTCATCGGTCTGCCGATTAAGATTCTCTTCATTTTGCCAAGCATCATCATTACTTCCTTCCATCTCTCATCTGTGAAGCATTGTTATTATGCAAAATCCAAGGCTACCTGACAATACGTCATTTCACCCGAAAATCGCCAGCGTGTGATAATGCATTCTACGATTCAATAATGGATAACAAAGCGGTTCTTTATCAGTGATTTGAACTTTTTTGAACCAAAATGACGTTTGTTCGCCGAAAAATAAGAAATGGCCCTCGGTTCATCGAACCAAAGGCCATTTATGTTATGGAAGGTGAATACATGTATTTACATTGTATCACTGCAAGGTGCTATCGTTTCAAATGACTCCTATTGTGACTTAACCATAAGTTTGCCCATGTATTTATTAAGTAACTTACAGCAGTGGCTACAAAATTCGAAAGCCATTCCCTCACAAACACAATAATGGTTTGAATAGTGAAGTTTTTTGTAGTCTACTTTGCACCGTAAAGGCTCAGCAGCGGATCTTGGGCATTAACCTCTCCACCTGCTTTAACCGGCAGCACTTGCTGGTAATTAGCGGAGTTCGTTACAATAATCGGTGTTACCGTAGGATACCCGGCAGCCTTGATCTGGGTAATGTCGAACTCTAACAGCAGATCTCCAGCATTCACCCGGTCGCCTTCCTTGATATGCGAGACAAAATGCTGCCCATCCAATTTGACGGTGTCCACACCGACATGAACCAATATTTCCGCACCGCTGTCGGATATGACAGCCAGTGCGTGTTTTTTCTTGAAGGCCACAGTAACCGTACCATCAAATGGAGCAACCACTCTTCCTACACTTGGCTCAATGGCAATGCCCTGACCCATAGCGCCGGATGAAAAGGCCGGGTCCGGAACTTCCGTCAGATCAACGATTTTGCCTTGGATTGGGCTAAGCACCAGTTGGTCTGCTGCCTGCGCCGAGGGTGCCATTTGAATGGTTTTCTCAGCTGTACCGTCCTTATTCTCTTCTTCACTCACCGGATCTTTGAAGCCCATAATATACGTTAATACTGCCGATACGGTAAAGGAAACGACAATTCCGATAATCAATCCAGGGAAACCTTGACCGCCCGGGCCGTAGAAGATCGGTAGGGTCAGCAACCCCGGCGCACCAGAGGCGAAAGCTTGGGTCCCCGCTTGGCCGATAATCGCACCTCCGATCGCACCTCCGATAAGACCTGCGATAAATGGGCGTTTCAGTGGAAGCGTAACCCCATAGATCGCCGGTTCAGTGATCCCGAACAAAGCCGTCAGCGTGGAGGACCCTGCAAGGGTTCTCAGCTTTTTGTTCTTCGTTCTAAGCATGACTCCAAAAGCAGCTCCCGTCTGAGCGAATACCGAAGCTGTTGCGGCAGGCTTAATGCCATCACGGCCGTGTACCGCAACGTTGTTGATAAAGATTGGCACCAGGCCCCAGTGCACTCCGAAAATGACGAACAATTGCCAGCCCGCACCCATGACGGCTCCCGCAAGCAAAGGACTGAAACCAAATGCGGCAACCAGAGCTGATGCGATGGCATTACCTACATATACACCGAATGGTCCAAATGCAATTAGCGTCAGTGGAACCATGATGACTAAGAGCAGCAGCGGCGTAATGAAATTTTTGACGCTCTGATGGATAACTTTATTGAACCATTTCTCCAACAAACTCATCACGATAACCGAGATGATGATGGGAATAACCGTCGATGAATAACTCATCATAACCACCGGAATGCCAAAGAACTCGGTTTGTGTACCTTCATTTTTCAACGTAATAATGGTCGGATATATTAACGCGCCCGCTATGGTCAGCGCAACGAAAATGTTACCCTGAAATTTTCGCGCGGTTGTAACCGCTAACAGCATCGGCAGGAAGTAAAACAGGCTATCCGCAGCAGCATACAGGATGATATAGCTTGTATCTGTTGTTTCAAGCCAGCCTGCATTGCTGGCGATCAGCAGAAGTCCCTTCAAAATACCGGCTCCAGCCATGACACCCAAAAGCGGAGCAAAAATGCTTGAAATCACGTCGATAATGCCGCCAATACCTTTGACGGATTTACCCGATTTTTCCTTGGGTGAGGAATCATCCAAAATGTTGCTCACTTTTCCGATAGCATTGTATACCTCTGGTACCGTATTGCCAACGACAACTTGGAATTGTCCACCGTTCTCCTTTACGGCAATGATACCATCCAATTTTTCCAATTTGCTCTTGTCGGCTTTAGCGTCGTCTTTTAATACAAACCGCAAGCGCGTTGCGCAATGCACCAGAGAAACGACATTTTTCTCCCCACCGACCAGCTGAACGATTTCTTTGGCCAGCTTTTCATGACTCATACTCTGCACCCCCATGTTTTTTGGCGACAGGCTTTTTGATTTTTTGCACGCAAAAAACCTAAGCCTTGAAGAGAGGTGCACAAACGATGCATACCCTTTCATGGCTTAGGTTTTGCCTGCATAACCAGTAACAATCCCAGTTAAATCTTATTTATTTCCTGTTAATCTCATAATATAATTATAAAACCATATTTGTCAACATTTATTTATTAACGATTAACCACTCTTTCAATGTGCACCGTCAGATACAGTTTTTCCTCGTTCGTCAGGTCGTGATTGTATTCCTTTTTGACGAACATTTGGATTTTTTCCGTGCATGCTGCTGCTTCTTGATGTTTCTCTTTAATCATGTCGTAGATATGGTCATAGTTGTTGTTATAGTGCGTTCCATTTAATACTCGTTGCGAGAAGAACTTCAGATGGGTAATGAATCGAAAATAACTAAGGGACTCCTCGTCAAATTCCATCTTGAAATGATATTTCGCAATGTTGATGATTTGCTGAATGAATTTGGTCATGTTCATCGTGGTCACGACCTCTTCATTCATTTCGGCATTGACGACATGCAACGCGATGAAGGCCGCCTCATCTTCGGGAAGTTCGTATCCAAGCCTGGATTTGATCTGTTCCAGCGTGTTCAATCCTAGGGTAAATTCAGACTTATAGAGTTGCTTGATCTCCCATAACATCACGTTTTTGATCTCGACGCCTTCGCGATATCGCTCGATCGCAAAATTAATATGATCCGTCAAGGACACGTAGATATTTTCATTCAGGTTTCTACCCATGTTATCCTTAGCATGGGTGATGACCTCTTCGACAATTTCAATCAGCTCGATCTGAACCTCACGCAGCAGCATTTTGAAATTATCAGAAGTCTGCTTGTTCTTAAGGGTAAATACCTTCTGGATACGGGTCTCGTCTACTTTGTCTCCCGGTTTCTTCTTGAAGGCAATTCCTCGTCCCATCACGACAAGCTCAGCCCCATCAGTCTGATATGTGCTGATCACATTGTTGTTAATGACCTTGGCTATTTTCACTTCCATCCCCCATTCACGATCCACTCGTAACTGCAACCTATCGCCTTTTGGAAATGCAAAAAAAACCTGAAGCATCACAAAACGGAAAAACGTCCTTAAACGTTATTCTCGGAAGACGGACAGTTTTTTGTCGTAAGGCAGCAAGTAACGCCCATGGGAGCGTGACTAGCCGGTACGACCGACAAATAAACCGACGCCTACTTTTGCATGCTTAGGTTTTGCCTACATTTTATGTAGTAACAATCCCAAAACGATATAATTGCGTAAAGTATATCGCGAACTCACAGATATGTCAACGCTTTCACAGGAACCATGTTACGCAGAAGATCCACCAGGCTTGGTGGACCTTCCTAAATAACAAACGATGGTCTTATGCCTCCAAATCCGTACCTCCGGATGCGATTACTTTTTTATACCAATGGAAACTTTTTTTCTTGATTCGCTTCAAATCCCCATGACCCGCGTTGTCGCAATCTACATAAATGTAACCGTAGCGTTTTTTCATCTCGCCAGACGATGCGCTCACGATATCGATTGGCCCCCAGCTAGTATAACCGATAATTTCTACGCCGTCCTGCAGCGCTTCTCCCATCTCGGCAACATGCCGCTTCAGGTAATCAATACGGTAATCATCGTGAATTTCTCCGTTTGGCTCAACCTCGTCGTTGGCCCCAATACCATTTTCGACCACGAAAAGTGGTTTTTGATAGCGATCATGCAGCTGATTGGCCGTTATGCGGAAACCTTTCGGATCGATAGTCCATCCCCAATCAGATTTCTCCAAGTAAGGGTTGGCGACAGAACCGAATACATTACCGCTGGTCATGTTCTTGACCACTTCCGGATCGGTACTTGTCGTTCGGCTGGAATAATAGCTGAATCCGATGTAATCAACGGTATGATTTCTCAGAATGTCAGCATCCCCTGGTTCCATCACGATGTTCAGACCATGATCCTTAAAGAAGCGTTTCGCATAGCCTGGATATGCTCCTCTCGACTGCACGTCGATAAAGAAGTATGACTCCCGGTCCTTCTCCATACCCTGGAATACATCGTCTGGATTGCAGGTATACGGATAGAAGCTGCCCGCTGCAAGCATGCAACCAATCATTGCCCCCGGAATGATCTCATGGCAGGCCTTAACCGCTAGTGCGCTTGCGACCAGCTGATGATGAGCCGCTTGATACTGGATTTCTTTTACATTATCGCCTTCCTTGAAAGCCAAACCAGCGCCAAGGAACGGCAGATGCAACAGCATGTTGATTTCGTTGAACGTCATCCAATATTTAACCTTACCCTTGTAACGAGTAAATACGGTTTTGGCATAGGTTTCGAACAAATTCACCAGCTTGCGGTTTCTCCAGCTCCCGTACTTCTCAATCAGGTTGACCGGCACATCGAAGTGGGCAAGCGTTACAACCGGTTCAATTCCGTGCTTCAGCATTTCATCGAAAAGATTGTCGTAGAACTGCAACCCGGCTTCGTTTGCCGCCGCGTCTTCCCCGCTCGGGAAAATGCGTGCCCATGCAATGGAAACGCGAAGCGCCTTGAACCCCATTTCAGCGAATAGCGCGATATCCTCCGGATAACGGTGGTAAAAATCAATTGCTTCATGTGAAGGATAAAATTCTCCTTCCTGTGGCTTAAATCCCGGTACATTCCCCTTCATGATGCTTCTACGATTCTCTCCGGAAGGCAGTAGGTCCACGATGCTCAGCCCTTTGCCATCCTCCAGGTAAGCCCCTTCCGCCTGATTGGCGGCAATCGCACCACCCCACAAAAAGTTTTCGGGAAATTTGAAATTGTTCATACCAAACTCTCCTTTCAGCTCCATTAAGTAATGTACAACCACGTCTTCCGATCCAAGACAACAAAAAAACCCGAACCAGCCTGTCTACACATGTAGCGTAAACAAGCCAGCTCAGGTTATGCCCATATCGGTAACATTCCCAGAATGCATTATGCGGTTTTATAGAACTTTACCAAGATTTAGGACGGTTGTCAATTCCATTAATTTAGATGTTTTCCTTATGCTTTTCTCACCAATTTAGAAGCTTCTTAGGTGTTTCTTGAGGATAGCCCTTTCCACAAGAATCGCAATCTCTATTGATCTATTCGTTAAATATTCGAGTTCAGTATACCTGCACGCGGGGTAACTCCAAATGCCTGCGCCAACGTTGTCAGCTGTTCGTCCGTAATTCGCTGCCGAATCTCTTGACCCGCAACCAACATGTAAACTTGGGCTGCTTTCTCAATCGTCTCAATGAGACCAAAGGCCTCATCGATGGTTGTTCCAGTTCCGAAGATCCCGTGCTGCGGCCAGATGACCGCATGATATTCCTTCATTTTCTCCGCCGTCTCACGGCCGATCTCATTCGATCCAGGCACCATCCACGGGATGATGCCAACGCCGTCAGGGAAAACGACCACACATTCCGTACACATCTGCCACAGGGTTTTCGTGAATTTGGCTTCATCCAGTTCGTGGATAAACGTCATCGCCAGTACGTTAGTGGCATGGTTATGCATGACCACCCGGTGGTTCGGGTCCACTTTCAGACGCTCGATGTGACTCATAAAATGCGTAGGCAGCTCACTCGTTGGATTGGCTCCATTCTTCAACCCCCAGAGCACTTCCAGTTCCTCACCATCGTTCGAGACACGCAGCAATCCCAGATTGCTCTCTGGATCGGCGAGTACATTTTTGAAATATTTACCCGAAGCGGTCACGATAACATATTTGCCTGCCAGTTCATGTACCGAAAATGCCGGTTTAATCCGCCTTGTAACCTGATGGACATCAATATATCTCGCAACTTCCTCTTCTTCCAGCAGATAACTGACATTCCCCCCGTTACGCTCATCCCAGCCATTTTTCCACATATGCTGTGTAATCTCCGCCATCTCACGGATAAAGGGAATATTCCAACCTGCTACTTGCGCCGCTTCGTTTCTAAGGGTCACGTTCATGATGATTCTCTCCTTATTTGGGAAATATTGATACGGTTCACGTACTAGTAAGTTCCTTTTTTCACATTCATTATACCTTTGTTTATCTTTATTAGTCAATGATATAACCATAAATGATCTTTATTTATTTTTGTTTATATTTGATTACCCTTATTTTGAAACAACACAAAAAAAATACCCTGCCGGAGTCCGGCAGGGCTAGTCACACATCTATCTAACACGAGAAGGGGTTTACAAGAAATATCTTACCCCTTGTACCTTAATAGAAGCTGAAAATCGCATAAAAAAACAATGAAAAACGGAAAGTCGGCCGTATAAGTAAGACTACTTCATGTCTGATCTCGATAAAAAGTAGGACGGATGCATCTTGCCTGTCGGCTCGTAAAATTCATCTTTTTTATACGTAAATCCGAGCTTCAGCAGCAGTCTTCTTGAAGCACCATTCTCGGGATGATGTCCTGCGAAGATCGCCTTAACGCCCAAATGCTCAAATGCATAGCGAATAACGGCCTTTGCCGCTTCGAGTGCATACCCTTTACCCCAGTGATCCCTGGTCAGGTGGACACCCAATTCATAGATTTTCTCATCTGGTGCATATGGACGCAATCCGCAGCACCCTAAGAACACACCTGTTTCCTTATCAAAAATGGGCCAGTACTGTACTTCCATTTCCCGCTGTCGTTCCATTTCCTGCGCAAGTCTGGCTTCGATCTCATCCTCACTCAAAAAACCTTTGCTGCTAATCCACTTCGTCACCTCGTGATCTCCCCAGAGCGCAGAAGCCAAAGGCCGATCCTCTTCGCTCCAGGTGGAGAATTCAAGGCGTTCCGTTTCCAGAAATGAATCTCTGCTCTTCATACCTATTTTATTGGTTTGTTCCATATCTTAACCCCTCCTGTCTCTATGCATAGCCTACTGGATGCCTCTACTATAAATTACTCGAATAGCTCTCCTCATAAACAGAACGATGCAATAAAAGAACTAGCAGGCTGTGACTCTATTGATACATATGACTAAGATTCTCTCAATAAACAAGAAAAGCCCCTGTCGACATCAAGTCCGACAAGGGCTCATCAAAGCATGCTACGTTCATTAGAAATCAGCTGTTGCGATTTGGATCGTACCGGATGCAGCTCCTGCAGCCGTAGTCAACAAGGCAGCAACGAGCAGCAAATGAACCGACAACGTAAGGCTGTTACCCGCAGGAATCGTATACGTGATCACGGGTGCATTGACACGAGTGACAACCAGATCTACCGGAGCAGGTCCGAAGTTGTTCACCGTGATGCTGGCATTGGTACCTCCAAACAGATTCTCGTAATACGATTTCCCTACGCCAGCAGCCAGGTTGTAAAACTGTTGTGGTAAAAGGATGGCCATTGAAATCACCTCCTTTTGCTTTGATACGGTATTCTATGTTTGAAATCTAGTATTGTAACGGTAAATTGACCGAGGAATTATGTCTATTTTTGATAGACTTCATAGTTTGTATGGGCGACTTACTCAAAAAGGCCCCAAAGGGAGCGACACAAGATGTGTCTGCCTTCGGGGCCTCATTATTATGCGTATAACATGAAAAAGTTTAGTTCATGGCCTTGCTGCTTAAGATAGTTGTACAACTGGGAACGATGATGGAATACATGGGTTACCGTCTCAATTTGCCATTTAACCTGTACATGTCCATGTTCCATATAAAATGCTGTGGTCGATCGATTCAACAGATCTTCTTCACTCAGTGATACGATGTATGCTTTGTACGTTTCAAAATTACGCCACAGGACTGCTTCCAGCTGTTCAATATCCTCGATACCAGATAGGCTATTCTCTATCGTTCCAACTTCCGCTTCACTTTTCTCCTGCATGATGGCAAGGTCTGATGCCGTAATCTGGATCCAGTGGTGAACCAGTTCCACCAGTGAACGCATGTTTTCCTGAGGGCGATAAGCCCAGTCTTCCGGACGAATCAGGCGAATCAGAGAAGCTCCGGTCCTTACGCCTGTCTCTAATTCATTCAACAAATGATCCCGAATTTGCATTGTTCCATTCATGGATTAAATCTCCTTTATTTTAAATTCTCACGTATCCAGTATAAACGAAGGCTCGTCTGTTCTATTGTACAATTCGGACAACATCCGGCGATGCTCGTTGGCAGCGGTCAGCGGCGTTTCTCCATACAACTTGCGAAATTGCCGAATCAGATGCGCCTGGTCGAAGAATCCATGATTCTGAGCCAGTGCCGCCCAGTCTGTACGATGCTCCTGATGAATATCTCTCAGAACACGATGAAATCGAACCACCTCGCTAAACCGTTTGGGGCTGATCCCAACCCATTCACCGAACTTGCGATGCAGCTGCCGTTCACTGACAACCTCACAGCTGGCCAGTTCTTTCACACTCATTTGTCCACCATTAACAAAGATCCGGTGCATGGCGTTTTTCATCAAATCTTTCTCGTATGTACTTCCATCACCGGATAATAGGCACAAATACGTCTCCATGACTTGTACCCTCTCTTCAAAATGTTCCGTCCCAGCCATCCGTTCGCGAAGCTCGTCAATCTTTACCGGCCAACATTCCTCCAAGGGGATGCGTCTGTCCGTGAAGGATTCTAGCGGCAAACCATGAAAGTGGCGTGCTCCACCGGGGAAAAATCGAACACCAAAGGTGTAGTCTGCGGGCGGATGGACATCCATACACACAGGAATGGCAAACGGCTCCGTATAATTGCCACAGTAGGCAAAAGAATGCTGCTGACGAAATGCATCGTATGTTATCAGGATATCCGTACAACCATCAGGTAATACTCTGCCGGGTACACTCTCTACGAGGTTACAACCAGCATAAGAAGTCGTTCCCGATTCCCAGAAGCAAGCGATATAGGCTGTCATCGGGTGAGACGGTGGTTGTTCTATGTAATAGGTGTGTACATCGGTCCCATTCATCTGGATCGGCCTGAATAACGGGTGCAGCCTGGCGTCCACCGAAAACTCCCCTCCCAAACGTAAGGATAACTATTTCAATCATCTATTTCTTTCTATATCATATCATCTGTAGAATAATTTAGGAAAAAAAGTGCCCTACCGGAGGAGAATCCGATAGGACCAATCACACATCTATTTAACACGAGAAGGGGTTTACAAGATTGATATTACCTTCGCCACCTTAAATGAATCTGAAATTGAGATGAAAGGTATATCAAATTTCTAGAATGAACCGTAAGCAACCTCCCCATCCTGATGTTATAGAACGAAACAAAAAGACCCCAAAAGAAGTCACTTGTTCAAGTGCACATCTCTCGGGGCCTTCTTCTACTCATGGATATGAGTTGCTAGATGTATGACAAAGGTTGTTAAACCTTAGCTTACATCATGCCGCCCATTCCACCCATGCCGCTCATATCAGGAGCGCCAGCAGCGCCTGCAGGTTCTGGCTTGTCAGCGATAACCGCTTCAGTCGTCAAGAACATAGCTGCTACGGAAGCTGCGTTTTGCAGCGCATAGCGAGTTACTTTCGCAGGGTCAACGATACCTGCTTCAATCATGTTTACCCATTCGCCAGTAGCGGCGTTGAAGCCTACGCCCACTTGTTCTTTTTTCAGACGTTCCACGATGACGGAACCTTCTTCGCCAGCGTTAGCAGCGATCGTACGGATTGGTGCTTCCAGTGCTTTCAGCACGATGTTCACACCAGTTTGCTCGTCACCGGACAGAGCTACACCAGCAACAGCTTGATATACGTTCAGGAGCGCAGTACCACCACCGGATACGATACCTTCTTCAACCGCAGCGCGAGTTGCATTCAGGGCATCTTCGATACGCAGTTTGCGTTCTTTCAATTCAGTTTCAGTAGCCGCACCGACTTTGATTACCGCTACGCCGCCGGACAATTTAGCCAGACGCTCTTGCAGTTTCTCTTTGTCGAACTCGGAAGTTGTTTCTTCCAGTTGCGTACGGATTTGGCTAACACGTGCATCGATATCGGATTTGTTGCCAGCACCGTCAACGATGATTGTGTTTTCTTTGGTTACACGGATTTGACGAGCTGTACCCAGTTGTTCCACAACAGCGGATTTCAGGTCCAGACCCAGTTCTTCCGTGATCACTTGGCCACCAGTGAGGGCAGCGATATCTTGCAGCATCGCTTTACGACGGTCACCAAAGCCAGGAGCTTTAACCGCTACAGCGTTGAAAGTACCACGCAGTTTGTTCACAACCAGCATCGCCAGTGCTTCGCCTTCGATATCTTCAGCGATCAAAACGAGTGGTTTGCCTTGTTGTACGATTTTCTCAAGCAATGGCAGGATGTCCTGTGTGCTGGAGATTTTTTTGTCTGTGATCAGGATGTACGGGTTGTCCAGAACAGCTTCCATTTTGTCCGTATCCGTGATCATGTATGGAGAGATGTAACCGCGGTCGAATTGCATACCTTCAACCACTTCCAGCTCCGTTGCGAATCCACGGGATTCTTCAACCGTGATAACGCCGTCTTTACCCACTTTTTCCATAGCTTCAGCGATCAGTTCGCCTACTTCTTCGTCAGCTGCAGAGATAGCTGCAACTTGTGCGATGGATTGTTTAGTTTCAACTGGTTTGGAGATGGATTGCAGTTCAGCAACCGCAGCTTTAACCGCTTTGTCGATCCCTTTACGGATACCGATTGGGCTAGCGCCTGCAGTTACGTTTTTCAGACCTTCTGTAATCAGCGCTTGAGCGAGTACAGTCGCTGTTGTTGTACCGTCACCGGCAACATCGTTTGTTTTGGTTGCTACTTCTTTAACCAGTTGTGCACCCATGTTCTCGAATGCATCTTCCAGTTCGATTTCTTTAGCGATGGTTACACCGTCATTCGTGATGAGCGGGCTTCCGAATTTTTTCTCCAAAACCACGTTACGGCCTTTAGGACCGAGTGTTACTTTTACTGCGTTAGCCAATGCATCCACACCGCGAAGCATGGAGCGACGAGCGTCTTCACTAAATTTAATGTCTTTAGCCATGGTAAGAAAACCTCCCTAGTATATTGTAAATTGATATTCCTATATGGTTCGGTTAACCGATTAAATTTGAATTAGTCGAGAATCGCGTGGATATCGCTCTCTTTCATAATCAAATATTCTTTACCTTCGAATTTGATTTCTGTTCCGGCATATTTGGAGAAGATTACGCGATCTCCTTCTTTCACTTCCAGAGCTACACGTACGCCGTCTTTCAGTGCGCCCGCTCCAACGGCAATAATTTTGCCCTCTTGCGGTTTTTCTTTAGCAGAGTCCGGAAGTACGATCCCGAAAGAAGTTGTTTGCTCTTGCTCCAGTGGTTCTACCAATACGCGTTCACCTAAAGGTCTGATCATGAAAAATAGCCTCCTTTTGAAATTATATAACGTTGCTTTGTAGGTTGTAGCCATATGTATTAGCACTCGACAGTGTTCAGTGCTAACAACCAACTTTATGATACTCAACTTGAAGCATGATTTCAAGTCCTTTTGAAGAATTCATGCGAGAATTTACGCTGCATTAACATCTGGACACCGAAATGACGCGCTCAGCACCGGATCGCATGCTGAACAACCTTTTTTCCAAGCAACCCATGAGCTCTAGCCGCATCCCTAAACAGCCCTTCACCATTGTATCCATTGCTGGACAAAATATGCCTGCCTGTCCAGTAGGTCTCTCCATAATCCGGTACACCGATGAAATCTTTTTTTGAAACCTATAAGAATAAGAGCACAGGAAGGTCCTTTTAACCTGCGCTCTGCTCATTCTCTGCACGTACATATCTGGCCTCTGCCGCTTCATCGGCCGCAAGCTGCTTGCGGTATACAATGGCAGACAGAAACACACTGATTTCATATAACAGGAGTAAAGGAATCATGACAAGCAGATCGGATATGAAATCCGGCGGCGTCACGACAACTGCGATGAAGATCAGGACAAAATAAGCAACCCGCCGCATCTTCCGAAGACGAATCGGATTCAATATCCGGAGCCCTGTCAGAAACATGATGAGCAGCGGAAGCTCGAATAACAGCGATACCGGCAGCACAATTCCAAACAGAAAACTGAAATACTGTTTCATCCCATAGGTCTCCACAAGCCCCATCTTCTCCGTGATTGTGGTGGTGAAGGCGAGTGCCATCGGAAATACAACATAGTACGCAAAGGCCAGTCCAACCAAAAATAACAGAAATACATAAGGTACATACTTCAGTGTCGCTTTCCGTTCACGGGGCCGCAGGCCTGGACTCACAAACTTCCAGATCTGAAACACCGTAAAGGGCAGCGTAATAATTAATGAAAACAGACCGGCAATCTTCATATAGATCCCTATTCCATCCCAGAAGGAAAAGGCATGCAGCACAAACCCCTGAGCCGATTCCGCCTTCGTCAAATACCGGTACACCGGATCTGCTACGAAGAATCCTGCCACCAGGCCCAGCACAAAAACGCTCAACACATAGATCAGCCGCTTGCGCAGCTCACTCAAATGTTCCGTAATGGTCATTTCTTCATTCTGCTGCGTCATTCCTGCCCTCCATTGTTGCCAGCTTAAAATACAAAACCCTTCCGGCAGGAAGGGATTTCTCATTCGTTGCCGTCAGGTTACTCCGGCAGACGCTTGTCTGCAGGCTTGTGGGCGGACTCAGGCTCACTATCCACTGCCAGCGGCTTGGCTTTCTCCTGCTCTTTGCGTTTGGACGAATCATCCTCAGAGATGATTTCACGTGCGCCTTCTTTGAATTCACGGAAGGTACGTCCGACAGCACGTCCCAGTTCCGGCAGCTTGTTGGGTCCAAACAACAACAAAGCGATCACGGCCAGCAATATAAAACCTGTTGGTCCAATGGAACTTAACATTGATATTCCTCCTCGTCTCAAGCTTCGAAGATGCGTACACTTGGCCCTACACTCATAGATGCCTCTGCTGTATTTTACAATTAAGTCCATCATACCACAGATGTAACCACTTACATAACCCGCAAAATCAACTAAGGAGTATAAAAGAACCGATTTTAAATTCTGCTGCTTTTCTGGTGCATTGCCGTTATTGCTTGAATTGTCCAGTAACCATCAGGAGCGCTTCGGGAAGCTGATCCATGATCGCCGCCAGATGCTCATGCACACCCTTCGGCGTACCCGGCAAATTAACAATCAGCGTACGTCCACGAATACCGCACACGCCGCGGAACAGCATGGCGGAACGATTCCTGCTCATGACGCTGTATCTCATTGCTTCTGCCATTCCTGGAACTTCACGTTCAATAACCCGACGCGTGGCTTCCGGCGTAATATCGCGAATCGCCAGCTCCGTACCCCCGGTCGTTAATACCAGGTCTGCATGAAAATAGTCTGTCATCTCAATCAAGGCCGCAATAATCTCATCGGGTTCATCCGGAACGATGCGGTATTCCACGATCTCCCCACCCAGTTCTTCTTCCACTAGCTCCCGGATTACTTGTGCACTCGTATCCTCACGTTCCCCGCGGGCCCCTTTGTCGCTGGCTGTCAGGATTGCTGTTCTCCACACCATAAAGATCACCCTTCTCCTCTATGAAAATAAATGTCCCTTATCGGTTGAAATCACCATTTTTGCCACCACTTTTGGATTGCAGCATCGTTGGTCCGATAATCATGTCTTTTTGCAATGCTTTGCACATGTCATAGATCGTCAGTGCCGCTGCCGAAGCCGCCGTGAGCGCCTCCATCTCGACACCGGTTTTGCCTTCTGTTTTGACAGTGACCTGAATTGATAATTCATCCAGGCCGTTATCCTCAAAACGAATATCCACACCATTCAGTGCCAGCGGATGGCACATCGGAATCCAATCAGACGTTTTCTTGGCGCCTTGGATTCCCGCAATTTGAGCCACGGCGAGGACATCGCCCTTCCCGATCCGCCCCTCCCGAATCGCTTCCAGCGTGGAGGGGTTCATCGTTACTTTGGATACGGCCACTGCCGTACGTACTGTCACTTCCTTGCCCGAAATATCCACCATACGGGCACGTCCCTGCTCGTTAAAATGTGTCAGCTTGCCTTCACTGGAATCCGATCCATTCCTCGCATTGGAGTTCAATACCATCACAACCCTTTATTCGATATGTAGTATACCTTCGGTTGTCATCAACAGATCCATACGCAGATCAAACGGGTCCATCGGAATTTCAGCCTGCAGTTGTCCCGGCAAGACGAGCGCAGCGAGAAGCGGCCTTTTCCCCGCCTTGTGACACTCCGCTTCAAGCATTTCAGCAAATCGGTCATAATAACCGCCACCATAACCGATTCGTCCGCCATGAAGATCATATCCAAGGCCTGGTACAATGACGAGATCAATATCCGGCCATTCCTCACGCTGAAGCACCTCACAGGTGTCTTTGGGTTCAGGGATTCCCCATACGCCAGGCTCTATATCCTGCTCTCCGGCCACCCGTCTTAATTCCATACGGGCCGGATTCGCCAGTACCTTTGGTGCGAACATCCTGTCGCCGTGTTTCCAACCATCCTCAAACAGAAAGGTCGTGGAGGCTTCGCTTCTATAAGACAAGTAGCTGAAGATTGTCAATCTCTGCTTGTCCTGCCGAAGTCGCTGCAGCTCCTGTTTAGCCACAAGGCTAACTTCCCTCATGGCATGCTGACGAATTGCCTCATCCATCAGATCACGACTCTTCATCAGTCTGGAACGAAGCTGGCTTTTGGGTTCCGTCCGGTCCTGCATGTTCCTGAATAACCTCCTGTTGATGTGGAAGGTAGTAAAAAAGCGTCCATTCAAAACAAATTATATGTTAAGACCAGTTGTCGTCTCGTTGAAAAAAATAAAATGAGTGATTTTCTGCAAAATCCTCATATATTCACATGTCTTCTTTCAGTTTATCATTGATTGAGCAAAAAGACTACACGCCGGGGCGCTCGTTATCGGTGCATTTGATCAGTATTTCATGTAAACTGGAATGTAGTTGAGTAATCAAGAACTGGACCTATGGAGGAACTTAATTATATGCTGCTGCAAGTATCCGGAATTATTAAACGTTATGGTGTCGATCCGATTCTGGACGGCGTGAACCTACAAATATTAGAACGTGAGCGCATCGGACTCGTGGGCGTGAACGGTGCGGGGAAATCCACCCTGCTCAAAATCATTGCGGGCGAAATGTCCTATGACGGCGGACAAATTTTCAAATCCAAAGAGACAACCCTAGGTTATCTCGCCCAGAACAGTGGTCTGCAATCCGACCGCTCCATCTGGGAGGAGATGATGCATGTTTTCTCTCACCTGACCCAGACTGAGGCTGAACTGCGGAAGATGGAACAGGATATTGCCGATCCGGCCCAGATGGAGGACGAGAAAAAGTATGCGGACCTGCTTGAACGCTACGCGCAGCGATCGGACTGGTTCAAGGACCATGGCGGTTATGCGATGGAAACACGCATCCGCAGCGTCCTGCACGGAATGGGCTTTGGCGAGTTTTCACCCGATACTCCGATTGCTACCCTAAGCGGCGGACAAAAGACACGTCTTGCACTTGCCCGCATCCTACTTCAGGCACCTGACCTGCTCATGCTGGATGAGCCTACCAACTATCTAGACATTCCGACCCTAACCTGGCTGGAAGATTATCTAAGAGGTTATTCAGGGGCACTGCTCGTTGTATCCCATGACCGGTATTTCCTTGATCGGCTGGTGACCACCATTGTGGAGATCGAACGGCACCGCTCCAAAAAGTACACAGGGAACTACAGCCGTTATATGGAGCTGAAGGCTGCCGAGTATGAGAGTCAGATGAAACAGTATGAGAAACAGCAGGATGAGATCGCCAAGATGGAGGACTTTGTACAGAAAAACATTGTACGTGCATCCACGACAAAGCGTGCCCAGAGCCGCCGTAAAGCGCTGGACAAGATGGAACGTTTGGACAAGCCGATGGGTGACTTGAAGAAAGCTCACTTTTCTTTTGAGACAGCTGTCATGTCGGGTAAGGAAGTGCTTCGTGTGGACGATCTTTCCGTCGCATACGATGAAGCTTCGCCATTATTTCGCAATGTCTCCTTTGATCTTAGACGCGGGGAAACGGTAGCCTTGATCGGACCGAACGGGATCGGGAAATCCACAATGCTGAAGTGTCTCACCGGAAGCCTGCGTCCGGTAAGCGGCCAGATCCAGTGGGGAACCAAGGTGCAGATCGGGTATTATGATCAGGAGCAAACGGGACTAAACCCCAACAATACGGTTCTGGAAGAGCTCTGGAGCGCATATCCCGGCATGGAGGAAGCAAGAATTCGCACCGTGCTTGGCAACTTCTTATTCAGCGGAGACGATGTACTCAAAAAGATCTCCTCGCTGAGCGGCGGTGAGAAGGCTCGTGTCTCCCTCTCCAAGCTCATGCTGAAGGAAGCCAATATGCTGATTCTTGATGAGCCTACCAACCATCTCGACCTTTTCGCCAAAGAAGTGCTGGAAGCTGCACTAATGGACTATGAGGGCACACTGCTGTTCATCTCTCATGACCGGTATTTCCTGAACAAGATGGCTGAACGTATCGTGGAGCTGCATCCTGGAGGAACAGAGCATTATCTCGGTAACTATGATGATTATATTGAGAAGAAGCAGGAGCTTGAGGACATCGCACGCGAAGCCGCAGAAGCAGCTCTCTCTTCCTCTAAACGGTCTGTGAAACCGGATCAGGAACCAACCGAAAAATCCGGAGCCGCTTCATTCGAAGCAGACAAACAGGCCAAGCGTGAAGAGCGTAACCGGCAGCGGAAACAGGAAGCACTGGAACAGCAAATTGCCAAGCTGGAAACGGAAATTACAGAACTTGAAGCCCAGATGGCCCTGCCAGAGGTGTATCAGGATTACATGAGGCTGCAGGAGCTTCAGGAAGACACGGAAGCGCGGAAGCTGCAGCTGTCCAAAGCGTACGAAGATTGGGAAGTCCTCGCGCTGGAATCTTGACCTCTCGTTCACCAGCACACGTTTCAAACCACAAGTGCAAGCCAAGATAATAAAAAGCAAATTAGTAAAAGCCGATTCCTTGACGGAACCGGCTTTTTTGTTGAATTTGAATCACATCAGGGATTAATTTAGAGTTTTCGCATTTGTCAAATTTACTCGAATTGCGAAAAATATTTTTGCTCTACTCCTTTTCACATTTATCCACAGAAAAGCAAGATAGCAAGCAGTACACTTAAGTTAATTATACAGCGGTAGAATCGCATTTTATAGGAAAAACCATATTTATCCACCAAGTTATCCACGTTATCCACAAGTTTGTGGATATAACACCTGTACACTATCCCCTAAAACCTTTTATTTTCGAAAACATTGCTGGATTGGCTTTGGTATAGTTACCCACAAATTATCCTGAATATGTGTATAACTATAATCACATCTTGACAGATCGCTTTTTACTCCTTTAGATTATCTCACATAATCAGACAAAAGCAGACCCTCAGAACTAAGGTCTGCTTTTCGAATTCCGATGAGCCACTTCATTCTTTGTCTTGCGCATTCACCCTTTTCTATACGTGTACCGATTTGTCGCTTTCCGCGGACTCTGCCTTGAGTCCCGCAGCATTACATGCCGCCACATAAGCAAGACCTGCAGCCATAACAATATCATTGTGCGTAGCTGTCCCTCTGAATTCTCGTCCTGCACGTTCCACCGCAACAGCCGCCTCGGCTGTCGCCTCTTCTCCTCCGCTCAGCGCATGGATTTCCATGTCCACGAAGGTGATATCATCCGAGATGCTTTGACCAATCGCACGAATGGCCGCTTCTACCGGTCCGCTGCCAACTGCAGAATACGTCTGTTCACCCGTACCTGTCCGGATCCGAACAGCTGCCATCCGATCCGTCATGCTGCCTGCCGTTACCTGCAGTTCAACCAGCTCATAATCCTGCGCAGGGATGTTCATCGTCTGGCTGACCATTTGCAGCAACTGATCGTCACTGACCACTTTTTGCTTGTCGGCCGTTTCCTTGAATACTTCGTACAACTGTTCCATTTGCTGCTCATCCGGTTCGAAGCCGTATTTGCGAACACGGTCTTTCAGAGCATGACGACCGGAATGCTTACCCAGAATAATCATGCTGCGCGGGATACCCAGTGCTTCAGGATCCATGATTTCATAAGTGTTCCGATTCTTCAGCAGTCCATCCTGATGAATTCCCGATTCATGCTGAAACGCATTGCGTCCAACAACCGGCTTGTTATAGGCAATCGGGAAGTGCATGGCCCGGCTGATCTGGCGAGAAGTCTCGTATAGCTGATTCAGTTTGATATTGGTTGTGGCACCGATGGCATCCCCGCGTGTCTCCAGTGCCATGATCAGCTCCTCCAATGCACAGTTTCCTGTACGCTCGCCGATTCCGTTGATTGTTACTTCGATCTGGGAAGCCCCATTCGCGATCGCAGCCAAACTGTTGGCCACCGCAAGTCCCAGATCATTATGACAGTGAGCACTATACCTTACTTGATCGCCGCCTCTTGCACCCTCGCGGACACGACGGAACATCTCTCCGTATTCATGCGGCAGCGCGTAACCGACGGTATCCGGCAGATTGATGATGCTGGCCCCGGCTTCAATAGCCACCTCAATCATCTCGATCAGGTTATCCATCTTCGTCCGGGCTGCATCCATCGCAGTGAATTCCACAATATCGGTAAACTGGCGTGCATAGGACACCATCTCCCGTGCAGTAGCGACAACCTCGCTGCGCGGACGACGTAATTGGTGCTCAATATGGATATCCGACGATGAGATGAACAGGTGAATCCGGCGGCGAGCAGCATCAGCGGTTGCTTTTACTGCGGCGTCAATGTCTCCTTTGACCGCACGGGCAAATCCGCAGATTTCCACGTTTTGCAGTTGTCTGGATATCGCCTGAACCGCCGCGAACTCACCTGGGCTGGAGATCGGGAATCCAGGCTCAATGACGTCAATACCAAGCGCAGCCAGTTGGTGAGCCAGTTCAATTTTTTGTTCCGGCTGCAGACTGGCTCCCGGAGCCTGTTCTCCATCACGCAGCGTAGTATCAAAAATCTCAATCTTCCGTTTATTTATTTCCGTTGTCATTATACTCATCCTCCATCAATTTCAATGTATGTGTATTCCGTGATAAACATTATCTATGCTGTTTTTTTCTTGCCTGGGTGCACGTCGACTTGCACTCCTGGATTCAATACCTACTCATATTCCAAATCGATGCTCTACCCTACCCTTTTGCTGCCGGCAGCAAAACAAATAACCCGCCATCTCATCTAAGAGACGGCGGGTTATATCCCCTCCGCGGTACCACTCTCGCTTGACGATCCCGGCTTGCGCCGTCATCATCCACCTCGTCGTCTCCAGGCTCACCACCGCTACGCTGTTCATGGCGCTGCTTAGTGGAGCATTCTGGAGAAACACCCGATAACGGGGGTCAACCGTTGCTGTGTACACAGGACTTCTTGTTTCCACAGCTCCGTTCCCGGGCGAGATTCAAACGATTCCACCCACTGCGTCGCACCACCCCGCAGCTCTCTGAGCGCTTCATCGTTTTACTGCTCCCGTTCATTACATTTATCGTATGTACCTTTTTTTCAATCAAAAAAGCCTGCCATCTCTCGCAATATTGCAAGAGACGACAGGCTGTAACCATCGCGGTACCACTCTTGTTGACTTTCCATTCTCCTAAGACAGCTTCCGTAATGCGTCCACACGGATCTGTTTCCTCAAGGATGAAAAATCCCCTTAGTTATTGCCGAGCTCTGACCTAACATTCAGGTCATCCACACGACAACGGCCCAATCACGGAGGCAACCCGTAACGATGTACTTTCTCACGACCTGTTCGGTCTTCGGACCTCCTGGGGAGTTTCCGCGTTCCATCGTTCCGCTTCCAGGCGAGTTTCAGGTTTCCTTCGACTGCGTTGCACCACCCCACAGCTCTCTATGACCCGGATTTACCTTACTATTCCTGTTCATTGCGTTTTTCAGTTCAGGACTTCAATATCCTGTTTAAATTTGTAACTAATATACATTCTTCACATGCTGCTGTCAACTCTTAAATTCAAACGTCTGACTAAACAGATTGAACAGACCACGCCTCCAAGGATAACCCTGGATCTGCCTTGGCATCAAATTCCGAGATTTCACCCCGCTGCCATTTCAGATAAGCGGCAGCTCCGATCATCGCTGCATTATCCGTGCAGTACTCCATCGGAGGAATCAGCAATTCGAGCCCTTCCTTGGCACAACGCTCCTGCAATGCCGAGCGTAAACCGCGGTTAGCCGCAACGCCTCCGCACAGAAGCAGCTGGCGTGATCCGTATTCGCGAACGGCCCGTACGGCTTTCTCCACCAACACTTCCACAACAGCTTCCTGGAAGCCGCGTGCAACAGCAGATGGTTCCAGCGTTTCTCCACGCATTTTGGCCTGATTGAGCGCATTCAGTACAGCAGATTTCAATCCACTGAGACTAAAATCGTAAGAACCGGCTTCCAGCCATACCCGAGGTAACGGCACAACCTGCTCTGCTTCAGATGCCATCCGGTCCACATGAGGCCCCCCCGGATACGGGCACCCCAGGGCACGTGCTACCTTGTCATATGCTTCGCCTACGGCATCATCCCGCGTACGGCCAATCAGTTTGAACTTACCCTCGGATTCCATATGCACAAGCTCCGTGTGTCCGCCAGACACAACCAGAGCCATCGCAGGATATTGCAATTCATGTGTAAGCCGGTTGGCATAGATATGGCCAGCAATATGATGCGTGCCAATCAGCGGTTTGCCCAGAGCCATGGCAAGCGTTTTGGCCGCAACGATACCCACCAGCAATGCACCCACCAGTCCGGGTCCCTGCGTCACGGCGATCGCGCTCAGGTCTCTTGGACGGATACCGGATTGTTCAATCGCCTGCTCCATCATCAAGGTGATCACCTCAACATGCTTACGCGAAGCGACCTCTGGCACAACTCCGCCAAACGCCTTATGTGTCTCAATCTGGCTCGAGATCAGGTTGGACAGCACTTCTTGTCCATCCTTGACCACAGCAACCGATGTTTCATCACAGCTTGTCTCCACCGCCAAAATATAGGATGGAGCCGATTGTTGTTGTTCACTCAGTTCGTTCATGAATCCGTTACGCTTCCTTCCTCTTCGCCGCTCCGGCCTGCAGGCGGCAAATTCGCCCACATAATCATCGCATCCTCCTGATTGTCGGAGTAATACCCTTTGCGAAGACCTGCCGATTCAAACCCTTTTTTCTCATACAAACGCTGGGCAACCAGGTTCGATACCCTCACTTCCAGCGTCATTCGCTCCATGCCAAGATATGCCGCTGTTCTCATAAGCTCATCCAGCAGCTTTTCGCCAAGCTTGCGACCCCGGTAGGCCTCTCTTACCGCGATGTTTGTAATATGAGCCTCATCCATAATGGTCCACATCCCGGCATACCCAATAGCCTTGCCTTCCAGTTCCATGACCATATATTTGGCAAAATGATTATTCGTTAATTCGTTTCGAAATGCTTCTTCCGTCCAGGGCATCGTAAATGCCTCATGTTCAATAACCATGACATCCGGAATATCATTCAATGTCATAAGTCTGAACTGAAGTGCTGCATCCTGTCCGTAACCTTCCATATCGTCCATCCGCTCGCCACCCTTCCATCAGCCTTTGCGCAGTAGATTGGCTTCCGCCTCGGCAAGCTGGGTGTAGTTCGGCACCAGCGCGTGCACATCGTCGCGCTGCCCTGCAAGCAGCGCTTCGGCGCCAAGGCGCCCGATCCAGCGGCCCTCCAGCTCATAGGGAACGAGCTGGAGCGCCGTTCCTTCAGGGCAGCGGAACTCAGCCGCTGCTGCCGCGTGTGGGCCCGTCTCGCCGACGATCCAGACGGCTGCGGGCCGCTCTTCCGGCGCCGCCTCTGCCACGCGGGCGGCGAGGGCTTCCAGCCATCCGTCCATCAGGCGGATGGCGTCTGGCGCAAGCCGCCGGGGCGCATCGCTCCCGGCGGAGGCAAACAGCGCGGTGTAAGCCTGACCGCGCCGTGCATCCACGAGCGGAACGATCCAGTGGACAGGGGCAGCACCTGTGCCGCCCTGGTCCGCGGATGGCGTTCCGCCAGCCCCACCTGCGGTAGGTTCATCTGCCGCAGCTTCAGCCTTGGCCGCGAGGCCGCGGTGCCAGCCGCCCCAGGCCATCGCCTGCAGGCTGGACACCCCGGCAACGGGGATGTCCCATGCCCAGGCGAGTGTCTTCGCCGCCGTTACCGCAATGCGGATACCTGTGTATGAGCCTGGGCCGATCCCTACGGCAATGCCGTCCAGCTGGCCAGGCGCCGTGCCGCTGGCTGCCAGCAGCTGCTCCATTACAGGCACCACGTGCACGGAGTGGTTCCGTTCGGCACGTTCATTACGCTCCTCCAGCAAGGCGTGATCTTCCATCACCGAGGCTGCCATCACCGCGGTGGACGTATCCAACGCCAAAAACCGCTGACGCGGCTTATTTTGCAAATCTTCCATCATCCATTGACTCCATTCTGTCTGAACTGCCGGCACATGGCGGCATAAGTCTCACCGTATCCATCCAGCGTAATCATGCGATCCTCCGGACCGGTTGTTTCGATCTGTACATGCAAATGGTCTTCGGGCAACAGCTCGGGAATGATACTGGACCATTCCACCAGACTGACTCCCGCTCCATAGAAGTATTCATCCAGTCCAAGCTCGTCCGCTTCTTCCAGTGAAATACGATACACATCCATGTGATATAAAGGCAAACGCCCTTCATATTCCTTGATTAACGTAAACGTGGGACTGTTCACCACTTCACGTATACCCAAATGCCAGGCAAACTTCTGTGAAAATGCCGTTTTGCCCGCGCCCAAATCACCGTCAAGTGCAATCACCATTCCGGCAATTGCCTGTTCAGCAAGTGCGGACGCAAGCGCCTCTGTATCTGCAATGCCATGGGACTCAAACACCCATTGCTCATGCGTTTTGTTCAATATACGCCCCACCTTTGGCGGTCAGCCGCCTGAGTTCACTTTGAACCTTATTATATCGGTCCCTTTCTTCCCCCGCAAGCATCGGGGATGGACAGCAAAAGCGATACGGGTCGTCATAAAGTCAAATAAACCGGCACCTGACGGCACCGGCCTTCCTAAGACATCTTGTTATCTAACAGTACCTTCGCTAACTTTCTACTCCTCCAGGCGGTCCACACGAACCGTCTGTGTATTACCGGGATTGCTGCCTACCTGAACCGTTGCCATCCCGTTAGCTTCATCCACATGTTCGATCCATACCGGATCCCCCTCAAGGGTAACAGCGATGGTATCTTTTGAATCGTAAATCGCCTTGGCCCGTTTTGCATCCATCATTTTATTCATACTCTCCTTCCGGATCATCATGTGGTTCACGAATCATCGTGTCCGTTGTACTTTCACCAATAAACCCGTTATCCTCGGTAACCTGACCTCCACCTAGCCCTTCATTCACCATTCGGTCAATGTCGAGCATGAATGACTCCCGGTCTAGCGGCAGCTTTTCAGAAGTTACCGCTTCCCAGTTCACCGCTGCAGCGGGCGTATGAAATTCTTCGGAACCCTCTGCCTCGGCAATGGGGTATGGAGAAAAGGCATGCTTGTGTGCTTCTTCTTCATCCCTACTGTTCTTCATTTCGGCACCTCCCAGCTTGTTCAATATCATTCACTTCCTGACTCACATGCTTATGACCATACGATGTTCGAGCATGTTTCTGTTATCATCCCCCAGTCAGCCTGAACCATACGAATTCATCCTGTAAGCGATTATCCAAGCACCGAGATGCCCATACTACATAATAAAAAGGTACCTCGGAAAGGAGCCGACTCATGCATACGGTCTGGAAAGGTGCAATCAGCTTCGGTCTCGTGCATGTCCCTGTCAAAATGTTCTCGGCTACCGAAGACAAAGACATCTCCATGCGATATATCCATAAAGTCTGCGGCAGCCCGCTCGCTTATGTGCGTCAATGTCCTTCCTGTGAAGTGGATGTGAAGTGGGAAGAAATTACCAAAGGTTATGAATACGAAAAAGGAAAATTTGTGCTCTTCGAAAAAGACGAGCTGGAGGCCCTGAATGATTCGGCCAGCAAGACCATCACCATTCTGGATTTTGTGGACTTGACGGAGATTGATCCCATCTATTTTCAAAAAACATATTACCTCTCTCCCGATCAGGCCGGCGGTAACGCTTATCAGCTGCTGATGACAGCCATGCGGGATACAGGCAAAATCGGCATCGCCAAGGTCTCCATTCGTTCCAAAAGCAGCCTTGCTGCCATTCGGGTACTGGAGGATTGCCTCTCCATGGAAACCATCTTCTATCCGGATGAGATTCGTCCGGTCTCACAAGTACCAAACTTGCCGGAAGCTCAAAATGTCAATGACAAGGAATTGACGATGGCGAAGCTGCTGATCGATCAACTGTCCACCCCTTTTGAACCCGGCAAATATACAGACGATTACCGCAATAAACTGCTGGATCTCATCAATCACAAAGTTGCGGGTGAAGAGATCAAGATTGCGCCGGCTAAACCGGAAGCCAATGTCATGGATCTGATGGCAGCCCTTCAAGCCAGCATTGAGGCAGTCAAGCCCATCCCTGCTGACCCGGGAACAACAACGGCCAAACCCAAGAAACGTGCTCCCAAAAAGACAACTGTGCAAGCCGTGGTCGGAGGCGATACCGAAGCAGCTCCAGCCAAAAAGAAAAGAGCAGCTTCTAAGCCCAAAACATAACAAACATAAATTTATGTACGACACAACCCATCCGGCTCCGATAGCCGGATTTTTGTTTTTAGGGGCTTTCCCGTTCGCTAGTTTAGGATTGCTTGCAATGTGAAAATACAATTGACGAAAGAAGATTTATATTTTATATTAACTTATAAAAAGTAACTTATTTATAATTATAAAGTTTAGCCTATAGGAACGAAGCAAAAATGAACTAACAACCGATACTTTCATGCCATTTAGATGAGATAATCTCAAACCCATTTAATTTTAGGAGGAAATCATGATGACTACCCCATACCAAATCCCTGCAACGACTCACTTGGGTGAAGTAAGCCTGCGAATCAGCAACCTGGATCGATCCATTCAATTTTACACCGAGGTGGTTGGACTTCAATTATTGGAACGTCGGGATAAGGTGGCAACGTTGACCGCTGACGGCAAAACGTCGCTGCTGCGCCTAGAAGAACGGACGGATGCGGTGACTCTGCCTGTACGCTCGCATGCGGGCTTGTACCATTTTGCCATTCTGCTGCCTGACCGCAAATCCCTCGGACTTGCACTGCGTAACCTTGCAGCCTCCGGCATTGAGATCGGTCAGGGAGATCACCTGGTAAGTGAAGCATTCTATATTTCGGACCCGGACCAGAACGGCATCGAAATTTACGCTGACCGTCCGCGTGATACCTGGAGACGTGACACAGACAACAACTACATTATGGCAAGCGATCCGGTGGATGTGCAGAGTTTGTTTGACATCTCGGAGAATGAGCCATGGAATGGCCTTCCGGCCGGAACGGTTATTGGTCATGTACACTTTCATGTACGCAGCCTGGAAGAATCCCGCCGCTTCTACACAGGTGTGCTCGGTTTTGACGTCGTTGGCAATTTTGCGGGCATGTCGGCTTTGTTCGTCTCCGCAGGTGGATATCACCACCATATCGGCCTGAATATCTGGGCTGGTACAGGCGCTCCTGCAAATCCGAACCATGCTACGGGAATTGACTACTTTACCATTGTGTATGCTGGACAGGAACAATTGCAGCAAGCTCTGAAACAATTGCGCGAGGAAGGTGCCGCTCTCGAAGAACAGGGGGGTCGGTGGTTTACTATCGATCCGCAGAACATCCGTATCCAGCTGATTACAGCAGAATAAACGCGTTATCCCATCATTTCTAGATCCATTCCATACCAAGGAAGCTCGGACAGTATACATCTCTTTCCCCTTTGCTGAGAGATGATGCCATATCCGGGCTTTTTCTTATTATAAATTTGGTGAATTTGGCACACCCTAACTTAATATCTAGCCCGACAGACGAAGGAGAACCGACATGGTTGAAAAGGGACGTTTGACTGTAAGGCAGCTTGCCACCTTACTGTTCCTCTGTACAATTGGTGAACAAATTCTTGTATTCCCTGCCATGATTACTTCTTTCGCCCACGAAGACGCCTGGATATCCGCGTTACTGGGCGTTGCAGGCGGGATGGGGATTTTGTCCATTATGCTCATTGCCTATAAGCTGCACCCCAAACTCAATCTGATTGAAAATGTTCTTCGAACATTTGGTCCCTGGATCGGAGCCTTCTTCAGTTGCTTTTATTTGTTTTATTTTCTGATCAGTACATCCACATTCGTCAGGGAGATTGGCGATTTCATGTCTACCCAGATCCTGCCTGAATCGCCTCTCTTGGTTGTGCACCTGCTCTTTGTTTGCTCCCTCGTATGGGGACTTATATGCGGCCTTGAGTGTATAGCCAGGAGTGCAGAGCTTTTGCTTCCTTTGATCGTCTTGTTTTTGCTTATACTGACGGTTTGTCTATTCCCTCACGTGAAGTTGGATAACATCCAGCCTGTTCTTGCCCAAGGCTTTGCCGCTCCATTTCGAGGCTTTATCGCCGTATTGACTTATCCTTATTGTGAATTGTGCATCTTCATGATGCTGTTCCCGTACACCAAGAAGGAGCCTCATTTGCAGAAAGATATTCTTCTGGCTGGACTCATTGGCGGCCTGATGCTGACACTGACGCTGACCATTTGTCTTCTTGTCATGGGGCCCTTCATGACGCAGCATCACTGGTTTGCCTCGTTTCAGCTGTCGCAAAAGATTAACATAGGCAACTTCCTGCAGCGGATTGAAGCCTTCATGGCATCGGTCTGGATTATTGCCGTTTTTTTCAAAAGCATTCTGTTCTTCTACAGCTTTATCCTGGGGGTTACCCACCTGTTCCGACTTTCCAGCTACCGTTCGCTTATCCTGCCTGCTGCACTTTTGATTTTGGCCATGTCCATTCTGGTCGCTCCGGATGAAGTTTTTTATCTTAAAGTGATTATTCCATATTGGATCAACTGGGATCTTACGTGCGGCATCGCAATCCCTGTGCTGCTCATTTTGGTACATAAATGGAAGTCTCATCTGTCAAAAATATAACGATCCACCCGGTAAGCAGTTTAACCAGGTTGCTCAATACCTCCACCCGAAAGGAGACCCTGTCATGTTCACACCTCTGATTCCCTTTGAACCCATATCTCGAGACCACATTCCAAACGGATCCAACTGGATTGCCCAAGTGAAATGGGATGGCGTTCGCATGCTGGCCTACGAGGATGGTAATGAGCTAAGGCTCATTAATCGCAGACTGCATGACCGGACGGTTCAGTATCCGGAGCTGGTCTCTGACCGGAATCTGTGCAGCGTTCCCTCCTACATTCTGGATGGCGAAGTAATTGCGCTGGATCCGGAAACGGGAAAACCGTCTTTTTACCATGTGCTACGCCGGGATCGCATGAGTAAACCGGACGGAATTGCCCAGGCGATGTACCGGATTCCGGTGACTTATATGGTTTTTGACATTTTGTACTGTGATGGAAAATGGGTCACCGATCAACCGCTAGCAGAACGCCAGCGCCTGCTGCACCGCGTTCTCAATCCGGGCTCACACGTTCAGGAGGTGACTAACACCTCCGATGCGGCTTCCTTGCTCACGGTTATGAGACAGCATCAGATGGAGGGTATTGTCTGCAGTATCTATATAACTTTGTTACAAAAATAAATTGTACATAATTAGTCCAAGAGAATGCCTGTGGTACAAGGCATTCTTTATTTTATTAGTAGCCCTTTACTGTACACCCATTCTCTCTACTTTTTATATCAAAAGTCGGGAACTTAATGCTGAATTCGCTTATAAATTTGTACAAATACCTGAATGGTTTTGTTAAGATATGGTATATAACCGAAGCTAATGTCTAATTCAAAAAATGGAGGAGGGAATATGATCTCTGAGCTCATGCCTTTCAAGAAGAAAATTAGGTATCGATTTCGTGCTGATTCAATCTGGATTGATTGGGAGCGTAACAGTAAAAAGCAACTTGCTATGATCTGTGTCTCCGATGTTATAAACAACACGGATACGCTTCACCCATTAACAGACTTTATCTATAAAAACTGGAGATACAATTCGTATAACACTCAACGAAAACATGCTGTTAATGTTATTGCATTCTTGAATTATTTATTGGAGGAAAATCGATCGTTTGAATTCAAATCACTTACTGATCTTAATGTTATTCATGGTGATAGTTACTTAAATGAATTAAGTAAACGAGGAAACAGCAGAACAAGCATTAAAAGTGTAGATCGTACGCTTAATACTTTCTACCGTTATTTATACAAGAATGAATGCCTTCCCAACGTTACCCCAAATGCATTTGAGACATATCATAATCAATTCGGTGAAGAAGTTCAGATCTCTATATTTAGGAATGTGATTTTACCATCAACAGCAAGCTCTCCATTAGAGCACACCTTCCCCTCTCACTATATCCCTTTATTATTTGAAACAGCAATTATAGTGGCCAAACCCATTGTCCTTGGCTTGTATTTCCAAATATTCGGAGGACTAAGAGTTGGTGAAGTGGTCAATATCACAAGGTTAGGTGTGAGATATCGATTAGATGGTGAAGTTGTGTTATTAAACATAAGGGAGAGACAATTACGAACGGATATTAAAGATTCTGATGGAGCTAACTTTGTAAAAAAAGAAAGAAAACAACAAGTGTTCATCTATAAAGATTGGTTCGATAGTATCTATAGTGATCACCTTGAGTTGTTTAGAAGCACAGATGGTTCAGATGCTCTCTTCGTTAACCGTGATGGAAAGGCCATGTCCGCAAAAAGTTACAGACAATACTTTAATAAATGACGGATTGTAATATGAAGTGCGACACCCTACTGAAATAAAAAAATGGCTCACAGCCTGATTCGTGTAGAATGAAAGTTACCACACCAGCATTCACACAAGGAGAATCAGTCCATGAGTTATTCACATCTTAGCATAATCGAACGCAGCAAGCTAGAAATCCTCCACAGACAAGGCAAAAGCTCAAGAGCTATTGCAAAAGAACTGGGGAGACATTCGTCCACGATTTGCCGCGAACTAGATCGTGCTAATTCATCGTATCCCTATCAGGCAGAACACGCTCAGAACGCTTATGAGAAGCGTCGTCAATCCTCTGTTTCTTCAGGTAAATGGTCAAGCACCTTAGCTGCTTCACTGGAGGAAAAACTGAAGGCAACGTGGTCTCCGGAACAGATCAATCAACGCTTCCGTACCGAAGGCTTGCCAGCAGTATCCTTCAAAACGATCTATCGCTGGATCTACGCAGGTCGACTGGTTCAAGGCACGTTACAGGTTCTTCGGCACAAAGGAAAGCGTCAGAAACCCGCAGAAACTCGCGGTAAATTTGCCATTGGCAGATCAATTTCGGATCGTCCCCAAGAGGTTCGTTCTCGTGAAACGTTTGGGCACTGGGAACTGGATACCGTCGTATCTAGTCGTGGGAAAAGTAAAGGATGCATAGCCACGCTCATTGAACGCAAAACCCGTCTATATACCGCCATTCTCATGCCTGATCGCACTGCTCTGTCTATGGAAATTGCGCTTGGTGTAGCCATCTCACAGTATCCCACAGGCACTTTCCTCACAGCCACGGCTGACCGGGGAAAGGAGTTTGCATGCTATGCCAATCTGGAAACAAGCCATGACCTGCACGTTTATTTTGCTGATCCATATTCGTCTTGGCAACGCGGTTCCAATGAGAATGCGAATGGATTGCTTCGAGAGTTTTTCCCGAAAGGCACCGATCTCGCTCAAGTCGAGGATGAAGATCTTGCCAGTTCACTAGATCTAATAAACCACAGACCACGAAAATGCTTGGGTTGGAGAACCGCTCACGAATCTTTCACAGAGGAACTGTCGCACTTGGTTTGACAATCTGTCAAATTGAAAAAGGAATTTATCAAAACACTACAACAAAGTTCCAATATTCAAGACAAACTCCTTGCACATCACTTGAACATTTCAAAGTGGTCAACACACATTGGTAGAGGAATATTTAGTAATCTTCTTGCTGAGATTGCTCAAAATCCATATGACATCTCTGTGCCCAGAGGTGACAGTTCAATACTGTCTGCCCTTTCATATCTAAAAAAGACTTCTCGGTTCAGGATAAAGCTGGAAGAGCGGATGAATCATATGCACAGTAACTATATACCCCGGCTTATAGAGGAAAGACAGGAGGATTAAATGTAATGCAATTCACAACAGAAGTGTTGACAATATCACAGGCATCTGAGTTTCTTGGATTAAAGGCTGATACGTTAAAACACTTAATAAAAATCAATAAAATACCTTCAATCAAAAACGAATCAAGGGTAAGAAACAGTATCTTTATAAGTAAAGACACTTTGATTGAGTTTAAGGAAAATAACGAGCTTCTATTTGATTATTATCAATTGGGTGCTCCCAGGGGGTATTTAACTCTTAGAATGATTTCTGAAAGGTTTAATATTAAACTTTCACTTGCAAGTCTTTGGATAAAACAACGCAGATTTAATGAGGTAGAAAAATTAACTGGGCTTCCCTGTGGTGATCTTATCGTTGTTCCACTTTACTCCATAATCGAATATGAAAATAGAGTAAAACAACTGAAGGATTTCCACTTAACAGTCGAGCAAGCCCAAAAAATGTTGGGTATATCGAATTATTTAATTTTGAGCTGGTTGAGGCAGAAGAAAATCCAAAAGGTTATAACCTGGTATGGCGTACGTTACATACCATTAGATGAACTTAATTTGCTAAAGAATGAATTAAAACGAGAAAGAGAGATGATTCCATTATTAGAGGCGGTAAAAATGCTAGAAATACCCTATGAGATAGTTTCGGATATTTCATCAAAGTACCGAATCCCGTCAATGATTGGAAAAACGCATCTATTATCAAAATCAGATTTCGAAAAAATGAAACAAGAATATGCTGACCTAATCAATTACCATAAATCAGGTATTCCAGAAGATTACTTTGATACAAACATGCTAGTAGAACGATTTAACGTAGATCAAATCGAAATTCTTCGTTGGATTAGACAAGAACGATTCAAGGGAGTAGAGAAGTTCGGGGCTTCCTCTACATCTTCTAGCTTTTATATCATCCCCAAAAATTCTGTATATGAATATGAGAATTACGTTAGAAACTTAAATGAAAATTTTATACCTGTTGAAGTAGCAGCAAAAGAACTGAACGTTTCTACAACCACTATCCATAGGTGGATTTCTATAAATAAAATTGCAGGAGCAATTCTCTGGCTGAAAAAATGGTACATCCCAAAAAAAGCTATGTTAACTATACTTGCTAAAATGGATTCGCGAAACAACTCAATTACTGTATCTCAGGCTAGTCAAGAATATCAGATATCAAGAAAACAAATAACAGCACTAATTAAGAATGGTGATGTACCATTTACACAAATAAGAGAAACAGAAATACTCATTAATCGTGATGATTTGTCTTTTGCTTTGAAGAGAAGAGCTAATAGTGTATCTCAACTCAAAGCAAACAATCAATGCACCAATCTTTCTCGTATTCCTGAAGACCTTCTCACCATTCGTAATTTTAGTAGATTAGTAAATGCACGTAGAAAAACGATTGAACAACTAATACAAAATGGAGAAATCCAAGATGTAAAACGACATAAAATTCAAGGAAGTGAATATATTTTAATTCCAAAATCTGAAGTAGAGGAATTTCTAAAAAAAAGTATTTCTAGTGAAAAGGTCTTTACAACAAAACAAGCTGCAACTTATCTACAAAGACCAAATTATAATTACGTGAATGAGTTAGTGAAAAAAGGTTATTTTCCAAATGCGTTCATTGAATATAATCAAAATTTGATTCCACAATCAGATTTAGATGAGTATATAAAACTAAAAACGTTAAATATATTTCCAAAACGAAAAGGCTCACCTAGACAAAACAAAGAAGAAATTATTAAAAAACTCACTACACAAAATTTAATCCCTGAAATACTAGAAAAAATCAATCGTATTCCTACTCCAAATTATCTTTCACAGACAAAAAAATTATATAAAAGCTACACAGAAATGCGCATTGCGTCACTAGGCGGCAGACCGCCATACATCAAAAATCAGTGTAACAGAATTAAAGCAGTTTTTGAAACTGTCATCTCTAAATTATCCAAGAATTGTATTGATCTATCCGAAGAGGAGATTAGAAACATATTACAAGATGAATCAATACCCATCACTTTTAGAATTTATGCAAACCAATTTTTTCACTATTCCTTTCAGACCTTAGGTATAAAACGAGAGAAATTGTTTGTTATCACTCAAAAAAGCAAGAATTCTACGGAGAAAGATGTCTACGAACCAGAAATTTATTTGGAGTATGTTCAGTATGTAAAAAAGGTTCAACTCCATACCCGAGAGGCCATTAAAAGCCAGTATTATTCAAATATGTGGCTATTCACGCTCATGCATTTAATGGATGCCTGGCGCCCTTCAGATATTGTCAACGAACTACCCAGCCTAGATTTGGATGAGTTAGGGATTTATCATTTAGAATGGTTTATCTCAAACGAGTTAAGTGTTGAGCAAGCTCAACAGGTAGTAAACCAAGTATATATTAAGACCAGACATTCTTCTGCTTCTAAAACTAAAGCACTCCTCACATTTCTTGTTCCTTTAGATATGACATTAGCAGCAGGAACAGCCTTTCTCATCAATGAGTTGCATAGAGCTGAGTATCAGGATTCTTTTTTGATGCAAACCTTACTAACCAATGCACTTAATGCAAAGAAGCCCACACACAGACATCTCGTCTTTTTTAAGTTCAATGAAAAGCTTAAGAACTTCAAAAGCATAGTTATGATTCGATCTACTATGACTTATTTATTTAATAGCATTATCGATAGTGCTCCAGATCCAGAGTTGGCGCTATCATACACGATGTCTCTGCGTTCACATGAAAGACAAGAGTCTACTGCAGTTTATGTCCAATCAACAAACCTAGATGGTTCAACAAACCATGTATCTGTCAATTTGTTAAACCGTGGACACTTTGGTTGGCTATTTAATTTTATGATTAAGCAGATTCTTACGACTCAAGAACTTCACCCCACCTTCGAAGAAAGAACAATGCTAATCTCAAGTATCCGTCAAGATCTTACTCCAATTCAATTAGAGAATTGGGCCGCATTTATTAGAAAAAATAATGAAAGCAGAGATACATTAACAACAAAATTGCTATCTCTTTCTCACAATGAACTAATTGATATATTCAAAAAAATTCTCCGAGGTGAGTGTTCATCCAAAGATGCTCAAGGCCAATGTTTCACTTTTCCCAACTGTGGCAAGACACATATACAATCTTGCTTTTATTGCGAAAATTTCATCCCTCAACTGTATTTGTTATTCCAACTAAAACACGAGATCTTTCGATTGTATCAGTCAATAAAAAAAACGGAGCATCTCACGGTTATACTTCGTGATTCAAACTTCCTAAAAAAACTGCTAACTATTTTAAACGAAGCAGTTTTATTTTATGGAGAATTGTATGTAAACAGTTTTATAGACCTTCATGAAGTTCGCAATAATGTCTTCGAAATCAGAGATCGGCTCTTTGCAGAAAAATAAAGAAAGGAGAATTCATCTGTTAATCCGTAGGAGACTTGGAGATTTAACTCAAACAAATACATTAAGTGCAATTGAGAACGTATTTTTTCAAAATATGTCCAATGATGTTTTTGAAGAGCATTTCGAATACCTTAAAAAACATAAGTTTATTACCGCAACATCATTTGAAGATACTGTATGGTTCTTCCCTGACGCTCGCAAAGACCGAGATATTTTTTTCAACTTTAATTTAGAAGTATTTAAAGAACTAAACCTCGCATTGAAAGGTTTCATACTGCTTAAGAGAACCAGTGGCAGGTCAGTTTCTTCTTGTCATAACATGCTTCAAGCTTTGAAATACTCGGCGTTAGCTTCGAACGGATTCAAAGATATTTCAAATTTAGAGACTCATTTACTCCAACAAACTCCGTTGGTTGCATACGGGCATGCATTAATCATCAAAAATTTCTTTTTATTTTATAACCACAACAATGCTTCAGAAATCAACAATGTCTGCAACTCGATACCTAAGCCTGATAGAAAAAACAGGGAGTTGCCTGATTATAAAGACATTCTCACATTTGATGAACACATCATTGATTTCTTTAGTTACATTTCCTATGGAGAAGAACATGTTCGTTTTTTTCCGGTTTATATTTGGTGGAAACTAACCAATGTTATACCTATGCGCGTCATCGAATTTTTAACATTGCAAAAGAACTGTATTGTAGAAAGAGACGACGAAACATACTGGATTAAGATTCCTCGCGAAAAGAAACAAGCGGATTCACCCTTTAAAGTGGATGTGACAGATACATTAGAGATTAACTACGAGATGTATTCAATAATTAATAAATACATTAGTACTCTAGCAAGCTTAAACATTCATTCTGAATATCTGATTCCGTTTGATGCTTATGTCAGGTATTTGATTAGACCACGTCAAACTATACAACAACGTAAGGGCAAGCAAAATCGATTAATTGATAAGTATCTGCAGCGCCTTATTGATGATTTTTACAATGAAATCATACAAGATGAGTCAGTGGATAGGGTCACCTGCGGCGATACACGGCATTTTGCCATCATGAACATGTTCCTACAAGGTTTCAATATGTTATCCATCGCTCGTATGGCAGGGCACGACACTCTTGGAGTACAGCAAAACTACTACTCCCATATCGATCATTACGTTCAGTCACAGGTTTACTTAATGGCCCAAGAAAAATCTAAAGTAACATTCAAAAAAAACATCGGTGGCCCTCTTCTAGGCAAAACAAGGGAACTGATCGATCGAGGGAAAATTTACGAATATGAGGACCTGATAAGCTTCCGTTCGACGACTTACGGCTTCTGTAGTTATCGAGAAACTGATTTTCCCGAAGGTTGTGCGGAAGATTGCAGAGTCTGTCCACACTATATTTTCAAACCACCAGTTAATGAAATTGAAATGGGAATTCGTTGGCTCAAAGATTATTCTGACATATTGACTCAAAAAGTTAGAGAAACAACGGAATTCATGCTAACGATCAGCAAGCATATGTACTATGACTTGAAGAACCTATCCAATCAAAAAACAGGACAAGATCAATTAAATGCAGCATCTCAACGACTCGTGCAAATGATGGACCATCTCTCAGCTGTTAATTCTACATTATTGGAGAATCATTATGAAAAATAATAAAGGAAGACCTAAAACTATTGAAGATCAAAAGCTAAAAGAAATGGCACTCCAAATTAAAACTAAACATAAGGGACAGAAATTATCGTTTCTCATGCTCGAAAAAGAAACAGGCATTAGTCGGAATACCTGGAAGAGGAGAATTGCTGATTATATTCAAGAATTAAATGCCCCCATTATGCAATCTTATGAACAATCAGATTTGGACATTTACTTCCCGGATATCGAGGAACTCCTCAACAATAATAGTAAAGAAAAGATTGTGCAGGAACTTCACGCTATCATAGAAACATTGCATAGTGTTTATCTGGAAAACAAGGAATTGAAGAGAAAGGCTAAAGACTTAAATAAGTTAGAGACAACTGTTCAAAAACAAAAGCTTCAAATAGACAAGTTAAAACATCAAGTTCTTCATTATGAAAATTTGTACAAGACATTAGTTGTATCGAGTGCCTTCCCCCACTTGAGAGAAGAGAAAGGCATGCAGAGCAATCTTCTTGATTTCAACAAAGAAATATATACAAATACAAACGTTGAGCAACAACATTTAAAAAAATCATTTGCAGACCCCGGAAGCGAAGCTCAGAAAGAAGATAAACTCAAGGAAATGTTCCCTAATCTTTTCACATAAAATGATGTTTCTCACCAATCTTTAAGGGGCCTAGCGCCATTTCTCATGAGTTTTCTAATTTCTAAAGTTAAGGGGAAATAGATAGATTTCTAACATTATGCCTGTATTTAGAGCTTCATCGGAAATCTTTCGGTACCAGATATTATTTCGGCCCACGGACATCAGATTGTTTTTCTTTAAAGAAACCTAACTCGAACAATACCCGTAAATATTCTTTAAATAACTTTCCATGAGGTGACTAGCTATGAGTATTAAATTCGATTCAATCTATTATTGTGCCCATTGGTCTTATGATAGGTTTAGAATTTTGCAACCACATATTGTAACTAACGGACTTTGGTATTTCAATAATTTTTATTATATCAAATGCAAGGATTTATCAGTTGAGCCACTTAACAATATTGATTCATTGTCATTAGAAGACTTCTTTAAAACGACAGTAAGAGCAATGGCTACCCCCATTTTCCTAGTTGAGCAAGTACCATCAGGAGCTATTAGATTAGATGATCGCCCGTTGCAAGAAGCTGTCCAAGTAGTCGGTGAAATGCTCAACCAAAATGATTTCGATGATCAAATCGCTTTGCTCATACCTCCCGATTTTCCAAATTATAGATTTTACTTTCAACAAGGAGAAGGATGGATTCTTGAAGTTGAGCGTACGCTAACTGATTCAGAGTATGATTGTTTCATTTATTCTTTAGATAGGCTCCAAGGTTTCACCAGACCTGATCACATCAAACTATTATTAAACAGTCACATTCATTCTAAAAATATTAATACAGAACCTAGCTTAGACTTGATACCAAGTAGAAGATCCTCGATGAATGTAAGCTCAGAATTAAAAAAGCAATGGGAATTTGACGAACAATTATGGGTTGATCAGTCAGTGCCGATTCTGACTTCTGATGACTATATTGAAGAAGAAGCATTACCTGCAAAATGGAAACAGAACGGATCATCCTGTTTATTGGATCTTTCAATCTCTGGTGCACATGACATTCGTAACTACCTCACGATGTATCAAACAGTGAACATCGTTGCTCCTCCATCATTAGACCATGCAAGTGTACTATCATCTCTCGGTATATCAGAAAAAGAACTTATTGAGCTCGTTAGACTCAATAGGGTAAAAATACTATTTCCTCAAGATATCGACCATTATGAACAAAAATTTCTTGAAGAGCTAGTAGAATCGGCTCCTCACAATCTTATGTTTTCTCGACAATTAGCTCTTAGAACTATTGCTGATAGTCGCAGAAGAAATCCACTTTTGTATCCTACTCTTGAAACTGAGGAAAAACAAAGATTACTCTCAGCTCTTCATGGTCTAGCCCTAAAGTTAAATGATCCAAAATCACAATCATGGGTTAGAGCCCTAGCTATCAAACTTTCAGAAATATGGGACGCTAACACTTTAGTAGCATTCAGAGGTGCTATGGGAACTGCACCAACTGGTTACGGAGCTGTAATTGCTGCTATTATTGATAGTCAGACTGGTAAAGACTACAGTTTCGAAATAATTACAGCATCTTACGCAGTCGAATGGGCAGGAGCTCTAAAGTCTACATTATGTCCTACTGGAGATAAAGCTCACATTAGAAATTCTGAGACTTTAGCGAACATATATTCAGGAGTCAATAATGAATGGAACATGGAGTTCATGAGTACACCAAATATAGCAACAGAAGCAATTTTAACTATCGCAAACAGTGTACCTGTTTTAGAATTAGCAACTGCATTTAAAGGTGCTGATATAGCTCGATTTCATATGTTGATCCAGAGAATTTCTAAACATCAACATTCAGAAGAACAAAAACAAATTATTGATGCATTTAACAATACTGTTAAATCCTTCGAAAGAAATAAGAACAGGGTTAATGCATGGGATATAAGAGGTGTGTTAGTTGATATTGGTACATCTTTAACCAGTACCACTATTCCCTTAGCAGGACTACTATTAAATTGCATCGAAAAAGCGCTAGAGCATTCTGGTGGGAACTCTAAAGTCATCGGGAATATACTGGACAAGACCCAAGCTAAACTTTATCAGACAACTCCGGAAGCTATTCTTGTAAGTCGAATGAGGGATAACATTAAGCAGTTACTTTAATTAATTTAGTAATCTATCAACAATATCAGATTAAAAATAAAGAAAAAGTTTTAGCCCCAATTTTGGACTAAAACTTTTTCTTCATTTGTTTACGTTTCATGAACAAATAATCCACTGATACACGTACCTATCTGCTTATCCCTGATTTGTAGAAGCAATTCTTGATATAATTTCAAACAAGCTAATTGATTGCTCCATCCATATAGTCACACACGTTGCTATCTTTGAGGTTTCTCTACGGTTAACCATCGATGGCTTCCACCATAATAACCATAGTATTTACCTCTAAATTGGTTCATAGCTGCTCTAAATTGACCAAGAATTAGAACAGCATCACTGTTTTGCGGTAGTGACTCGTCGTCCAGTATATCTAAATAATCAGTACTTGGGTCGGAATTTAGTATTTCTTTAATATCAGACAATAATCGATTTAATACTTTTACCTTTAATGGATTCAAAACACCATCTTGCTTTTTCTTCGAAAATTCACGCATTTCCAATAATGCAGAATCTAACATCGGAGACAACATATCGTACTTAGCAGCAATTGCTTCAGTAGGCAAGTCTGTATTTCTTACTTTTGACATGGTCAATTAATCCTCCCCTAATAAGCTACCAGGTTATTTTCTTTGGTGGAGCCGTTCGAATATCAGTTTTGTTTCCGTTTTCCATCCAAAACCAGGATGCTGAATATTGCTTGATGTTATCAGCTCTAAGCTTTTCTAAGCAGTTAAGGTACTGAGACAAAATCAAAACAGTATCACTGTTGGTCGGAAGACTATCCTCATCGAATTGTTCAAAATCTAAAAACGGTTTGTAGTCTCCCGTTAACAGTTTGTTTGCTTCCACCAGTATTGGATTAATAAACTTCAATTTAAATTTATTGATGGCATCATCAGGCTTTTTCTTCGATAACGTGCCGACTTCATCAAACAGCCCCTGAAGTTGAGCTTGTACTTTCTCAAATGCGCTAACATTAATGCTCATGATTCTTCCTCCTAGAAAATGATTAAGACGGACAACTTCGTCTAAATTCTAAGTATTTCTTTTTGATAACTTCTATCGGATGCCGTTGTTTACTTTCATACACGGAAACCATCATTTTTAGATCCTCATCGGTCAATGCAATTATACATTTTCGTTGACCTGACCAAAGATCAATCGTATTTTTGAAGATTGGTTTTGGCAGAGGGTTTCTTGTTATTAAAATACCGAAGCTGCCAAATGAGTCTGTAAGATAACGATTAAGCTGATTAACATGATCTCGTTCAACTTTGGCGACATTCTTTAATTCCATTACGATTTGTCTGCTTTTGTAATCGTCATATATATCTTTTAAAAAATCGAAAGAACGATTATTATAAAAAATCAAATCTCGTATTAAAGCTCCGGAATCAGTTCTGCTTTGCGCTTGAGCAAAATCCAAATGAGGGTAAAGTGCAGAAGCCATTAGCTGGCAAACATGATCTTCATATTTTTTATCTGCGTTATCGGTTTTACCTGATGGCAATTTTATAATTTCATTTAATTTTCTTTTAGCTGATGTAACAGGTATCGATTTAAACAGTGGATCATTTTTGCAATCTTCAAATGTTCTTTCTTTCATCTTGATAAAGTTTTGAACCACATCATAGTTTTTTCGGTTGTATTCCAAAATTTCAACTCTAGAAGGTACGTTATCTTTATCTTGCCAAACCTCTTTTACGAAATAACCATCAAAGTAATCTTCATAGTTAATCCACGGGATATAACGAAGCCATCGCTTTGGAACAAGTAGCACCGGCTTTTTAGTTTCTGGATTAATAGGTAAGTATGTATCTTCTTCAATGATCTGATATGTTTTATGATTGTACAAATCCTGGACTTTTGTCTTCTCCATTGGTATTTTATGCTTTTCACACTGTTGGATCGTGAAATCAATTAAAAACGATTTCAAAAAATTACAGGCAATGTCACTCACACGATCTTTTGAAATCTGATTAACATAAAGCTGAATTTCTTCAAAATGAGTAAATCCGCCTTCTGTGATCTGAGGAACAGAATTGAAGAGCGATAAAATTGAAGTTGCTGTTTTCCCTCCAATTCTCATTCCACTTTTATTACCCGAAGTGCCTAATCCAACTTCAGTACATTCTGACGCTCGAATTAATATCTCCGTAGCTTCTTTTTCATTATTCTTCTTAATTAGATGTCCTAAATGATTGAAAGAATTCGAAATGATAGCGTGTAAAGCGTTGTCTTGCATTGATGGTGATTTCCACAGTAAAAATGGATCTAAATATAGCGGAATATCTTCATCAAGAAATGGAATTGCGAAATCCGCTTCTTCTTGTGTAAATGGAAGATCATGAAAATCGTTAAGTCTCGGTCTAATCAACATGTCAATCACCCTACTTTAATGTCGTCATTTTCAATAGGAAAATCGTACCATAACTCTTACTTTGTCACAATAACCATTTTAATGTAGAACAGGAAACAGATAAGCTTATGATTCATGCAATAGCCAGCTTTGAGAAGTCTCCCATAGTTACAGCCGCTTGATATCTGTAGACGAAGATCACGCCCGTTTTATTCACGGTGTCATATGTCTTTTCGATACTTTTTGTGAGGGTGGGGCGGAGTAGCTCTTGGTATTTACTCAGCTCTATAATCCGCAAAAGTGAATGTTACCTCAACTCCACTTTCAAGCACACTCGTTCTGTTAACTGCACCACTAATTTAATGAACGGACAGGACAATCAGTCTAACCATTGTGTACTTTTGATTTTCGTCGAAAATAAACACCGCTCATGTTGAGCGGTACATTGAACTTATTGAATTCACATATCCCGTTAGTTTAGCAGTATGTGGTTTTATAACTACTAAAAGATATAATAAAAATCATATAATATTCTCACCTTTAAAATATTCTAAAATATAATTCGATATTGATTCGATATAACCACCGCCTATCTCAGCACATAAGAAACCTTTTATATCCAAGTTCCGATCAACATGGGCTCCACCATTTTTGTTTGCATTATTTTTAATGATATCCCTAATAGTAATAGTAGTGATTTCTACATTTTCTATTTTACCTTCATATGAATTGCCTATTTCTTCTATATTGACAGGAAAGTCGCTACCGCACGCAGCACACATAACCGAAATAAAACATTCATCTTTTTCTAATGTCACTTGAGGATAACTTATACCTGCCTGAGGAAAAGGATCACAATAATAACATACGCAGTTAGTTAACGATTCATATTTAATATTAGATTTTATAATTTCTTGGTTTAACCAATCATTTAAAGGCAACTGCAACCCATCTTTCCTGAAGAGTGATGTCGGTGGAATAAACTCTATTCTTTTTGTGTCTTGAAATGATATGAAATTATTGCAAACATAATCCATTGAAGGATTTTCAATTACCTTATAAATCAAAGAATTCTCACTACCCTTATTTGTGTCACAGAGTAGTAATCTTAACTGTCCAGCTAGTACATTAGTCAATGTTTTGTTAGTTCTTCCGTTTTCAATATTTATTGATATTATTTCAAGACATTCTTTTAGCTTGTTTTTAAAACCTTCCTCACTTCGGGTTAAAATAATGATCCCCACCTATCTTTGTTTTACATAATTATACTAATTAGTTCCTTGTTTTTGAATCTTTAAATATTATATAAAAAGATATTATTAAACTAACCTGCCGTTAGTTGAACAAAAGCCGCCGATCATATGAACTGTACCTCAATTGTTAGACATTATCTACTAATTGGTAGTTCAGTTTTTTTGTCATAATTTAATTTAGACTTGAAGATAGATGCTATTCATCAATACTTATCTAGAGATAAAGTTGTTTGGAGAAAAGCTGTATTTATCACCTGTTACGGACTTGTTAAACGAAGAAATTTTGGCTTACACAGTGGGGTCTCGCATACGTATTCATTAGTCTCCAAGATGCACAATAAAGCCTTTAGACGCCTATCCAACTGGGATGAGCTCCTCCTGCATTCGGATCAACGCTGGCACTACCAGATGAAGCAGTATTGACAGGCTTAGTGGGACAAGCATTATCCAGAGCATGTCGTCCAATGGGAATTCTTATAATAACGCAGTAATGGAAAACTTCTTTGGCATTATGAAATCAGAGTTTTTATCTTACTGAATTTGAAATTGCAGATCACTTCAAGCAAGAACTAGCTCGATACATGTATTACTACAATCACAAAAGTATCAAGTCAAAATTAAAAGGCATGAGCCCGGTACAATACCGAGCTCATGCCCAACAAGTTGCATAAAAATATTTGTCTAACTTCAAGGAGTCACTTAAATTTTTCAACTGCTTTTCTTAGCCTTATTCTATTGAGCTAACATTTTCCGTTAATTGAATCAGGGATATTTCAATGTGCCAATTGTGGGCGTTATGCATCCTGGCTAACTACAAGAAACGTAACATTAGAAAATCAGGGCACTAAGCAGAGAAATATACACTTTCGTCTTAAAACCAATATATAGAAGTTATAGTTATATCAAAATACACTTTCTAATTTGTTTACTCAGCTTCTATTAAATTTATAACCATTTCTCTGTCAAGCTTATCTTCAATATTATTGAAATCTAGGCGTTCTTCTAGAACTTTAAGCACAACACCGTGAGGATTATTCTTATTTTGAAGAGTTTGTGCTGCTCCCCACCATGTCTGATTTTTACTTTTAACTTTAGTTTGTACATCGTAAGCTACAAAGTTCGCTAAAGAGCCAGTGTCTACATAGTTAGCATTAGATATATTTATCACTGCATTCTTCAAGTAAGCAAGTTTAAATTGGGCCTCTTCATAACATGCTTCAATTAACTCGTTTCTTTTTCCGTTAAATAATACATCACTAGCAAAATTATTAGCAGCAATTTCTTCTGAATCTTGCTCTATTTGAGATAAGGTTTCAGTAAAATCAACTACACTTCGTTCTTCTAATTCTGGCTCTTGTGTAGCATGCCAATACTCATGTAGCAAATCAAACAACCAACGTGCTTCTGAGTTAGCTTGTTGTTTAAGTATTATGACGTTTTTTCCATTTGATCTCCAACAAGCACCGTGGAATCCTCCCTTAGCTTTTAAAGGGATCACTGGAATACCTAAGTCCCACATATAATTCACACAAGACTCCAAATTTAGAATTCCGTATCCCCTTAGAACTTGCTCTTTAAACATTCTATAGTCAGTTAAGAAAGAAGCAGCTTCTACTGTATAAGAAGTAGATACCACTTTAGCCAAGTAAGTTGCGAAAGTAGTATAAGAATACACGAGTTCTTGAGAAACACCTTTAGGTACTTTATATTTAAAAGAGCTCACACTTGAAAATTGAATAGGTTGACTAGAATCTAGTAAGAATTTTTCCGCATACTCATCATATATTCCTTTTAACCTACTAAAAAGCTTTAAGTAGCCTAACGATTGATTCTCACCTTGCTTGATTTCTTCAGGTAATATAAATGTCTCTAGATTTTTCAGGCTTTTGGCGATATTTTTTTTCAAATCTATCAATTTAACTTGTAACATACTAAAAAAAGGTGTTGGTACAGGAATCTGTAAAGTCTTAATAATTTTTGCTAAATCTGATGGAGGGGCTTCTACGAAAAGCTCTTCTTCATATTCCTCCAGTTGTCGTACATCTATACCTGTATATTCTGACAATTCCTCTAGACTTCTACCAGAAGCAATTCTTTTTCTTATGATGTAATTAGGTAATTTCATAATTTCACTAACCTTAAAAGGCTCAATTACACCATTTTTAAGATTTTCATAATCTTCTACTTGTTTAGTTAGTTCTTCTACTTGGCCCTCCAGAGCTTTTAAGTATATTTCTTTTTTGAAAGAACCTAATTCATCTAAATCATTTTCACCTTGAGCTTCTTGTAAAGTGAACATGAACTCTTTTAAAGTGTCCTGTGTAATTGTTAACTCTATATCACTTTTTATCATGAATCATTCACCTCAATTCTATTTTTATTATTCCCTTTGGCTTTTTATTTTTTTTCTGTTTTTGGAAAAAGTCTAAATACTTGTTTCCATACGGATCCGCTTTTGCTGAAGCAGGGAAAAACTCACCCTCATAGTTTTTTTTTTGTTTTTCCCTTCCGCTAAAACTTGAATCAATTAAAACTTTATCAATAGAATCTACTATAAGTTCATCTAGATCATAGAGTGCATCAAAATCACCAGGATGATTTCTACCAGTGACAAAACTTCCATCAATATATATTTTAGAACAACCAGCTCTTTTAAACTCGTCTAATGCCTTTTTCATACCTTTTAATTGTGTTCTTCTTGTCATACTCCATGAATACCTCTGTTCAAATTCCTCCCAAGTAGTTAAGTGAATCCCTGGAGGAAGAAATCCATCTGGCAAAAGAGCAGGAATCTGTGTAGTTATAGTTTCGGCTTGGTTGTTATTCATATTTAATCCTCTACTTTTCATTTTATTGCTTATACTAGTTCAATTGTACCATTTCAATACAGTTTTATCCAATAGTTGCACCTGTGATTTCATTATTTTTTGATTCTAACTATTATTTTTTACATATGATTAGGTTCTGCTCTATTAATCTTAAACTATCTCCTTAGTTGAGCGAATCGGACATAAAATTTTTTCTTGCCTCTAGATGAGTACTAAAAGAAAAATAACCTACCAAAAATGTTGATGGAGGTTATTTTTTCTCGTTTTCAGTTTTAACATGAAAATCAATTGTTGCTAGAACATCATTCGCCAAATTTTGAATCATCTCAATATCTCGAATAGGCCTTTTGGATAGGAGTTCACTCAAGTTTAATAAGACCGACTCTTTCGCTTTCTCATTTTCAGAAAAATAATTATCATTGTAACCTCTGAAGAATTCGCCAGGAGAAACTTCAAGAGCTTCTAGAATACGTTCTAAGGTGTCTAACGAAATATTTCTTTCACCTCGTTCTATGCCTCCAATATAAGGCTGAGGCAGACCAACCTTCTCACCCAACTGTTCTTGAGTATAGTTCTTGCTTTTTCGAATAATTCTTACTTGTTCTCCTACGTATTCAGTAATTCGAATTCCCAAAGCAACCACCTCTCTTAACAGATTAGGTAAGTTGCTTTATGTATTACAGATACTCATGTTATATATTACTATTTGAAAATATATAAATTCAGGACTATATTATGCTATAACAACTTTGAGATACAGGAAAGGTGAATATATTATGAATAACTTGCCTACGACGATTGTTATTGAGAATGTCCTTCAATACAAAATGCGTGGTAAAGTTGCCTACCAGAGTTACTTAACTGCTTCAACTGCCATAAACGTAACCTATGTCAAGCGTTATGATGATCCATCTGGAAAAGGATACCAGAGACCGGTAGACAAAAAAAGAAGTACCGATTTTGCAATTTATTTATCTAAAGGTGAAGATGCTTTGTTTTCACCTATTTTATTAAATGCTGCAGGGAATTGGGAATTCTCGTCTTACGATAACTTGCGAACAAATTACGGAAGGCTAGTATGCAGAGGAAAAGCATCACTTATGGATGGTCAGCATCGTCTTGGTGGTATTGAACGATATATTAAAGAAACAAATACCGAGATAAATGTTCCATTTCTCGCTTTCCATTACCTCGATGAAGACGAAGAAATACATTTTTTTGATACCATTAATACGAAAGCTAAAGGTATTGGCACTTCTTTAAGCAAGTACTTACGACGTAAAGACGATGAATATAGCTGGATCGCAACTGAGCTAGTAATACGCCCTGAAAGCCCTTTTCACAACATTGGGAGTATCATCGGTAAACGTACTCGAGGTAGACACGTTACACTTCAAAATCTTTATAGAACACTTAAACACTTGTTCAAAGAACAACAATTTTCAGGTATGACGAGTGAAGAGAAATATCAAGTAGCTTTAAATTATTATCGATATATCAAGGATATTTTCGCAAAGGAATGGATGAATTATGGGGATTATCGCATAACACATATTGTTTGTTTGGATGCTCTTTCAATTGCTGGAGCAAAAGTTCTAACCAAATGCGTTAATGATCGTGGAAGAATGAATTATGATTTGATGCATAAGTACGTGAACAGACTTACATCTTTGAACTGGTCTTCGGAAGGACCTTTAAAATATATAAAAGGCGTGAGTGGATCAAAATCTTTAGCAATAGATCTAATCGATCTAATGTTACCTTCTTCCTAACTTGAAATATAGAAGGACCATCCCACTGATGAACTGCCCCGTTAAATAGACAGTACAAATATAAAAGATGGTTAAGCGGCCTTGGTCCTGAATTCATGGGGACTGAGGCCGCTTAGTTTTGCCTGTGACCGTTCGTAATTGTAAAAGTGTATGTAGATCAATGTCTTTTCAAAACTCTTCAAAGGCCCACTAGGACTCTCTGTATCCTGCTGCGGCTTAGAGCCTACGTCTTATTCCTCTTGCTTCGGGTTTACAGATTAGATGCCTCGCAGCTTCATCAGACGATATACTCGTCGCGTTGATGACGATCGATACCAATGCTTCCGCTACATCTTTTCACACTTTAGGAGCATAACCTCTGTAAGTTTCGCATTCAATCTCCCTGGTACTCTGTTTCGCTTCAACCATGTGTAGTAACTGGGCCACGGGATTCCTTCAAATATCACACAAAAGCTGAACGGGCAAGATTCCTCTTTTCGAACAGCCAGAATAGCCAGTAGAGGTTCTTCTGACTAATACGACTAACTTCTTTTGTTTCATAACAATGCACAAACTAAAATTTCTGAAAATGGAAATAATGAAATTTAAGAATATAAGGAGGCGGGATAAGTTATGGAACTAGATCCGGTCATTCCATTTGAACCAACCAGGATGCAGAACCCTCCATCAGGAGCCAATTGGGTAGCCCAAGTAAAATGGGATGGGGTAAGAATTTTACACTATTGTGATGGAAATGAATCTCGATTATTCAATCGAAGATTGAATGAACGTACAGTGCAGTATCCTGAGTTACTTGACACTAACTCCTTCTGTAAAGCTGATTCTGTCATTCTTGATGGAGAGGTCATTGCCTTTGACAACACTAGGCCTTCCTTTCATGAAGTTATGAAAAGGGATCGTTTGAAACAAAAACAAAGTATAAGGCATTCCTTAAACATAACACCTGTGACATATATGATCTTTGACATCTTGTTTTACAACGGCACCTGGGTTACTGATAAATCATTAGAATATAGACAACAACTGCTTGATGAAATTATCGTACCCAGAAATAATATACAAATTGCACAAAACTTCAGCGATGGACCAGCTCTTTTTAATCTTATGGGTCAATATCAAATGGAGGGTGTAGTTTATAAAGACATCTCCAGTAAATACAGAATAAATGGTAAAGATGATCGATGGAGAAAACATAAGATTGTAAATGATTTATTTGCAGTGGTAGGTGGGGTAACACGAACTAATCACATTGTTAATTCACTTTTATTAGGTCTGTATACCGATAAAGATGACTTTATTTATATCGGTAGTGCAGGTACAGGGAAATTAACGCGTCATGATTGGGCATTCCTCACTGAACAGACGAATAAGATTGTTTCAACAAAATGTCCATTTTCAAATGATCCAGAGAAATCCAAAGATGTTTTTTGGGTGAAGCCAGAGCTAACCGTGAAGGTAGAGTATCTTGAGTTTACTCCAGGGGGTTCAATGAGACACCCAAGTATTCAAACTATTATTGATGTTGATAAAAATGAATGCACAATAAATCAGATACACAAGTAAATGAGTGTACATAATTCATGCCTTTATGTACAACGCATTATTTATGTACATGTATTTATTAATCCTTGTTACCCTCATAAAACAAGAAAAGATATAAATTTACACGATTAATGTCCATAACTTTTATGTAGATACGTCAGTAAGACCTTACAAGTACCTATGCCATCAACGGCAAGGATCAGCGCTGGCAGAAAGTTAAAATTATGCATGATCTCTACGCCATGATTGGCGGGGTCACCTATCGGAGCGGCATCGTTAACGCCATTGCTGTTGGAGTATATGATGGGCCTCATTTTGTCTATATTGGTCATGTCGGCACCGGCAAGCTGAACTCAGCCACCTGGCGTAAGCTAACCGAGCAAGTTGAACCTTTGATTCAAGAGGAGAGGCCGTTCCATAACGTGCCCGAACGAAGCTCAGAAACGACGTGGATCAAGCCCCAAATCGGAGTCAAAGTGCAATACATGGAACTGACCCAGCATCGCACCCTGCGTCACCCGAGCATACAAGCATTCGCGGAAGTGTCCCGTGAAGACTGTCTTGCCAGCCAACTCACCATCAAGGTGTAGTGGTCACGTTATATTTCATTTCGTTATCTCATGAGAAGGAGGTGCTCCTATGCCACGTACGATCAAAGGCACCATTACCATAGAGGGCACAGAGCTTACCGTAACTAATCCGGACAAACTGCTGTGGCCTGAGGCAGGGGTAACCAAAGCCATCTACTTGCAGAAGCTGGCCGCTATTGCACCATTTCTGCTGACGTACACCAGAAATCGGCTCCTGACAACCATCCGATATCCGCATGGTGCGGGCGGTGAATTTTTTTATCAAAAAAATGCTCCTGAACCCCTTCCCGATTTTGTGCGTACGGAAATCCACGAAGGTATCCGCTATGTGGTTATGGACGGTCTCCCGGAGTTGCTGTGGCTTGGCAACCTTGCCGCCCTGGAGTTCCACCCCTCTTTACATGCCGTAGGCAGCCATCTGCCTTGTGAGTGGATGATTGACTTGGACCCCTCTCTCGAAGAGGAGCCACGCATTATGCAGGCTGCTTTGATAGTAGGGGAAACGCTGACTTCCCTCGGCCTCCGGTCTGTACCCAAAACCTCCGGTGCTACGGGGATACAGATCATCGTTCCCATCCGTCAGGGCGTCACTTTTGATGAACTGCGGGATATTGGTCATTTTGTGGGCAAATATGTCACACAGAAGCATCCTGACCTGTTTACACTGGAGCGGCTCAAAAAAGACCGCGGAGACCGCATTTATTTTGATTACCTGCAGCATTATGGCGGCAAAACCCTCGCAGCTCCTTACACACCTCGAGCCAAACCCGGAGGTACCGTATCTACTCCGCTCACTTGGGATGAAGTTCGGAACAATGTGTCGGTTAAGGATTATCATCTGATGAATATCGTGGAACGGCTCCAGCAGGTAGGCGATCTCATTGCCACTGTTGAGCCGCAACCCGTTGAGCTGATCACACAGCACCTGAAAAAGAAATAGCCGGCTACCCTCAAACCAAGGGTCCCGGCTATTTCTTTGTTTGAAGCATTTTTATATCGGATAAAACTCGCTAATGGATACCTTTTTTCTTAAAACGTCCGCCCTTCACGTCATGAATGTTACCGATCGCCACAAAGGCTTGCGGGTCCCAATCTTCCACGATAGACTTCAGCTTCGCTTCTTCCAGACGAGTGATGACCACAAAGATAATCTTCTTCTCATCCCCGCTGAATCCGCCTTCCCCATCCAGGAAAGTAACCCCGCGACCGAGACGGTCTGTCAGGGCTGAACCGATATCCCGGTATTTCTCGCTGATGATCCATACCGATTTGGACTGATCGAGACCTTCGTTAACGATATCAATCATCTTCATGGCAATATAGTAGGCGATCATCGAATACAGGGCATTTGGCCAACCAAATACAAATCCAGCGCCTGCGAAAATAAACACGTTAATGAACAGAACAATCTGTCCCACAGACAGTGGCGACTTCTCACTCAGCAGGATGGCCACGATCTCCGTACCATCAAGCGATCCCCCGGACCGGATAACGAGACCCACACCGACCCCCAGGATCAATCCGCCGAAAACAGCTCCGAGCAGCGGTTCACCCGGTGTCAAGGCAGGAACACGGTGCAATAATGAAGTTCCGATGGACATGACCACAATGCCGAGCAATGTGGACAGTGCGAACGTTTTACCAATTTGTTTGTAACCCAAAATCAGAAACGGCAAGTTGAGCAAGGTTAGGAAAATCCCCAGCGGCAGATGCGTAAGCTCTGACACCATAATCGAGATCCCCGTGATTCCTCCATCAATTACGCCATTGGGCACGAGAAATATTTCAAGTGATACAGCCATCAGTGCTGCACCGATCAGAATCATCACAATACGTTGCAGGAGCTTCAGCGTAAATACCGAGCTTTTTACATTCCGATCCGGCTTCGATGTTATTTCTTTAACCGTTACATTGGACATGGTATCCCCCCCGTTTGATTGATATGTGAATCAATTTCATAAAGCATTTAAATACCGAACGGGGAACCTACATATAGTAGAAAACGATCTTGCTTAACTCTATACGTACCCTTCCTATAAGTAACTAAAGGCAATATGAAATGGATTCAAATATGTCTTAATTCCGGTTTACACTTCGAAAAGAGAGCAAAAGGGAGCCTGTTTCCCGCAGACTCCCCTCCTTCGCCAAGACATGATTTATATATTTATTATATCATAAAAGATCAAATTTGAGCAAAATAGTTAGCAAAAAGAAGATAAATTCAAAAAAAGTGAATTTATCTTCAGAAATCGAACCTAAAACGGCTAAAGCAGCGGAGAAAGCATGCGAGAAAGTATTTCCGCCCCTTTTTGCACTCGTGAACGCTCCTGGAATGCCTTCAGGTCGATCTTGCTGGACACCTTCAAATCCCGCTCGAAATCCCCGACCAATCGATCCATGGAGGAGGACTCAAACAGAACGGCAGTCAGTTCGAAGTTGCAGAAAAAACTGCGCATATCCATGTTGGCTGTCCCCACGGTGGCAAGCAATTCATCTACAATCATGACCTTGGCGTGTATGAACCCTTTTCGGTATTGATAAAACTCCACCCCTGCCCGGAGCAGTTCCTCCACGTATGAGAGGGAAGCCAGATGTACGAGACGGGAATCAGACTGATACGGAATGATGATTTTTACGTCCACTCCGCTGACGGCTGCGGTCTTAAGCGCTTCGTACAGGGCTGGATCTGGGATAAAATAAGGGCTTGCGATATAAATGCGGTCACAGGCAACCGAGATGGCCCCAAAACACATTTCCTGAATCGCATCCCACTCCTGATCGGGACCACTGGCCAAAATCTGGATTTTTTCGTTTCCGCTGCATATATGAGGCGGAAACAGTTCCTTCAGCTGTGCTTCGGTAATCTGCTCGCCGGAAGCAAGCTTCCAGTCATTAAGAAACGTATTTTGCAGAAAATAAACGGCGTCACCTTCCAGCTGCATATGTGTATCTCGCCAGAACCCCATTTTCGGGTCTTTTCCAAGGTAATCGTCCCCCACATTAATACCACCTACGAATCCAACCTTTCCATCCACGACGATAATTTTCCGATGATTCCGGTAATTGACCCTCCGATCGATGGTGGCAATCAGCGGAGGAAGGAAGTAATGGAATTCCACCCCGGCATCCTGGAGCTTTCGGATGAAGCCCAAGCTCATTTTATGGCTGCCAAGGCCGTCACAGATGAAGCGGACTCTCACACCCTCACGTGCCTTGCGAATCATGACTTCCTGGAACTTGGTACTGATTGCATCATCACGAAAAATGTAAAACTCCACATGCAAATGATGCTTCGCCTTCTCCATTTCCCTCAACATGGCCGGGAAGGCCTCTTTCCCGTTCGTTAACACTCTGCTTCGGTTGCAGCCCGTGATAGGGCTCTCCGACAGGTGGGACAGCAGATTAAACAGCCGCTGCTGATGTATAAAGCGATTGTCCGGCATTTCGGCAGCTTCCTTCACAATATGAGCCTGCTCCCATATCGTTTCCTTAATCTCCCTGAAAATTCTGGATCCGGCTTTCCGCACTTTTTTTCGCTTGTTGAAGTCTTGTGCCACGAAGTAATACACGATAAAACCAATTGGAGGCACACAAAACAAAATAAACAGCCAGGCCACCGCTTTGGACGGATTTCTGAACTCCAATATGATAATGGTGGCTGCCTGGAAAATAAAAACGAGTAAAATAATGACCAGCCAAAACATCCGGCTTCCCCCTTGATGACAATCTTGCCTTTCTCTCTCACTTCACCAGCTTTGACGATAAAGCATATAGCTAATCATAGATACCCAATGTTGGACCTATTCGTAACGTCCGCATAGATAAAACTTTACATACGCAAACTAACCTTAAGGTTTCCAGCCCGCCTGCTTCTTCTGAAATGGCTGTCTATTCTGACTGTGTTTGCATCTACATATTCTTCATCAAGTCTGAGAAACCGCATCACACCGCCATTTTGAGCATTTCACCTTCCATAGTCTTCCTCTTTTGCTCCGCAGGAGGTGGTCTTCTGGCGTTAAATTCGATATAATATTCGTTAAAAACTTATTACCTAAAGGAGAAGAGCAGTGAATGGAAAGTGAGAGGTATGCGTTAAATTTAGTAATGGTTGCATTTTTGATAGGACTTTCGGCTTTTTTTGTTGCAGTGGAGTTCGCTCTGGTACGGGTTCGTCCGAGCCGGATCGACCAAATGATTGCAGAGGGGAACAAGCGTGCGCTGGCTGTTAAACAGGCCGTTGCCAATCTGGATGGCTATTTGTCCGCCTGCCAGCTTGGAATCACGATCACCTCTCTGGGACTGGGCTGGCTGGGTGAACCAACGGTAGAGAAGATTCTCCACCCTGTGTTCGAAAGCATGCAAATTCCTGAGGCGGTGTCTTCGTTCTTATCGTTTGTTATTGCGTTTGCTTCCATCACGTATCTGCATGTTGTGGTTGGTGAACTTGCTCCAAAAACGATTGCAATCCGCAAAGCCGAGACTGTCGCACTACTGACGTCTACACCTATCATCTGGTTTAACCGAATTATGTATCCTTTTATCTGGCTGTTAAACGGCTCAGCGAACCAACTGGTGAAACTGTTCGGGATCAAACCTGCTTCCGAGCATGAAGCAGCGCACTCTGAAGAAGAGTTGCAGATCATTATCAATGAAAGTTTTGAAAGTGGTAAAATCAACCAAGCCGAGTTCGGTTATGTAAGCCGAATCTTTGCTTTTGATGAGATGTTAGCCAAAGAAATCATGGTTCCCCGGACCGATATGGTCTGCCTTTATGTGAATAGATCGAACGAGGAAAATCTGGATATTATCCGACAAGAACAATACACCCGTTTTCCGGTTGTAAATGAGAGCAAAGACGATATTATCGGTATCATCAATACCAAACAATTTTTCCTGGAGTTATACGGAAACGACGAACCTGTCGATCTGTCTTCCCTGATTCAGCCGGTATCGGCTGTTCACGAAACGACTCCAGTTAAGGATCTGCTCAAGAAAATGCAGAAGGATGGCGTTCATATCGCCGTGCTGGTCGATGAATACGGCGGCACATCAGGGATCGTAACAATTGAAGATGTGCTTGAACAGATTGTCGGGGAAATTCGTGACGAATTCGATGCGGACGAAGTCGAAGATATCCAGATCATCAATGAAAACTATGTCATTATGGATGGCAAGGTATCCCTGTCGAAGGTAAACGACATGTTTATGTCTAACCTCGATGCCGATGAATGGGATACCATTGGTGGATGGCTCTACAGCCATCGACCGGAAATGAACGAGCAGGATGAGTATGAATTTGAAAACCTGACGTTTGTACTTCTGGAAAAAGACAAAAACCGTTTCTACAAGGTGGCTGTTGTACCTAAAGAACCACTTGTCATGTCTGAATATGCAGAAGATGAATCCGAAAAGAAATCGTAATCGTCACAGTTAAACACCTGTGGTTATAATAGCAATATCAAAGAGCACTTGCCAACATTGGTAAGTGCTCTTCTTATTATTTCCCGCTCAATTTGTCACATCCCTTATGTTATCACTCAATGTTTAATACCCACTGCGCAATATCATCGATGATGGCTTTGGAGACATTAGATGGCTCAGCGTACTCTCGACCAATCGAAAGTCCATCATAGCTGGATAACAGATGATTTACCTTTGGATAGCTATTGTACGTTACATTGGAATGACCTTGAAGAGCCTTTTTCCAGTTTTGAAATTGATTCATAGACACTTGCACATCATTTTCGCCTTGTAGAATAAGCATGGGGGTATTTTGTGTTTTAGCCAGTTCCCCAGGCACATAATCTCTCTGCTCAAACCACCAATAAACAGGTTGAAGTGGAAACGCCTCAGGAAGATGATCTACAGAATATTTAGGATCTTTCACTATCGCAGCAACATTTTTATAAAAATCAGCTTGTTCTTTCATGATCTCCGTGTCTAAACCAAGCTGCTTCATCCGATCTACCAATTCCTCCTGCTGCTCGGTAAGTACATCCACAAAGCTACTGCTTGGTGCAGCAAGTAGGATGCTTCCTGCAATATCATGTTGTTTATCCTCAGCAATGATTAACGGTATTGCAAACCCGCCTTGACTATGTCCAGCTACAAAAATCGCTGTAGAATCAATATGTGCATTCTTTTTAAGTAATTCTACTGCATCGGTTACCTGATCTACGCTTTCTTGTTTTAAGGTGAATTTAGGCTGTGAAGCCACCTTATAGGTATGCTCATATGTGACCTTATCGTATCTTAATACAGCAACTCCTTGTGAAGCTAAACCTACCGCTAGATCGCGAAATGGCTTTGCCCCACCAATGGCAGCATCTTGATTGCTAGCCCCTGAACCGTGTACCAGAATGACAACCGGGAAAGGTCCCTCTCCCTTGGGCAAAGTTAATGTCCCTGGTAAAGCTAGATCACCCCGACCAACCGTAATGTCTTGTTCTGTATAGGCAGATGCGTCGTCGTAACTTGGTTTTTGATAAACATCTGGAGTAGCGGCAGCAATATACAAGTCATCCACAAGTCCGTCATCATTCATTCTGACTGTAATATTTACACTAGTAAGCGCTGTCTTAAAAGTATAGGTGACATTACGATGCACTGAGTTATTTTCTACGTGTTTAGCTATGGCTTTACTTGTAATTTTGCCATTTTGTCCTTCTAATGCCGCCCACAGCTGACTCAACAACGCGGGTGACAACACCCCACTCACAGAAGTATGAACATACTTTGCTGCTTCCTTGCCGTCACCCTCACTTATAAGTGAAATAAATATATCCTCAGGTGCTGCTTTCAGTGCCTCGGTAATAAATCCCACATCCATAAAGGTAACTCCTTTAGTTAACTGAACAGGATTGTCTAAGCGGATGACTTGCCCATTCACCATCGCCTGTTTCTCCCCTACCTTAACTACAATCGTAAGCTCATATTTACTTATTGTGATTTGTCCTGTTTTTTGTTGCCAAGATACCTCTGCCCCATGCTTCTCTGCAATCTCGCGAATAGGAACTAGATTTTCCCTACCAGCGGGTTCTTCAGCAGCTGCTGAGATGGATGTCACTGGCAGGATGAGACATGCAGAAATAAGAGAAAGTAATAGCTTTTTCCAATGGTTCATCGTAATAATTCCTCCTAAATATTTATATTAAATGCATAGATGAATAATCATTTATTGGCTCAGGACTATGCTTATAACCACAATTGCAATGATGAATAAGAACAGGACCCAGGATAATGGGCGAGCGAAGTTAATAGTCCAGCCTATGCCATATCGTTTTTCTACGGTTAGAGAAGGATCATTGGGATTGTAGTAAATAAAACCGAGCTTCCAATAATTATCGTCATTCACAGGCTGCTCCTTAGAGCGTTCGCGATCCTCTCGATGATTACGAATTTTCCCACCGCCTTGTCTGCCTGTGAGAGACAGCCATACAGCGCCTAACACGATCAGCACAGGGATGATGAAGCTAATACCTGTTAACAAGACCAGATTAGGGACGAACATATTCATCTGAATGAAGGCAAATAAAATGGTAAGAAGCAACCCTGTTATGATCGTAAATAGGGACCACTTACGGCGGAATCGGATATGATCAGCAGTAAATTGGGCAGGATTAGATGGTGTAAGCTGTTGTTTGCTTGTTTTAATACTCCAGTTCACCAGCATCATAAGTGCAATTATTCCTAGCTGTACAAGGTTAATAGCCAGTACCGAAAGGTAGGTTTTGGGCACACTGGAAGTGACATTGCCCTGAAGATCATATTTCATTGGAATGACGTTAGGCAGGGCCTTATAATTCAAGATCGAAATGATCGCAATGGCTACAATAATAGCAATATGAATGAGAAACCAATAGTTGGAATAGGTGAGTTTGTTTTGGCGGAAGGTGGTATCGATTTTAACCCTTTGAGGCGCTTCTACAGTTGTAAGTGTTCCCTTTATCTTTTTCATCTTGAAATGAAATAACATGTTTAGTACTGCCCAGTACACAATGAATATCATTGTGCAAACACCGGTGATCATTGCGGTAGACTCTTCATTAGCAGATCGGAGTAAATACAGGCAGACAAGTATAACCATCCCGTTTCCGATCAGACTTACTGTAGCAAACCTTCTCCGTAGCTTACATAAGATTGGTGTGTAGTAATTATATTCACTTACCGTAACCCCAAAGCTAATGGTTTCCCTTGTTAGATAAGGTGTAAAGGATAGGAGTAAGGCTAATGGAGCAAAGATTAAAATGATAGGTAATATACTAAATAGTTGCATACATAACACACTCCTCGATTCTTTTATTCCTTGTTGTGACCCATCTTTACATCATCATACATTTGGTCTAATACCGCAGACAGTTCCTCTTTGGTCATTCCGCGACATATCGCTTCGGCAATAATCGGTCTTAATTCTGTTTGCTGCTTTTTCAAAAAATCATCCGTTAGACCAGGCATTCCATCAGGGTTTACTACAACACCCTTTTGTCTGTGAATTAGTATGTATCCATCTTGCTTGAGTAAGGTATAAGCCTTGTTGACCGTATGAAGGTTAACACCAATATCTGCTGCCAAATTCCGAACCGAAGGTAGCGCCTCACCTAGCTGTAGCTCACCACTAGCAATGCCTTCGATAATTTGATAAACAAGTTGCGAATAGATGGGAAGTTCGGATTGCATATCCAGTTGAATAATCAAGTGTACACCTTCTTTTTATTATATGTTATATATCAAGTATAACAGATATAACATAAGTGGGCAATACATATGGAAACAAAGCCGCATATCAATGGTGAGGGCAGGCTTACCTGACCCTTCACCATTGATATGCGGCTTATCCTCATGAGCTTTTCTTATGTGATTCAAGGGCAAACATTAGCGTGTTGTATTTCACAATCCATTCAAAGTTCAGTCTTATCTTCGACAATCCGATAATGGATTCTGCGAACTATAATTTTCAGGATCATATATAGCGGAATAACGATGATCATACCCAAGATGTTCCACAGATCGGCACCCACGAGCAACAGAATAACGGTTGTCAGCGGATGGATATCCAACTGCTTGCCATATACATAAGGAGATATCAGATTATCCTGGATCTGCTGTGCCACGACGATAATAATCAGTGACCAAATGGCCATCGATGGAGATTCAATAAAGGCCACAATCACGACAGGTATCGCTGCCAGGATCGCACCCACATAAGGAATAAAGTTCAAGATGATGGATGCAGCCGTCAGCAACAGCGCATAAGGCAAACCAAGGATGAGAAAACCAATGTACATGAGGATCCCTAGCGCGACGTTGACAATAACCCGCCCTACAATAAAATTGCTCAGCGCTTCATCAATTTCGTGAACGGTCTCTTCTCCGTCCTTCCGGTATCGTCGCGGCAGAAGCAAGGTGAGATTGGTACCAAACTTGCTGCCTTCCTTCAGCATGTAATACAGCATAATCGGAAACGTGGCCAAAATAATGACCAGATTGGATACAACCGAGAACAAGCCTGACAAATAATCGGATACCTGTGTAATTCCCTGTGTCAGAAAGTCGGAAAATCTAGAAACAATATCCGAATCCTCCGGCAAGTATTTGGACAGGAACCCGTTTCTCTCCAGTTCATTTAGCTGTGTGCTAAGAGAGGAGATCAAAGCAGGCGTATTTTCAATAAAGTTCCACAGTTGCTCCCGGAGTGACGGCCATATGAGCACGCTGAACCCGGCAATCAGCAGGGCAATCACAACATAAATAATTAGAACAGATAGGGCCCTTTTCAACCGATGTCGTTCCATGAAATCAACGAGCGGCCGAAGCAAATAATAGAAAAAGCCCGCGATTAACAGCGGAATAATAATGATATGTATGAGTGATGTTAACGGGCGGAAAATAAAATTAACCTTATCCCCCAAATACACAATGAGCAGCAGCAAAATAATGGCTGTGCAAATTCGGTAGAACTTGTTATTTATCAAGAAATTGATCCCTCCATACACTGCTCTGCCAGCACTAGGCTATAATCTGGTGCACCTTCTTCAGTCACCTGATTATATGTACCCTTAAATGCAAGTATTGCCACATTGCATGTCAGTTAACGTGAAGGACCTTTCTCTTGCCGATGAAAAATGAACAAAAAAAAGAAGCAGGCGGTTAGCCTGCCACATCTCTTTTGCTGAAAACAACCCACGAAACAACCATAAAAATTACATAGTATACGGCCAACACGGCAACCGAGAAGCCAAGGGTCATTCCCGCATTACCTCCGCCGAACAATCCGAGGTCCATTCCCGAATTCATATACCGGCTGAGATCCATGTTATTAAATAGTACATATTTGGCCCAGTCATAGCGAGCCGGATTGAAGATTAAGGCAAATATACTCTGGGTAAACATGATAAACAGTGACAAACCAATCGCCAGTGCTCCCGAACGAAACACAGAGGAAACCATAAAGGCAATGGCCAGCGTTATAAACAGATCCACGTACAGATAGGCCCATAACGTAAAGGCATACGCTGCCGAGGTTACGCCTCCATTGGCACTTCCGTCATGGGAGAACAGGATATAGGACATGCCCGTTGCGAGCAAGAGAATCAGAACTGTACTGAGCAGACTGAACCCCAGTACCGTAATGTATTTTGAAGCCAGAATCTTGCTGCGGGACCACGGACGAATGAGCAGCAGCTTGATTGTACCCCATGTAAATTCACCAGCTACCGCTTCAGCCGCAATAACCACACAGAAGATGGTATTCAGGAAAAATACGATCTGAACCGTCGTTATCGCCGCTTCCCAGAAGTAAACGTCACCGCCTCCCATGCCTTCTCTCAGCAGCACCGGAAGCAGCAGCGAGATTAAGGCCAAAAAGGAAAGCATGATCCAGGTACGGGGACGCCGGAATATTTTCATATTTTCATTCAATAAAAGATTACCAAAGTTAGGCAATACCTCCGCCCCCAGTCACTTGTAAAAATTGATCTTCGAGTGTATGTGTTACGTTACGGATACCGTATATCTGAATGCCTTCGCTTACCAGTCTGGCGTTCAAGTCCGGAATCTGTTCACGCGACAGACGTACCACAAGCATGTTACCTTGGATCACAGCATCTTCAATCAGTTCCGAGGCACGCTGTACATCATTCACCTCAAAGGCAACTTCTGTGAGTGCATCCGTCCCGGCTTCCGCTTTGAGGTTTCTCACGTCAATCAGCTTGCCATTTTGGATTATGGCAACCGTATCACACATGAGTTCCATCTCTGACAACAAGTGACTGGAAACAAAGACCGTAATGCCTTCTTCACGGGTGAGCTGACGCAGATAATCCCGAAGTTCCCGAATCCCTTGCGGATCAAGACCGTTGGTTGGCTCATCCAGCACAAGCAGCTTCGGCTTATGTAATATGGCCTGGGCGACACCAAGACGCTGACGCATACCCAGAGAATAGGTTTTCACCTTGTCATGAATACGGGCGGTAAGCCCTACACGCTCAATGGTTTCCGCAATTCGTTCTTTCGTAATCCCTGGCGACATGCGGGCAAAATGGACAAGATTCTGATATCCGGTGAGAAACTTATACATTTCCGGATTCTCTACAATGGCACCCACCTGGGCCACCGCTTGCTCAAATTCATTTTTAATACTATGTCCCGAGATGAAGATATCTCCCTTACTAATGGACATAAGTCCGACCATCATTCGGATCGTTGTTGTTTTACCAGCACCATTTGGCCCTAAAAAACCAAAAACCTGCCCCGGAGAAATATCCAGAGTCAGGTCGCTGACCAACGATCGGGAAGATATGATTTTACTGACGCCCTGAAGTCGGACGACCGGCTCCTGCTGCATGCAATTCCCTCCCTCATCGACAGGCTTATGAATCATGCCCGCCTCTCATATGAACATAGTGTATCATAATCTTTGGCATAATGTCCCGTAAACTGGGTGTTCTCCTTACGCTTCATATGGATCTGACACGCTCCACAGCATCCAAGCGGCATCTCACTCCGGTAAAATCCGGTGCGAAATACGTGATTGCCTCCATAGCCCTCTTCCTTTAATTCGACAGAGCCTCTACCAACCGACACAATCATCCCACAACTGACACAGTAAAAGCGGCTCGTTTCGATCACTGAAATTCCTTCCCCTCAACAAGGAGTAATGTAGTCCCTGTTATTTGTCGTTAGAAGCTGAATTTTGATACATTTTGTATCTACCTCGTAATTTACTTGACCACAGGACTATTGTCAAGCCCCTTCTGCCTTTAAAAAGGGATAAAACGCAAAAAAGGCTCTATAAATGCGACAAAAGTCTCGCATTTATAGAGCCTTTTTTAGGAACAATGATACAAATTGATGCAAAGTATGGGTGTATATCAAACTACCTGCCGACATCAAGGGAATCACTCACTGCTATCACTTGAATCCTGTTCCTCGCCCTTATCAGGGTAATACCAGAGCAGCGTCCATTCCTTCCCATCCTGTACAACATAACAGGTCTGTACAATGTCCAGTTGCCCAAAGGTGCTTCTGTACTTCATGGTTATTCCAATCTTGTACGCCTCGCCAAATGGCTCTACACCGTCCATCACCGTAACATCAAATTCCCGCTCCGGTTTTTCCATCTCGAACTCAAAGGTTTCCACGCCAAAATGCTGCATAAAAATATGAGCCCTGGACTGTAAATAAGCACTTTTGGAGAAACGCTCCTTCATCAATGGGTGAAACAGTTCCCATGAACTGCCGAAATCACCCGCCTGTTCGAACTTGTAAAACTCTTCAACCACCGAAGCAGCTTCGTCTGGCGCATCGGCACGAAAGAGATAGGGGATGGTTCTGCCAATTAGCCATAATAGCAGCAGCACAAGTGCAACGAATCCGATCTTTTTGAACAAGGCATTCCGATTGCGCCTTCGCAGCATGTCCGTCCCTCCTGTCCTACTCCATTCTTATGATGGATCGGAGGAAAGTAGAAGCTGGAGGGCCCAGAGCATTTCCTGGGAAATCACTTTATTCACGTTTAATTTCAGGAGCCCGGATTTCCGCGAGACCTTAATTTACGAATTGTAGCCTTCGTCACCACATATATTGCAATTCCGCAGCAGCCTCCGATCAGATCCACGCCGATATCACGTATCGAACTTGTTCGATTAGGGCTGAACTGCTGTATATATTCATCGATAGAGGCGATCATAGCTACCACAATCAGCGAAGCAGCGATACAGGTCAGCATTCGCATTTTCCTGTATCGCAGTCCACCGTAGACAAGAACCGCCAGCACAGCATAGACAAATAGGTGTGCACTCTTGCGAAATATAAACTCGGCAAAATCATAGGGTCTCTGTCTCAGTGAATAGTCATGATCTCCGTAAGTAAACTGTACATCAGGCAGTGCAAATCCGATTTTGACTTTTTCGGACAATTGATGCAGCCAAGGCTGGATGGTCTGCTGTTGGTAGGATTGTTTGGACATGGACCAAATCACCAGCACCCAAGCTGCAACCAATAACAAGGACAGGATAAAACCGTATAATCTCCGTCTGCGTCCGTGTCTCCTTTTTCTGGAGCCCTCCTCCATCAGTATTGTAATCACCACTTTCGTTGCCCAATCAAAAATCCTTTTATTTCTGCAGATTCTCTTGAATTATCCCATGAATGCGATCCCGTTCCTGCTGTTCCACAATGTAATAGTAGATACCATCGATTTTTTCGCCCTTGCCCTTGATCTCCACCGTATCAATATGTTCCAGATCACTGCGGTAATCGAGGATAAGTTCCTTCATTTCGTCAAAAGTCAGATCCGTCCTGACATGCGTCCCGAGCTCATCCAGCATATTTTGAAGATTGAGCACACTGGAGAACTGCATTGTATTTTTCATCATTTGTTTCAGAACTTCACGTTGCCGTCCATTACGACCCAGGTCTCCTTGGGGATCATCATACCGCATTCTTGAAAAACCGAGTGCAGCCACGCCATCGAGATGAATATTCCCCTGCTCGTAACGCCGGCCGTCATAATCGAATGCAAACGGATTATTTACGTCTACACCGCCGACCAAATCAATGATTTTCGCAAAACCTTCCATGTCCACCTTCATATAATAATGAATAGGAGCATCTAGAAATTGTTCCACGGTTCTCACGGACATGTCTACTCCGCCGAAGGCATAGGCGTGATTAATTTTGTCTTCTGTGTTGTGACCAACAATCTCGGTTCGTGTATCCCTCGGAATATTAAACATAAGCACTTGTTTTTTGCCAGGATTCACACTTAATACGATCATTGTATCCGAGCGCCCTGGATCATTCGGACGTTCATCCACTCCGAGAATAAGAGCATTGAAGGGCTCTTTACTATTAATATCAACAGGCAGCCCGCCTCTACTATCCGAAATTGAGACAGGCTGAGCAGGATCACGCGGCTCGTAGATCTGATCAGCCGTAGATTTGACGGATTGGTATAGGTACATCGCATAACCAAATACAGCAATGATGAAAATGGAAACCACCCAGATCGAAATTTTCATCCATTTTTTCATGGTATTTCCTCACTCACGTTATGATGATGTTCCCCTTTAGATAATCGCTGCTGCTTTGCCTTCAGCATGATTGAGGCCAGGACGGCCCACAGAGTAATATTGGAACCCGGAGGCTTTAATTTGTTCCTTGTTATACACGTTACGTCCGTCAATCATGATCGCTTCACTCATCATGCTCGCAAGCTCCATCAGATTCATCTGGGAGAACTCTTTCCACTCTGTCAGCACGCAAAGTGCATCGGCTCCTCTGGCAGCATGAAGCGGGTTTTCTTCCCAAACAATCGAGGTGGCATCAACTTCTTTGCGGAAGTTGGCTGTGGCAATCGGATCATAAGCCTTAACAACAGCCCCGGCCTCTGTCAAATACCTAATAATATCGATAGCTGGTGCGTCCCTGACATCATCAGTATCAGGCTTAAAAGCAAGTCCCCAGACAGCAATGGTTCTACCGCTAAGGGTTCCGAAAATTTCTTCAAGCTTGCGAATGACATTGAAACGTTGGTCCTGATTAACCTGGACGACGGATTTCAATAATCTGAAATCGTAATCAACTTGGCCCGCGATTTGAATCAGAGCCTGTGTATCTTTTGGGAAACATGAACCCCCGTAGCCAATACCAGCCTTCAGGAATGAAGAACCGATTCGTTTATCATATCCCATGCCTTCCGCTACGCGTGTAACATCGGCGCCAACTTTTTCACATATATTCGAGATTTCGTTAATAAATGATATTTTGGTTGCGAGGAATGCATTGGAAGCGTACTTAATCATCTCAGCTGACCGGATGTCCGTAATAATCAAGTTCTCGGTTAACGGGCGGTGAAGTTTCTTGAGCGCTTGAATTGCTCGTTCACTGTCCGTACCAATCACGATACGATCAGGGTTCAATGTATCCTTTACTGCAGAACCTTCACGCAAAAATTCAGGTACCGAAGCGACATCAAACGGTTGGGTGGAAATACTCTGGATTAACTCTCTTACGCGATCATTAGTGCCCACAGGCACTGTACTCTTGGTCACAACAATTTTATAGCTCTCCAGATGGGTTCCAATTTCAATGGCCACTTGCTCGACGTATCCCAGATTGGCCTCTCCGTTTGGCAAAGAGGGGGTTCCGACTGCGATGAAAATAATATCGGATTCACGTATGGCCGCTGCGATATCAGACGTGAAGGATAACTTTCCTGCCCGCTTGTTGGCAATCATGAGTTCCTGGAGTCCAGGCTCGTAAATGGGGACTTCACCTGCATTCAGCATCTCCACTTTGTCCTGATTGTTATCTACACAGATAACCCGATTGCCGAGTTCAGAAAAGCAGACTCCCGATACTAGACCTACATACCCTGTTCCAATTACCGCAATATTCATCTTGTTTTCCCCCAGTTCACACAATTTTGGATGATGTCCGCCCATTCCATTTCAATCCTTACAATATCCTCTTCGATCAGCTCGCTGCCCATCTGGACTTCGATAATTTCAAGTTCTGTGATAGCTCTTACACTATGCTTTCCGCCAGATGGGATTGAAATGGTATCGCCCTGATGAATCTGTTTTAATTCACCATCCAGAATGAACTCACCTTGCCCGGAAACGACGGTCCAAACTTCGTTTCGTTTCAGATGATACTGGTAAGACAGATTTTTATCGGCTCCAATAATAATGCGTTTCGTCAGTACCTCTTCGCCCTTGGAATTCCGTGTATAATCGAGAACTCTATAACAGCCCCAGCGTCGTTCTTCATACATGGGGCGTTCCGCACTATCTTTAAGAATTTCTTTGATCTGTGGACTGGCCTCTTTCTCGCTGACCAGAATACCATCCGGGCTTGTAGCCACAATCACATTGGAAACACCAAGTACGCATACGGGGATATTCAACTCGTTGACCAGATGTGTATTTAATGAGCTGTCTGTAACGACTCCTTTTCCCACAATATTGGTGCTCATCTCATCCGTCAGCGTATTCCACGTCCCTAAATCTTTCCAATATCCATCGTAAGGTGTAACGACAATCTGAGAGGCTTTTTCGACGACTTGATAGTCAAAGCTGATTTTCTCCAGCCTTCCGTATTGCTTGAGCATCTCTTCATACTGAATGGGCAGCTCAAGCTCGATCAGCAGATTAATCAGGTAATTAAGCTTGAACGCAAAAACCCCGCAATTCCAAAGGGCAGATTGCTCGATCATCTCTGCCGCTTCAGCCTCGCGAGGTTTCTCTTGAAAACGGGATACCTTGGCGTATTCCATATGCACTTTTTCTCTCGTTTCGCTTGGTTCAGTAACGATATAACCATATTTCTCGGAAGGATAAGTTGGTTTCACCCCAATTAATGCTAAATCTACTTCTGATTCCAACAGAATCTGTTCTAGATCCATAACTTTATAAAAGAAGGATTCCTCCACATAAGGGTCAACCGGAAGTACAGCCACCGTTTCGTTCAGACTTACTCCCTGCACCGAATAGAGATAGACAGCCGCTAATGCGATAGCAGGAAAGGTATCCCTGCGTTCCGGCTCAACTACAAGGTCAACATCCTCACCCAGTTGGCTCTGTAAAATTTCCACCTGTGGCTTGCTGGTTGCGATTGTAGCCTGTTCACTCAAACCTGTCTGCTGCAGCTGCCGCCATACACGCTGCACCATTGATTCCGATTGCCCCTGCGGACCTTCAAGCACTTTGAGGAACTGCTTGGAACGTGTATCATTGGACAAGGGCCACAACCTTTTGCCCGAACCACCAGAAAGAAGTACGATTCTCATGACGTCGTCACTCACTCCTTTATATCTATTTTTATACGGTTGCAGTCGTTGTTTCCCTAAATCCCTGTTCCACGGAAGTTCTGCCTTTGGCGGAACCGTCCATGTTTGCCGTGTTCACCTCATGCGTCCAAAGCTGATAATAACCCGAATTTTTACCGTACGAGTTATCAATAAGTACGTTTGGCTTTGCCATCAGACACGAGAGGATATGTCCATGCAATCTGGAGGTATGGATTACTTCATATTGAGCAAAGAGGCGAATGGCCTTATGCATCAGGTAGTCGCTATACACTTTCCATGTCCAGTGCACCATGACACTCCCCTTATACTTGCGCAGAGCTTTCCCGATCCAATGAACCAGTTTGCGTTCATACCTGTTATATAAGGTAGGCCAATCATAAGTGTTTCCTTGCGTTGGCGAAATGGAGGATTGCTCCGAGTTCACTTCAATATCTGTTCGCAAAAAATCCAATCTTTCTTTTCGCGGTGCATTTTTGAACTCAATAGGCCAGAGCTGATGCGCCATATCGGGAAGCAGACTGACATTACAATTCGGGAAATGCTTGAAAATTAGCTGATATGATTTCTCGTCTCGAAGAAAGAGGTGTAAATCCGAATGTTTGTTGAAGATGGATGCTGTCTTCTGTAGGGCACTTTCATTTTTGTAAAAAACGGTTTGAGGAAGCATGACTATGCGATGATGAGGATAGTTTTTCACGATTTTCTCACGCAAACTTTGGTGTGCTTCATATAAATCACCGAAATTGCCGCCACCGTGCAGCACAATGATATGATCTTTTGGGATCTCAACCTGTTCGGTAAAATCATAAACACTGTACCTCTTGGTCACCTTAATCTGATAATCCTTGAAAAAGACTTCAGTCCCCTTCATGATCAACAGATCACCGCAATTGCTATGAACGGGATAATCAATATAGAAAATTTTCGATTTTGGAGGGACAACCTCCAATATTTGCTTCAACCGTTGCTTCAACTCATCCATGGGGTGAGTTCTTTGCGAGTTTGGCATCTTTCCGGGCTCCTTTGAATGGATTCTTCTCTCTAAACTGCTGCTTCAGGAATTTGATATCTTCCTTGTCATAGAGCATGCTGCGAACGGGCAGCTTGAACAGAACCGAGATCGAGATCAGTGACATTAGAATGCGAACAAACGAACCAATTAGCAATGCAACACCAATGCCCAACAGCCCGAGCATAGGGGTAAGCACAAAAAATAACGTGACTGTCACGGTCAACGCAATGACCTGCCTGAGCACGATAACACCTGGCCTACCGAGCGCATTAAAAGCCGACGCCAGTATCCATGATCCTCCACCAACGATGCATTCCAACGAAAGCAAGTAAAATACGCCACTGGCCTGCAAAAACTCAGGCCCGAAAAGAAGGCCTATGAAAAAACGTCCAATGAGCATACTCGGTATGACTACGATGGTCATTAGAACCATGCTAATTCGAAAAGCTCTGCCAACAAGCAGCAGTACTTGCTCCTTCTCCATGCCTGCTACCTTTGGAAAAATAACATTGGTAATTGCGTTCTGTACGACATTAAACATCCTCGAAAGAGCATATACAACCGAATAAAGGCCGAAATCACGAGGTGTAAGGAGAGCAATAATGATAATCTTATCGAACTGGGTATAAAGCGTTCCCAGCAGCTCAACACCATACACGCGGATACCATAACTGAACAAATGCACACAAGCCTTAAATTGATGGATCAATTGAGAAATAGAAGCAAATATCTGTCGTCTCATCATGAACATGTAGGTGACCAATACAAGAAGTGTCGAAGCAAGACTTACTGCAATTGCTCGTTCTACCGTTAGTGAACCAGCCAGCCAGAAACCGATCAAACCTAACAAATTCAACAAAGGTACGAGCAGCCTGGACAGATTATAGATGTGAAATCGTTCCGTGCCCTGGGCAGCAGCTGCCAACACTCCTGTCAATAAAAGGACCGGGACCATAAGCACCGTGTACCAGCGCGCCAGTGTGACCAATGTATCCGAGTATCCCGCTAGCCAAGAGGACATACACAGCCAACTGATCAAACCGACAATTATACTGATTGGTAGCTGTACGACGAAGCTCATTCCAATATAGGTAGATAACTGCTGCTGATACTTTTTCACGTTGTAAATCAACGAAGTAGGCAGGCCAAATGCCGCGAGTCCGGACAGCAGTGCTGGCCAGAACAACACGGTGGCAAGTTCCCCTTTGCCCGTTGCTCCAAACATGCGGGCCGTCAGAATGGATGTAATTGTAGTTAGTGCCATAATAGCAATGTTCGCAAAACTGGTCATGAAGATGGTTTGAAGCATACTGCGCTGTCTGGGGGGCTTAGCGATCGCTATGCTCATTACGTATTCAATCCTTTGCCATTGCGGAATGAGCCTACTATCGTTCCATTACGATAGGAAATTTTGGCCATCTGACTGGTTACCTTTTTTACATTGTTAAAGGAGATTGCAATAAGTAAAGCCGACTGTGCAATTCGAATCAGATGTTTATAAATTCCCCATGCGCTCTTTTGATAGCGGGTTGCATCACTAATCCCCTGCCAGTATACCCGGCGCAACAACCAACGCTTATTTAGCCTGCTTTTGGCAATCTTATGTTCTACAACCGCATATGGACTGTAATATATTTTATGAACTAATCGGACCCGGCCAATGAGTTCGCTCTCTTCGCTCGACATCAGGTTATTTCCTACACGTCCTAGATCCACTCTAAATGGCTGGATCTCCTTAAATATACTCTTTCTAAATGATACATTTGCTCCAAATGGAATATGGGGAGCCTTCATCTCCACGATACTGTCAGAAAAGTCCATTACGGTATACAAACTCACAATATCATCTGGAATCCACTCCGGTTTTCCACCTTCCCAGATGGGCACGATCTTACCACCCACACAACCTATGTCAGGGTCCATATCAAATATTTTGATAACTTCGTCAACCCAGGTGGGAGCAGCAAGGGCATCGTCATCCAAAAACATCACAAACTCGCCTTTTGCTTCCTCAATAGCCCTGTTCCTTGCATAGGACAACCCTAACTGTGGCTCAAAAATATAACGCACATGTTCGGGAAAACCCAAGGATGCGAACAATTCTTTCGTATTATCTGTAGAACGATTATCAATAACCAAAATTTCATACGCCGTGTAGTCCGAATCACCTTTTAATATACTATCAACAGCCTGCATGGTGTCATTACCCCTGTTATGTGTACAGATGGCTACTGATGCCCTCATCTTCTCACCTCAAAATATGCAGTTTTTTTGTGCTCAGGCCAGTTGTCTTAACAGCTGACCCCGATGTGACCAAAGACAATGGTTGATGACCCAGTCATGGCCATTTTCACCGAGTTTTTGTGCCAGTTCCTCATCCACCACCAATTGTTCGATCCGGTCCGCAATCTCGCTTTCGTCCAATGGATCGACGAGATAACCGGTAACGCGATCCCTGACGGCATCGGGAATACCGCCGCTATTGCCGCCAATGACTGGTAACCGGTAATAGTTAGCTTCCAGAAATACAATCCCGAAACCTTCGACATCACCTTTTTCCTTAATATCTCGACTGGGCATGATGAACAGGTCAGAGCATTGATACAATTGATGAAGTTCGTGATCGGGGATGCCCCCTGTAAAAACCACGACATCTTCCAGAGCATACAGTCCAACCAAACGTTCCAGTTCACTTCGATAAGGACCTTCACCACAAATGACATATTTCAGATGGGGAATGTGCTGAGTGACATGACGAATCGCTCTCAGTGTAATGTCATGTCCTTTCCGCTCCACCAACCTTGAAACGGTAATCAACACTTTTTTTCCATGTAAACCATACTTATTCCGTACATCCTCTTCCTCACTTGCAGCACTCTTCAACTTACCTATGTTTAGTCCAGGTGGAATGATCACGATTCGTTCTTCCCGAATGCCTAATTCAATCAGTCTCGATCTGGTATATTGACTATTGGCTATCACCTTATCGGAACGTCGCAAAATGTACATTAAAACCGGAAAAAGCTTGCTGTTCTGCATACCCATGACGTCCAGTCCATGAACGTAGGTGAAGTATCTGGTACCAAAGCAAGTTTTCATGACTGGTCCAGCAATCCCCACAGGAAACACATTGATAAAATGGATTTCGTCTGTCTTTTTGCGCCATTTCAGCACGACTAGCTGGATCATTAAAATAAGTTGTGAGATAAGCAAGAGTACTTTATTCGAGTTCCAGAAAATGCGCTTGCGTATAATTTCAAATTCTGCTTCCTCGTCAAACTGCCTGGCCTGCTCCGTATTTTTGATTTTATTGGTCAGAACCGTGGTTTCCTCCGCAGGCATCTGGGAGATTAGCCCATAAGCATAATCATGAATTCCGCCTTTTTCAGGGGGGAAATCAATTGCTACAAAAACTTTTTTCATATCCGTATCTCCCTTGAAAGACCGTGGCCAGCCTCTTTATACCGTATTCATGATAATATTGACCGTATCTTTGGCACATTTGTTCCAGGAAAAGAAAGCAGAATGTTCCTTGCCCTTGGTGGACAACTGACGTCCGAGCTCTGGATCGGATGTAATCTCCACCAGACGTGCAGCAGCTTCCTGCGGATGGTGTGGATCAAAATACAGCCCTGCGTCACCGCATACTTCCGGAATAGACCCACGGGAGGAAACAATCACCGGACATCCCAGAGCCATTGCCTCCAGCGGTGGCAATCCAAACCCCTCGTACAATGAAGGGAAAATGAAACCGGCCGCATGTTCATACAATGCTTTTAACTCCTCATCAGAGACGTAACCAACCCAATTAACCCCATCTGAATCGCTGACCTCGTGATTGCCGAATACCTTGCTGTTTTTGGATCCGACAATAACAACGCTCAGATTTTGAGCCTTCACTTCAGGTAATATCTCTAAAATTAATTTGAAATTTTTATATGGATTCATTGTGCTGACAGCCAGTACATAAGGTGACTGAATACCATACTTTTCTAAAGTTCCTTGAGCAGCCTGCCTGTCATGAATATGATCTATTCCCAAATGGGTAACAGAAACCTTCTGCGCAGCAATTTTACAATGTTGGATCAGTTCTCCTTTGGAGAAATTGGATACCGTAATTACCTTTTTGGATATCCTCCCCAACCTAACCGTCAAAAACTGGTACCACGAACGAAACGCAAACGAAAATGCTTTAGGATAACTGAATACGGAAGCATCGTGAATGGTTACAACTTGATTTCGTTTAAAGGCTGGTCCCGTATTGCAAAGATTGATCAGCAACCCTCCCCTTGAATATAGGGGAAGTTCCAATTGCTCCCACACATGTCCCTTCAATTTGCCAACTACCTGATGACGAATGTGCTTCAGTTCAAGCTGAGTAATCACATTAGCCGGAGACAGCAGACAAAACTCGTATCTCGTTCCATCCACTTCCCCAATGTCAATCAACTTGTCGATCTCCTTTACGAGTTCAATCGCATATCGTTGTACCCCCGTAACGGTCTGGGTCAGAAAACGGGCGTTAATGTATATTGTAATCATGTCATTCTCCATTTCTGTTCGGAATTTCGAGATGTGAGGTCATGTGAGCCTCTTGAGAAGTAACACTCATATTCCGAGCCTCATAATATAGGCTCACAAATTCTTCATTCATGCGATCGGCACTAAATTTATCCTTGTATATGCCATGACCCACTTCACCCATAGCAGTCAACGTTTGTTTGTCTAACTTCTTCAAAATCTCCAGCAGTTCTTCTGGTTGGTCCAGATCAAAGATGTAACCGTTCACTTCATGCGAGACTACTTCCGGTAAGGATGAACGATTACTTGCTATTACCGCTTTCCGATTCTTCATTGCCTCCAGAGCGACCAGCGGTAAGCCTTCCCACCTGGATGGCATAATCACTGCATCGCATTGCTGGTAATAACGGTCAATTGAGGCATTATCCACCCAACCCAGTCGAGTAACATTTTCAGGGAAATGCCATTCGTTCTTCTCCAACACGCTGTCCCCAATAACATACAGCCGGATCAGTTCTTGAAGTTCCGGATGTTTGCCCAACACCTCAAGCAGAACGTCCAGTCCCTTCTGTCGGTCAAACCGACCAACGAACAAAAGTTGAATTACCTCTGAAGCTTCAGCGTAGTTCCAGTCAGGAAGTGCAGTCTGTTCGGCTGGAGCATTTGTTTTTCGATCCCGCAGGCCACTGTATACAAACCTTGATTTGACTGGAGACATGCCCAGCCTTACGGACTGTTCCAGTTCATATTTGGAAATATTGACGATGAAATCCGTTTTTAGTTCAAGAATCTTCTCAATCATGAAATAAGCCTTTTTATTGATAGGCTTGGTATCCATGAGAAAAGACCAACCATGCGAGCAATACAATACACTTGCTTTGCGTGGAGAAACAAAAAACAAGCCCCTTGCAAGCATCCCCGCAAAAGAGCTATGAACGTGAATAATATCTGGTTGAATTTGCTTAATGGCTTGATGGATCTGTCTCATAGCAGAAAAAAAGTGCTTCGGATGCCGCTTATACTTATATCGTACAATCCGATCCGGTTCCAAATCGAAATCTGAAGCAGAATTGTAATCACTCATTAACAGATACACATCGAAAAAACGACGTTGATATGCAACAACTTCGTTTAAATAAGTTGCCACTCCCCCAACAACGTATTCCCCTATATGCAACACTTTCATTTAAGCTCACCCGTTTCATATGGTATATCGCCTGCTTCGCGTTGTTGATAAAGGGCCATGCCGATGACGATCCAGATCGATATATTGCCGGGGAACATCTCGAGTACGTTCGTCGTAAGACTTGATGCCGCCACTCCGACGCCAAGAGCAATCGCCATTTGCGGTAAACCCATGATGTTTACAGAAGGCAGCCGATTCATTCGTTTCACAAGGCAGATCATGATCCACATAAATAAGGCAAGCCAATACAACATGCCAAACCACCCTGTCTGTTCATAAAACGAAAAATATTGATTGTCTACGGCAAAGTTATTCGATTGTAAACCAATGACATGTGTTCTTCTACTGGCTGCACCTACAGAGCCAATCCCATTTCCTATTATTCCTGCCATTGAGTAAGGTGAGGTCAGATTTGCACCCCAGGCCTGAAAACGGTCCATCAAGGAGCTCACGGACAGAAGATTATAGCTATTCAGCATCTGGGTGCCCAGCATTGCGCCAGCGGGAAGCAGCAGAAACACACCTGCCAGCAGTAGCACGTTTTGTTTATTGTATTTCCGAACACGGAGAAGAAACATAACAATCTGATAAACAATCCAAAGAACCAACGCAGACCGAATGGTGGATAAAAGCAAAAAACTGATCGTCAGCAACTGGATACTTAGACGTATTAGTCTGTTCTTTTCCGCCAAACGAATTCTCTCAGCGATCAAACCTGAAATCAATAGAGCATACGCGTAGCCGTCAGGCGAATATGTGATCGAGGACAGTCTCGGCACACCTTCGAGATAGTGTTTAATGTTTACTCCATAGATAAAACCAAGTGAAATCAACTTATCTATGCCAAGTGAATATTGGATCAACCAGCCTGCAATCAACAAAAAGAAGATGATCAGATTCGTTCTGGCAAATACGTAAATCCCTTTTACCTTGGCAATAAACATTCCCGCAAAAATCATTAGGATGGGTAAGAATGTTATTTTAAGCCCGTAGATTAACGTAACTATGCTTTTGCCCAAAAGTAGGTTAAGTGAACCAATTACAACTATGGACCCGAGCAAAAATAGAAAAGGAATGATGAATTTTTGCTCGCTACGATATACTTTACTTAAGGCATATACAGCGATTAGTACCATTCCAGCATCCTTTAGAGAACGGATAAAAATGTTGTCCACGTAAATGGATATAAGCCCGTAGCATGAAAGGTAAACCACTAAGATATGCATGAGTACTTTGAACAAGGCATGATTGGATTCATCTTGGGTTCTTACGTATACCGGTGTGCCTCTATTCATGGAAATAATGTGCATGTTAACCTCCATTACCTGATCAGCTTTTCGTAAATGTCCATATGCTCCTGAAGCAGGTAAGCTTCATTAAAGGTTTGGCTATGCAAATGGCATTGCTCTTTTAGCTGCAATTTCTCGGACTCGCTCAAGCGATAGTAATGCGTGATTGACTGTGCAATGGCTTCGGCATGATGAGCAGGGAAGGCAAACTCTTCAGTGTCTAATAGTATCTCTGCCATGCCTCCAACACGCGAAGCATACACAGGTGTCCCTACCTGGTAAGCTTCTATTACAACTCTTCCAAATGGCTCATCCCATGTTGACGGTACGATGATCAGGTCCATCGCTGCCATCTGTCCTGCAATTTCTGCTTTCGCCACTTTTCCCTTAAACTCGATGCGATCATCCGAAGCCGCTGAATGCTGCAAGGTAGAAAGTAGCGGCCCTTCTCCAAAAATACATAGTTGACCAGCAATATTTTGATCCAGTGATTTAATAGCATCAATTAAATAATGGACACCTTTCACTTCAGTTAACTGTCCAAAGTATCCAATTTTCAACGGATGGTTCACGTTAACCACTTTCTGTTTATACAATTCCGTAACGGATCGGCCACTCTCTACGATATTATGAACTACATGTTTGTTTGAGTCTTCAAAGAACCCCAGCGAAGTATGACTGCCCAAGATATGGTTGGAAATGCCTATGACCGAAGATATTGTCCGACTGAATCTCTTTGAAATCGTTCTGTATATTTTGGAGTATGCAGATAGGTTGATTGGATCAATCAGGGAAAAATCCCGTAGCGTATGCACCACAGGAATGCCCATTTCATATGCTGCTCTCCAGATCGCCAGGCTAAGACCCGGGAGATTCTGTGTATGAATCAGCTCAGGCCTTGCTTTGGCTAGATACTGCTTCATGTGCTGGTACTGTCTTACATTAAAAATATCTTGAAGGCGCCACATGATTTTGCTCGGAACGGATACACTTCGGTTGGCGTCTCCAATCCAATATCGATTGTTGTAAGGTAAACGGACAACATGAATTCCATTCACTTGGTCTAATCGAATCTCTCTTTGACTATGTTCTCCGACAGTCAAGACTTCGACTTCATAATGACTACTCAGTGTCTGTGCAAGGATTTGCGTTGATATCTCAGCCCCGCCAATGATATGCGGAGGATATAAACTGTGGGCAATTAATATTTTATGCACTTATCTCATCTCACTTTGATCAGCTTCATGGCGTTTCCTGCAATGTGGCACGAACATTCTCAATCGTCAGCTTCAGCCCTGTTTCCAGTGAAATTTCCGGTTCCCAGCCGAGCACTGTACGTGCCTTATCAATCACAGGACGACGGACTTTGGGATCATCCTGAGGCAAAGGCAGGAATACCAGCTTGCTGTCGGATTGGGCCAACTTTTTTACCAAATACGCCACTTCAAGGACAGTGTACTCCGTTGGGTTGCCGATATTAATAATCTCTCCATTCGCCTCTTCGGTTTCCATCATTTTTTGCAGACCACGAATATTGTCATCCACATAACAGAACGAGCGGGTTTGAGAGCCATCCCCATAAACGGTGATGTCCTGCCCCGTGAGTGCCTGAGTCACAAAATTAGAAATGACACGGCCATCATCATTCCGCAAACCGGATGAATACGTATTAAATATGCGCGCTACTTTAACGGGAACTCTGTGTTTCGTGTAGTATTCATAACAAAAAACTTCGCCCAAACGTTTGGCCTCATCGTAACAGGCTCTAGGTCCCCAGGTGTTCACATTTCCGCGATAACTCTCAGGCTGTGGATGCACCTCAGGATCTCCATACGCTTCACTTGTACTTGAAAATAGGAACTTCGCTCCCTTGGTTCGAGCGAGTTCAAGCATATGATAAGTGCCCTGTGTGTTCACCCATATGGTACCGATTGAATCCGCTTGATAAAATTTGGGTGAGGCCGGCGACGCGAGATGGTACACCTCATCCACAGGCTGATTAGCCAGAAAATCGAGTGAAGCCTGCAGAGTGACATCGGCTTTTTGAAAATGGAAGAGATGGCTATTCGCCACCTCTTCCAGGTTACTGGCCACGCCTGTCGACAGGTTATCAATTCCTGTAACCTGATGACCTTGATGAATTAAAGATTTGACCAGGTGTGAGCCCAAGAAGCCAGCTGCGCCCGTCACTACAATATGTTTCAATTCGTTCACGCTCCATCCATCAAAATGTATTGCTTTTGATCATTACCATGGCCGTTCTGAAGATGATTTTAATGTCTAACTGCAGTGAGACGTTGGAGATATAATGGAAATCATATTGCAGATTGTGATGGATGGGCTCCTTGCGAGCTTCGCTCACCTGCCATAATCCGGTAATGCCTGGCTTTACCAGAAAACGTCTGCGCTCCAGATCGGTATAGCTTTCTTCTACAATTCGTTTCATTTCAGGTCTCGGACCCACAAAGCTCATATCACCCTTGATAATGTTAAGCAATTGCGGCAGCTCATCCAGACTCGTCTTGCGAAGCAAGCGACCCAGACGGGTGATTCTTGGATCATGACTTGTCGTTGGAGATAACCCATACTTCGGTGCGTCCGTACGCATCGTTCTAAATTTATAAATATTAAACTTGATTCCATTTTTTCCGTAACGCTCCTGTTTAAAGATCACAGGTCCTTTGGAATCGAGTTTGATCATTACTGCGATAACAAGCATGATCGGTGATGTGAGCAGTAATAGCAAAGCAGCCACAAAGAAATCGATGAATGGCTTCATAACATCGGCGTACCCGCCAACACGTTGAGAGTACGGTTGTTCCAGCAGTTTCCCATGGCCTTCCTTGGCAATGGCCTCTCCGCCGCTTCCATAATACTCTGGTCCCGAGAGATTCACAGACCATCCCCTCCTGCAACAAGCACTTGGTTCAATTTTTCCTTCATTAATATCTCTTCGATCGCCATTAAGACAGGTGCACGCAGCTCATTATTTTTCAAAGCAAAATCTAGTGTGGTCAGGATATAGCCTAGTTTCTCGCCCACATCGAACCGGGAACCTTCGAAATCATACGCGCTGATTCCTTCATCATGATTAAGCATTTGCAGAGCATCGGTAAGCTGAATTTCACCACCAGCACCAACATTTTGCTCTTCCAGGTATTCAAATACCTTTGGTGTCAAAATGTATCGGCCCATGATTGCCAGATTGGAAGGAGCAGAACCGAGTGGCGGTTTCTCTACCATACTATTTACTGAAGAAAGTCTTCCATCGGTATGCAGCGGATCAATAATTCCATAGCGATAGGTTTCACTTGGACTTACCGTTTTCACACCGAGCACGGACTGGTTAACTTTCTCGTATTGTTGAATCAGCTGCTTCGTGCACGGCACATCAGATACGACAATGTCATCGCCAAGCAGCACGGCAAAAGGCTCATTGCCGATAAAGTTCCGGGCACACCAGACTGCATGCCCCAATCCGAGGGCTTCCTTCTGCCTTATGTAGTGAATATCAACGTTGGAGGATTTCCGGACTTCTTCCAGCAAACCCAGCTTGCCTTTCTCCAGCAGATTGTGCTCCAGTTCAAATGCGCTATCGAAATGATCCTCAATCGCACGCTTCCCTTTGCCTGTTACAATAATAATGTCTTCAATACCGGAAGCTACTGCTTCCTCCACAATGTACTGAATCGTCGGTTTGTCTACGATAGGGAGCATCTCTTTAGGCATTGCCTTTGTAGCGGGTAAAAATCGGGTCCCCAAACCTGCTGCGGGAATGATTGCTTTCCTCACTTTAGTCATAAATACCACCCTATCCTTCATATTTTTATGGTTTAAAAGTATGAGTTGGACCACTTAAATCCATGAAACCTTGAAATAAATTGATGCAATTCTTACTTTCAATTTCATAAAGGGGCATTCAACCCAACCTCACGTCACACCCTTGACGATTAACGTCTAAGGTACACTACCCACAGTGTGACCGAGTGCCTACCTTGATAAAGGTGTAGTAGACATGACCTGACAATGCTATTTGGATTTATAACGCGAATCTCTTAAACATTCTCAATATAGTCAGCAATCCGATTCTTCGGTACCTGTACATTGTTCAGAACTGCTCCCAGAATTCGCGCATTTACATGTTCGAGATGCGCCTTTGCCTTTTTGACCAGATCTTTCTTTACTTTGCCTGCACTCACGACAAGAATTACGCCATCGCACAATGAGCTGATGATCAATGCGTCAGTCACTGCCAGAACAGGCGGAGTATCAAACAGAATGACATCGTATTCTTCCTTTAAGTTCTCCAGCAGAGCTGTCATTTTACGGGAACCTAACATCTCGGAAGGATTGGGCGGAATCGGACCGGAAGAGAGAACATGCAATCCTTCCACATCCGTTTCTCTCAAAACTTCCGTCACTTTATATTGGCTCGATAATACACTGGTTAGTCCTACATGATTGGGTACATTAAACATGCGGTGCACGGCAGGTTTGCGCAGGTCCGTATCCATAAGCAGAACCTTTTTCCCTTCCTGTGCGTAGGTCACTGCCAGATTGCCGATTGTTGTGGTTTTACCTTCACCCGACAGAGCGGAAGCAATCATGATTGTTTGAATCTGACTATCGATGGATGAAAATTGGATGTTGGTTCTCAACTTCCGATAAGCTTCAGACGAACTGGACTTGGGGTTAGCCATTGTTACTAGGCTTCCTTTATCATTGGTTAACCGTGGCATACTGGCCGTCACCTACCTGTTTTTGAGATGTTGTCTGTTTAGAGCCGCGAACTTCTTCTTTTTTGATTTTGGATATGACAGCAAGTGCGGGAATTCCCAGTTCTTTTTCCAATTCATCTTCGCTTTTCAACGTATCATCCAAGTATTCCAAGAGGAATACAAAACCTACTGCCAGCAGAAGTCCTACGAGAAAGCTGATCAGGATATTAACGATTGGATTCACATTGATGGGTCTGGACGATTCCGTGGGTTTGGCTTCACTCAGAATGGTTACATTATCCACTTTCATAATTACGGGGATTTGAGATTCAAACACTTTGGCAACGGCGTTAACTGTTTTGGCTGCTTTTTCGGAAGACAAACCAGTAGCAGTCAGACTCATAACCTGGGATTCATTTGCTGTGGTTACCGAGATGTTCTGTGCAAGTTGATTGCCGTTCATGCCGAGATCGGGGTATGTAGCAGCTACTTTATCGAGGATTGCTGAAGATTTGATGATTTCCATATACGAATTAATCACTTTAATGTTGGTTTGAATTGACCCAATATCCAGACTGGGAACACCTTCTGCGTTATATGCCTGATTAACAATCAATTTTGCGTTCGCTTCATAGATAGGGACGGTAAAAAAATAATTTTTGACACCTGCTCCAATGCAAGCAACAGCAACAAAAGCTACGATGATCCAAATTCGCTTGCGTAAAATTTGCATGTACTCTTTCAGTTCCACCTGTTATTCCTCCCATTCGACTCAGCGATTATGATGACTGTTCTTTCGATCTGACTGTTTACCAGAACAACAATCTTCGTTTGAGGACCATTGGTTTTTCTTGCTCTATGTCTATACTTTGGTTGTTCCATAACGACCAAGCATTATTTTTCAAGCGCCCAACCAGTTCTTTTCCAAATCGGCGGCCTAGCTGCTCATATGCTGCATTCATAGCAAATGAACGAATGTGGATGTCATGGGCATCCGATGAAATGAAATGAAACGGGTTTTCTTTGCAAAAATGGAAACACCATTTCTGAACTTTTCGTCCGAAAAGTCCTATGATGGACTGGGCCGTAATCTGAATCAGTGCGCCCTGATGAATGTATTCAACCAATAACCCAGGATTATTCTGGATTGGGAGATTCCTTTCGGGATGAGCAATGATAGGTACGATACCGGCTACTCTAAGTTCATGGAGTATTCCGGTGAACTGCGAGGGAATATAGCCAAAGGGCAATTCCAGCAACATGTAGCGACTCCCGGCAAGTGTGCAGCATCTGCCTGCGTGTAAGTCTCGAATCAGAGCTTCATGAACCCTGATCTCCTGTCCGGGGCGGATCTCCAAGCGAATGTTGCGTTTGCGAAGCTCTGCACGAAGCAGATCCACTGCCTGATTGACCACAATCGGTTCATTATTGTAATGCCCGTTCAGGTGATGCGGAGTTGCAATGATCGAGGTAACTCCCGAGGCTGCCGCCTTCTGGGCCATGTCGATGGACTGTTCCATGTGAACCGGACCATCATCAAGACCTGATAAAATGTGGCAGTGTATTTCAACCATAACCAAACTTCCTCAATGTATGATCCCCCTCGCCCTTTTATTCATCGCGCAAAATGCTTTTGGTGTTAAAGAACTAATGCATAACGCTATGAAATATAGTAAAATGGCGTTAAGTACATGCTTGTTCAGAAAATGTTTAGAATTTGTCAGGCTTCATATGGTAAAATCGATGTAATGATAGGTTTTCTGCAGGTCTGGTTGTTCCGCTGCCTTTTCATAGGACAATCGGGATACCGTAGGAAACTGCACTTCTCGAAGCATCTGATTTAACTGTCCAGTTATATATAGTTTCTGCTCTTGCTGAATATGCAGGCTTGAATGATACAATGTGAGCTCCCCGAAGGGCTGCTTCCATTGCAACCTTGCCTGAAGCCTTACACATACTTGGCGATCTTCTACATCCAAACCGATCAACATCGTTGACGATACCGGTAAAACCAGGTCACTCAGGAAAGTAATCGCTTTTGTATCCATCCCAAGCAGGAGAACGGGACGTCGTTTGCGGTCTACTGTCTTACCCTGAAACTCCTGAATGTACATATGGACATTTAATTCTAGATCGGCCCATTCCTGAATCATTGAATTCATCGTTTCATTCCTTTAGAATGGATTAGCCTTCAAGTGTTGCCATTATTCCTTCTCACGGGTATATTGCATAGGCAACTTGGAGACACTTAAATTATTCCAAATGATACATTTTGTAACTTCCATACGTCCAATTTACGATACAAATTGTATCATGTCAAGCAGTATTTGGACATGGTTCTTTTGATTTACGACAATATGAGATGTCCTTAGACAGACCTATTTCGGATATAGGTCTGTCCAGGCGTCATCATTTTGCAGGAAAGCTGCCCTGATCAAAAAATAGCTCAGGATTGTTTTAATATATTTGACATGGCGTTCAGGGGGAAAAGCGTATGAACTACGGAAATCGCATTGCTGAATTAAGGGAACAGCGGGGACTTACTCAAGAAGAACTTGCGAGCTCCATTCATATTACCAGGGCCGCTCTCTCCCATTATGAGAAAAATCGACGCAAACCGGATTTTGAAGTATTAACCAGACTTGCTGACATTTTTAATGTATCTATTGATTATCTCATTGGGCGTACGAAGCAGAGCGATGTGGTTATGGATGAGGATGTTCGAGAATTTGTGGACTCGCTTGAATTATCGGATAAGGAAGTGTTGGATCGCTTCGATCTGATGATTGACGGCAAACCCTTAACAGAAGAAGAGGCGCGTCGTTTTATTGCTTTTGTCCGAATGGAACGCAGCATGGATTAACTCCACCAAAGGAAGACCCAGTCCCGAGTAGCTTTCTCTTCGGTTCCTGGGTTTTTTTGCGTCTGAACTCCCTTCAATACATATTTGTGTATGATGACCTAGTTAATGATGCTCATTGTTGACGGAGGATATGAACTCGTTCCAACGCTCCGGGTCGATTCCGCATTGCAGTAAAACCTTCATGATGTCCATCTCGGTTGCTTCCACTTGTTTACCTGTCGGCTTACGTTCGCCCCTGTTTGGATTCTTCATATTCATTCCGCTAACCTCTCTTATCTATATATACTTTCTCTGCACTCCAAAACTAGCCTTATTATACTTGAGAATGCTCCTCAATGTTGTCGTCTCATGGCGAGAGCGTTTTTGGTCCGGGTTCTAATTTTGTCGAAACGCAAATAGGAGCTTTATCGCGCCTGATTGGCAGCCATAAAGCTCCTATTTATTCATCATACAATCTATTCACGCACTCCTGTCAATAGGAGGGACTTAACCACCTGCACGTGCAAGCTCACGCATATTGGCTTCAAATGCAGCCAGCAAAGCTTCCTCACCCGTCAAGCCTGTTGCCTGAACACGTTCGATTTGCTCTGTCATCCGTTTGAAGTCTTTCGGAATAACCCGAACGAACTGGTTCACTGAATCCTGCCAGTTATCCAAAATTCGCTCACCTGCAGCACTGCCTGTATAAGCCACATGACGTTGAATCATGCCACGCAGGTCTGCACTTTCCGATACATCTTCAATTCGCTCCAAAAGAACCATTTCCAGGTTACAACGCTGCAGGAATGTGCCTTTCGGATCATATACGTAAGCAATCCCTCCGGACATCCCGGCTGCAAAGTTACGACCTGTATCGCCCAGAACAACGACACGTCCGCCGGTCATATATTCACAACCGTGGTCACCCACACCCTCGACAACAACTTTTGCACCCGAATTCCGTACGGCAAACCGTTCACCTGCAATACCGCGGATATAGGCTTCACCACTGGTTGCTCCGTACAGAGCCGTGTTCCCAATAATGATATTATCTTCGGCATCGAACGTTGCTTTAGGGGAAGGCATAACAATCAGTTTACCTCCAGATAAGCCTTTACCAACATAGTCATTGGAGTCCCCTTCAACCGTCAGGGTCATCCCTTTAGGTACAAAGGCCCCGAAGCTTTGTCCGGCTGAGCCGACAAACTTGAATTGGACAGTGTCTTCCGGCAGTCCTGCAAGACCATACTTCCGTGTAATTTCACTACCCAGAATGGTACCTACCGCCCGGTTAACATTGGTAATCGGAAGCACAGCTTCAACCGGTTGGCCGGATTCGATTGCAGGCTGAGCCAATGTTAGCAATTGCTGCATGTCGAGTGTCTCTTCCAATTGGTGATTCTGATGCTGTGTACGATAACGTGCAGAACCTTCCGGCATCTCAGGTACATGCAGAAGCACCGACAGATCCACACCTTTTTTCTTCCAGTGGTCTACAGCCTCAACTGTTTCAAGACAATCCGTACGTCCAACCATTTCCTGAATGGTACGGAAACCGAGTTCAGCCATAATTTCACGTACATCTTCAGCAACGAAACGCATGAAGTTCACCACGTGAGCCGGATCACCCATATAATTTTTGCGGAGTTCCGGATTTTGGGTTGCTACACCGACTGGACATGTATCCATCTGACAAACACGCATCATGATACATCCCAGTGCCACGAGTGGTGCGGTGGAGAAACCATACTCCTCGGCTCCAAGCAATGCAGCAATCGCAAGGTCGCGGCCATTCAGCATTTTACCGTCTGTTTCCAGAACCACGCGGTCACGCAGATTGTTCAGCATCAGTGTTTGATGCGTCTCGGCAAGACCCAGCTCCCACGGCATACCCGCGTGACGGATTGAACCTTGTGGAGATGCCCCCGTACCTCCGTCGTATCCACTTACGAGGATAATATCGGCACGTCCTTTGGCTACACCTGCAGCAATGGTACCTACGCCGACTTCGGAAACCAGCTTCACGTTGATATCTGCACGTGGATTCGCGTTCTTCAGGTCATAGATCAACTCAGCCAGATCTTCGATAGAGTAAATGTCGTGATGCGGTGGCGGCGAGATCAGACCCACACCTGGGGTTGAGCCACGAACCTCAGCAACCCACGGATATACTTTACGTCCTGGCAGCTGTCCACCTTCACCCGGTTTCGCACCTTGTGCCATTTTGATCTGGATTTCGTCAGCATTCACGAGATAGTTCGAAGTAACACCGAAACGTCCGGACGCAACCTGTTTAATGGCACTGCGCCGTGAATCACCGTTGCTATCTTTAATGAAGCGAGCTGGATCTTCCCCGCCTTCACCCGTGTTCGATTTACCGCCGACACGGTTCATGGCAATCGCCAAATCTTCGTGTGCTTCCTTACTGATGGAACCGAAGGACATCGCACCTGTTTTGAAGCGGCGCATGATATTTTCCACGGATTCCACTTCTTCCAGAGGAACTGCCGGTCCTACCGGTTTCAGTTTCAGCATGGAACGAATGGTCAGCAACTGATCATTCTCACCCTGTACCAGTTTGGCATATTTTTTGTACAGGTTGTAATCGCCGGTACGAACGGCGTGCTGCAGCGTGTGAATCGTTTGCGGGTTGAATAGATGTTCTTCCCCATCATTACGCCACTGATATTCACCGCCGGAATCCAGTACTTTGTCATTGCCGTCTTTGTCCGTAAAGGCACGGTTATGGTGAGTCAGCACCTCTGCTGCCACTTCCTCCAGACCAATACCGCCGATCCGGGATGGCGTCCAGGTAAAGTAACGATCAACAAAATCAGACTTCAGACCAACCGCTTCGAAAATTTGAGCGCCGCGATAGGATTGAATGGTCGAGATTCCCATTTTGGACAATATTTTAATAACGCCTTTGGTTGCGGCTTTAATATAATTTTTGACAGCTTTCTCATGCGAGATGCCGCGCAGCAGCCCTTGCTGAATCATGTCATCCAGCGTTTCAAACGCCAGATAAGGGTTCACAGCACTTACGCCGTAGCCCAGCAGCAATGCGTAGTGATGAATATCACGTGGCTCTGCCGATTCCAGCAAAATGCTGACTTTGGTTCTTGTACCCTGACGGATCAGGTGGTGATGCAAACCTGCCACTGCAAGCAGTGCCGGAATAGCCGCGTTCTCCGCATCCACGCCGCGGTCGGACAAGATCAGGATGTTATGCCCTTTGTCGATGACACGGTCAGCTGCTTCGAAGAGCAGATCCATCGCTTTGCGAAGTCCTTCCGCTCCTTCTTTGGCCGTGAAGAAGATCGGGATGGTCATCGAGCGGAAGCCTGGACGGCGTACGTGACGAATCTTCGCAAAATCTTCATTCGACAAGACCGGTGTATCCAGACGAATCTGACGACAGCTTTCCGGTTCAGGATTGAGCAAGTTGCGCTCTGGACCAATCGTTGTTGCCGTAGACGTGACGATCTCTTCACGGATGGCATCGATCGGCGGATTGGTTACCTGTGCAAACATTTGTTTGAAGTAGTTATACAACCGCTGCGGACGATCCGACAGGACTGCCAGCGGTGCATCATAACCCATGGAACCCGTAGCTTCCATACCTGTGGATGCCATTGGCTCCAGCACTTTGCGCAGTTCTTCAAATGTATATCCATAGGCCAGCTGAAGCTGGGTTACGTTATCATGTTTTGGATCTGGAAGTTCCGGCGCTTCCGGCAATTCATTCAGATCCATCAAGTGCTCATCGAGCCACTCCTGATACGGATTCTCGGCTGCAATTAGAGCCTTCACTTCCTCATCCGAGATGATGCGGCCTTCTTGTGTATCCACGAGAAGCATGCGACCCGGACGCAGACGATCCTTATACAGAATTTCTTCCGGAGCAATATCAAGTACCCCAACCTCGGAGGACAAAATGATGCGGTCGTCCTTCGTTACATAATAACGTGCCGGACGCAGACCGTTACGGTCGAGTGTTGCACCAATCTGCAGACCATCCGTAAAGGCCATGGCTGCCGGCCCGTCCCAAGGCTCCATCATTGTGCTGTGATATTCATAAAATGCTTTTTTGGCCGGATCCATTCCCTCATCCGTGCTCCACGGTTCAGGAACCATCATCATCGCCACGTGTGGCAATGAACGTCCGCTCAAATACAAGAACTCCAGTGTGTTATCAAACATTGCCGTATCCGAACCGTCCGGATTGATGATCGGTTTCACTTTGGAGATGTCGTTGCCGAACACTTCGCTCTCAAACAGCGATTGACGCGCATGCATCCAGTTCACGTTACCACGCATCGTATTGATCTCACCGTTGTGGATCATGAAGCGATACGGGTGGGCACGTTCCCAGCTTGGGAATGTATTGGTACTGAAACGGGAGTGTACTAATGCAATCGCCGATTCAACCAGATCTTCCTGCAAATCCAGATAGAACTGTCCAACCTGCTCGGTAGTCAGCATGCCTTTGTAGACGATTTTACGACAAGACAAGCTTGGCAGGTAGAACGAACCGCCTTCTTTCTCATCTGCCGAATACCGGATCGCCAGCTCAGCACGTCTGCGAATCACATACAGCCTGCGCTCGAACGCGAGCTCATCGTTGATATCCGCAGATCTGCCGATGAACACCTGACGCACATAAGGCTTCGCAGCCAGTGCAGAACGACCCAGCATCTCATCAAAGGTAGGCACATCCCGGAAACCGAGGAATGTCTGTCCTTCTTCTTCAATGATCTTCTTCAGGCTCTCTTGGTGAGCGTTACGAATCTCAGGATCCTGAGAAAGAAACAGCATACCCACGCCGTACGCTCCTTGCTCTGGCAACGCAAAGCCGAGACGCTCTGCTTCCTGTGCAAAGTAACGGTGTGGAATCTGAATCAAAATACCGGCTCCGTCACCGGAATTCGGCTCACTGCCCTGTCCCCCGCGGTGCTCCATATTACCGAGCATGGTCAGTGCCTGACTAACGATATCGTGTGATGGTACTCCTTTGATGTTGGCAACAAAACCCATACCGCATGCATCTTTTTCGAACTGTGGGTCATACAAACCCTGTTTAGGAGGTAATCCGATGTGTCTCATGGAACGCAACCTTTCTATAATGAAGTATTTCGGAAAGATCAAGAACATAGGCAACAAGCAACAATGAAACGGGAGGAGCGGGCCTAAAGGTTGAGAACCCTGCTGAATAATCGGGGTGACCGCAACAATCGGGTCATTAGACTTAGAGTGCTTCTGCTGCTGGAGAAGAAGTCATTCTTCAGAAGTGCTTCCGGATGAGCCGGTAAAGAGCACAAATATAATTACTCGCAGTCGCTGGCACGACCACTGATATGGAGCGACGTTTTTTGATATAGTTCTATTATTTTAACACCGAGCTAACATCAGCGCAATTTAAACTTTTTAATACCTGTGATAAGAAATGTTTTGCAGCACAGCTTTAGTGTAATGACGTTTAAACTCATCTCTTTTTCGAATAATTATACACATTTTAAGTCAGAGTACAACTGATTTTATCTGCTGGCAAAAGAAAATCATTCCATATGCAGCCTGCATTTCTGCTTAATATCACCAAATTCCCATTCCTTTTTTGAGCAAAGCGCAGCCCGCACATGCATTTGTATACAAAAAGAGCCTGCGGCCCATTTTAGGGCCACAAGCTCTTTGCACTTTTTGACTACTATATTGCATAATTTTGATACTGGTTAACAAACTTTATTTTTCGATCCAGGTCATTGCCCTGCATTCATTCAGACTTATGCTGTCACAACTTGACCCGATTCGGCCGCTTCAGTCATTTCAGCTTCTTTTTTCGGGCGTCTGCCATTCCAGAGGAAGAACGCCAGCGTCAACAGAATGGATACCCCTGCATAGATGGCCAGGATCCCAGCCTGATGCCACATTACATCGAAATTCCCACTGGATACGACTGCCTTGAAGCCCATAATGCTGTGCGTCATTGGTAACCATGGGCTAAAGGCCTGAAGCCAGGACGGAATCAGTTCTACCGGGAAGGTTCCTGCACTTGCCGCCAGCTGGAATACCAGGAGCAGAATAACCACATAACGGCCAGGCAGATCAAGCCAGGTGACAAGCGCCTGAACAATCAGCATAAACGTTAGTCCCGTAATAATTGTGAACAGATAGAACAGCGGTACGCTGTGCGTTTCCAGACCAAGGCCATACAGCATGAAGCTTGCTACGATCACCGATTGGAAAATGCTCATGGAACCAAATACGAGCGTACGGCTTACAAAACGGCTCCAACCGGATGCACCAGGTACGGATGTATCACGCATTTTCAAAATGATGGTTGAGATGAGGGATCCAACAAACAATCCAATGGACAGGAAGAACGGTGTCAATCCTGTACCGTAGTTGGACACGGCTTCCGCTTCGTTCTCAGCCGAATTAATTGGTTCAGCAAACATGTTGACCACGTCATCGGTTTTCTTCACTTCAGACGTTTTCTGAGCGGCATCATTCAGCTTGGTCGCCAGTTCACTGGAGCCGTCTTTAAGCTCAGTCAAACCATTAGCCAGCTCGCCGGCTCCATCGCCAAGCTGTTGGGAACCGTCTGTCAGCGAGCTCACACCGCTGCTCAGCTTGCCTACGCCTGTTTGCAGGGCACTTGTTCCTGTGCCGAGTTGTTTGGCTCCATTGACCAGCTGAGTACCGCCGCTAGCAGCTTCGCCCAGCTTGCCGCTAAACTGCTTCAGGCCGTCGGAGAGCTTCGCTCCGCCTTCACTAAGCTGATTGGCTCCAGCCAGCAGCTGCTGCTGTCCATCAACCAGCTGGTCTGCACCAGCCAGCAGCTGCTCTTGCCCGCCGTGCAGCTCTGTCGCACCTGCTGCAAGCTGCTGATTGCCCTGGTGAAGCTGATCCGCACCCTGCGCCAGCTTCTGTTCGCTCTCGTGCAGCTGCGCACTGCCTTCTGCCACAGCCTCACTTGCTGCGAGCAGCTTCTGAACATCCTCGCTCGCAGCCAGCTCCGGATTGGAGGCGGCCAGCTGTTTCAAACCGTCCGCCACACCTTGGGCTCCGTCCGCAACTTTACTGCTTCCATCAACGGCAGACTGCAAGCCTGCTGCCAGAGTTCCACTACCCTGTACTGCGCTTTGCAGGCCTTCAGACAGTTTCTCACTGCCTTGTTCGGATGATTGCAGCCCGGTCTGCAGCTTGCTTGTGCCATCAAGAGATGATTGAAGGCCTGCCTGCAGCTTTTCACTGCCATCCTTTAATTGGTCTGCCCCACTTTGAAGCTGATCCGCTGCTGCTGCCTGAAGCTGCTGAAGACCGGATACAAGGCTGCTTGTTCCGCTTTCCAGCTTGGTGGCCCCGGTATGCAGTGCATTAACACCATCACTCAATGGGGACAATCCATCCTGAAGCTCCAGCGTTCCGGATGCCAGTTTGGCCAAATTGTCTTTCAGCTTGACGGCACCATCATCCAGTTTGCCTGCCCCCGTATTCAGCTCGCCCGCGCCATCTCCGGCTTCCGCCAGTCCATCAGACACTTCGGAGAACTTGTCGAGCAGCGTTTCGGCATACGCCTCTGTCACCTTGGCAGATACTTTCGCCTTGAGATCCTTGATCGCCGTCTTGCCGATCTGTGCACCTACGAAGCTGTAATTGCCGTTCGGTTCGTAGATCAATTCAGCTGGCTGTGGTTTATCATCCAGCAGCGTGGTGGCCTGGGAAGAGAAATTCTCAGGAATCGTAATTTGCATATAATACTTGTCGTTCTGCATACCCTCTTTAGCCTGAGAAGCATTGACAAATTCCCATTCAAAATCTCCATTTTTCTTCAGCTCATCCACCAGATCGTCGCCCACCTGCAAGGATTTGCCTTCGAGCTCCGCTCCCTTGTCGAGGTTGACCACAGCCACCGGCATCTGATCTACATGGCCATATGGGTCCCAATAAGCAGCCAGGTAGATACCGCTATACAGGATCGGAATAAACATAACTGCAATGACGGGGATCAACACCTTCGGGTTTCTCACGGCTGATCCCACATCCTTGAAAAACACGGATAAAGATTTCATGTCATTATCTCCCCTAACTCTCTGCTTCATGAGCAGGAACTAACTTGATGTAAACATATGAATCGATTCAGCAACTTGCTGAAATACGAACTGACCATTTTCCCCAAACGGTCAATTTAGAACAAAAAAACAAACCTGCCTCTCGGCAAGCCTCACTGCCTTCACGCAAAATGACTCTCCATCTTCTCCCTATATTATAGTAGAGAAATTCGGAAACTACATGACGGCAGCAATTCCTTCCATTAAGAAAAGACGAAAGTAATTTTTGATTTCCTCTTTGCTGAGCGGTTCGTGCTGTTTGTTCCAATCCGAGGTGAGCGCGATGTACAGACGGATCATCATAAAGGCCACCACTTGCGGATCACAATCCCGAATCTCACCGCTGTCTCTGGCTTTCTCCAGCTCTTTGGACAGGAAATCGGAAATGACCTTCTCCACCTTGTCCAGACCCTCTTTGGCCTGAAGCGTTCCAAAATCCTTGAGTTCCTGGGATAGCTTCACCAATAAATCATGATCACGACGGAATTCCAGCAATGAATCCAGCACACGAAACAGGTTATCAAAAAAAGCACTTTCCTGATGCACTTCACGATGGGCAATATTTTTCATCTCCTGGATTACTTCCACCAGAATCTGATCAAACAGCTGCTCCTTATTCGTAAAGAAAGTGTAAATTGTCCCTTTGCCGACATTCGCAATCTTGGCCACCTGATCCATCGTGGTAGCTTTGTATCCAAACATGGCGAACGACTGAGCTGCTGCTTGAATGACCTGCTGCCTCCGGTCAATCGGAGCCATTATATCCCCTCCTTCATTGTTTTCTTATAAAGTGACCAAAAATACAATTCGGTCACTTGGTCAAAACTTACATTAACACCTTCGACAACAGATTGCAACCCTAACATTACAAATTTGTGTTAATTTATTTTAACCGAAATGCAGTGGAAAGTGATTCATTCGTCGTCTATAGTGTATGATGGTTCCAATAATACGGATAGAACGAAGATGAACTGTCTAAGTCCATCAACTTTCGTGTAAATATTTATGGAATGAACATGATTTTCCGTTTCGCTGTATATCCATGTATTGAAGGGTACGGCATAACGGTGAACTTATCAAATTTAAACTTATGAATAAAGGTGAACTCATGCGAAAACCAAGAGTGCTCTTATTATCCGAAGGTTTCGGCACCGGTCACACCCAGGCCGCCCATGCGCTGGCAAGCGGCATCAAAAAAGTCAGTCCACACGTCCATAGCCGTGTCATCGAACTCGGCAAATTTTTGAATCCGACAGTGGCTCCGCTTATTTTTTCCGCCTATCGAAAAACATTATCCGTCCAGCCCAAACTGGTCAGCATGCTGTATCGGACACAATACAATAAATCGTTGAACGGATTTACCAAACTCGCCTTGCATCGGATTTTCTATACTCAGACGGCACAGGTTGTATCCCAGTTGAAGCCGGATGCTGTTATCTGCACTCATCCGTTTCCAAATGCGGTCATTTCCAGGCTGAAACGACAAGGGCTGAACATACCGCTGTACACGGTCATTACGGATTATGATGTACACGGCACATGGATCAATCCTGAAGTAAACCAGTATCTTGTCTCTACCCCACAGGTCAAAGCATTACTCGAGATCAGGGGGGTCGATCCCTCTCGAATCCAGGTTACGGGAATTCCCGTACACCCTGATTTCTGGGAAGCAGGTGACAAAGTGCGGCTGCGTCAGGAAATGGGGCTTCAGAATATGCCTACGGCACTGCTTATGGGCGGTGGATGGGGGCTTTCCTTTGATGAAGAGCATATGAAACTATTAACCTCCTGGGCCGATCGGGTGCAGCTCGTATTCTGTCTCGGAAGCAACGAGAAGATGATCTCCAAAATGAAAGAGATGGCTTGCTTCCAACATCCAAACATCCGCATTCTCGGTTACACAAAGGAAGTCAGCAAGCTGATGGACGTATCGGACGTCCTTATTACGAAACCGGGCGGCATGACTTGCACAGAGGCTCTGGCGAAAGGACTGCCAATGTTGTTCATTCCACCACTTCCAGGCCAGGAAGAAGAGAATTGTGAGTATTTTGTACAAGCCGGATATGGCCAGGTTATTCATTCAGCAGACGTCATTACCACACGGTTCAGAGAGCTATGCGAGCCGACCAAGGCACCGAATGAAGCTGAAAGCCAGCTGAAGGTTGTACGCAAGCCTTGGAACCGGCAGTCCTATGATCCAACGTCTTGTGCACAGGCTGTTCACGAATTGTTGTTTCCGGCTACAGCCGAGCTCTCCTCCACGACGAAGGAACGCTTCAAGGCCGGAATTCCTGCCGCGACGCTGTCAGGTACCAGAATTCCATTCTAAGGCCTCTACGGCCCCCTGGAGCGCTTCTAGGAGGGTGTTGATTATGGATGAGCATCGCCTATGATTAAGATCAACTTATTTGAGACGAAAAGCATACAGAAAAGGTTCCCTTCTCATTTTGGAAGGGAACCTTCTTTAATTTCATTTAAAATCACGTATGTTTTACCAGAAAAAAGGGTAACTTATATTATACAGATCCATAATAAATACCGAAATAAAACTCTGTTTCAGGTGTTTTTAAAGGTTCGTGTAATGTAAACACATTAACTACCCTGCCTGTTTGCAGAATTTTCAGGTCAATTACTTGTAAAACGTATGATGACCGATCGTTTTCACTTTTTTCTTCGAACGGGCAACCGTCAGATCATCGGCAAGCGTTAATGACAAGAAATAATACGTATCATCAGCGACTTCCTTCTGTCCATTCAGTGCAGCATTAACTGCCTTCACGCTGTCCTCATTGGGAACTACACGCTTCAGACGTCCGTTGGCTACCGGGCTGAATTGAGACTTCTGATAGATTACCTTATAAATAGTATCGGGAAAATTGGCTGACCGCAGCCGGTTTAAGACAACATTGGCAACTGCCACTTTGCCTTCGTACGGTTCACCTTCCGCCTCTGCCATGACAATTTTTTGCAGCAGAAGCAGCTCTTTATCGGACACACTGTATGACCAGGTTGCAAGTTTTGAGTCCTCCTGGTTCAAAAGTTCGGTCCGCGTAAAGTAAAGTTTTTGGGGGGGAGTTGTAATTGCAGCAGCCGCTTTGGCCTTCTCTATTTTGGCCAATTTCAAGGCAGCGTCTTTTTTGGCTTGGGCCGCCGCAGCAGCTCTGGCTTTATGCTTGGCCTTGGCTTCCTTCAATTCCTGTTCTTCCTGAGCAGCCGTAAGCCAGTCCTTGGCTGGCAATGAAGCCGTCCAGTTTGCCGTATGAATCGATGAATCAGCAGACAGACTTGTCCCGTCCGCCATCATTCGCCTGTCCCCAGCAGAAGAAGTTGATGCGCTATTTTGCACAGAAGCCGCCAGATCGGTCATCTGTTTACTATCACTTGCCTCGTTCCACTTCCCAGTTGCCTGAACTACATTAACCCCCACTATACATACAAGCAGCACAGATAACATCGGTGCTACCCAACGATTCTTGCTTATAATATCCATTCGAAAGATTCCTCCTGTCGCAACAATTCCCTTAACTAAGTAACCCAAAAAAAAGAATTTGAATAACGATGGCTAATATTACATAGGGATAAACGTAATGTCAATGTGATTTTATGTCATAAAAACGAGTTTTAGGAAAATGAAAACGTATCCACAACCTCATACATTGGCGATTGCCCCAGCCTCGTCACATAAAGTACAAAGTCCTCCACAATCCATGATTTAGCACCCAAGGAATGTTCCGGAAGCATCCCATAAATCCCTTTATCTTCATTTCCTGGGGCTACACCCAGAAATTTGCGTGCAATTGTAATGTGCGGAGAATAGGGTCTCAACTCTGCTTCATATCCAAGTGCGGATGTGGCCTCCACAATCCGTTTGTGAAGAAGATTCAATGACTCCATTTCACCGTCCACACCCTTCCATAACACCTTCGGAGCATCTTTTAGTCCAAATGTTCCCCATCCGGAAATATGCAGTTCAAACGGCTTCAATCCATTGATCGCCATGCGCAGTGCTTTCCGCAGATGCCCAATATCACTCACCAGTGTATCTCCCAGAAATTGCAGCGTTATATGATAGTCCCGATGGTCTGTCCATTTGCGAAAATCCAGCCTGTTCTTTACCATTCCTGCTTCGAGTCGAAGGGACTCCTGAATAGCTGCCGGAAGACGTATCGCCGTAAATAATCTTTCCCGCCGTGATGGTTGATCCGTATATGAATAGTTATTCATCATCGTATACACCTCTCTAAAGTTCGTTCTATTATTTCATAATCATATGTATCGTTTCAAGTTGGGTAATTATAGATTGACACAAGTTTCGGCACTTGCACATGAGGCTGCACTCCTGCCTTTCTGCAGCATCTTCTCAAATCTGCTACACTTATCTCACAACTCAATTGAATTCAGGAGGTTACACACTATGGGTAAAATTGTATGTTTTCCATCTTTATCTGCGGAACAACAGCAGCGCATTTTAGACGCCGCTCCAGGCTATACGCTAACCGTTAGCAAAGCCAAGGAGATTGACCCTGCAGAGTTAACAGGAGCTGAAATCATAGTTGGCTGGTCTCCTCTCGTCACAGAACATGCCCTGAAGAACGACAGCCTCCTGAAGTGGGTACAGGTCTGGTCCGCAGGTGTGGATAACCTTCCATTTTCGGATTTGGAACAAAAAAATATTCAGGTGACCAGTGCAAATGGCGTGCATGCCATCCCGATCACCGAAATTATTGTAGGCATGATGTTATCGCACAGCCGCTGGCTGAGACAAGCCATGCTCCATCAACAGCAAGCCGAGTGGAAAAATCCCGGCAAACCACTACCGGAACTGCATGGCAAAACGGCTGTTATTGTTGGTGTGGGGGAAATTGGCACCGAAGCTGCCCGTATACTCAAGGCGTTTGGCATGAATGTCCTCGGGGTTCGTCGGTCCGGCAAAGACGTCCCGAATGTCGATCACATGTACGATATGTCCGGACTGCATGAAGCTTTGGGCAAGGGAGACTATATCATTAACATTTTGCCCCTCACAGACGAAACCCATCATTTATATGATCAGACCGCATTCGAACATTTCAAACCAGGCTCCTGCTTCGTAAATGTAGGACGAGGTCCAAGTGTAGATACAGAAGCGCTGATTCGTGCGCTGGATAGCGGACAGGTCGCCTATGCTGCACTGGATGTTTTTGAAGAAGAACCCCTTCCTGCAGAGCACCCGTTATGGAAAAAGGATAATGTGTTAATCACTCCCCATATCGCGGGAAGTACGGAGCAATACACGGATCGTGCACTTGATATTTTTGTGGAAAATTTGGAAGCCTACCTGGCGGGTAAAACGCTGCCGCTCAATCTGGTCGACTATAGTCATAAATACTAATTCACCCTCTATTTTCCATGCACAATTGTACAAATGCCTTACCATTATTTCTAAAAATGGATATAAAAAACCTCCATACCCGGAAATTTTTCTTCCGTGATGGAGGTTTTCTTCTACTATATAACTATGCACATAACCAAATGTGACGTATAAACGTTCCTTTACGTACAGTGCAATATTGATTCACTTCCCACCCTGCTGCAAGCAAATGCTCTTCCACCCATTCCGTGGATACGACTACAGCCCGTCCCGCCAACCTGCGCAGACTTGTCAGCATGACGCGCTGTTCTTCATCCGGGAGGACGGAACACAGATTGTAGGGCATGTCCAAAATCGCTGCGTCGTAATAAACGTTCAATTCATTCATATCTCCCAGCGTAAGGCAAGCCGGATCATAACCAAAGTGTGGAAGATTAATCCGCGCTCCTTGAATGGCCAGGGGATTCAAGTCATTCCCTCTTGTGTCGATCCCCATGGATAGTGCTTCAATGACCACCGTACCCATGCCGCAGCATGGATCGAGCAGCCGATGATTCGGGATGTCCGGTACGGCAATGTTGACGAGTGATCTGGCTAGCGCAACTCCGAAACCGGTTGAGTAATTTTGCGGCTTCTGCTGATGACTTTGCCACGATCGATCTGCTTCTGTCCACCGCCCCAAGATCCATTTCTTACCTGTTTGTATTAGTCCAAAGGTCACTTTTGGGTGCTTCATCTGCGCCTTGCCATTGATGCACATCCCCACTTCTCTCTCCAGTTGACGGGAATGTTCATAATCAGGCATATGATCTCCTTCTTTCAGACATACCACCTTAAACGTTTCTTCCGGAAGCAAATCGATCTTCGCTGCAGCTGGCAGCAAATCATTCACGGTATCAGCTTCCGATAACACGTCCAGCCTTCCATGAATAAAAGGGCTTCTGCCTGGTGGAATGCATATGCCGGACCGTACATAGGAGCGTAAACTCGAATTCATCTCCAGTCTTGAACCGAGCAGCGTACTGAGCTCAAGTGAGCATAGTTCACGCTCATTCTCATGACAGGCAAAAGTATAGACGTAATCTTTGGTCGTTGAGCCACCTGTTAATTCAGTCGAATTGATTTCAGTCAAAATCGCAGCCGTCCTTCATGTTTCTTCTATTATAAGAAGAAGGTTTATATTTTTAACTTTTCGATGGAAGTAAGCAGGTCATCCGACAGTTCCTTCAGTGTTTGAATGCTGCCGCTGATCGTTTCCATGGAGCTTACCTGTTCTTCAGCTGAAGCCGAAACTTCTTCCACACTTGCTGCAGATTGCTCCGATACCGCTGAGATCTGTTGGCTGAAATCATTCATGCGTCCACTTGCATCCTGCATGCCTTCCAAACCAGCTGTCATCGTGCCAATCACATGAACCATTTCCTCTACGGATTCATTGATATTTTGGAACAGACTGCCCGAAGTACGCACATGCTCTTGTCCCAATTCAGTCTCCCGGACGCCTGTACGCAATTCAGCAACCACCCCTTGGGAATCCTGCTGGATATCTTCCGTAATGATTGTAATTTCCTCCACAGAGGTCTGCACCGCTTCCGATAACTTTCGGACCTCGGCTGCTACAACAGCGAACCCACGCCCACTCTCTCCAGCGCGAGCTGCTTCAATGGAAGCATTCAATGCCAGCAGGTTGGTCTGACGGGCAATGTCTCTAATCACCTGGACCAGCTTGGAGATATCCTCATTTTTACGATTCAGCTGCTCCATCCGGTCCATCGAAGCCGAGACAGCACCGGAGATTTGCTGCATTTGCTGCACTGATTGCTCCATGGCCTTGCGTCCATTCAATCCCTGCTCCAGCACACGTTCTGACATCAGACTAAGCTGGCTCCCTTGAGTTGCATGTTTCTGGATGTGTTCGTTCAACCCCTCAACCGTACGTGCTGATTCAACTGCCGTAACCGCCTGACTCTCAGCAGCCTTGGCCGACTCCTCCATCGTTATGGCAATCTGGCGGCTTCCAATCTTAACTTCTTCCGTTGATATGGCCAGCTCGTTGCTTTGACGATTCACCGCTTCGGCAACACGTCTGACATTCAACACCATGGAAGTCAGATTACCTTTCATCGTGTTTACCGCTTCGGCCAATAGCCCTACTTCATCTTCGTGCTTGGTATGTACATCCTGCACATTCAGCTGGCCTTCTGCAATCAGCTTCACTGCACTGATGACCCGGAGCAGCGGTTTCACGACCTGGGAACGGATAATCGGGATCGTGATGGCCGTAATCGCAATCATGATCAGCACCCCAGCAATAATAATCATTCGGCCATTCTGCACGGACCTGATCGTCTGTGCAGCCGAGAGATCCGACTGATTCTGATTGTACTCCACCAGATAATCCAGATCGACCTGCATGGCGTCAAAGGAATCAGCCCCTTTTTCCGATACTTCCTTGGCCAGTTGGGATTGTCCTTGATCACTCAAATTGATCGCTTGGGTATTCAGCTTAAGGTAAGCTGCCCACTTCGTCTTGAATGCATCCCAGTGTTCCTGTTCGTCTGCCGCCTTTTCCTGCTGATCATATATTTTAATGGTCTGAACCGTTTCGCGAATGTAATTGGTACGCTCTTCAGCGAGATCAGCCTTGTCCTCATCCTGGGCATCAAAGTGGCGGTAACTCAATGACAAAATATGTTCTGTGGTATAGTTCAACCTGTTAATTTGCTGTATCGAAGGCATCCAGTTCCCCGTAATCTCATTCGTACTCGCTTCCATTGAGTTTAACCGGGTAATAATGGTGACGCTAAGGAGAATTAAACAGAGGATTAACAAATAGAACGCGATGCTGATACGCAGACCGATACTCCTGACCTTGAATCTGCTGAACATGTGACTTCCCCCTTATACCGGATTCGGCCTACCTCCGAATTTTCGGTTCTTTGGTCTTGGTTTTACCCTTCTTTTGGCATCTTGCAAAATACTCTTTTATCATATCTTTATAGGTAAACTGACGTAAAGTATTATAACATTATTTTGTTTAAGACATGCTTCGTTTTGTAAAATCTTGTGCCTCGTACACACGAGGAGGTGATAGGAATACATCAGGGAGCATGCAACGAGATAAAATGGAAAAGAGCTGCAGCATTCGGAGAATTCCGATCTGCAACCCTTCAGACGTGTTAGATTGTGCAGGTAATCCTATGCAAACTGGAGAAGCGTCACTTACTCCACCATGGTTTTACCAAACTCGGCAAGTAACCGATATGACGCCAGTCTTCGCTCATAATCAGGACCGGCCGTAACCACCAGAAATTGATTCGTCTCCAGTTGTTTGCTCACCTGGCCGAATTGTTCCCAGATTTGAGGCGCTGTTCCCGCAAAGTGCTTGCGTGCTTCACTTTGATCCTTGTCCTCTTCAATACTGATCTGACCACCCGTACCTGTAGTGGAGTTAGATTCCTTCTCGGCAGCGTGCAGGGCTGGTGTATCTTGTCCACTCTGCCTGCGCCGATCTGCCATTTCGCGGCTCCAGTCCCGAGCCTCCTCCTCTGTCTCTGCACACATTGCACTGACCGCAACCATCACTTGCGGTTCGTTCAACGTTTTACTGGGGGTAAACCCATCCCGATAACGCTTCACCGCTTCGGTACCATCGGCGTCACTCATAAACTGACCAAATACATACCCCATGCCAAACCGTGCAGCAAACTCGGCACTCTTGACGTTGGTACCCAGCATCCACAGGGATACGGGAAGTTCAGGGATCGGACGTGCCGTTACGCGATGCTCCTCATAGCTGTACCGATCCTCGAGCAATTCAGTGAGTGCCGCGAGTGATTCAGGCAATTTGGACACATGCTGCAAATAATTTCCGCTTAGCGCCATGGTGGCATGCGGTCCACCTCCAGGAGCCCGTCCCAGACCCAACTCAATTCGTCCCGGATAAAGTGCAGCCAGCAGCCGGAACGACTCGGCCACCTTGAGCGGACTATAGTGTGGCAGCAGCACCGCACCCGAACCAAGCTGAATGGTTGCTGTTCTAGCTCCGATATGCGAGAGCAACACTTCAGGTGAAGCTGATGCGAGTTCATCCATATCATGATGCTCGGACGTCCAATATCGGGTATAACCCCAGGCTTCAGCATTTTGAGCCAAGGATACGGACTGCTGCAAAGCCTCTTCCGCTGTAGCTCTATTCAACCTTGGCACAAGGTCAAGCACGCCAAGACTGAACGCTTGGCTTACGATGTTGTTTGTGCCTTCGCCTGTGTTTGTATCCAAGCATCTCACCCCTTATCCCTAGTCCAGATCGTAGATAGAACCTACCTTCAGACCATACAATTCATTGTATATTTTCTCGGCAAACGCATCGGTCATGCCTGCAATATAATCAATCACCATGTGCTCCCATGTCCAAATCGGATGAGCCTTCGCCTGGTCTTTCTCATATCGCTGCAGCCAGTCGGATGGAATAATAGATTTGGACGTTTCGGGGTCAAGGAATGCATCCCACAGACGCTTGATCATCCATTCGCTGCGTTTTTGCAGGCGCTGCACGCGCAGGTCACGAATCATGGTTACCCAGGCAAAGCTCTTCAGCACACTTACCGTGCGCAGCATGTCGAGATCCTCGGCACCTTCGCGGACAAAAGTCACCTTCTTCCAATCCCCGTCGTCAATCACGCCCAGGCTGCCGACAAACAGACTGACCCAGTAGGCTTTGACTTCGCGGCGGGTACGGGAATAGTCATGCTCACAGAACGGCATCTTTTCATTCCAGACGCGCAGGAACGAAGCGAGCACTTCTTCTACCTTTTGCCCAATCGCCTCTCTGGTCCATCCGTTCCAGAACAGATCCTCAAGCGTGGTAATCTTATCCACAATCAGTCGATGGATATGCGGGTCCTGCAGAAAATGCTCATGCACTTCAATCTTGCCTGCCTTAATCCCATCCTCCAGATCGTGTGCGGAATACGCGATATCGTCACAGAGGTCCATGAGCTGTGCTTCAAGTGTCTTTTTGCCTGCCGGCATATTCCACCGATTACGAATCTCGTGGATATATTGCCACTCATGATGATACATGCCCTTCTTGCTCTCCGTTCCCGGATAAGGGTACTTGTTGATTCCGAGCAGCACGGCATCGGACAGGTTCAGCCCATCGATATCTTCCCGCTTTTCCAGGAACATGATGAGACGGAAGTTATGCGCATTACCTTCAAAATGCTCATATTTCCGTTTCAGCTCTGCACGAATTTCCGGCTCCTGCTGGGGTGATTTCGCCCCACGGCTCTTCTTCATGATTTTCTTAACCTCGGTATTGATCAAGTCATCCAAAATGCCGTCCAGCACTTCTTCCCCTTTATGTCCAAAAGGCGGGTGTCCGAAATCATGTGCGATCGCGGCACATTCCACCACTTCCGAATCAATAATAAGCCCCGGGCTGTCCGCCTGGCTCCAGTCCACTTGGGGATAACGACGAAGCAGGCTTCTCGCCGCCTCTCGCGCAATCTGCGCCACCTCAAGCGAGTGGGTTAACCGGGTGCGATAATAGTCGCCTGTTCCGGCGCCAAACACCTGGGATTTGCCCTGCAACCGACGGAAGGTCGGTGAATGAATCAGTCTGGAGTAGTCCCGCTCATATGCTGCGCGAGCTCCATCCAGTTTGGTAAGTTCAGGATATTGTCTATGTTCTCTCAAATCGTTCCATTGCATGTGATCACTCCTAGCCGACTGTCTCTATTTTGAGTGATTATACACAACATCCGTCGTTTCGAAAAGCAAAACCTGTCTGCGATTGTCATCTCTTCTCACATCAACTTGTGATGTACAGTCTTCTTCTTTTATTATACCCCGACAGACTATCATCCGTGCACCTAAATGAATATTGATATACTGAAAATATGAAAGCATTTAGAGAATGTAGAGATACATTCCGATAACGCAAAAAGATAGGATAAAAGTGCTAATGAGCATTGGTGGCCGTGGCCGTTCCGGTTACGGATCGTTCTTCCGATCGCTGTTGTCTCCAGGTTTTCTGAATTTCCCTTGGCAAGGGAAAAACCCGGAGACAAACGCGACCGCTCCGCTTCTCCAGAATCGATTCCGTCCCCTCCACTACCTCACTGCTGAGTGTTATAGATTTAATGTGATCAGTACATTGGTTGAGGACCATAACATTTAATAAATTGTAAAAGACAGACACATTCAAAATTCCTATGCAGCACTTTCATGATCCTCTGTCTCCTATTTTGTTTCCTTGGAGGGAGAGAAAATAAAAAACCGACAGGGACGGAATGCCCTGTCGGGTGCAGATGGTCAGCGATGATCTTGCTGGCCTATTACTTATTGAGAGTGCTGATAGCGTGAAATTGCACGCTACTTAAAAACTCAGCTCGGTGAAGCTATTACACCATCACTTTGCAGATATCGTTGGTGAACTCTACTGGATCTTGGATTGGCAGACCCTCGATCAGCAATGCCTGATGATACAGCAGGCTTGTGTAGAGGTTCAGTTTTTCCTTATCCTGTGCGTAAGCGTCCTTCAGAGACTTGAAGACATCGTGATTCACGTTGATCTCCAGCACCTTATCCGCTTGTACATTCTCGCTGTTCGGCATGGCTTTCAGTATTTTCTCCATCTCGATGGTCAACTCACCTTCGGTGGACAAACATACCGGATGGCTTCTGAGGCGTTTAGAAGCTTTCACGGCTTTTACTTTTCCTGCCAGCTGTGCTTGCATTGCTTCAAACAACTCTTTGTTGTCGTTGTCGTCTGCTTCATTTTTCTCTTTGTCTTCGCTGTCTTCGATACCCAGGTCACCGCTAGAGATGGATTTGAACTCTTTCTCCTTGTAGTTCATGATCATTTTGATCGCGAATTCATCGATGTCCTCGGTGAAGTACAACACTTCATACCCTTTATCAAGCACACCCTCAATCTGAGGCAGCTTCTCGATCCGCTCAATGGATTCACCGGAAGCGTAGTAGATATACTTCTGATCTTCAGGCATTCTGGAGACGTATTCGTCCAGGCTGACCAGCTTCTTCTCTTTGGAAGAAGAGAACAGCAGCAGATCCTGCAGTGTATCCTTGTTTACACCATAGTCGCTGTATACGCCATATTTCAACTGACGTCCAAACGCTTGATAGAACTTCTCGTAGCTCTCACGATCGTCCTTCAGCAGGCTTTGCAGTTGGCTCTTGATTTTGTTTTTGATATTTTTCGCGATCAGGCTGAGCTGACGGTCATGCTGCAGCATTTCACGGGAGATGTTCAGGGACAGGTCTTCCGAATCAACCATACCTTTGACAAATCCGAAGTAGTCCGGCAGCAAATCGCCGCATTTGTCCATGATCAGGACACCGTTGGAGTACAATTCCAGACCTTTTTCGTACTCTTTTGTATAATAATCAAACGGTGTGTTCTCCGGGATAAACAGGATTGCGTTGTAGACCACTGCGCCATCTGCGCTGATGTGCAGGTGTTTAAGCGGTTTGTCAAAACCGTACCGCTTTTCCATATAGAAGTTGTTGTAATCTTCTTCGGTCAGCTCGCTTTTGTTTTTGCGCCAGATTGGCACCATGCTGTTCACGGTTTGCTCTTCTTTGTACTCCTCAAACTCGTTCTCCGTACCTTCCTTCGGACGCTGACTTGTCACATCCATCTTGATCGGGTAACGAATGAAGTCGGAATATTTCTTAATGATGGATCTCAGGCGATACTCTTCCAAAAACTCATCGTATGAATCCTCTTCGGTGTTCTGTTTGATCGTCAGGACGATTTCCGTACCTACGGAATCCTTCTCAGCTGGAGTAATCGTGTAGCCGTCCGCACCTTCGGACTCCCATTTCCACGCTTCGTCACTGCCCAGCGTTTTACTTGTTACAGTCAGCTTGTCCGCCACCATGAATGCAGAGTAGAAACCTACCCCGAATTGTCCGATGATGTTGTGGCCATCTTTGGCTTCATTCTCCTTCTTAAATGCCAGCGAGCCGCTCTTCGCGATTACTCCGAGATTGTTCTCCAGCTCTTCCTGGCTCATCCCGATACCGGTATCGGTCAGCGTGAGCGTACGGTTCTCTTTGTCGATGTTCAGCTTGATGTAGTAATCCTCTTTGTTGAAGACGAGCGTATCGTCGGTAAGGGCTTTGTAATATATTTTGTCAATGGCGTCACTGGAGTTGGAGATCAATTCTCTCAAAAAGATTTCTCTTTGGGTATAGATGGAGTTGATCATCATATCCAGCAAACGTTTGGATTCTGCCTGGAACTGTTTCTTGGCCATGAATGGGTGTTCTCCTTTCAATTTGGGATATAGAATGATTGAATTGAATATAGTTAGAAGCTGAACATTCACGATACCGCTAAGTGGATAGAACTCTTTGATCGCTATGATCCTTTTCTGAAACTCTTGTATCTTGTATAAGCTCAATTAAAAACATGACGTTGCGCGGTGTAGCCGTTCCGGTTACGAATCGTTCTTCCGATCACTGTTATCCCCTAATTTTTTTGATCCCCTTTTTAAAAGGAAGAAATTAGGTGATAAAGGCGACCGCTTCGCTTCTTCAGAATCGATTTCGTCCCCTGCACTACTTTCGCGGTTAATCAGAGCCAATTTTAAGTTGAGACAAGTACAAGTTCTGTTGATCAATTACGCTCTTTATCAAAGTATTTTCCGTCCACAATGTGGCCTCGCGCTCTTTCAGTTGACTTCTACATTCAAAAACACAATCATTCCATATGTAGTCGCTGTAGTATAAAGCATCATTTGTTAGCACTCAGATGAGCGGAGTGCTAAACCCTTTCTTTTATATAACATATGGCAAAATTGGGTGTCAATACGCCGTGCGTTATTTTAACAAAATGGTAGATTAACACGTCGTTTATACACGCATATTTGATTTTAACGTAATCCATCAGACAATACAAAAAGCCAGCTCGAATCAACGTTCGAACCAGCTTTTTACGGCTTAATGCAGCTTAATGGTAAGTCTGTTTAATAATGTGGTTAAAAAGAGCAGATCGTTGGAGGGCTGAAGTGCACCTCAAAATTTACTTCACCATCTTCGGATCAAGGGTATCACGCAAGCCATCCCCGAGCAGGTTGAAACCAAGCACGGTCAGCATGATCGAAAGTCCCGGAAAGATAAGTGTCCACGGGGCCTTTTGCAGAAACTGACGGGAATCCGAGAGCATTTTGCCCCATTCCGGGTCAGGCGGTTGTGCACCCATGCCCAGGAATCCAAGAGCAGCAGCTTCAATAATGGCCGTCCCGATGCCCAGCGTCCCCTGAACGATCAGCGGGGTAAGGCTGTTTGGCAGGATATGGCGAAACAGAATTCGCATATTATTTGCGCCCAGTGTGCGGGCAGATGTAATGAATTCCTCCTGTCTCAAGCTAAGTACACGCGAACGCACCAACCGTCCGTAGGTCGGAATGTTCACGATGGCTATGGCGAGTAATGCATTTTGCAGGGAGGGACCGAGGATTGCCACTATGGCAATCGCGAGTAGGATGCCTGGAAAGGCCAGCAGGATATCGAATAGACGCGAGATGAGCATGTCTGCCCATTTTCCATAAAAACCCGCCACCAGACCAAGCAATGCTCCTGCAATAATGGAACCGATCACCGAAAAGAACCCCACCCACAATGAGATACGCGCTCCGTGAAGCACTCGGGAAAACACGTCACGCCCCAGATCATCGGTACCAAACCAATGCTCTGCCGAAGGGGCCTGAAGCCGATCTGTCAGCACTTGTTCCTTGTAATCGTAGGGGGCAATGTACGGGGCAAGGAAAGCCAGCAGGATGAAAAACACAATAATGATCAGTCCGGCGAGCGCCAGCCGATTGCGGCGAAATGTTCTCCAGGCTTCCCGCCATGGACCGGACGTACGTGCCGATGCTGCTTCTATGGATTGTCCGGTATTGGGTGATAATTTGGCCATGCGGCGTCTCCCTTCTTTAGCTATGAATGAAAGATAAGAAAAATGAGTCCAATAACACTTCGGACTACGATTGCTGAACCATCTTCCGATCGCTGTTATCCCCAGATTTGTTGATCCACCTTTTTTAATGGTAAAAATCTGCTGATAAATGTAAACGCTCCGCTTCTACAGATTGGTTCTGCACTCTTCGTATCGTGTAATTTGTGATAACTATCTTATTTAAATGTTCATTCAACAAAACAAATGATGGAGTTCCTACTTATAGCTAATTCGTGGATCAAACACAGCGTAAAGCAAGTCGACAATCAGGTTGATCAATACGAAAAAGAAGGCAACGATCAGAATGCCACTCTGTATGACCGGATAATCCCGCGAACTAATTGCTTCATATATATAGCGTCCCACACCAGGCCAAGCGAAGATTGTTTCGGTCAATACTGCGCCACCGAGCAAAGAGCCGGTTTGGATGCCAATAACGGTCAGGACGGGAATAAAGGCATTTTTGAGCGCGTGCCCATATACGACAAAAAACGGCCCGAGCCCCTTCGCCTTCGCGGTACGGATATAATCCGAGCTCATCACCTCAAGCATGCTGGAGCGAGTCATCCGTGCAATAACAGCCATCGGAATAGTTCCCAGCGCAACACTTGGCAGGATGAGATGTTTGGTTACGGTCCAGAGCTGGTCCCAACGCCCGGCAATCATCGTATCAAGTACATAGAGACCGGTGATGGCTTCAACGGGATCACGTGCATTCATTCGTCCAATGGACGGCAGCCAGTGCAGCTTGTTGGCAAACAGCCATTGTTCCATCAGACCGAGCCAGAAGATTGGCATCGACACACCAACGAGCGCAATGACCATACAGCAGTAGTCGAACCAGGAGTTATGTTTCCATGCACTGACGATTCCCGCGTTAACGCCGATAATAACGGCAAATAACATACTCGCCATCGTTAGTTCGAGCGTAGCCGTCAGGTACGGCACGATTTCCTGGGCAATAGGCACCTTGGTGCGGATGGATGTGCCCAAGTCCCCCTGTAGCAAATCGCCAAGATAAGCGAAGTACTGGTGGAACCACGGTTTATCAAGTCCGAGCTGGTCCCGCAGGGCTTGCTTGGATTGTTCGGTTGCCTTTTGCCCAAGTATTGTCTCCGCCGGGTCACCAGGGATGGCATGAATGATGGAAAAGACGATCAGGGTCATGCCGAGCAGTACGGGCAGCAGCACGAGTATGCGTTTGACAATATAACTGTTCAATCCTTATTCACCTGCCTTTGACGTATCATCCAACATACAATTATAAAAAGCGCTGGCAGACAAGAATGCTTTAGATTGTTACGACCAGATGTGGATTCTGCCAAGCATTGCGTGTTCACCAGCGCCTTGAAAGGTTTAACGTAGAAAAATGATTTCAGCTCACATCTATCCGTTATTCAAAATAAGCATTTGCATAGGATTCACTGCCAAGTGGGGAAGGCACAAAACCTTTCAGGTTTGCTTTGCCTGCCAGAATAGGTGTCGTGTGCACAAGTGGAATCCACGGTGCATCTTCCTTGATAATGACTTGAGCCTGTTTGTACAGCTCGGCGCGTTTGTCCTGATCGGTCTCTTTCTGCGCATCGGTCAGCAGCACATGCAGCTCTTCGTTTACATAGAAGCTGCGGTTGTTCCCCGGAATCGCGTCTTTATCCAGCAGTGTGTACAGGAAGTTATCCGGGTCGCCGTTGTCTCCGGTCCAGCCGAGCATGTAGAGGTCGTCCTTCTCTCCGGCTTTTGCATCATCAAGATATGTCGCCCACTCCGGCGATTCGATGTTGACGGTCACTCCAATTTTCTCAAAATCAGCTTGGATCGCTTCGGCAACCTTCTTGCCATCAGGCATGTAAGGGCGGGACACCGGCATTGCATAGAACGTCACCGGGTCTGGCAATCCGTCCGGGAAGCCAGCTTCGGCCAGTAATGCTTTTGCTTTTTCCAGATCATACGGGTAATCCTCAATGGCATCGTTGTAACCCCACAGGGTTGGCGGCATCGGGTTTACCGCAGGCTGAGCCTGTCCGGCAAAGAAAGCATCGATAATGCCCTGCTTGTTTACCGCATGATTGAGGGCCTGTCTCACTTTTACATCGTCAAAAGGTTTCTTCTTAAAGTTAAAGCCGATATACGCCACGTTGAACGGTGGACGCTCGATCTTTTGCAGCTCGCTGTTGCCCTCAAGGATGGACAGATCATCCGGGTTCAAGTCTTCCATGACATCAATCTCGCCATTTTGCAAGGCATTGAAACGTGCCGTGTTGTCCGGAATCGAACGAACAATGACTTTGTTCAGCTTCGGTAATCCTTCTTTCCAGTAATTCGGATTTTTCTCCAGGGTGATGGAGTCGTTCCGCTTCCACTCTACGAATACAAATGGGCCTGTGCCCACGGGCTCGCTTTTGAAATTCTCTTTTTTCTCCTGAATCGCTGTTGGGCTGGCAATTCCGAACGGTGTCATCGCGATGTTTTGCAGGAAAGGCGCCTGCGGCTGGTTCAGCGTGAACTCGACGGTCGTCTCGTCAATCGCCTTCACTTCCTTGATGACACGGCCATCCTCTGGTCCAAACATGGAATCGTAATAGTCGAAGGAATCCCCTTCAAATTTATATTCACTCGCCGGATCACTCCAACGATTGAAGTTAAAGACAACAGCCTCGGCGTTGAAATCCGTTCCATCATGGAACTTCACGCCGGACTTCAGCTTAAACGTGTACTTCAGGCCATCCGCCGAAATCTCCCAGCTCTCTGCCAGACCAGGAACAACCTCAGTCTCGCCTTCCTTGTAATCCAGCAATGAGTCGAACACCTGGTGCCCAATCTTCAGCGACTCCCCGTCTGTTACAATTGCAGGGTCCAAAGCCACTGAATCCCCGCCGCGACCCATGATCATTGTATCCTGAGCTGCCGTTTCCGTTGGGGGATCTGTACCTTCTGCCGGAGCAGGTGAATTACCTGCTTCTTCATTGCTGGAGCAGCCTGACAATACCAAGACGGTGCTCAAAGCCAGAGTCAAAAAACTGGACATCCATTTCTTTCTCATTCGCATACGTACAACACCCTTCCCTGTCTCATAATGTGTGTAATGCTGGCGTGAAAAAACTTCAATGATAGCCATTGGTTCGGTGCTTGCTTGTATCAATGAAAGGCTTTAGGTGCCTGTGATACCTGTATTTGTGATCGTATTAGGATAAGATGGATTACTATTCGTTTTTTACGGTTTTGCGGACCGAGCACAGATTATAAGATTATGTGAATTCAATAGATTACCTTTTAGAAAAAAGGTTAGTTCGGCCCAGTTGCGCAATAATTGAACTTAGGTCAATTAGCAACAGCATTCTACTATTTGGATGGAAGTTAAATCGAGTTAGAAGACAAAAAAACAAGAGAATTGCATTACGACATGGTAGTAGAACATCGCTCGTTTTAGATACATATTGTTTGTTTGCTCATGAAGTTTGGCATTGACCATTGGAAGGGTTGGGCAGCATCTAACATCCGTTAAATTCTGTAATGGATGAAACACTTCAGTGTTTCACATAAAGGTAGTTGTTTTGAGTTGCATGAATGATGTGTGTTCGAAGATGCAGAATTGGACAGCAGGGAGACATTACAATAACTTGTTATGTTATGGTTTTGTCATGGTGAGGAGGTTTATGTAAATAAACAGTGGTTGAAAACAATTTGGTGTAACTTACTTTACATCACATTCATGATTTAGACAAGAGTTTTGCGGACATAAGTCTTCAACTTTATTCACGCGTTAATTTTAGTTACATAAAACACAAAAAAGGAACACCATTCGACAAGAAAATGCCGATGTGTCCCCTCTTGATCCTGTTCTGTAAATGTCTATCGTATCTCTATCAGATCTGTTTTAACTTACTTCTTGAACAAACCTCTGCGATACATGACCGTAAGAAAACGGTAGAAATCATAACTTGCCCCATTATCGATACTGAACAGCGGATTTTTGGTGTCATACGCCAGGGCCGCATCTACGGCTGCTTTGGCCCAAACCGGAACTTCCATCTGCTGGCGTGCCTGCAGTTTGTCTACCTGTGCTTTCAGCGCATCAAACGCTGCTTTCTCTTCGGCTGTCATCGGTTCGCCCCCTTTCGGTGGTTCAGTCGGTTTTGTTGGCTTCGTTGGCTGGGATGGTTCAGGCGGCTTCGGTGCTGCTGCTGCATATCTGGCCCGCAGCTCGGCTGCCGATCCCTCGAACTCATTCATGTCCACATTGCCGCCAATTCCATCCACCTTGCCTGAGTCCGTGTACTGCCAGAACGTCCAACGTTTCCAAGCAGGCTGATCATCCGGCACACGTGTGCTGCTGTAACGCGCAATCCACAGATCATACGTGCCAAGGGAGGTATCGAAATTGCCGGCAAATGAATTGCCCGTATATATGATTGGTTTTACACCCGTAAGACGCTGCAGTTCAGTTAAAAAGGCTTTGGCTACCGTGTTGATCTGTGCTTTGCTCAGATTGCCCGGGTTGTTCTCGTAGTCCATAACCGGTGGCAGCTGCAGTGCCTTGGCGCCTCCGACTTTTTTCAGTGTATTGGCATAATGCGCCGCTTCCGCCTTGGCACCATCCGTGGACGTTGCGCGGAAGAAGTGGTACGTTCCGACCAGCATGCCTGCCGCCAGTGCGCCGCTTACATTTTTCTGAAAGTTCGGATCGGTATACGTCTGTCCCTCGGTTGCCTTAATGAACACAAACGTCATGCCGCTTGCCTTCACTTTGGTCCAGTCGATATTGCCCTGGTAGCGGGAGACGTCAATGCCCTGCGTGTTGCCTGAGCTTCTGGTTTGCATGTTTCTCACACCCTTTATACGGCAATTGCCTTTTGTATATAGTTAATGCCAGGAGGTTTGGGATTGCTTGTGTGCGTGTCCCTTGTTGATAGTAAAAGGTACAGTACAGCAAGTTGGTTATCTATTAACTCACCAAGGGAAACATACCCAGTCGGCACCTGACCGTTCCAGATCCGGATCGTTCTTCCGATCGCTGTTGTCTCCAAATTTTTTTTGATTCATTATTTAAAAGGGTAAAATTCAGAGACAAAGGCGACCGCTTCGCTTCTTCAGAATCGATTCCGTCTCTTTCACTACTTGTAGCTAATGGCACATACAAATACCTTTGACTCAGTAGCGCTCTGTCTGTTGTCACAGGGCACATTGGAATGAATGCTGCGTCATTACTTCGTGTCATCCCTGATCTGTTGATCCACATCCTTAGGATCTGATGGTGCAATAGATTCTCTGGCATGAGGAATGTAGTTGCCGGGAATCCCCCCGTCCCCTCCCTTGCCCTTGAGCACTTCAATGGCCTGCCGGATCGCAGGTGGTATCGGTGCTCCCAGTTTGCCCCCATTTTCAATAATAGATAACAGCTCATTCGCGATATAAAAAAAGGCGACCGCATCCCTGAACAAATGTCCGTCTCCCAGAACACCGTCCACCAGATGAGCCACCGATACCATTGCAAAAATAAATACCTTTCGCGCGATGCCAAACATACCGACATTGCTTTCGAGCTTGCCGCTCGCCCCCGCGGCTGCGATACCCGTTAGGTAGTCCAGGATGACGAATACGAGCAGTACACCGAGCACGCCTGACCAGCCACCGAAGAAGTAGGTTGCTGAGCTGCTTAGCAGGGCGATAAAAGACTTCCATATGGTGTCCCATTTTTCCATGGTTTCACCTCCTTAAGCAAGGTTTACGAGCTTTCTTTCACTTCATGACAACAAGTCCACTTCCGAACATGTTACGTCTTTCATATTCTATTGTGTGATATCACAAGATGCTCATTATTTCATAGGTTAATCCTCGTAGTATGAAGCACTTACTTCACTGCACCCGTCAATCTTTCCTATAGTCTTTCATGTATAGATGATCTTAGCTCCCGCGGTGAAGTACCCATAAAAATCCGAATAATTAGGACCCTTTGTGTGTTTATATTTAAAGAATATTTGCCCGTTAACATTAAACCCATTCGGCATATTGGTAATTTGATCACCCACGGCAATGGCTTCTAAATAACTAGCGGTTCCCCTTTGTAAGTCAATAGTTATGTGAATGAATGACTTTCCACTACCAACTCCGCTAGTGGAAATAACCCATTCCATACCATTAGAGTCATGAAGGACAACACTTGCTGTTGTTCCACTATAACTACTTCCTAATCGGATTGCGTTTGTCCCTGTGTTCACTCTATTGATTTGAATAAACCTTGTTGCTGCTGGGAAGGTTGCGATATCCAAATAGAACAGCCTCGTTGCGTCTGTGAATTCTTGTGGTCCGAAAGCGATATTGGGTGTTATTTCTTGAACTGGCCTTCGTAAACCACTTACTTTATTGGATAAGGTTACCCATGGGTCTGAAGTGGATGCACTGCCACCATTGGCGTTAATGGCATCCACGATACCTTTTTTTGCATCAACGCCAGATTGAAAAAGCGCAAGGTCATCAGCTTCAGCGGTGTACGGTACATCCATCGCACCCGCTGAAAACTTAATCCTTGAAATAGCTTTAACACTCCCGGGAGCCCCGGATGCTCCACCCGCAACAACTAGACGAAGTTTTACCGATGTTACACCGGAAGGAATAGTTACTGTTTTCGACTTCCGATGCCAATTGGAATTAGCGTCGGCAACAAGCGAATTGATTGTTATATCATCACTGGCATTTTTAACTTCAATAAGCAAAACTCCCGTTGTCATTCCTAATGTATAAAACATTGCTTGTAAGTTGTATGTCCCAGCGATGACATTGGTTGGATTAGAATCAAGAACTGCATAAGCGTTAGCCGCCACAGCTCCTGTCACTTGAAAATACTTCAGCGTTCTATAGTTAGTACCTGCGGTCACAGACCATGGAGCTGACCCATAGTCACTCCATCCGTAAAGCCCTAAGTTTGCGGCCGAATTCTGAACAAGGTTGGACGAATCCAAGCTGATAACGGGCGCTACCGCCGCAATAGCTTTTGTTGTCGCATCTGTAGACGCTGCATTGATCGCCGCCACCCTCGCATCCCTAACTGCCTTCTCCGTCGCCGCCACCGTTTCAGACGTGCCATCCGTCTTACTAGACAACTGCACCTTCCCTTTCTGCGTTAAAGACGCATCGGGGATATCCATCTTGCTCACCGCTTCACGAAGCGTATTCAAATCGGTCTGTGTCGCCACACCTGCATCAATCTTTTCAAAAATCCCATTAATACTCTCCCGGGTTACGTTCTCGTTGCCCAAGGGAAGAGGCAATTTCAGTCGATCCGTTTCTTGTGGCATTACGCCCACACCTCCAGTTCATTCCACGTCAGGGACGCGGCATCCAGTTCATCCCAAGTTACCTGCTTTCTATCCAAATCGTCCCACACCAGATAGCGATACTCAAACTCTACGGCCATGTGGGCCGGTTTTAGTTCATCAATCGCACGTTTGAGATCATCGATATTGGGCGGAATGCCCATCGTATCCACAAAGCTCACCGTAAAACTCCACGCCTCCGGTTGAAACGTCACATCTACCTTGCCTCCGGCATATGCTTCAGCCACATTCGCAATCAGCCTTCCGGAAAATGTCCCGGCACCGCGCAGCTTCGATTCCACCACGGCACGTCGCTGGTCCACGGGTTTGAGTCGGTCTGTCTCAAGGCCAAGCTCCTGCTCCCAGAAGTCCAATCCCCACGTCGCCGTACGGACAAAAAACTGATCCAATGTCTCATCCAGCGCCTGATACAGCAGATCCATCTCGGTTCCTTTGGCTTGCATATCGGCCTGCATAACGCGCGAAGTCTCATAATAACTTGGCAAATACGAGAACAGCTCTTTTCCCTTCGGGCTTGTGATTGTAGAAGCCATAGCTCCCGGCAGACTACTCATGCACATCCACCGTCCCCAGCACCGCCACCTGACTCGCGGTCATCTCGATATTCTGGTCGCTCACACCATTTACGGTAAGCTCCGAATAGTCGATAATCGGCGGAATGTCGAGCAAAATTGCAGCAATACGGGTGTAACGTACTAGTGGATCGGCAAAAGCAAGCTGCTTCAAATACGCGGTCACCCCGCGTTCGATTAATGCCTTTACATCTCCCAAGGTTGCATCACTCGCCAGCGTCAGCTTCACCTCAATGTTCATCGGCACTTCCTCGGCTGGCATGACCGACACCACCGGACCTGCCGGGGCAACGCCTTCACCTTGACCATCCTGCGTCGGGTCCACGTACTTCTGCACAGCAGCCACCAGATCGCTGCCTGCCGCACGTTTGTCCGTATCCAGCAGATACAATCCTACCGTGCCCGGCCCCTGCCATAACGGAATTACACGCGTTGCTCCAACGCCTGGCACTTCACTGGCCCATTGCACATACTGTGCCTTGTTGCCGCTTGTCCCCTGATTGCGGACTTTGGCATAAAAGCGTTCCAGCAGCGCCGTATCCGCCTCAATATCCGCACCGCCTTTGATAACGTCCGTGTTCACCACAGACGTCACGCCACTTACCGGTGTAGACAGCACGGTTAACGTGCCTGCCGGCACATTGCTTTCTTTTCCAGCAACGAGCGCCCGCACACCAACCACACCGAATCCATCTTCTCCAAGCTCTACGCTCCCAACGGTCTCGTATTCCAGCGAAGCTTCACCAGATACTTCATCCGCGAGCGTAGCCACAACTGTACCTGCCGGCACCACTTTCCCCGGTGTACCCGTGAACATAACCGTGCCTTGTGCCGCTACTGCGGCCCGCCGCGTAATACCATGCTCTCCCGCCCGCAGATCCAGCTCTTCCGAACGAAAATTCGGATCACTGCTCGCAGCCGTACTGGCAAACCCTCGCCGAAGCAGTTCCTGCGCCCATAGCGCCGCTTCAGACAGCATAAACGCAACCGGAGCCTCCGCATCCCACAGAAACGATCCCTCCGACTTATCCAGATCCGCGGGCAGACGATCCAGCATGCGCTGCATAATCTGTTCCTCCGTCTGGTCCTCCAAATAACGCGGAATCTCAGCCATCCCGTCAGATCACCTCACTTTCCAGAATAAACATCTCTTCCTGTACACTCGCCACCCGGCACGAGAACATGCACTGCTCTAGGTTCCAATCGAACGTGAACTGGTCTACCGAATCTGTGCGCGGATCAGCCAGCAGCGTCTCCGTTACCATCCGGGTAATCTCACTTTCCATCACACCCCGGCTGTCACCCTGACCCACTAACTCTTCCAGCTCCGAGCCATAGTTTCGGGAGTAAATCACATGTCTGTACCGCGGCGTCTTCACCGCCTTGATGCACCATTGCACCCAGGCTTCCTGCGGACCTGCCGCAGCCACTTTGCCACTTGGGGTCAGCACAAAATCCCCCGCATCATAATCGAATCGCCAGCTCCGTCCAAAGCGCACCTCTTCCGAAGCCGTACCCGACAGGTCCTCTTCATCTCCCCAGACCACACCCGTTTCCGGGAACAAATTAGGCATTCCCACTCACCACCTTACACAGCACCACAATGTCGTTACCGCCATTTACCCGCATCGCCAGCACACGGTCCCCAGCCTTCAAGCCTTTACCCAGAGACCACACCGCTTCTTCCACTTCCTCTTCTTGCAAAAGAAACCTTCCCGTGCCCGTCGTTCCGCCATTCGCCACGTCAGGTATCCCGGAGATCGCACCAACAGCCCCGCGCTCCGGCAACCCAAGCGTGCCCGGCAGCTCGGCCACGAGATAGTCCTGCACTTCGTGCTTGAAATCATCCAGCTTCACGCCGGACGATGTCATTGTCCCCAGCACCGCGCCCATGCCGCTCACGGCCTGACGGGTATGCGTACTCATCGCACCCCGCATGACCTCGGCAAAATGCCCATACGGATCTTCCTTATTCAAGGTAATACCTCCTTTTCACCAGCTCCGCCGTGCCCAGCTCCAGGGTCATCGTTCCAGGCCCGGCCGATAGGTCTCGACTGACTGACATGACGATTAACTTCAAACCTTTGAGCAGCACCGCATCTCCAGCGCGAATCGTATTGATATCCGGTGCGGAAACGGTAAATGTCTCCTGAATGCCTGTCAGACGGCTTTTCGCCAGCTTCTTAGCAGCTGCTGCCGTTTTGACCTGATCGTCCTCGATCAGCTTTTGCAATGTGCCCAATTCTTCCACACCAGCCTGCTCAATCGCCAGCACTTTCGATGGCACTTCCTTGCCACTACTCGATTCCGATGCGGCCATAACCTTAACCTTGGTGACTGCACCTTCAAGCGTACGCATCTGGGTCACATCGATCAGCCGATCCAGCTCGTACACCTTCGCATTACTGCCTATCTTGAAGAGCTGCAGCCCTCCCGGAGTCATCCGGGGATGATACATGTCTCCGCCAGACTTCGCCGTTTCCTTCAGATCGGCAAACATCATCGAAAAGATCGTCTGCGACCGATATACCGCTTTGCCCAGCTTTGTTTTGGTATCTGGCAGTGTTCCGTATGGAATCATCCACTCTTTGGCGTACGTTTTGAGCCGCTGCGTGGCGGTTTGATCTTTGGGCAGAAGAAACTCATCTTCCGATTTTTCCAGATAGATCATCCGGTCGTACACCGTGAGAGAAAGCCGCTTGGTGCCGCTGTTGGAGCTTTCCACCTCCCAGATGACCGCAGGATGCAGTAGATGAACCATGGATTTTCCGCCAAAAGGAACCCCACTGATTCGTACCGCCATCCCCGGTGATATCGCAGGCAACCCGGAAGAGGCAGACACCGCCAGCCGCATGTTCGCCTGATAGGCAATCTGGTCCAGCGAATCCTTCAGCGTAATCGTCTCCACCAGCTTGGTAAGGTCATATTTGTCATCCACAATAACCTTGTAGGTCATGGCATCACCAGCTTTTGTCCAGGCTTGATCCGGTTCGGATCACTGCCGATGGTTTTCACATTGAGCTTATAGATCTCGTTCCATTTGGAACTACTGCCCAGCTCAAGCTTTGCAATTTTGGACAGAGAATCGCCAGATTTGACGGTGTAGGTTTTGCTGCTCTTTTTCAGATCAGTACGAGAACCCGACTTGCTCACAGATGTTGCCGCGCCGACCTTCTCCACTTTGGAATCCCGCCAGGTACGCAGCGTAATGTCAAAATAAATATCCCCACTCTCACCGCCCCGGAAGGTCGTATTGTGCGAGATCAGATACACTGGCACGTTCACCCCTGTGTTGGAAATGATGAAACGAAGTGGTTTTTTCGATACCAGAAACGTATTCAGGATATTCATCGCCACCCGCGGATCGGGTACAGGCTCGTACATGCAATAGGACGCGTCGTATTCTTTTGGAAAAAAAGAAGAGAAGGTAATCTCCTTCACCTTCTCTCCCTGTGCAAAATCAAATTCGCCATACTCGAGCATATTTATCGTTTCGTATCCTTTGGACCTTGATATGGTCAGCTCTTCCGGCTTCACCGGGAACTTGAACGATGTCGTCCCGTCCTTCAGGGTGAACTCCATTTGGATTCCTTCCACATTGTCTTTAATTACACTCATAACAGGCCTCCTTTCTGCTTAGGCCATAATGGTTTTACGGTTTTCCATCGCCCGGCGGAACTCTCCCGAAATTCGCTGTCCAACTTGATGTGAGATTGCATCGTAGTCGATGGCATTTTCACGGACAGTCAGCTGCACAGCCCCTTGAGGCACGTTGATGGCGATCTGGTTGGTCGTTTCAGTTTTAAAATCCTTAAGGTAACCGGCCAGACTGCTCATCTGGTCTTCTGAAATTTGTACCGTCATCGTAGACGATTTGCCATTCGTCTGTGCACCGTTACCGAGCGCCATCGCTTGGGACTGCATCACGCTTGTTCCCATAAGAGCAGCAGTCGTGGATTGACCGCCCATGCTGTTCGCATAAGCCATAGGCCCAGTTATGGTGAGCGCAGATGGAATATAAGCCGGGGGCATCGAGGGACCAGTGGGTACTGGAGTTCGGTTAGCAACCGTTGTTGCTGAGACGGTCTTTTCTTCTTTTTTGGAACCAAAGCCGAAGAAATTGGAGATGCCACTCACCATGTTCTTCGTTTTTTCAGAAACAAAATCCGCAGCAGTCGACAACGCTTTGCCTGCACCTTCCGTGGCGTTGGACATAAAGTTTCCAATATCCTTGGCCTTATCGCCAATCCAGCCACCCGCTGCACTACCAGCCCATCCGCCGACTGCACCACCAACCCATGTCCCTATTCCAGGTAAAAGAACACTACCGATGGCCGTGCCAATGGCAGTTCCTGCGGTGCCACCGATCATGGAGCCAACAGCTCGGCCCCGTTGTTCGGGAGGTGCGGTCGCTATGTTCGCCACATCAGCCAGCATGCTTATTGGACGAAGCAGTTTCCCCGCTCCTTTGGCAAGTCCCCCGCCCAATTTGCCGAGCATTCCGTCACCTGAAAATAGGTTAGACATTGCCATCGGCGAACCGGACATTAGACCTGAGACTAAATTGGACCTCTTACCGCTGCCGATCCTTCTGTTTCTTGCAACAGTTTTGGATTCATTGAAAGCACGATCAGAGGTATCTGTAGTGATTGGACTAGGCGTTGGGGCAGGTGTTGGGGTTGATGCCCTAGAGGAAAATCTTCCCCCACGTCTTCCCCCGGAAACTCTCCGGGCAGGCGGTTTGCTTGGAGAGTCGCTTCCCGCTCTCGAACTGGTTCGTGTCTGGTTCTTACCTTTTGATTTCTTATCCTTTTTAAAAATTTTATCCCAAGCGTCTTTACCTTTTCCTACTAAGTCAGTTGCATTATTCACAAAGTCCGTAATGTCGTAAAGGTGTTCATACCACTTTTTATCTTCTTCTTTAGCCACATTATTAATCGTTGTATTATGACTCCCGATCACAACTGACATGGAAGGCCCGCTCGCCGGACTCATTTTCCCCATCGCTACTTCAACCTTCTGCTTTACCTCCACCGACACCGTTCCCGAAGCCTTCACCATCTGGTTTCGGAAACGGTTCAGTTTCGCGAGTGCACGGTCCAATGCCGGGCTTAATTGATCATCCAGTCCGATCTTCGGCATGATTCGCAGCCTGCTCAATCGAACAGCGGTACTATAGATGCTTTCCAGCCTGCGCCCGGTTGTTCTCAGTTCATTGTTCACCTTGATTAAACTCTGATATCGAACCCTGCCCAGACGTTCGGTCGAACGCTGAATCTGATCCAGATAACGGATCGTGGTACGCATTTCCGCGTTGGATTTGGATAAACCCACAATCATTTCTGCCATTTCTTTCACCTCCTGTCCAAGCTAATTATCGATTCATTTGCGAAGTCAGCGCTGCCATCTCCTCTTCCGAGAACGCAATCAACAGTGAGCGTTCGCCTCGCGGCAAAGACCAAAACTCTCCGGGACGAAGATGGTGACGAACCCACATATGATACAGGAACGTGGTCATCCCGCCGGAGTGAATCAGTTTTTTAGGTCTTCAATCTCCACACCGAAGCCGGATAGCTCCAGCACCTTGTCACCTACGGCATCCAGTTCACCCGCCAGCAGCATGCGGCGAACCGCCTGTTCCCCACCGGACAGCTTCATGCGACCCGTGATACGGTTATCTCCCCAACCGGACAGTTCCAGGCCGCGGACATTCATTTTCACCGTGGCTTCGGAAATTAGCAGCGCGTTAAAGGTTTCGGTATCCACCTTTTCCTCGGTGCGGCCTTTCGTCGTTTTACGAATCGTGCAGCGTTCGCGGATCTGATCCACTTTGGAGGACGTCAGTCCACGCAAGGTCAGCAGCAGATCCAGACGCTGAATGCGTACATTCTCTTCCGGCAAACGTTCCGCTGCTTCAAACAGCTGATCCAGAATCTGCTCTTCGGACATGTTTTCATTCATACTCATAGGGCGCAATCTCCTTCTCATTTCACAATTGGGTTACTCTACTCAACAATTAGGGACAACAAATAGACCGAGATACTCTCAGCCTTCATGTGTGTCCCTATCTTGTTTACTCAACTGGCTCAATTAGCCTTTTGTTACTCTTGTTTATAATTAGGAAATGCCTAATACGTGGTTCCGTTCGTTGATAATGTTGACTATGTCCAGAACACCACCTTGACTTGCTACCAACTCAACGCCACGAACAGTTTGTTTTGTGGTATCACGAATAATGTTATCTACAACAATGATTCCTGTAGCAATTGTTCCAGCACCATGAGCTTGGACAAGTACACCAGAGATTCCTGAATCAATAATCAAGTTTCCTTGCACGATAACATCAACGCGATTACCGAAAAGCTTTACGCCTTCTTTCTTAGCAGAAATAATTTTATTGTTTGCGATGATCGCTCTGGAGTGTGGGTACAATCCTTCTTTCGATGGAGTCTCGAGGGAATCGTACCACCCAGAGAACTTAAACGTATTGAATTGAGCATCAAATGTTCCTTCAATGAAATTCTCTCCACAGTATTCGACCAAGGTATGCGTGATTCTTACATCCTCAGGTCTACCTTTGGGATTACGGATAAAGATTCCGTTTGTTGCCAATCCATTGCCTGTCTGATTGAGTTCACCTGTACGACGGATCGTACATCTGAAGATAATAATGTTGTTGATGACATCTGTTACATCTGTGGAACTAGTTCCTGCAAATGTTTGGATTCCACGATATTTGGTGTCCTCAATCAACGTGTGTTCAACTGCAACGGTATTAGCTTTTTGAATCATGATACCTGATTGGCCATATGTGCGAGAAATAACACTGTTGGTGATCAGAACGTTCTTGGCATGTTGTATATAAATACCCATGCCCTCTGTCTGAATATTTGTTGTATTGATACCAATGTTATTGATTTTACAAGAATCAATTTTGATGTTTGAAGAGTAATTCACTTGGTTACTGAACTGAATGGCATTTTGATTGATATCTTGGAGATTACAGCGAATGATCTCAATGTCATTTACCCCAAGCAACGTAATACCATGACCTTCACTCAGTTGAACACCATTTGTTGTTTTACCTGCAATGGTCAAACCAATGATACGAATACCGTGGGCTTCAAGATTAAGTGCACCTCTGGAGTACAACGTTGCACCATCACCATTGATGGTTTTAAGTTTTGTAATTGCTTTAGGGAATCTTACACGGTAAGCTCCTGGGGGTAGAAACACTTGTACTGCTGGATCATTCATCAGGGCATCAAAAGCTTCAGTCCAATCCCATTCGGATCTTGGATCTGTACGGTTAGACACCAAATCGATATATTTCTCGATAGACACATGCACGTTTTCCATATTAAAAACCTCCATTTTTTGTTTGTTTTTCTATGCAAATTCTGCTGGTCTGACCTTGATGTCCTTGATTCGGAATGTATTGAAGCATAACCCTTTACAGTTATTTTGTTTCCCCATCCCTGATTTTCCCCAAAACATTAATATTAACGATACCTTTGATACCTGGTATATCTTTGAATTATTGATAAAACTCTCATTTATGCCATCACCTACTGTGTCACAACGCAACAATCGGATTCAACAGTTCAAATCCTTCAAACGTAAAGCCCGTTTCCTCCGGCACTTCCTCACCCGCTGTCCAGTTTGCGAGCTGGATTTTGTCCACCATGCAACCCTTCAGTAGAACGCTCTCATGTCCATATGACTCTGGATCGTCCAGCTTCGAGATGATTTGAAACTTGGTAAACCCGCGCTGGATCATGTCCGACGTGACCTTGTAACCTGTCATCGTACCTGTCCCTTTTTTTGCGCCATTTTTGTGCACTTTCCAGTCGTTGCCGACTAGATTCAACTCACGTTTTTCAATTTCCACACTGGCTTCCAGCTTGTTAATGTTCGTCTGCCACACCCCATCAATATGCAGCTGACCATGGGTACCTAGAATAACTCTTGATGCATCCAACATGTACAATTCCTCCTTGGGATCTTTTTAAATGTAAAACCCAAATTCATCTTATATCCAAGCAAAGGCTCTCGCCTCGCTCTTCTACACTACTTATTGCACGTAAAATGTACCAAACAACTGCTCCATCACATCAGTCAGCTTCACATTCCACTGCAGGAATACCTGATCTGCCTCCGGTTTCAAGATCGGTGCTGCGCCATAATAGGCTGGGTCTAGAATGACATCGTATCCCTCAGCCTCAATCACATTGCTCTGTGCGAGCAGCGCAAGGTAGGCCTTCATCGCACCGATCAGTGCCTGGCGCCCCTCTTCGGTATTGTTTACTTTGCCGATATACGAATCTTCCGCAGAGCGCTGCAAATCCATGTTAATCGCATCCATAACTCGAATGGAACGAATTTTTTTCCATGCATTATTTTGTCCCGCAGCAGGAGTCACCAGCGTATTCACACCGCGAAGCGCCTTCACCTGACGGCCATCATGGAAGAAAATAAATACGCCATTCTGCACGGCCTGCTCCTGTTCCGCACGCGTCCAGCGACGCGTCACGTCATCGAATGGAGTCGGTGCGTACGTTGTCGATTCGTTCAGACGTTGTCCGGCGATCAGACTGGCAACATATGCAGACGTTTCCGCTGAACTGTAGTACGCATCCCCCAAACGCACACCGGTACCCACATTGATCACGCCTTCGTGATTCAATGTTAGTGAACGTGCGGCAGCCTTCTGTGCAGCTCCTGCAGACGTATCGTCTGCTGTAGTCCCGCCAAATACAGCCATCACCGGTTTACCCTCGCTGCGTACACGTTTCACCCAAGCCGCAAAGCTTGCCAACAAAGGCGCATCCGCCGCCTGATCCAGTGCCAATACATCGAATTGCTCGCCTTCCAGCGCACCCTGTACTGCAATATATTCCGCGTTCGTCAGATCATCGTTGCCACTGACACCGCCTTTGAATGCCGCACCCGAAACGGTTGCAACCACACCCGTACCATCGCCAATCGCTTGAGCCGTTACCCACTCATTGCGCTCATCCTCATTGATCTGTTTGGCTAGAGATGCTGCCGATATATCCGCGGTCAGGAGTGCATACAGCATCCGATTTCCTTCAAACAGGCGCACTTCATGCTTCGTGTTATCAATTACACCCGGCTGAATGGTGACATAGAATCCGTTCGCACGATCTCCCGGATACTTGGCAGCCAGCTGTAATACGTCCGCATCGCTGCTGTCCTTCAACGTTAGACTGGCTGCTTTTGCCGTGGCGCCTGCTACCCGATAGGCCAGCAACTTTTTCGGGCCGCCCAGCAGGGCTAGCTTCAAGGATGTATAGGCTGTCCCATTATCCAGTGCATGTGCGGAGAAAATACGTTCAATCGCCGCTTCGCTGCCAACCTCCACAAAGGTTCCCACTGGACCCCAGTTTGCCTTGATTGGAACGACAACCGTTCCCCGATTGCCTGCCTGAATGGCTGAAGATGCTGCCGCTTGAAAATTCATATATAAGCCCGGAAGGACCGGACGATTCGTTTGCTCCCATGTTCCACCTGCCATTATCCCTTCACCTTCGCTTTCATAAATTGGTTGATTCGTTCTTGCGTTTCCTCAATGGAAAACGTCTGCTGCGCTGCTTCGTACAGCGCACCATGCAGCACCTCTGCCTTAACGGCAAAGAGGGCTTCCGCATGATTCATCAGCTCAGCCCGCGTATACTGCGGGGCAGCCGGTTTGCCTTTTTTAACGGAGCTTGCCATCGCCATTCACCTCATCTTTGAATTACGGATACTTTTCCTCCCTAGGGATGGTTTCTTGCCATTCTTGACTATTCGATTCCCTTACTGTGATGAATCTCGCGGATCAACGGTACATCCGTCCCCGGACGGCGAATTCGCTGCTGCAGCGTCAGGCGAATCTGCCCGTTCAGGTAGGCATCTGCCTGCAAATCAGCTGAAACTTCGTCCACTGTCAGGTACCGGGTATCATCTGTATTCGCCATAGCAATACGGGTCTGCACAGCCAGTTGTTCAACCAGACGTGTAACTGTATGACGAATGACCCCCGCATTGGAAGCTACTACATGTCCAGTCCACTGCTTTCGTATCTCCAGCGCCGAGGTGCCCGCCGCAGCTGAATTGTATCCCGTCAACCGCCACAGTACAGACTGTGTCTCGTAACCTCCTGGCCAGATATCCCCATGAACGGCCCAGTCGGAGCCAAGCTCTGCCTTGGTCCAGTCCTGGAGCGCAGCCATCCAAGAATCCTGCGTATCCACAGATACACTCTCCTCAGTGGATTCAGGAACATACACCCCGAATCGCAGACTTCGCGTCATCATTCCCGATTCGGCGTCCACCCGGTCACAGTCGGATGAGCCAAAATAGATGCAGGTAAATGCTGCACCCTCCTCATCCTCCAGCCGCACCTGATGAAGTCCTTTTACCAGCTCCGCGGACCACATTTCCAGCCGTTCTGCTCCACCATCATCCGGGCGAACGTACGGAGAGATTTTAATAATTCGTCGGTACCCTGCCCAAGCAGACTTTGGTACTTCTTCAGCAAAAGCAACGACCGCACAAGGCCCTGTCAGAACCTCACCCTGTGCAGGCACATCCAGCACCCGGCCATCCCATGCCGGAACGAGTGCTGCAAGCTTTTGCTTCAGTGTCTGTCTCACAGCCACACTCATTTGGTTTGTCCCTGTAGCTATAATGTTTGTTTCACTTTGGATAGACACATTCATCTCGCCCCCTTCAGCTGCACGTTTGTCATCTGCTCGCATGATGCAGCGGCCATGCGGCAGCCCATGACTCCCCCTTGATCTCAGTGACTGAGTAAATGATAAATACCGAGATCAATGCCGGACACGAATCACCGCATCAAAAAGACCGGCCTCTTGGCCGGTCTGTACATAAGCGTATGAGCTTTCGGTGTGTGTCCGTTTGCGATTGATCCGATAATACAATCTTACACCCTTTTCTCCCTAGCGCGGACGGTGAATCGGATGACTTCAGTATGGTTTGAGGCGTATCTTCGGCGGAAAAAAGACGAGTCCGTTCATGTCAATCCGCCCAACATTATTTAAGATTAACATGCGGACTCAATGTAATTTCAAATGCACGTCCCCAGATGAAATCCGGATTGGCATAGTCGAGTGCAGCACTGCAATATTTCGCATACAACACATCGCAGTCGCGGATCTGGTTGATCGCCACATTACCCGGAGCAAAAGCTGTTTTGCTCGCCAGTCCCGCGGTGTACGTCTGCATCAGATCCCGAAGCAGGGTTTGCAGGTGAGCGTAATCTTCCTCGGAGTTGAACAGCACCATATTCTGGTCCGCAAGGGTAGCCACATTGGTATAGAGCGCATGAGCTCTGGAGTACGTGCGGATATCCGCGATTGCTACCGCTTTATAGTAGTAATCTTTCAGGAACCGTTTGAACAGCAATGATCCATGCGCATCAACAGCTTCGTGAAGAGCAGAAGCGCGCTTTTCTGTGGTAACAAAAGCATATCGGGATTGTCCCATGCCTACGGCAAGGCCCATCTTGTTCCCCGGTGTATTCCAGGCGCTATAACCCAGAACCCGGCCGGTATACGGACTGTTCAGCAGGGCTTCCGCTACATCCACATTCGCTGGTCCTTTTCCGACAAAATCAATCAGCACCGCCGGCAATCCTTGCTCACTAATGCTCGTCAGGCGTTCAACCGCGGCTTGGACCTGATCCAGCGCCGTAATCGCAATAATCTCGATATCCACACCTGGCTTTGGTCCCGGCTTTCCTGAAGGCCCGTTTGTCAGGCGATCCAGTTCCGAGGACATGTCAAGCGAAGTAGCTTCCTCAGCATCTCCTGGATAAGCCGCATCTGCCACAAGCACCCCACCTACAATATCAATGTGACGAGCTACATTCTCGTGAACATCCATATATTCATAGGTATTAATAATCGTGGAACCGTGAGGACCGTAATAATTCACAGCGTAACGTGTTTTCGTACCGCCCCGCAGCAGCTGATTTGCCATCCGTGCGACTAGCGCGTGACCGAGGCCGTCCGCATCCGGAAGGATGATGGCCCGTTCTGGATTTTGTCCGTCATTTCCCCCCAGCCATTCGTTAATCCGTGCTTCTACATAGTTAATCTCGTTAATCTGAACTCCCTGTGTATTCGCATCGTCGACACCTACTGCGAGGAAATCAATGTACCCTTTGCGGGCCAGCTGATCCAGAATGTACAGGTTTGTTTTGAACTTGTGCTGTCTGGTGTTGTAATACTGCTCTTTGTTGAAAAAAGTCGTTTCACCATACTCCACACCATCTGGCGACAGGTTGTAGCCGTTAATAATGTCCTCAAACTCGGTATAGGCCTGACGCGGCTGCTGCATGAGCGCACGGGACTCGTTGTAGGCATCAAGTGCAAGACCGTCTGCAAATGACGTGGTCGCCAGTCGCATTACCGTATCCATCACATACACCGGTTTACGCGGGTATTTTTCCTTGATCACTTGAATCACATTGAGCAAACGCGTCGTTTCTTCATCATACTCCGGATAAGTGCCTCCTCCGTCTTCCCGAAGCTGACGACTGCCAATGAGGCCCCCATAGGCCAGCATATCGGATGAAATAATGAAACCATCGACTTGGGCAGCATGCTTCAGAATAAACGTATAAATGTTGGTTGGAATGCCATACGTAGGTGCAGACGTGCCGAGCAGCGTTGTGCCTTCTGTCGTCTTTTCCGAATCGAGGCGGTTTTGAATGTCACCCGGGTTTGGCGTTACGATATGGATGCCTGCTGCCTTCCCTTGAACAATGACGTCATCCAGGTTAGCCGGCCGATCATCCAGTGGAACATACAATACGGTTTTCATATCATGTAACCTCCTGTTTATTAAATTCAGTCTTATATAAGTACCCGATTAGAGCAGGCTCACCATCACCGCATCAAAAAACCGGCCCCCCAGGCCGGCTGTACATTAGCGTATGTGCTATCGACTGTGTCCCCTGCTGCTAATCCGATAATACAATCTTACACCCTTTTTCCGGCTCTGCTGACGGTGAAAGGTACGGTTTCCGTCTGATTGTCGTCGCCCTCCCGGAGGTAAAAAGTCGGTTCCAAATGATCTCTGTTACGATCGTCAAACTTTACGCTTATATTGTACGTTTAGTACATATAAACAAGACCGTGTAAAGGGTGGATATCATGAAAGCATCGGATTGGTTCTATTTGTGGATAGCCATACCCTGTTATATGGCAGGGCCCGTTATGTACGCCATGACAATGTATATTCTCTACCAGGAAACGAACGTATTGACTGTCCCCCTTCTTGGATGGACTGCTGCAACATTTTCGTCCGTTGTTATACTGTTTTATCTGCTTACGGTCATCCTCTTGCGTGTGCTAAAGATCTATTTCTTTTGGCTGCAAACACTGCTCTATATGCTCCTTTCCCTCATACCCGTGTATATGACTGCTGTTCTTATGGGTTCAGGAACTTCCCGACTGCCAGGACTTTCTTTTCCGTTCACACCTGATGGCATCCCATTATTAGTGTTCTGGGAGAGTATCGCAGTTATGAGTTCCTGGGGTGTCTGGGCTGCTCACAATCCTTCCATTAAACGTCTCTTCTTACTCTTCTCCGGTGTCATTCTTATCCTGTTTATCCTTGAGTTCTAACCTCGTTAAAACCAAAAAAGAGCACCAGCCATTTCAGGCAGTGCTCTTCATCATTTATATGTTTGCTATCGTTCACTATGCATCCTTTAATGCCATGAGCGAGCGCCTTAACATTTTATACTTAAGCAATAATATATCGAAAATTCTCCCAGCTCTCCGGGAACGAATTCCCGTTTCTTGTATGATGATAGAAGCTGAACGGAAATTTGAACACATGGCCTGTGTTCCAATCGCGAGATCTTCGGTCGGTGAGCCAGTATTCCAGCTCGTGCGGCAGAGCCGTCGAACGTTCGGCAGGAACCAGCGGCAGCACGTCAACCGGAGATTGCAATGTCCACTGTCCATCTTCACTTACCGCTTCCCGGCTCAATCGGAGGGCCTTTATCATCGTCAGGAACGGTGGGATTCCTTTGTGGAACAGTGCCGGATAACCCAGCTCATGTAATATATTGAGCGCATGTCCGTAGGTCAGCATATGACCGATCAGATCATGATGAGCTTCTGCCTGATAGATGGCAGGGAAGGCCCCAAGCTCATCCAGAATCAACCGGGATAGCTGCTCCGGTCCTTCGATATGAGGGAATTCATCCTTGTCATCAATCTGCAGACTGCGGATTTCCTTAACCGTTGTGTTCAGCCACGATCTTCCCGGGATGGTCTTCTCAAACGAATCGATCAGCTCCACCATCTGTTCGATATCCTGCGCTGTGCCCCAGCCATCCAGCTCGCGGATGGCCTTCAGCGTAAGGGCCCCATAGATTGCTTGGTGTCCAACCCAGTGAAGTTCCCCGATCGTACGGTCCAGTGCTTCCGTGATCCGTGCCTCTGCTTCTTCCCGTTCGAGCATTTCACCACGGGTAGATTGTGGCTCCTGATCTATTCCGTGTTTGCGAAGCATCGCTTTCGCCTCTGCGGTAACGCTGCCCGCCGCAAGAGCGGACAGACGATTCTCCCGAACCCAGAAATAAGCGGCTATAGCTCCTGCTCCATAATGGGCATGCCACAGGTCACCCGTACGCTCTCGACTTGAAACGATGACCCTCAGACCCTCTTCCAACAAACGTCGATCCATAACGTCATCACTCCTTCACCGTAATAATATACTTCATAACACCATGTTTACATTGTGTTTACTTCTATAAAATGAATCAAATCGTGCATATATGCCCGTTTCGCTTCCCAGATTCAATCATTTACCCAAACTGTAATCTGCTGACACCTTGTATGACAACTTCGAGCGGGAATCGTTGTGCCTTTTGCTCCGAAAAGAACCAGATCCGTTCCTTTTTCACCACGATAAACAGACCGCTTACGTCTCCGATCGGGGCAAAGGTTTCACTTATCGCTCCCCATTGGTTTAAACCCACTTGCTCCAATTCCCCCACCGTAGACAGTACATCTTCGGATACAAGCCCCACCTCGCACACTTGCAGCAGATCCTCCGCCGAGAAAGGACGGTTACTCTCATGATGGGTATTGTGATGAGCAATCAGCTCCAAAATGTTGCCAGCAGGATCCTCGAAATAGAGGGAATGGGAATTCCAGTTCTCTGAATAAGTCTCATCCTCTCCATCCTGCGTACGAAGCTCTACACGTGCTGCTGCCCAGGCTTTGGCCTCCTGAAAACGATTTTTTGGAATCATCCAGGCAAAGTGGTAGAAGGGCTCGTGCTCCATTTCACTGTGGACAAATATCATGTTTGAGTATCCGATCTGCAGGGTGAAGGAAGAATCACAGTCAGCAACCACCTTCAGTCCGAGAGTATCCCTATAGAAATGTTTAATCTCTGCCAAACGAGCGGTGTACAGCTTCACTTCTTCAAATATCATCTGATTGCCTCCTCTCGATCACACCCTTCCGTGCATCTTCTCCCATGCACTCCAAGGCACCATACCTAGCTCCGGCTTCGCTTCATCCGGAAGCATGGATATGAATTCAAGAGAATGACCATCTGGGTCCGTGAAATATACCGATACAGCCGGCATCCAGCCGAATACATACAGCTCACCGATATCATCATCAAGGAAGTTGTGCGTTGTAATCCCTTTATCCTCCAAATAAGTGACCGCATGCTTCATGTCCTCCAGCGATACGTGGAAGGCAAAATGCTGCCGCTGCACCTGCTCTGGCTCCTTTTCCCAAAGTCCCAGCATGGCATTCCCCTCACCACCAATCCAGTAAAACGAGTTACCGCGTTCCTTCTGCCCGTAAGCATGTGGCAAACCAACAATTTGTTCATAAAAATGATGTGATCTCTCCAGATTCGTTACGTTCAAATGGGTTTCAAATATACCTCTGATCATGTACATTACCTCTTTCTCTGTCTACTTCTCTTTCTTATCTCATTTCAATTCTCTACATTGCCATAAGGAGACCCTCAGCTTCCGGATGATTCCCGAGCAGACGTTAATATTTGGGCCAGGTTCAGGAACGAACCAATCACCCGCTGAATCCGATCCTCAATGTCCTGGCTGCCTTCATATTCCTCATATCCGTCAAAGGTTGCTTCAAAACGCCTACGCTGCGCACCGCCGATAGAGATCCACTCCTGCGCATTAATCCCATGCAGATTGCGAACGATAGCCTGCAGCTGTAAAAGAGAGCTAACCCCCACCGCTCCTCCCGCTGAGCTGATCGACAAGACCGGTTTGCCACTAAAGTGAGCCTGGCTTAGGTGATCCAGTGCATTTTTGAGCACCCCGCTGATGCTGCCGTGATACTCTGGTGTCGATAAAATAATGGCGTCTGCCGCGAGCATGCGCGAGTTCAGTTCTGCCAGGTTAGGATCATCTGCCTGCTTCTCATCCGGTGCGTAGAATGGAACTGGTGTCTGATACAGATCAAACAGGCTCGCCTCATGTCCCTGGCTGCGGATGACTTCGACCGCATATTCCCCTAAACGTGTACTGGTTGCATTCTTTCGGTTGCTTCCTGCCAATACGATGATCTTCATCTATGTCACACTCCTTCTTGTTTTTGTATGTTCTTCCACAACCAACCTTCAACTCTTCTGTACCTATCTTACCTTGCTTCTTCTTCCAAATCGTCAGCAGATAGACTTAACTTGCAGCACAAAAAAACTCAACCTTTCGGTTGAGTTTCTACGACTTTAGGCTGAGAATGAATGGATCGGAATCGGTCAAACCCAGCCGTTTTTCACGGCATGAATCGCTGCTTGAGTACGATCGGCCAGTCCCAATTTGTCGAGCAGATGACTGACATGTGTCTTTACAGTTTTCTCCGTAATTACAAGCTGGACGGCAATCTCCTTGTTGCTCATTCCGCGTGCAATCAAACCCAATACCTCTTGTTCGCGGCGGGTCAGCGCATCCAGACTCGGCGATGGTTCTTTCATTTGTACGGATTGTTTAAGCTTCTCATGATCCTGAACTTTCCCGTATGCTGTTGAATCTGTGCTTATAGTATCCTGCTCTTCTAATTGGTTGTCAGATGAAGCCATCACATGCATCAACTGCCCCGCCGCCGCAGGATGAAGCTGGGCCTGTCCTGCGTGCACGTTCCTGATCGCAACGGCAAGATCCTCCGGTTCAATATCTTTCATCAGGTACCCTTTTACCCCAGCGCGTACAGCAGGAATAACATGATCCTGATCGGAAAACGACGTGAGTACAATAACGCGGATTCCAGGCAATAGCGTGCGCAGCCGTCTGGCGGTTTCAATCCCGTCCAGCACAGGCATATGCAAATCCATGAGCACTACATCAGGCTGCAATTTCTCCGCCTGTTCGATTGTCTCCTGCCCATTGGAGGCTTCGCCAACCACCTTCATATCCGTCTGCGTGGATAAAAATACGTGCAGTCCGCGTCTCACCATCGCATGATCATCTGCTAATAAAATCGTAATCGGCATGTGTTTCTCCCCCTGACATTAACCCTGTTCGGACGGGAGTGGAATAACTACCGTCACCGATGTTCCCTTTCGGGATGAACTTATAAGTTCGAGCTTGCCTCCCAGCGACTGCGCCCGTTCTCTCATAATGGACAGACCGAGCGAACGTGCAGGCAGGGGCTGCTTTCTTTTCGCTCCACCCTTTCCCCGATCCTTAACAATGAACACGGCTTCGGTCTGCCTTAACTGAAGAGTGATATCTGCCGCTGTTACATCCGCATGTTTACGTACATTATTCAGGGCTTCCTGTCCAATTCGCCATAACCCTTCTTCAATACTGCGAGGCAGGCTGCGCATGCCGGTTCGGTTTACGACGACCTGTAAACCTTGGCTTGAACCATACTCCTGCAGCGCACTTAGCAGACCCGATTCCAGCCCGGCGGGACGAAGCTGCATGATCAGTGCGCGCATTTCCTTCAGAGCCTCCTGGGACAACGAACGAATATCTCTCATGGCTTCAGCCGCCGGATGCAGATCCGCTGTACCGGACAACATGCTCTCTGCTCCCTTGGCGGTCAACGAGAGAGAGAACAATATTTGGTTTACTGAATCATGCAGATCCCGGGCCAGTCGGTTTCGCTCCTCCAGCCGGGTCAACTCACGACGTTTATCTACAAGTCTTAGGCTTTCCCAAGACGCTGTAATATGTTCTGCCAGCGCATCCACAACCTCCCGGTCTGCCTGAAGAGAATCACTCTCCGAGTCAAGCTGGGCGATCAGCACGGCCGTTTCACCGGGAGGACTCAAAGGTATGGCAGCAGCCAGACCCGGCGACCTAATGGAATCGCGAGGCATTGTGCCGCACACTTGAGACAATTCTACAATCTCCTCTGCCGATAGTATACCAGCGCGATGTGATTGAATCACACGGCGCAACCAGCGATCTGTCTCTGCAGGAATCTCGTTAAATGTCTGCAGCTCTTCCGAATCACTGGCATGGGCAGCTTGTACAGTGAAAATCCCATTCTTTTGGACTAACAAAGCAACAAAAGGCCATTCGTAGTGCTGTTCAAGCAGCTTGACCACCGTCCTGGCCATATCGTCAGCATTGCTGCACTCGTTCAGTTCCAGACCCAGCGATCTGCTGAACTCCCCCAGTCTGGCATACTGATCCGCTCTTCTCTGCTCGGCACGGTATAATCGCATACGTTCCATGGCACTGCCGATTTGGTAGGCAACTGCCTGCAAAAGTGCGAGCTCCCCGTCACTGAAATGCTCCTTACCGGGTGCGGCAACATTGAGCAGTCCCATCATTTTGTCACCGGATCGCAGGGGAACCGTTGCGTGATGGGTGATGCCTTGCGTGTCTCCCCACTGATGCTCGGTGGCATCCTCAAGCCGTTTGCAGTTAATTATGTTAACGGCATTATTGAGTTTCCCATCGCGGAACCGGTTAACGCACCAGCATGTTCCACAGCGCATCGGTTCCTTGTCTTGATGGACCAGAGCCGGCGGCAGGTTATAGTCCGATATGCACGAATACTCTCCACTCTCACGAATGAGAAACACCCAGCCTGCCGTAAGTCCGGTCAATTCCAGCAGCTTGCCTACTACCGTATCCAGCATCGGACTCAGGTCATTGGACGTGTTCAGCGTCTCCGCAATGGTCTTCAGCGTGTACAATTCCTGCATTCCGGAATCTTGCGACATACGGATTTCTCTCCTTTTCTTCTCTCGAAGTGTTGTTGTTTCATTATTGTATACAATCATTTCGGGAGTTTAAAGGATGAACTTCTTTTCGTGTTAACCAAGCTTTTGACGGCTCTTTCGGGATACGGATAGTGGCTCCACGTTGATCAGTCCCCGGTCGGATAAGGCAAGGGCCATTTTATAGAAGGCACGGGTTCTGATTTTCGTATACGTATCCTTGCTCACAGGCGGATCAAATACATGGTTGTACACTTTGTAATCAAACACGTCATCATCCTTCAGATACCGTTCGCAAACCAGTACCCGCTCCTTCTCACTTAGACGAGACACGATAAAATCTATCGTATCGCAATACGCCTGACGTGCACGCTGTACATCGACATTATAGATCGCCGTTCTGGCGGTTGAATCCCCGGTAATGTTGGTTGGACCATGGAAACGTTCCGTATAACTGGCCGTGACCATGACCTCACGTTCTTCAAAGGCAATCGTTTTATAAATCCGATATTTCTCCAGCGCGGCTTCCACGGCTGTTTGTGTTTTACGTCGGTCCAGTTCAGGCAGTAATAATTCCATATTCATTCTCCTCCTTAAGGGTTAGATATAAAGTGAAACCCGCTAAGCTTCACTTCCTTTATAAGGGTTATTCAGTTTGTTCAGATAGTAACGGCCATTATCCAGGTCTCTTGCGTTGCCTTTTGGAATCAGTTCCGCAGGGCAGCACACCTTGAAGCTTCCGATTTCCAGTACATACAAATCGTTCGAATTTAATGTTATGTTCGTATCTTGTTCGTATTTCTATTTGAGGATACCACTTATTGGAGATTAGAGTAAACCTTCATTTTAGGTCATTTTGACGATAAAATAAAACCCTCGCTCTTATTTTCTATACCTTTTGGCATAATTGTTTCAATTCCCTTTACCTAATGGTATATATACGTTATAGTACAGATAATTACAGATCCCTCGTATAAGGATGAATTTTTGTAGTTTAAGATTGTTACCAAATCACCGTTAACGGAGAGGGCAGAAATAACCTGAAGAAGCGTTAGCGGTCGCGTTTATCACCGGATTTCTCCCTTTCGAAAGGGGATAAGGAAATCCGGGGATAACAGCGATCGGAAGGTTGTTCTGCCAGCGGAGTGCCCCGGTGTAACTGGGATTTCTTGAACTATCATTCAGTTGCTTATACGAATTGAAGGAGTTGGCATGAATTGTGGAGCACGCTTTTGGTCCTTATCTGAAACAACTGCGGGAACAGCAGTGCTATAGCATCAATCAGCTCGCCGAAGCAGCAGGAATCAGCAACTCGCAAATTTCACGCATCGAAAATGGAGTCCGCGGTGTTCCAAAGCCCGCCACGATCCGCAAATTGGCAGATGCCCTCTCCGTTCCCTATGCCGATATGATGAAACAGGCAGGGTACATCGAAGCAGCAAACGCAGCAGGCGACACTCAGGACATCCCCGAATGGGCAACGTATAAAGACCGGCGTGATTTCAAGAAAATGCTGGAGGACGAAGATGATCTGATGTTTGACGGGATCCCACTGGATGATGAGGACAAAAAACGCATCAAGGATGTGCTGACGGGTCTGTTCTGGGAAGCCAAGCAAATGAACAAACGCAAGAAAAACGATGAACCAGACCATCGCCAATGAGGCATAGAAAGCTGATTACAATGAAGCAGCAGGTGAGATGATATGGATGACATGGTAACAAAGCTGATTCGAAAACACCGGACAAACTGCCCCTTCAGCATTGCCAGAGCCATTGGAATACAGATCCGTTTCACCAATTTGGGCAAATCGACCAAAGGGCTGTATTTCCGCAAGCTCCGCCGCAGATTTATTGTCATTCACAGTGAACTGCCGCCGGAATGGCAGCGGTTTGTATGTGCTCATGAACTTGGACATGACCGGTTGCACAAAGGCATCAATCGTTTCTTTTTGGAGGAGCACTCCTATTTTGCTCCCGGCAAGCTGGAAAGACAGGCCAACCGTTTCGCCATTCAATTACTGACTTCAGGAGTCATGCCGGAACCTGATGAATCCCTGGAGAAATTCTGTTTGCGTACCGGACTGCCGCGCGAAGCGCAGCATTTTTTTTACTCTATATAAGAACATATGTTTCTTTCCGATGGATGTTAAACTTTAATTCCCAGCCAGTCGATTAGATGTCACTTTCAGGTTACCTATTTTTACGTAAATCACGAGATTTCCTAATCATTGTCTGCTAAAATACAATTTGAGCTGTGCGAGAGCTCAGGCAGATCATATTTTTGGGAGGGTACAGATTCATATGAAAATCTGGAAAACTTACGTTTCACTTCTGCTAACGGTATGTTTACTGTTTGGCAGTGTAGGAATTGCGGCCGCTGCAACGGATACAACTCCGGGCACAGGTACACACATTACGATTCTACATACGAATGACACACATGCACGTGCAGTTGAAGCTTCACCTGCAATGGGCTATGCCAAAGTGGCAGGGATTGCTGACAAATACCGCAGCGAGAATCCCAATACCCTTTTGCTTGATGCAGGAGATGCTGTGCATGGTACAACCTTTGCAACACTCGTGAACGGCGAGAGTATAGTCAAAGTCATGAATGAAATGGGCTACCAGGCCATCGTTCCGGGTAATCACGAATTCAACTACGGCTCCGAGCACCTTGTCGAACTTGCGGACATGATGAACTTCCCAATGCTCAGTGCCAATGTGAAGAAAAAAGACGGAACCCGTCTCTTCGATCCGTATCTCATCAAAGAAGTTGACGGTGTCAAAATCGGAATCATCGCACTGACTACACCTGAAACAATGTACAAAACAAATCCAAAGAACGTTGAAGGTCTTGATATTACAGATCCAGCTGCGGAAGCCAAAATTCTGGTGAACGAAATCCGCAGCAAAGTAGATGTGGTTGTTGTTCTGGGACACCTTGGACAAGATGCTTCCAGTACAGACACTAGCTTCAAAGTAGTAAAAGAAGTTCCGGGTATCGATGTATTCATCGACGGACACAGCCACACCATCCTGCAGGACGGTCTCGTCTCCGATAACGGAACATTGATCGCGAGTGCCGGAGAGTACACCAACTTCGTAGGTGTCATCGATCTGTGGGTAGACGGTGGCAAGGTAACGAAGAAACAAGCTACGCTGATTGATGAAACGGAAGCCAAAGATATTAAACCGAATGAGAAAGTAGCAGCACTCGTGAACTCCATTCAAAAGGAACAAGAACCTATTCTTGAAGAAGAAGTAGCCAATACAGCGATCTTGCTTGATGGTCAACGTGAACAAGTTCGTGCTGGTGAGACCAACCTGGGTGACCTGCTCGCAGATGCCCTTCGTGACGTCAGCAATGCAGATATCGCGCTCACAAACGGCGGCGGTATCCGTGCTTCCATTGAAAAAGGTATCGTAACCAAAGGTGACATCATCACTGTTCTTCCTTTTGGTAATCAGGTTGTAACGCTTGAAGTAAAAGGATCGGACGTTCTGGCAGCCCTTGAAAACGGCGTAGCCTCTTACCCGGAACCAAGCGGTGGCTTCCCGCAAGTGTCCGGCATGACGTTCAGTATTGATGCTTCAGCTGCTGAAGGCAGCCGCGTCCATTCCGTGATGATCGGCGGCAAAGCCCTTGATCCGGAAGCCACTTATACACTGGCTACGAACGATTTCACAGCCGTTGGCGGTGACGAGTACACCATGTTTAACAAATACACCATCTCCGGCATGTACGGTGCAATGGACGAAGCACTGATTGAATACATGCAGAAGCTTGGCGCGGTGGACATCAAAACAGATGGCCGAATCAAGGAAGCAAAAACACCTGCAGTTGAACCGGAAGCTCCAGAGACAGAGACACCGGCTCCAACTACACCGAAGCCAGAAACGCCTAAACCGGAAACACCAAAACCAGAAAAACCGTCAAAACCGACACCAAACAAACCAGCTCCTGCCAAAGTATATGTTGTAAAATCCGGAGACTCCCTGTACTCCATCTCCAAAAAATACAACACAACCTGGCAAGCGCTGCAAAAATTGAACAACATCAAAAATCCTCACTGGATCTATCCAGGTCAACAACTGAAACTGCCTGCCGCTTCTTAAACCGAGCATTGATCGAGTAGTGTGATCCGCTCCAGCAATCGATTGGACCAGAAGTATTAAAGCAGTAACGGAAAAAGGGTGTTCCTCAAGCCAACCTGGCTAAAGGAGCACCTTTTTTCTCATTTGAAAGAAACGATACATCTTTCCTATGGGTTTTACAGGCATAAATGATTGGAAATACCTTTACGGCAAAAATAAATCCACAAATCCACTCTGCTGCACACACGCTCCCTCAGTCCCGAATCATGAACTATAGAAAATATGTGCATAATTGCCACTATTACGCGTTTTTTCCGTATTCGAGCCGAGCAAAATGAACAATTGGAATTTGCATATTTGCACTTATTTGCACGTTTTAATCAATTTCGCGACACGTGTACATTTCAAAAAGGATAATATACAAAATACACTGTAGTAAAGAATAGTCATTTTGTACGATATTATGCAGACGGATCTGTTGATTCATATGTCTATAGGCCTTGTTTCGATATTTTAATCTAAAATAAACGACCAAAATGGAGTATCGCATAATATGCGGACCTATATAATATGCCACTTTATGACACGAATTCACCGTGTGATGACCCTTCAACGAATGAGATCCTTTCCGAGCTAGAGCACTTCCTTGGCATGATTCAATGCCTCTTCCACACTCATGCTAATCCGCTTGGTTTCCCCTTTACTGGCAAGAGCGTGGGACCCTATTTCAACATTCCGTTCTGCAGCGCCCCTGCCAACCACAATCTGTACAGGCAGACCAATTAATTCAGCGTCCTTGAATTTTACTCCAGGACGTTCATCCCGATCATCCGTCAGCACCGTGTATCCCGCATCGCCCAGCTGCTGTTCAAGTTCCATGACAAGCTGACGCTGCTGCTCATCTTTCCAGCTTACCGGAATCAAGTGAATCTGATATGGCGCAATGGCCGCCGGCCACCTTATTCCTTCCTCTCCGGCATATTGCTCGGCAATCGCCGCCATTAGACGAGAAACCCCAATACCGTAACAGCCCATCACCGGGGCACACTGGCGACCATTTCGGTCCAAAAATGAAGCATTCATAGCATCACTATATTTGGTGCCCAGTTTAAAAATGTGACCTACTTCAATGCCTTTGGTGAATACAAGCTTTGCTCCACATGAAGGACAATTATCCCCATCAGCCGCGAAGCGAATTCGCTCGACTTTGTTCAAGACAAAATCTATACCTGGACGAACACCCGAAAAGTGCATATCCACTTCGTTGGCGCCTGTAATGGCACTTTCCATCACAGCCACATCCGCGTCCACGACGACTGGCAGATCCAGACCGACAGGTCCCAGGAAACCGACCTTCAAATCCGATCGTCCTGCAAGTGCCGCTTCGTCAGCCAAAGTGAGTTCTTCTGCACCCAATACCTGCTTCAGGGCAATGTCATTGACTTCGTGATCCCCACGAACAAGCACAGCAATCAGCTGTCCATCTGCTTGATAGAGCAGTGTTTTGATGATGTGCTCCGGTCCCTCACCGACAAAGGAACTGAGTTCGGAAATGGTACGAATTGCAGGCGTATGAATTCGAACGAGCGATGAGTCTGCGGTATTGGACTGGGATTCATCCGTATCCTGTGTTACAACTCCAGATGTCTGGTATCCGGCCTTCTCCAGGTTCGCAGCATAACCACATTGCTTACAGGATACAATCGTATCTTCGCCGACATCAGCCAGCGCCATAAATTCATGCGTCTCCCCCTGACCGCCGATGGTGCCCGCGTCCGCCTCTACACGAATATATTCCAGACCGCAGCGCTCCAAAATGCGTGAATATGCCTTATTCATCGCCTGATACGTACGATCCAGCTCTTCCCAGTCGGAAGCAAAAGAGTACGCATCCTTCATGATAAACTCGCGTCCCCGCAGCAAGCCAAACCTTGGACGCCGTTCATCCCTGAATTTGGTTCCGATCTGATACAACGTAAAAGGCAGCTTCCTGTAGCTATTCACTTCATCACGTGCAAGAGCGGTCACCACTTCCTCATGGGTTGGTCCAAGGGTGAACTCCCGATCGTGTCGATCCTGCAAACGCATCAGCTCAGGGCCGTACTGGCTGTATCTTCCCGATTCTTCCCACAGCTCTGCCGGCTGCATAATAGGCAGCAGCACTTCCTGACAACCGGCACGGTCCATCTCTTCGCGAACGATCCGTTCAACGTTGAGCAGTATACGCCGCCCCAGCGGCAAATAACTGTATATCCCTGCTGCCAGCTGACGAATCATGCCTGAACGAAGTAGCCAGCGATGTCCGGCTGCATCTGCTTCAGCCGGTGCTTCACGTAATGTTGGAACAAGCATTTCACTTTGATGCATCAATTCCACACCCCTTATCTTCCTGATCATTTTTGAAAATGAGTGGATAAACAGCAAAAAGACACATCCGTCAAGGGACGAATGTGTCGTGGTACCACCCTTATTTAACTGCATGGTTTCGTTCGCTGACATGTCTCGGGTTCCCCGGCCATGCTGAACAAACGTCCCGTTCACCAATGTGCGATACGGGATCATGCAGTCCTCTGAGGCGTAACGGGCCCATCCGGCGGAGGTTGCAGCCTGCTGGCATTCTCCTCCGCAGCTCGCGAGGTGGGAATTACGAAGCAGCAACAGAAACCTCTCACCAAACGGTTTCCTCTCTGCTTGAAGCTGGCTGACGTAATTATGTCCTCACTAATCGCTGTTATCATTTTTGATCACATTAGTGTATTTGCAAGCAATTGTCAACTGCTGCGTGACATGCAGATAACGGGCAGGAAGAATTCCGCTATGATGCTGACATCCCGCTGGCTTCCCTGTAATATAGAGAGATAGAGAACATGTATTATTAATAAAGGAGCTTGTCCTATGCCATATATTATCTATGATCTTGAATTTACGGTTAGCCGTAACGCTCGCTACTCTTCTGAAATCATCGATATCGGTGCGGTAAAAGTTACGGAAGGACCTGGCGGCTTATATGTATCCGACACGTTTCATACTTATGTTCGTCCCTCCAACAAGTCGGTGCTGTCCACCGACACCATTCAATTTACAGGAATTACGCAAAAAGATATTGATGCCGCTCCTCTTTTTCCTGAAGCACTGCAAAAGTTTATCGCCTGGATGGGAAGCGAAGTATATTACATGTGTTCCTGGGGACCCGATGACCGCAGCAAGCTGATTTCCCATTGTCGTACACACCAACTTGACGTTGCCTGGATCACGAACCACAATGACCTGCAACAGCAGTGGTCGCGAACCGTTCGCAAGGAAGGCAAATTCCGTCAGCTTGGACTAGCTCAAGCGCTTGAACTATGCGGAATCGAGTTCGACGGCACCCAGCATCGTGCACTGGATGACGCCATTAATACCGCCAAAGTATTTATGCATCAATTTGACCGCTTCAGTCTGGAAACAAACTGTGCCGCTGATGATGAAGGCGTTGCTTCCAAAGTCGTCTATTCCAGCAGTACAGAAGACGATGTGAAAGATTCACCCTTTGGCAATCTGGCACATCTGTTCAAAACCAATGAATAGCCTGTTTCATCTTTCCGCCTAATTATGAAAAAGAACGCCTGTCCACGCTGGCATTAGCTATATAACTGCTGCCAGCGTTTCAGGCGTTCCTTCATGATGCTTCGGTATCCCTCCGGTTCAAGGATCTCTGCCTCTGGTCCATATTGGCCAAGCCATCTCATAAATTCCTGATCATCACCCAAAATGGTTTCCAGCAGCAATGTTCCCTCTGGTTCCATGGTAAGAATGGGACGCACCAAAAATTTTTGCTGCATCACGTGTTCAACTGCATCGCGGGAAAAACGGATCTTGAACGCAGTCCATTCTTGTCCTTGGCTGGCTCCCAGCTTACGGAAATGGGATTGCAAAAGGAAGTCATCTTTGCGAAATGTACGAGGCAAGATCTTTACTTTTTGCAGGTTCTCCACTTCATAAATCCGCAGCATCTCCGAAAGGTGACAGTATGCCAGCAGATCAAAACGGTACTCACGCGGGATCAGGCAGTAGGGATCAAGTCGTACCCCCATCTTCATGTTTTGAGTGAGATATTCTGCCTCGATAGTGTTCTGTGACATACCGGCCTGGAGCAGGGTTACCAGGGAATTATTTTTCCATTCATCGGTGTCATTTTGCCACGCGGGAAGCCCTGTTTTGAATAAACCGCTAATCTGCTCTGACCACTCCACACGTTCCGTTTTGTTCTTCTGATTCGAAGCAACCACTTTCTCATACGCGCTCTCGAAGGCCGGCTTCAGAAAAGGACGAATATCATCCATAACCTCACCCAAATGGACGAAAGCTTGGGCCTCCTCGTCTGACCAATTGAGCGGATACATGGCGAAGTTGCTGATAAACATGTAACCTCTCCCGTGTCCCATATTGGCGATCGGAATGTGCATTGCGCTGAGGGCCTCCATGTCGCGATATATCGTCCTTTCCGTTGTCTCGCATCGCTCGGCCAGCTCCCGGGCAAGGATCCCCGGCTTCGCCTGCACGAGAGTTATAATGCGCATTAATCGGATCAGTCGGTCTGTCATTTTGCCGGACCCTCCACTATCTTGTCAAAAAATTCGATACAACCCCATCCAATTGTTGATCATGATTTATAGTACATTCGACTTACTCTTTATTTTCACCTTTAAAATCTATGTAGAAACGTCCCATTTTCATATCGTCATCAGTAGTTCTTTGTCCCTATTCACATAACATGGTTTTTTCGTGGCTGTTGTACGCTCCACCATACGTAATTCCGTAGTGGTAACGCAGCTTCTCCACAATCTCAGCTTCTTGGTAATAATCCAGATCCTGCTTGCGTGCCGCCTCGATCAACAAGGCATCTGCATGCCTGCGAAGCAGATTGCTTCCTTCTTGTGCACGGCCTCTTTCATAGGCCCGCAGGGCTTGTTTAATCAGCGGCACGGTCTCACTTAATTTAATCGTCTTCTCCACCTTCGGATCCTCAGGCTGCCTTAACATCCCCAGGTGGCTGGTATATTGAATATACAATTGCTCACGGCGCAGCAGCACTCTCTGACTCTGCTTCACTTTGCGTGTGCTCCAGTAGGCAGAGCATATGGCTGCTTTTCCCGACGCACGAGGGCCCATGGCAAATTCGAGGAGAATCTGCTTGCTCTCCCCCTTGTATACATCGCCGAGCCGCAGAATAAAGCCGATATCAGTCTCTTTAGATCGGCAACCATATATCCCTTTGAGTTCAATTCCAAATTCCGGTTTGAGCAAAAGCTCCATGTCTCTTGACACAATTTTAGGTGCTACTTTCCTAAGTCTTTTGGCAGGGGCCCCGTAACGCCATTCCACCATCATATATACGGGGTCGGCCCCCCCTGTCGGTATGGCCTCTCTGTTCCACGAATAACATACTTCAAAGACTGAGTTCACTGGTAGTCTCTCCCCCGATTTATGTGTATTATCTTATAAGTTATCAGGGTGAATGGACACTATATTGTCACGGAACATATGTTCGCATAATATTTTTACATTTAAATGTTTTCTCATCCCTAAATCCGTCTAAATCCGACATAAAACGACGAAAAAGCCTGGCATTATACCAAGCTTTCCCTCTCCATATTTATGACAAGTCCCAACTTATACAGTAGGCTGATTGATTCCCATTTCGGTAATGGATGCTGCCCATTCCGGTTCTGTCACAGGTGCATAGGTCACGCTATCAATGATTAATTTACGCCCGATTGGCTCGCCATTTACGGTAATCATAATCGTTTTGGTTGGTGTCGTTTGCTCTGTCGTATACATAAATTTCTTCTCCTTCGTTCACGATCTTCTTCTAAAATCGGATATATTGTTATTTTTTATTATTTTCGTCATTGTGAATGGCAAGCACCCGGAACCGGGGTAATAATATGTGTTCATACTGTCCGCGCGCTGCCTTGAACGTATATTACCCTGCTTATCTCTGAATTAAACAAGTTATCCATCTTGAAAATTTGCAATGTCCTGAACCCAACGCGCCCCTTTTGGCGTATAATGTAAGAGCCGTATTTCAACAAATGACGACGAATTCGGCAGACGATAAACCTCACCGAAAGAAGGTGCCCATGATGCCAAAACCCATGAAGGGTCATTTTATTCGGGTGTTATTCACCACATGCATTTTATTTACCGTTACGCTGTCCTCTACAGTAAGTGCAGCTAGTGCCAATATATTTTCTGATATATACAGCGGGTGGGAACGTGTTTCCGAGCTCCCCGGTGAAGTGAACGCCCTGCAGGAAAGCTACCAGCAGACACTGAACCAACTGAATGAAACTTCTGCTCAATTGGGACAAGCCCAGGCCAATGTTGAAGCATTCAAGGCCCAGAACGAGCAATTAATAGAACAAAACCAGAAGCTGACGGATATGGTCACGAAACTGCAGGAAGATCAAGATGCCAAAAATGCCACGACCAAACGAATTCAAACGATGATTATCACCGTGATTGTCCTCATATTAGGCTATTTTGTTCTGATTCGCGTGATGCGCTGGGGAATGCGTCGTCGTTCGGGCCGAGCATAAAAGAACAGGAGCAAGCACATGCACATACACCTGAACACTGCTGAAGCCGGAGGAGCTGGACAAGTGGTTACCTTCTCGCTGATCCAGGATGACCTGCTTCATATTCTGCATCCACAGCAAATCGTTGCCTTTCGCGGATCAAGCGGCAGCCGCAATGACAAGTTCATGAACATCTCAGGCATGGTCCGTAAAAAAAAGCTGATCAAGTCTGAAATCACGGGACCTTGCCAGTTTGTGGCTGCACTCCCTCCCGGATTTACCATGAAAGAAGTGGAGCTTACCGAGGAAAGCGATTTGCTTTACGATTTTCGGCATCTCTTCTTTTACTCAGACGGCGTGACCATGCATACCAAGATCCAGAAGATCAAGAACATGCTGATCACTCAAGATGCTGTCAAATTGAAATTTTCAGGCAAAGGCAAGATTGGACTGTTAACCCAAGGCCAGGTCTGCCAGCAGGAACTACATCCGACCGCCCCGCTTTACGTAGATGCAGGCAGCATCATAGCCTATCCCGAGAATGCCAAGCTGGAACTTACCGTGTATGGAAATAATCTCGCCAGCCAGCATATGAACTACCACTGGAAAATGACGGGACAGGGCTCGGTGCTCTTTCAGGCAGGACGGGAGAATAGCAGACTGGAACGGGATTTGAATGATGAAGGACTATTCAAACGCATCCTCAAGGAAGTCATTCCCTTCGGCAATGTAATCATTAAATGAACCGCTCGGTGATCCGCATTTATTACACATGCGGGGTAGTCACCGGGCGGTTTCGTGTTATAATGGTTCAGACAATTGAAGAAGAAAATCCATGCCTCCTGGCATGGGAGAGGTTCGCGAACTCCCTCTATAAGACTTGACCTTCTGCAGGTCATTACAAGTCTTGCGTACACCGTGCATGACGTACGTAAAAAACTAAGGACACTTTTACCGTGCTGTTTTTTTGGCAGCTTAAGGAAAGGTGTGTTTTTTGATGGATGCCAGTTCATGAACTTCTCTGTTCTTCCGACACTCTGTGCCTAGATGCATGGATTGATCTTAAGAAGATGGAGAGGTTTTTTTATGTTAAACGAAGAAAAAGCGGTCGTCGTATTTAGCGGCGGTCAGGATAGTACCACATGTCTGTTCTGGGCCAAACAGCAATTTGCTGAAGTTGAGGTGGTAACCTTCGATTATGGACAGCGTCATAAGCTGGAGATCGAATGTGCTGCTGCAATTGCACGCGATCTGAATGTACAGCAAACCGTGCTGGACATGAGTCTGCTTAACCAGCTCGCACCTAATGCATTGACCCGTACGGATGTGGAAATTACGCATGAAGAAGGTGAGCTGCCCAGTACCTTTGTGGATGGACGCAACCTGCTTTTCCTCAGTTTTGCCGCCATTCTGGCAAAGCAAAAAGGAGCGCGTCATCTGGTCACCGGCGTATGTGAGACAGATTTCAGCGGATATCCGGATTGCCGGGATTCGTTTGTTAAATCCATGAATGTAACGCTAAACCTGTCGATGGACTACCCGTTTGTCATTCATACTCCGCTCATGTGGCTGGATAAGGCTCAAACGTGGAAAATGGCAGATGATCTCGGTGCCTTCGATTATGTACGCGAGCGGACACTGACCTGCTATAACGGGGTTATTGGAGATGGATGCGGTGAATGTCCTGCATGCAAACTACGCAAAGCCGGATTGGATCGCTACGTGGAGCAGCGCTCTGCTGGTGCATCTGTAGGAGCAGATGTACGATGAGAGAGCCAGGAACGTTCCGCATTGTTGAGCATTTGCAGCGGATTGGGGAGGATATCCTGCCTTCACAGCTGCGTTATCACCGCAAACGTGTACTTGTCAGCAAAGAGTTCACCTTCGATGCTGCGCACCACCTGCATTGTTATGAAGGCAAGTGCAAGAACTTGCACGGCCATACGTATAAAGTCGTTTTTGGTATCAGCGGTTATCCGGGCGAGACCGGACTGACAGTTGATTTTGGACACATCAAGGATATATGGAAAACACAAATTGAAGGATATCTGGATCATCAGTACCTGAACGAGACCCTTCCCCTTATGAATACCACGGCTGAAAACATGGTCGTCTGGTTGTTCGAACAAATGGAACAGGCACTGCAGACTGAGCCGTATGCAGGACTTACTGAGGGTGGCCGAACCGAATTTGTACGCCTCTACGAGACACCCACCAGCTATGCCGAGGCTAGACGGGAGTGGATGATCGATGAGTAGCGTGCAAGAAAACGCGGCTTCCGCTTCCAACGTACGAAGTAAAGAAGCACGCATCCCTGTCATGGAGATTTTCGGTCCGACCGTTCAAGGCGAAGGCATGGTCATCGGGCAGAAAACGATGTTTGTTCGCACCGCAGGCTGCGATTATCGCTGCTCCTGGTGTGACTCTGCCTTTACCTGGGACGGCAGTGGCAAGGACCAGATCCGGATGATTACACCGGAGGGCGTATGGGCTGAATTGCGCCGCGTTGGCGGTTCGCGATTCTCCCATGTCACCATCTCGGGCGGGAATCCCGCCCTGCTGGCTTCGCTAGGTGGGTTGGTTTCTTTACTTCGGGAGAACGGCATTCGCACTGCGGTGGAGACGCAGGGCTCCCGCTGGCAGCCTTGGCTGGCGGACATTGACGAAGTCACCGTCTCCCCCAAACCGCCGAGCTCCGGCATGGACACCAATTGGGACGTGCTGGATGATCTCATTCAGCGATTGTCCACAGGCCCTGCAGGACGCAGCCACAGCCTGAAAATTGTCATCTTCGATGAAGTAGACTTGGATTATGCCCGCCGCGTGCATGCACGGTATCCGGCTACCGATTTGTTTTTGCAGACCGGAAATCCGGATGTCACTTCTGAAGAGACGCCAGATCTGGCTTCGTCGCTGCTCGCCCGTTATGAGTGGCTGATTGATCAAGTCAGTGCATCAGATGACCTGAACGATGTCCGTGTGCTTCCACAGCTGCACACCTTGGTGTGGGGAAACAAACGCGGCGTCTGATCGGCTGCATGGGCAGCTTGGGTGGAATGGGCGGCATGATGTCATTTTTCCCGAAACAACCAGAGGCTTTGAATATATTTGAATATAAGAGTTGGAATTCCTATCATATACACCGGAGAGCTTCGCGCTTGAACGGAACGAGGAGAGTTAACACATTGACGAGACAACCTGATGAAATGAAAGATGTAACGCTGCTGGGTAACCAGGGTGTGAAATATACGTTTGAGTATGATCCCGGTATTTTGGAGAGCTTTGATAACAAGCATCCATACCGCGATTATTTTGTAAAATTCAATTGCCCGGAATTCACGAGCCTGTGCCCGATCACGGGTCAGCCTGATTTTGCCACCATTTATATCAGCTACATTCCCGATGTGAAAATGGTAGAGAGCAAATCGCTTAAACTGTACCTGTTCAGCTTCCGCAACCATGGGGATTTCCACGAGGATTGTGTGAACATTATCATGAACGACCTGATCAAGCTGATGGACCCGCGTTTCATTGAGGTTTGGGGCAAATTCACGCCGCGCGGCGGCATTTCCATTGATCCGTATACCAACTACGGCAAGCCGGGAACCAAGTATGAACAGATGGCTGAGCACCGCATGATGAATCATGATATGTATCCGGAAACGATCGATAACCGTTAATTCTCAGGCAATTCTGTTCGCTGTGCAGCATAGATAAAATCATAGAACACATAAAGCCGAACTCTTCACTCAGAAGACGTTCGGCTTTTATTTATGTAAACCTGAATCGCTCAATCTATAGATCGAACTTATAAAGAACGGTTAATATGATATATGTAATTTCTTTATTTCACCTGTTCCCCTTGTCGCCTCCAACAATCTATCCTATTATGTAACAATATGCTTAGGCACAATACACGATCAGGCGCTGATCCCTCGTGACCGCGACCAAAGGAGAAAAGTACATGTCCATGCAAACTTCATTATCCAAGGACGCTGCCATGCGTTCGAAAAACCAACCCGGATTGGATGCCCAGAGCACCGTTTACCGGATCTTGATTGCCATCAGTCTGGTTCATTTGTTTAACGATTCGATCCAGTCTGTCATTCCGGCCATTTTTCCAATCCTGAAAGACTCCATGCATCTTACATATACACAGATCGGATGGATATCCTTCGCCATCAACTTCACCGCATCCATTATGCAGCCGGTCGTTGGCTGGTTTGCAGATAAAAAGCCGACACCTTCAATTCTGCCGATTGGTATGGGCTTCACGTTCACCGGTATGCTATTGCTGGCTTTTGCTGACAGTTATATGGCTGTCCTGATCTCCGTCATTTTCGTCGGCCTTGGTTCGGCAGCTTTTCACCCGGAAGGTTCCCGGGTCTCCCATATGGCCGCAGGACCCCGTCGGGGTCTCGCACAATCCATCTTCCAGGTGGGCGGCAATGCCGGACAGTCTCTTGCTCCGCTCTTGACGAGATGGATCTTCATCCCGTTTGGTTTGTTCGGCGCCATCGGGTTCACCGGCATTGCAGCCATGGGGATCGCTGTACAGATCTATATCGCACGTTGGTACGGCCGCATGCTGCAATCGGGAGGGTATCTCCGCAAACAGGCGGCTGCCCGTCGTGCCCCCAATCCGGCACTTCGCAAAAAGATAGCTGCTGCCATCACGATTCTTATTTTGCTCGTCTTTGTTCGTTCATGGTATGTCGCTTCCATCGGCAGCTTCTATGCGTTTAATCTGAAGGAATTGTTCAGCCTCTCCACAGAGGATGCACAGATCTACATCTTCCTGTTCCTAGCCGCTGGCGCACTCGGCACGTTCTTCGGAGGTCCACTCGCAGATCGCTTCGGCAAACGCAATATGATTTTTCTGTCGATGGCCGGAGCCGCTCCACTGGCGCTGCTGCTGCCCTATGCCAATCTGTTCTGGACCGGCGTGCTGCTGACCATTATCGGATTCATCATGCTGTCCAGCTTCTCTGTGACCGTGGTTTATGCTCAAATGCTTATTCCGGGCAAAATCGGAACCGTCTCCGGTCTGATCACCGGGCTCGCATTCGGTATGGGAGGGCTCGGTGCGCTTGTCCTGGGAAACTGGATCGACGTGTTCGGTGTATCTCCAGTCATGCAGATGTGCAGCTTCCTGCCGCTGATCGGCATATTCACCTTCCTGCTGCCTTCGGATAAGGTACTGAAACGCTGGGCGGATGAAAACGGCAGTGAAGAATAAAAAAAGTTACTGATACTGCACTTATATAAACCTCATAAACGCCAAAAAGGGTTCCCGCTTTAATCTGGTATACAGATTAGCGGGAGCCCTTTTATTTATGAAGTGGTTTATTACTTCAAGCGCTGAAGAATTAGCCTTTTTTTGTATAACATTTTACCTGCTTCGGCAACATCCCGAATCGTGTTTTTATTGCTTACCGAACCAAACACCATGCCGGCAATCGGGATAAGCTGGAACAGCTTTTTCCAACCGAAGGATTCACTATAGGAATTGAAAACCTCACGCCAGCCCTGCATCTGTGAAACGACCTGTACCTGCTTGTCCGGATTGTCATACTCGGCCAGTTCATCGATAATCGCCTTCTTGCCTACGATGTCGGCGGAGGAGAATTGCAGGCATTTCACAATAAATATCCTCTCTTGTGGATCGTCGGGATCATATCCGTAACATAATGCCATCTCTTGAAGTACCTTCAGGGAAAGCCCCATCACCATCGGAATATCCGCTGCGATCGTTACAATGCCGCCAATTCCTGTTGCGGCACCTTGTGCTGCGGCAAACTTGGTTCGGCTCTCCGTAATGTTGTCCGCCACACGGTCCAACACCTCAAGCGGCAGATGCTCCACACTATGAATTTTTGCAGTCCCTTCTGCTTCGGCATCCTCTTCCAGACGATAGGTATTGTCCGTCATGGAATAACCGGATTTCTTCGCTTCCTCTTGAAGCAGCTTGGCCACTTTCTTTTTCTGAACGAGAAATTTGCCGCCGTTCTGTACATACTGGCCAACTTCGTTCAGGGCATCGCCAATCTTTTGTTTGATCACTTTTGGCATAACTTTATCCAGCATCGCAAATGGCAAACGCCCGATTTTATCCCAAATAAACAAATCCTTCTGTTCTTTTTCCCACTTCAAAATCTGTTCAAGCTCCTGATCCAATGTTTCACGTGAATCCATATGTGTTCCTCCTGTATGTTCGATGAATTCTTCAGCTATGGATTGTATACGTTGAAAAATGATTCTGGTTACTTCATCTTGGTAACTTACAATGATGATTAATCGGAGTGATCTTGCCTGTATGCCTTGGGGGAGACCCCATATGCCTTCCGGAATTGACGGGTAAAGTAGTTGCTGTCATTAAATCCGCATTCATAGGAGATCTGAGTTATGGTCAAGCTGCTGTGTTTCAACAAGCTGCATGCTCTCTCCAGGCGGAGCGTCAACATGTAGGTGATTGGCGTCATCTGATAATGGGAGCGAAAGATTCGATTCAGATGTCTTACCGAGATATTCGATTTACCCGCAATCGCCTCAAGCGTCAATGGCTCCAAATAATGATCTTCCATATAAGATATGGCATTGGCCAAGTGCATCAGATGGTTGCCCTCAATCCCCTTTTCCTGCGTATCATAATGCCTCGACAGATAGACGACCAGCTCTGTAAACCGCGAGAGCAGCATCGTCTGATACCCCTGCAGCTTGCCATGATACTCCTCAATCATTACTGCAATCAGCGATTCCACATACTCCAGACTGGGAATGGGCAGTGCTAGCTTGCCAGGATAAGAGTGAATATTGCGATAGTATGGCTCCAAGACAAACAAAGCCTGATACCCATTCGATTTCTTCAGGTCCGGTCCAATCGATGCAAGCATCTCCGGTCTAAACATGATATTGCAGATCTTAAAATCATGAGGGTCCTTGTAGGCATGAGGTGTGGAACCGTTAATGACAAAGGCATTACCCTTTTTAATAAAATACTCCTCCGTATTTACAACATGAGTCGCATTACCGTTCAGCACAATCACGAGCTCCGAAAAATCGACGTGCTGATGCAGTTCGGTATCCTCCTCATGCCCACCGTACTGAATATAAAATGGAAACTGCAAGTCAGATGTAAACCAGTTCAGATACGTGCTGCTCAATCGTTTCTCCTCCACGATTCCGGCTTGGAATGAATGTCTATATCATGCTACTCCAAGACCGAAAAATCAAGGTACCCACCTTACTCCACCGATATAATTCATCATGTAGAGACGCCAGTGATAGACAGATTGAGGAGGTATCGAAGGTTAAAAACACATGATCATGATTCTGCTCTACAGTCAGCCCATTCTTTTTTTAAGGGCAAATTTGTAAACGCATTCAAAAATATAACGGACAACTCAGGGGGTTAGCATGGTTAAATCGCTTACAAAAATTCCAAAATGGTCAGTCGCGCTTACACTCTCCTTCACCTTACTTGCAGGATGCAGCAGTGAAGGTTCAACGAATGGAAATTCCAGCGGTAATGAAACAGCTCCGGTAACCTTCACGTTCTTCGGCGCCGATGCCAATCCGAATTGGAGCAACATGCAGGATGATGTCGGGAAGGAAATTACGAAACAAACAGGTGTAACGCTGAATGCAGAGTTCGCCATGTCGGATCCTTCCCAGCGCTTGGCACTGATCGCGGCAAGTGGTGAATACCCTGACCTGATCAGTCCCAAAGGGGATCTGGACAAATTAATTGATGCCGGGGCCATGCTTGATCTAACTGATCTGATTGAAGAGCATGCTCCCAACCTCAAAAAACTGTTTGGCGACGAAATCAAGCGGCTTCGCCACAGCAACGAGGCCCCCTCTATCTACGTCATCCCAACGTACTCTGCCATTGATGGAGTCAGCTTCGTTGCAGGCGGTGGCTTCCAGCTTCAGCATCGAGCTGTAAAGGAAGCAGGATATCCGGAAATCAAAACGTTACAGGATTACGAGAATGTCATCCGCAATTATCTGGAGAAACATCCTATCGATGAAAACGGCAATCCAAACATCGGTATGACGCTGAATGCGGACGATTGGCACATTCAGATTACCGTAACGAACCAGGCTGCCGAAACGACCGGCAAATCAGGCGATGGTGAGTACTATATCGATCCGGATACCTATGAGGCTACTTATCATTTCCGCACAGAGGGCGAGAAGGAATATTTCCAGTGGCTGAACCACATGTACAATACCGGATTGCTGGATAAGGAATCTTTTGTGCAGAAGAATGACCAGTATCTGTCCAAGGTCGCTTCTGGCCGGGTGATCGGACTGACCGATGTGGACTGGGGCTACGCTGACGGAGAAAAGGCATTGAAAGCTGCGGGGAAAAATGATCAGACTTACGGACACTATTCCGTCATGTTATCAGATCAATACAAGGATAACCGTTACCAATCCACGGGCTTTATGGCGGGCTGGGGTGTAGGGATCACCGTGGATTGCGAAGATCCGGTCCGGGCAATCAAGTTCCTGGACTACCTTGCTTCAGAAGAAGCCCAGGTACTGAACAATTGGGGCATTGAAGGCAAGCATTATGAAATCAAGGATGGAACCCGTGTTGTTCCCGCTGAAGTACAGGAGCGTATCGTGAATGATAACATTGCTTTCAGCAGGGAATCGGGAGTCGGCTTTTACACGAACCTCGGCGCTCATTATGGAGACGGCGTCAAAGACTCTACCGGTAACTATTACACCAAAAACTTCCCGGAACAGATCGTGGAAAACTACACGGATGCCGATAAAGAAACGCTGAAAGCCTATGGTGCCACAACATGGATGGATTTGTTCCCGAATGAAAAGGACTTTCCGGCAAAACCTTGGGGAGCCGTATGGAACATCTCCGTGCCAAGTGAGGATGATATCAACATTATCTCGAGTAAGGTCAAGGACATTACATGGAGGCAAATTCCACAGGCGATCATGGCCAAACCGGAGGAATTCGAGGCCATCTGGAATGACTATCAGCAGATGCTGATTGACGTCGGAGTTGAGAAAATGGAACAAGGATTCACCAAATATGTGCAGGACCGCGTTAAACTATGGAATGAATAGGAGTAATAAAATGATGAAATACAGCAATCCCGTGATACCGGGCTTTTATCCTGATCCGAGTATCTGCCGGGTAGATGAAGACTATTATCTGGTGACCAGTACCTTCGAATACTCCCCTGGAGTACCCATATTTCACAGCCGGGATCTGGTCCACTGGCGGCAGATTGGTCATGTGCTTACATCTGAACAACAGCTTTCACTGGCAAACGCATGGGTCTCTGGTGGAATCTATGCGCCAACCCTCCGGCATCATGACGGCTGGTTCTATATGACAACGACCAATGTAAGTGCAGGTGGCAACCTGTATGTTCGCAGCCGCCAGCCTGAAGGCCCCTGGTCGGAACCCATTTATGTTGATCAAGCTGGGATTGATCCTTCCCTTTTGTTCGATGAACATGACCGGGTATACTTCCAATCTGCCTGTAACGGTGCAGAAGGTGAAGGCATCTATCAGTGTGAGATCGACATCGCAACAGGGGAACGAATAACCGACAGCCGATTAATCTGGAAAGGAACAGGAGGAGCCGCACCTGAGGCACCCCATCTGTACAAAGTAAATGGCATGTATTATCTCATGATCGCTGAGGGTGGTACGGAATATGGTCACATGGTTACCATTGCCCGAAGTAATGATCCCTACGGTCCATATGAAGCATGCCCATCCAATCCGATTCTGTCCAACCGGAGCATGCAGACCAGCATCCATGCGACCGGGCATGCAGACCTCATCCAGATTCAGGATGGAAGCTGGTGGGCGGTCTGCCTCGGCATCCGTCCCGCTGCCTACCCGCTGCGGCATCATCTGGGGCGTGAGACGTTTCTCGCCCCCGTCACATGGACTGAAGATGGTTGGCCTATCATCGGTTATAACGGTCATATGGAGCCTGTTATGACCGGACCGAAGCTGCCGGAAACGCCATGGCCACTACCGCCGGTTCGGGACCATTTTGACCTGCCCACGCTGGGGCTGGACTGGGTATTCCTGCGAAACCCCGCCCCAGGAAGCTGGTCACTAACGACGCATCCAGGCCACTTGACCTTATGTGGAAACTCCCTTTCCCTTCATGATCTGGGGAATCCCGCATTTGTTGGACGGCGTCTGAGTCATTTCCAATGCAGCATGGCTGCCGAGCTGAACTATGACCCTCTTCAGGATGATGAAGAAGCCGGATTAACGGCCTTTATGAATGGAAAATATCATTATGATCTGGCGATTAAGCGGATCAACGGACAGAAGAAAATCGTCTTTCGCCGAACCGTAGGTTCATTACAAACCGAACAAGTTCAAGACTGTGCAACCGGCCTTGTGAAATTAAGAATCAGGACAGAGCGCAATCAATTCAAATTCTACCTGCAGCAAGAGTTAGGGGAGGACATCTGGATTGGATCTGGTGAAACCCATCTGCTCTCTACCGAAGTGGCCGGCGGCTTCACCGGCATCATCATCGCCATGTATGCCCATGCTCCATCCGGTGCAGGTACGCCAGCCCAATTCGATTGGTTTGATTACGAACCGCTGGAGGAGACACCAGAGTAATCTTTCATAAGCTGCTAATCAAAACAAACCAAAAACCCACCGTCCATGTTGATCTGGCCGCGGTGGGTTTTAAGTATATTCTAGCAAATGAGTCGTTTCTTACATTGAATCAACCTAGCTAAATCCCGAAAACAATCTGGCTTACTTGCCGGAAGGCTGTGCTTCAGCAGTATACCCGGCCGGAATGTCTGTCTCTGCCGTAACTTCCGTAATGACCATTGGATACATCATGTCCGGATCCGGCTGAACGATGGAATACAGCACGATGGCACGTCCATCCTTCTCCAGTTTGACGTCATCAATCTTCAAACCGTAACCAGGATGAGGCATTTCAGCAGTGAGCTTCACCTTGGTTGTTTTGTCATCAACCTTCGTTGTGGTCACTTCAGGTACGATGGCTTGCTGGCCTTCGCCCGGAGTCTCGGGAGCCGGCTCAGCCGAGCCGCCATTGCCGTGCTTATCCACAAATTCAAGTGCATTGAAGATCATGCTTGCAGCCTCCATACGGGTAAGCGACTGATCTGGACGGAAGTTACCGTCCTTATCCAGTTCGATGATGTTCATGTTCAGCAGGTTCTGGACTGCAGATATGGCGTCCTTACCAATTTTATTTTCGTCCTTAACAAGATTATACTTCATGATCACCGGATAATTCCCGGTTGTGTTAATGCCTTCATGAAGCAAAATTACAAATTGCTCGCGTGTCATCTTGCCTTGTGGATTCAATTCTACTGGGATCGACAGACCATTCTGGGTTGCAGCCTGTACAGCATCTGCATACCAGGTATCCGGGCTAATTTTGTTTTGCGCGGATGCAGCAGCATATTCATTTTTCAATCCAAATGCCTTCACGATCAGTTGAACACCCTGCGGCTCGGATAACGCCAGATCCGGACGGAACAGATCCGCCGTCACCCCGCTGACAATCCCTTTGGATTTCAGGGCATCGACAATCGTTTTTTGTCCTTCATCTTTTACATCCGAAAAAGCGAGAACAGAAGCACCTCCTGCCGTCAGAGAAACGCAAAGCGCAAGTGTTGCAGCCAATCCTTTTTTATGTTTCATTTCCTGGCACCTCCTAAGATTAGTAAACCCTATTTTTGGATTCTTCAATCCTACAGACGGGATCCCTTCAGAAAATGTTTCAGAGAATTCGACATTAGGGTAATCTTGTGCAAAAAACTACATATACATGTCTGTATGGCCTGCGAATTTTCACTTTCATGCCCTTCTTCCCTGCTTCGTTGACAATGATTCGGATTAGCGCAAAAATAAGAAAAGAAGAAATCACGGATTTGACGGATAAACAGCAAACTGGATCGCATAAAGTAAGAGGGCACGACGCGCTAATTTCAGGTGTCGGCCCTTTTCTTGCCTCCGTACCTTACCTAACTTCCACCTGAACAAAGGAGAACCAAGATATGTCCAAGACAGGATTGCTTCGAAGCTATGTCGTCTCCAACTGGCCCGTGTATCTGGCTGCCGTTGTGCTGATCATTGTCTCCAATGTCGGTCAGGCTTCTTTGCCCCGTATTCTGGGCAGTTTCACGGACCAGCTCATGCAGAATACGCTTCAAATGAATACGGTCATCCGTTACAGTCTCTGGCTTCTCGCCATAGCCATTGCCTACAACCTTCTCTTCGGAACAGGACAGTTCATGATCATGCGACTTGGACGCCGCTTCGAATTCATGACGCGTGAACGCATTTTCGGCAAGTTTTCCGAATTGAGCGAGCACTATTTTTCCAAGCAGGGAAACGGGAAACTGCTCAGCTATGTCATGAATGACGTCACCTCCGTACGCGAGGCCATTTCCAACGGAGTGACGATGATGACGAATGCCACATTCCTGCTGATATCCTGTATCGTCATGATGCTTCTTAGCGGAATTCCAATGAGCCTTATTCTGATCAGTATCGTTCCCCTGCTGGCCATACCCTTTCTGGTTGTGTTTTTCGGTCCCCGCATTCGCAAGCGGTCTCGTGATGTGCAGGACGCTCTTGCGAACATGACCGAATCTGCGGAAGAGCAGCTCGGCGGAATTCGCGTGACGAAGACCTTCGCCATTGAAGACGGTGCCCGTGCTCGATTTGGTGCAACAGTAGATGCCATTAAGGAAAAGCAATTGCGACTCGTTCGCCTTTCTTCCCTCTTTCAGGCGCTGCTGCCATTGCTCGGAGCCATCTCATTGGTCGTTTCCCTGCTTGTCGGCGGAATTCTGACGATGCAAAATTCCATTACACTCGGAAGCTTTGTCGCGTTGACGCTATATTTGCGGATTATCATGGGACCGCTTCAGCAGATTGGCAATGTAATTAATACCATGCAGCGATCGGGAGCCTCCCTCGAACGGGTTAACGATCTGCTGACAGAAGAACCGGATGTCCGGGAATTTTCCGGGGCCAAAACGCTGAATGCAGTGAATGACATTACCATTGAAGACCTGTCCTTCTCCTACCCGGGAAGTTCGGCTTCCGCACTTAAACACATCAGTCTGAAGATTGGGGCCGGACAGACCGTGGGCATTGTGGGCAAAACCGGATCCGGTAAAAGCACCCTGGTCAAACTGCTGCTTCGTACATATGAACCGCCTGAAGGCACGATTCGAATGAATGGCACAGACATTCGTCAGCTGTCATTGGAAAGTCTTCGTTCCCGCATTGCCTATGTCCCGCAGGATGGTTTCCTGTTCAGCACCACCATTCGTGACAACATCGCATTCAGTGACCGGGAGGTACCACTGGATACCGTGGAACGCAGTGCAAGGCAGGCCATGATCTACGACAACATTATTCGCTTCCCGGATCAATTCGACACATTGCTTGGTGAACGCGGACTCACGCTGTCCGGCGGTCAGCGTCAACGTACCAGCCTGGCTCGGGGATTGATCAAAAAAGCCCAGGTCCTCATTCTCGACGACAGCATGAGTGCGGTTGACGCTGTCACCGAAAGCGGCATTCTGCGAAGCCTGAGGGAAATTGGTAAAGGCAAGACCACCCTGATTATTTCCCATCGCATCAGTGCCGTCCGCCATGCGGATGAAATTATCGTGCTGGATGAGGGGCAAATCACAGAACAAGGCACGCACTCGCAATTGATGGCCGCTGAAGGGCTATATGCTGCGACCTACCGTTTGCAGGAGGAGGGATTGCATCATGAAGGATCATAAGGCCAGCACCCATACCGACAAGAGCCCCTTACCTCAGGCCTCGTCCGGAAACAATATTGGTTCGGGCACAGCAAAAGAACCCAGCAAGCGTTCTTCTTTCAAAGCGATGATGAGCTACGCCAAACCTCACCGGTTTGCTTTTTTGGGCATCTTTTTTTGCTCCTTGCTCGGGATCTCCGCCGATCTGCTTCAGCCGTATCTGGTCAAAATCGCTATTGATGACCATCTGGCGATCGGCCAGACCAGCGTGGGATTTCTTGTAAAGCTGGCTGCCATCTATTTGGCACTGGCTGTAATCAGCTTTATTTTCACCTATGTACAAAATAACTTGCTGCAGCATGTCGGTCAGAACATCGTCTCCCGTATTCGCAAAGACCTCTTCCGGCACATTTCCAAAATGTCCATGTCCTTCTTCGACCGCTTCCATATCGGAAGTCTGGTTACGAATGTGTCCAGCGATACGGAGACGATCAGCAGCTTCTTCACCCAGGTTCTGCTCAGCCTGATCCGGGATGGCATGATGCTGGTGCTCATTATCTTTTTCATGTTCCAGCTTGATCCGGTGCTCGCAGGTTACTCTCTGATTGTGCTGCCCGTTATCGCCATTGTGGCGATCCTGTTTCGCAGCAAGCTGCGCCAGGCCTATCAGAATGCCCGCACCCGTCTCTCCCGTCTGATTGCATTTACAGCAGAAAACCTGTCCGGCATGTTTCTGATTCAGGCTTTTCACCAGGAGGAAGAACAGAAGAAACGCTTCACGGAGCAAAACAAACTTCACTTGAAGGCCAACATTACGCAGGCCCGTTCCAATGTGATCTTCAACCGGACGTTTGACATCCTGGGTAATGCCGCCCTGGTAATGATGGTATGGCTTGGCGGACGCGCCGTGCTGGGTGAATCGCTGCAGGTCGGGGTGCTCTATGCGTTTATCAGTTATATTCGCCAGTTCTTCCAGCCGATCAACCAGATCACGATGCAATGGAATACGTTCCAGTCCACTACGGTTTCCATGGATCGGATCTGGAACATTCTGAATACCAAACCTGAGGTCGCAGATCCAAAACCAGGGACCGCCTCCTCACTGGAACCACGGCACGTGATGGGACAGATTGATTTTAACGACGTGTCATTTGGCTACCGGGCAGATCGTCCACTCATTCAGCATCTGAATCTGCACCTCTATCCAGGGGAAATGGTCGGCATTGTGGGTACAACGGGAGCTGGGAAAAGCACACTGATCTCCCTGCTTAATCGGTTCTACGATGTAAACCAAGGCAGCATTGAAATTGACGGCACAGACATCAGGCAGCTGCCTCAGGCCAAACTTCACCGTATTGTGGGGCTTATTCAGCAGGAACCATTCCTGTTCTCAGGCTCCATTATTGACAATGTCCGCATGTTTCGGGAGGATATTACGAGGGAACAGGCGATTGAGGCATGTCGTTTTGTCGGGGCGCATGCCATGATCTCGCGGCTGCCGCAGGGTTACGATACCCGCCTATCGGAACGCGGCAGTGGTCTGTCTGCCGGGGAGCGCCAGTTAATTTCTTTTGCCCGGATCGTGGTATTTCAGCCCCGCATTCTCATCCTTGATGAGGCAACCGCCAATCTGGATTCCCATACCGAGCAGCTGGTGCAGCAAGCACTGGAGACGGTATCGCAGGGTCGAACCACGATTGTCATCGCGCATCGCCTGTCTACGGTCATGCACGCCGACCGAATTCTGGTCATGGAACATGGCGAAATTGTCGAGGAAGGTTCGCATCAGCAACTGATCGAAGCCCAGGGTATCTACGCCGATCTGTACGCCCATGCACGGGAAACCGGTGGTGACACGGCCATTCCAGGGTAATGAATGCCAATATGTGCCGCCTGCGCTGCAGTGCGGCATGTTTTGGTTTTGAGGCAGATGATTAATAAGGAGGAGTGCTTTTTGCAGCGTGAGTCAGCTGAGTATAGTGATCAGCATTTATGCTATCGCCGGAGTACAGTGCTCTGGAAAAGCGCATTGTGTCTTATAATTCTATTGTTATGTGTGGCTCTACTGTGGATCAACTATGTTGAGTACTCGGGAAAATTGCAGACATTGCCTTACTCAATTGCTGCCATTCTCGGCATGTGGCTCGTAGGTCCACTGTTCTTCAAGCTTGTGTCTGGCTTATCCAGACGATCCACCGTGTTATTGTCATGGAGTGATGAAGCAATCGTTACACAGGGAAGGACCGTTCCTTGGCATAAGATTCGTCATATAGAACTTACATCATCCGGGTCCAGCCGTTGGATCTTGTCCGATGCTCCCCTGCTTGCCCTGCATCTGAAGGACGGTAAACGGATTCACATCCAGACTGGTCATTTACTTACCTCCAAAGAATTGCTGCAAGCTGAGATTCGGCTGCAGTTGAACCTGCGTGAAAACCAGCAACGAAATACTTGACCACTCATATCCAATCAATCTTACTAAGCCGCCGTGTTATTTACCGCGAAAACGGGTTGTATACCATATAGGAGAATATATATCTATATCCTGAAGGAGTGCAGATGCAATGAAAATTCAATTGATTCGTCATGCCACACTGTGGCTTGAATATTCCGATCTGAATATCCTGGTCGATCCGATGTTTATGGACCCTGAGGCTATGCCTGCTTTTCCCAACACGCCTAATGATTTGCGCAATCCGAGAGCTGCCTTGCCGGAGACAGAGACCAATTACATGAATCCGGATGTAGTGATTGTTACCCATACCCATGTTGATCACTGGGATGCAGTTGCAGCGGAGCAGCTCCGTAAGGACGTGCCTCTACTGTGTCAGCCTGGTGATGAGAATGTATTTATCGATGCCGGTTTCACCAACGTTCATGCGGTCGATGAAAAATATGAATATCATTCCGTGCGTTTTGCACGAACTTCAGGCCGTCATGGCACTGGGGAAATCGCGGAGCGGATGGGCAAGGTGTCCGGTTTTGTGCTTGAGGCCGATGGCGAACCCGTATCGTATATTGCCGGAGACACAATCTGGTGTGACGAACCGGCCGAGGCCATCGGGCGTTATCAACCCGAAGTGATCGTTGTGAACGCTGGGGGTGCCCGTTTTACCCAGGGTGATCCAATCACCATGGACGGACCTGATGTGGCTGCAGTGAAACAACATGCACCCGATGCGCATGTCATCGCCGTTCATATGGATGCCATTAACCACTGCATGATGTCACGGACGGATCTCGCCAGTTATCTGGCTTCCGAACAATTGGACGGGCAGATTCTCATTCCCCGGGATGGCGAAAGCTTTGTATTTAATTCAGAATCGAAGTTGGAGTAAATCCGATAATCCGAATACAAAAAAAGGGTGTCTCCGTCACATGATGGCGGGGACACCCTTTTCAATTACGCTTCTTCAATGACAATTTATTGAATTTTCAAACGAATCACGTTCCAGGAAGCCTTCGCCAGACTTGCTGTAACCAGCGTACCCGATACTTCCGCACCACCACGGTTATGCGGAGCCACCCGATTCGGCTGTGCAGCGGTATTCACGGCTTTGAGGTCATCACTTTCCAGTACGATATGCTCCAGCAGGCTGCATTGTCCGAAACTGCGCAGATCCACTTCAAGCTGGAGTGAGTCTTCCAGGTGACGGTTCACGGCAAATACAGTCACTTCACCCTGCTCTTCATTATGAACCGCAATCCCTTCCAGGTATGGCACATCCGTAATCTGTTTCGTATCGTACTTCGCTGATTGAATCAATGGCACAAGTGCGGTTCCACGTCCAAAGACGGAAGCGTGCATAAACGGATAGAAAATGGTCTGTCTCCAGGCAGCACCGCCTGTGTCCGTCATGATCGGCGCGATAACGTTGACCAATTGTGCGAGGCAGGCCATCTTCACGCGATCCGCATGCTTGAGCATACTAATTAGCATACAGCCGACAAGCAGCGCATCTTCATGGTTGTATACATCCTCCAGCTGTGGAGGTGCAATCTGCCATGGATCCAGCTTCTTGTCACTTTCGTTGGAGTGATACCACACGTTCCACTCGTCGAAGGACAGATACATCGTTTTCTTGCTGCGCTTCTTCGCTTTGATGTAATCACAGGTCGCCATAACCGTCTCAATAAACTGATCCATCTCCAATGAACGCGCCAGGAACGTCGGTGTATCATCATCTGCGTTGCCATAATACTGATGGAGGGACAAGTATTCCACGTGATCGTAGGTATGATCAAGCACGGTTGCTTCCCATTCCGGGAACGTTGGCATGCCGAGTGATGAACTTCCGCAGGCAACCAGCTCAATGGTTGGATCTGTCCACTTCATGACTTTCGCCGCTTCCAGCGCAACCCGTCCATATTCTTCTGCGGTTTTGTGGCCGATCTGCCATGGGCCGTCCATCTCGTTACCCAAGCACCATGTTTTGACCGCATGCGGCTCCTTGTAACCATGTTTGATCCGCAGATCACTATAATACGAACCTTCCGGATGGTTGCTGTACTCCACGATGTTCCGGGCTGCATCTACACCCCGTGTCCCTAAATTGACGGCCATCATGACTTCGGAATTCGCAAGTTTGGACCAATCCACGAATTCGTTGAAACCGAATTCATTTGTCTCAATGGTTCTCCAGGCCAGCTCAAGTCTGCGTTTACGTTCAGCTACGGGACCTACAGAATCTTCCCAATTGTAACCGGATACAAAGTTTCCCCCAGGATAACGCACAATCGGCACCTGCAGCTCCTTGACCATCTCCAGCACATCCGTGCGGAATCCCGCTTCATTCGCTGAGGAATGCCCCGGCTCATAAATGCCGCCGTATACGGCGCGTCCGAGATGCTCAATGAATGAACCGTATAAACGTTTGTCGACTACCCCAATTGTGAAATCCTTGTCTACCGTCATTTTTGCTTTTACCATCGTGAAGTTCAGCTCCTTAAGATTAATATAAAAATTAATTGATAATCTATGGATCAACGTTCATATTTATATTAAAATCGATTATAACCCTAATTTCAACCTGAATTTTTAAAAATGTTATTCTTTTTGTTGGATTTATGTTTAACTTAATTCTATATTCAATAATGGAGGAACCCAATGATTAGAGCAAATACGGATACCGAATGGCTGCCCTTATACGAAGCACTTGCAAGTGAAGTCCGGTTGCAAATTATTCGACTTGTTGCCGAGAACCCGATGAACGTAAAAGATATCGCCGCCTCACTTGGACTAAGCAGTGCCATCGTAACGATGCACGTTCGCAAGCTGCAGGATGTCGGCATCATTCAATCCAAAATGGTCCGCAAGGATGGCGGTACCCACAAAATGAACAGCCTTGCGATCGACTGGATCGGCATCTCCATGCCGCAGGAAAGCGGAACGTCGAGCAAGGTTCATGAAGTCGCTGTGCCCGTCGGGCACTATACCCATTTTGACGTTTATCCAACCTGTGGTCTGGCTACGGTCAGTCATGTGATCGGGCAATATGATGACCCGCGGTACTTCCTGGATCCCGAGCGGATGCATGCCAATATTCTCTGGTTTGGACGTGGATTCGTGGAATACAAAATTCCGAACTACCTCTTATCGGGACAACAGATTAACTCGATTGAACTATCGCTGGAAATCGGTTCAGAGGCACCTTCGGTCAATCCGAACTGGCCCTCCGATATTACCTTTATGCTCAACGGAATTCAGGTCGGTGAGTGGACAAGCCCTGGTGATTCGGGCAATGGCCGTGGGGTATTCACGCCTGAGTGGTGGAGTGAAAGTGTCAATCAGTATGGCATGCTGAAGGTGCTACGAATTACGCAGGAGGGCACGTTTATCGATGGGCAGCGCGTTTCCGAAGTAACGCTCTCGGATATTCCGGTGGAGCGCAATCAATGGACATTGCGACTGTCGGTAGAAGAGGATGCACAGCATGTAGGAGGTCTTACCTTATACGGTGAGGGATTCGGCAACTATAACCAGGATATTCTGTTCCGTCTCTACTACCAGGATTAGAAGGCTTAAAAAAGAAGCCAAAAAAACCTTCCATCTGCCTATTCGGCGATGATGGAAGGTCTTTTCACTATATCCAGGTTTCCCGTTTCTCGGTTCATTCGATTCGAAGTGAGCCCAGAAACTGGACTAGTACTGAGCCTTACAGTGCACTTCCTCCATAGAGGAAGCGATGTTCCCAGTGCTTGCCTGAGATGTCACTGGTCGTTACTCCGCCACCAGCGTTGGAATAGGTGTGCAATATTTTTCCGTCGCCAAGATAGATTCCGACATGCGTAATTCTTGCCGTAGACTTGTTAACCCCAGCATAAGAGGAAGCTTTTGTGCCTTTATACGACATAAAGAACATCAAATCCCCTCGCTTCAGTTTGGTCCAATCCGTCTGAACGTTACCTTTGCCTTTTACATAAGTTCCCTGCTGGCGTGAATCTGCAGGAAGCTTGATCCCGAGTGCATCGATAAATGCCTGGCGGACAAAGCTGGAGCAGTCGAACGTAGCGGTACTGTTTCTACTCGCTCCGAATTCATAAGGTGTTCCCCAATATTTCATGCCTGCAGCAATAACTTTCTCTACAGCTGCGCTGCCTGTCACAGAAGTGCTGCTGGAACCAGATGTCGTTGTGCTGCCGCTAGCGGCTTTGGTGTATTTAGAAGAAGAGGATATGTATCCTGTGCGGTTGCTGGAATCTTTTACTTTATACCATGCTGATCCCGATTGTTGAAGTACGGTAACCGTTTCCCCTTTGGCCACCATACGAACAACACTCGCAGAAGCTGACGGTGATGTACGCATGTTAACTCCCCAGACCACTTTCAGTTTGGCATTTTCAACCGTTGCTGCGGATACCGGTGCCGTCAGTGCTCCTGCCGTCAGACTTCCCATCAGCATCGTTGCTGTTAGACCCGCGGTAATGATTTTACTTTTCCAGTTCATGATGTCGTGTTCCCCCTGATGTTACAGAATTTTAACCTGGCTTCGTTCTCTCCGGGCTTGCCCCATTGTAAACGGGCTGTCCTTCGTGATCATCAGACCAAAGTCCTGTATTCACCTCAGGCTGATTGAGCACTAAGGATCAGTAGTGAAACCGACATCAACATGGAAAACCACTTAAATAATAAGCATTTTCCAAAGGTTAAAATATTGTAACTATTTGATACCACTTCGTTTCCACTTGTAATCGCACGTTAAATCCGTCCATTCTATCCATAGGTCTATAGGCCCACTAAAAAAAACAGAGAATCCATAAGTGGTAAACATTACTACGACCGAAAAAGGCAAGATTGAGCCTTCATTCACCCATTTTGTACCAATCAACTTCAACGATCGCTTCCTTCTGTCTTCCTTTTAAACAGGTCATATCCAGCCTGGATTAAAAAAAAGACTGTTACTTATAACGCCTGATCGCGCATGAAGTAACAGTCTCTGATATTTTCTATACCTTGAATTTATTGATCTGTTCTTGCAATTCTTCTGCCATCTTGGAGAGAGAACCTGCAGACGATGCAATCTCTTCCATGGAAGCCAGCTGTTCTTCGGTTGCCGCAGATACATTGTGTACTCCGCCTGATGCTTCTTCAGCAATATTGGAGATCTGATCCACATACCGAACCACTTCATCCGTACTTGCTGACATTTCTTCCGATCCGGCAGATACTTCCTGAATTTCACCTGCAACCTTGTTCACTGCTTCTGAGATTTGCTCAAAGGCTTGTCCCGCCGCTGTAACCATCTCTATTCCGGCTTCGGTTTCACTGCTGTTCACTTTCACTGCCTGTACCGCGTGGTTCGTGTCATTCTGAATGAGCTGAACCAGGTCCGTAATCTTCTGCGCGGATTCTGAAGATTCTTCGGCCAATTTACGAACCTCTCCGGCAACAACCGCGAAACCTCGTCCGTGCTCGCCTGCACGTGCAGCCTCGATCGCGGCATTCAATGCAAGAAGGTTGGTTTGACGGGCGATATTGTTGATGACCTCCGTGATGCTGCCAATCTCTGCAGAACGTTCTCCGAGTCCGGTAACAAGTTCAGTCAACGACGCTATGGACGTTCGGACGGAACCCATTTGATCAACAGCCTGTTGGATAATCATATTCCCTTCAGCCGATTGGTTCGCTGCATCCACAGCGGATACGGATACGCTCTGCGCAAGCTCAGCAATCTGTTCCGAACCAATAGCCATTTCGCTCATCGCCTGGGAAGAACGTTTCACCATATTCACCTGGTCAGATGTGCCCACAGCCAGCTGCTCGACGGTTGCAGAAATTTGCTCCGATGCTTGTGTATTTTGCTCGGCACTCGCCAGCAGTTCTTCCGAAGAAGCAGCTACCTGCTCGGAAGTCACAGAAACGGACTGAATCATCGCACGCAAGTTGCCCGTCATGGTATTGAAGGAAGCAGCCAGCGTACCAAGCTCATCCTTATTTTTAAGTGTGATTGTTTCGCCTGTCAAATCACCGTTTGCAATCAGCATCGCCGAGGCGTTCATCTTCTGAATCGGTCTTGAGATGATGCTTGCAATGAAGAAAGCGATAAAGAGTGCGATCAGGAAGGAAATGATCGTCACCACTAAAATGATAATAAATGCACTATTTGCTTCATCCAGCGACTCAGCTGTCGCTTGTCCTGCTAATTCATTACTCATCGTAATCAGCTGGGCGATGGTATCATTGGCTGTATCCCATAATGGAAATGCCTCTGAATGCAGCCTGCTGGCTCCAACATAGTCGTTAGCCATACCCAGCTCGACAAATCCAGGCATTTTGGCCAAGTAGGCATCATAGTTCGTACTGAACGTATCATACAGCGCCATCGCTTCATCACTGCCCTTAATAAGCTCGATTAGCTGTTTTCGCTCTTCCTCAATCTTCGTCTGGAGCTGCTCTAAGGATTCACTTATCTCTGCGATTGAATTCTCATCCGTCTCAACAATGGCTGCAAGAGCCTGACGCTCCACGTCTGAGATATCACCATTCATCATGCCCAGAAGGCTGACGCTAGGCATCCACGTCTGATCGATCTCTTCAGAAGTATTGGACATACCATAAATCTGAATCAAGGCGTAGCTGCTCACGAAGGCAAGCAATGCTACCACAATCATGAACCCGGTCAACAATTTCATGCGAATCGTCAACCTCAATCTCCCCAACGCGTTCTCCCGCGTACTTTTCATATTCCCCACTCCTAACTTGGCCATAAACCAATACATATGTATAGTATATCGACACCTATCGACACGAATTGTAGATATCCGAATTTAATTTTCAACAAATTTCATATAACTTCGAAATATAAACAAAATAAGCCTCAAGTCTTTGGCACTGCCAAAAACTCAAGACTTTAATGGTTAACTTGCCGTATCCGCGTCCCACATCATTAGTTCCATTCTACCGGAAAACCCGCCGATGGATATGGATAAAGAAATCAGGAACCGACTTGGTATAGTTACGCGTCGTGATCAGAATAACACTCACCAGGCTGCCCAGAATGAATCCGCCAAGAATATCTCCCGGATAATGCACACCTACATATACTCGCGATACACCTGTCAGCACGGCAAGCAGCAGCATCCACAATCCGAAACGACGCCCGATGAAAAACGAAGCGGCAGCAAGTGCAAAGACAAATGAAGCATGCTTGCTTGGAAAAGACGGGTCCGGCACATGAGGCACCAGCAGATGCACTTTCCCTTCCACAAATGGTCTTGGATGACCTACGGCTGGGGAAATGCCCCACTTGGCAAGAACAAGAGCTGCAATAGACGCCACACATGCATAAAAGACAATACGCTGCTTGGCTGGATTACCCAGGAACCAGACAATAACCAGAAGGGCAATCATAACCCACACTGCATATTCTGCTGAAGTAATCATAAACCAGTCCAGAAGCGGAACACGGTCCGCAAACTGGTTGATCCAGTTAAAAACAGATTGATTCATAACTGCGTTGATACCTCCATGACCTAATACGTGATTCGTTTTTACACCGCTTTTACACTATAATACTCACCAACTATTTGTCAAACAAAGTGCCGACTGACCGAATATTCGAAATCAAAGAGGACATTCTCCTTACTTTTTGTTAAAATAGTTTGGGTTACATATCAGTTCAACAATAGAAAGGTGAAGATTATGCTTAAAAAATGGTTGTGGGGGACAGCCCTGACCCTGGCACTTGCCGTAACAGGCGTCCTCATATATTACGGATACTCCATTGTACATTTTGCCAATAGCATCTCAACCGCTTCAGGTCTTTCCTCATCGTCCACATCCAATCCACAAGCAGACCTCGGTACGGAGACTACAACAACTCCAATCCCCAAGTGGGAAGGCAAGGAACGCGTAAACATCCTACTTCTCGGGGGTGATTCCCGAGGTGATGATGCTGGACGCTCGGATTCCGTCATGGTGGCTTCAATTGACCCTGTGTCCAAACGGGCGCATCTCTTCTCTGTCCTGCGAGATACATATGTGGATATACCCGGACATGGCAAAAGCCGACTTAACGCAGCTTTTTCCTACGGGGGCGCTGAATTAACCAAACAAACGGTAAGCAATCTGCTCGGTATTCCGATTCAGCATTACGTATACACGGACTTCATCGGCTTCATGGCCCTTGTCGATGCTGTAGGCGGCATTGATATTGATGTGGAAAAAGACATGTATTATACCAGCAAAGCCGATAAACATATGTACGATATTGATCTCAAAAAAGGACTTCAGCACATGGACGGCAAAACGGCCCTCCAATATGTTCGTTTCCGGCATGATGCCACCTCAGATTTCACACGCACCGAACGGCAGCGCATCTTCATGACCGAACTTGCCAAGAAGCTGCAAAGCACCACCTCCCTCTTCAAAATTCCGGAGATCCTGGAGGCGGTTGCTCCGTATATTGAGACAGACCTCAGCCCTACACAGATGCTGAAGCTGGCCTCGCTCGGGTTTGATATTAATGTAAATGAAGTGGACAAACAGCAGATCCCGCCTAATAAACTGTTAACCAATGAACTTGCAGGTTCTGCTCAGGTCTTGGGCGTGGGCCAAACCAAACTCCAGGCATTCATTCAAAATCTGTTCGAGGAAGATGCTCAGGCAGAGCAACAATAAACAATAAATAAGAAGAAAAATGGCGGCCTTCTGGCCGCCTCTTTTTTATCCTATTCTCACCATTTAATCTCCTCTTAATGTTGAAATAGTACCCTTTAATGATTATGTGTGTTGGAAGGAGGCGGGCCATCTTGGGTAAACCGCGTATAGAAGAGTGGACGCAGCTGCGCGGGATCGCGTTTCTCGCCATCGTCATGCAGCATAATATCGCAGAATATATCTATCGTTCGGATATTGAACAACCGGATTCCGTTATGCTGACCATGATCTATCATCTCACCCGGTTCGGAACGCCGACCTTTGTCTTTTTGTCCGGTGTGATGCTTTTTTACCATCATCGTCAGGCCAAGCCGGACTACAGCCGGTTCATCCGAAAACGGTTTGGTGATATTTATGTCCCCTTTGTTCTCTGGACACTGATCTACTGGCTGTCTGTTCGAGTCTTCACACCTGCATTTTGGGTCTCAGGTACGCTTGATGTACGCAGCCTGATCCGCGAACTTTTCATCCCTCAGACAGGCTATCATCTCTGGTTTGTCATCATGATTTTTCAGTTTTACGTGTTATTCCCTTTGTTCTGGCTCGGGGTTCAATTCGTGTACAGCCAGCTTATGAGAATCACTAAAATAACACGCACACAATCCGTCCTATTGCTAGTTCTGCTTGCAGCAGGATTGTACAGCCTGCTGATGAAGTGGTCCTATTATGACATGGCCGACTGGACAGCAGCGCTTTCGCAGCCCTGGTCAACATTGCTGGAGTATCGCTCCTACTCCTGGGTGATGTACTGGTTCTACTTTTTACTTGGCGCGGTATGTGCTTGGGCGGTGGATACTTGGAGAAACTGGACCGTTCGTGCACTCCCGTGGATGATATGTCTTTTCCTTGGCATGTACTTCTGGCTGGGCTACGACGTGCTCAGAGGGTCTGGGGATGTCGTTAACCTCAATATATCAACATATCTGAAACCGACAACGTTCATTATTATTATGGCGCAGATGTTCATGTTATATGGATTGATTTTCCTTTTAAGAGGCAAAACAACGAAGTTCCTGGGCGTGCTGTCCTGGATCGGCCGCTATTCGTTCGGCGGGTATCTTGTGCATGCTTTGGTCATCTATGCGATCGCCTACTTCACCAGACCACTCCAGCTTGGTGGCTGGCATCTGCCGATAACCCTGCTGTCATTTTTGGTGACGGCCGTCATAGCGCTGACCATTAGCTATGGATTTTCCCGACTGCCGGGTTCCCGGTATACGGTTGGTTTACAGCGTAAGCCGAGCCGGAACTCGTCTGTTCAAGGTTCGAATACAGTAGAGCCTCGAAGAAAACGCGGACCTGTTACACCGATAAGTGCTAGTGCAAGCCATCCTTCCGAAACAAGCTAGAAGGGCTGTCCATGTAGCATATTTTAGCAAAATTGAAACGCAGTCACCTCTGTTTTCCACCTATGTTGACGAGAAACAGGGCGCCTGTCTTCCAAGGAAGACAAGGCGCCCTGCATATACATGGATTAATCTGACTCGGTCGAAGCCGGATGCCCTGGTGCTTGCTCCCGTGGAACCGGATGTGTCCCGCCCTTGCGGTTCACAAGCCGCTGCAGATCCCCCGTCAATTGCTCCTTCAGCTTATCAATGAGTTGTGTTTCACTAATTCCATGTGCTTTGGCAACTTCAGCAAGAGACTTGCCACTTCTTAATTGTTCCTGAAGCTGTTCCGGAGTGATGCCGATAAATTGGGCAATCGCCTTGTGGTTCAAGGAAGCATGTTTTCTTCCATGACCTGCAAATTCCCTCCGCAGCTCTCTAAGCGGGGTATTGATGACCTTTTTCAACTTCTCATCCATACCTGCCTTGGCTGCTGAGACCTGCTCCTTGGTTAAGCAACCTTCTGCCGCAGCTTGATCCAGACGTTTCGCAAGCGATGGTTTAAGCTTTTGCAGCAGCTGCTCTTCGCTTAGCCCTTTGCGCTCTTTGGCAATCTGGGTCAATGTCTTGCCGAGCTCCATCTGCTCCTTCAGGTCTTTGAGTCCAATGCCGAGCAGATCCGCTGTTTCACCAATCATAAATAATCCATGCCCTGCTTGCATACAAGGATGTTTGTCACCCTGAGAGACAGCTGGAGTTGTAATTCCAGAGCTGTCAGGCTTACCTGCCGCACTTGCTGAAGCTGCATTTCCTGTTGCTGCCAAAATGAGCATGGCCGCCAAACTGCTTGCAAGCCATGTTTTCCATCCGTGTTTCATTTCTCTTCCGCCTTTCGTATGTCGAAATACTGTGGTCTACATCTAGTTTGAGCCCAATCCACCCGTTTTTATCCCATAAAAATACAAAAAGTCATCATTTCTTTCACAATTCATCACAAAAGATCCTATTTTTTTCAATTCATATCCGCTATACTGGGTATAACTCCATGATCTAGTCGAATAGTCCTTAATTATTTTATTGCGGAAGGGCGTAAGCAAACGATGCGGAGAGAATGGTTAGATCCGTTTAGATCCGATTTGGAGGTGGTGTTCGCTGCTGCCGAGCAGCTGGTTCAGAACTATCCTGAATCCCTGTCAGAACATGCGCTGAAACAACTTCATTTGATTAATCCCCTGTTACGCGATTCAGGTCACAGCTATATTGGCTACATTATTCCGCTCTGGATACAGATTTCAGACGGACTCTCCCCCCAGACTGCACACAAGTTAAGCACGGCCTGTTTGATTCATATGTTGTATTTTCTCAATCAGGATGAAGTGATGGATGAGCGTCCTGACGACAGTACAATGAAGTTATCCTTGGGTAATTTATACTACATGGATGCTTTACGTATCTACTCGGACTTATTTAGCCCCTCTTCCCTGTTTTGGACCTATTTCAGACAATATGTGACGGACTGGGCTGTTAGTGTTAACGGCGAGAAGTCGCTGGATTACTTCAAGGACAACCCACTTCTGATCGCCCAAAAGGCAGCACCCCTTCAGCTTGGAGCAGCAGGTGCTCTTCTTCTTCTTGAACAAGAAGACCGAATCATTTCCGTATATTCTGCCGTTAACATCGCACTTATGACCCTCCAGATGGCAGATGATTTCAACGACATGAACCTGGATGCAGCACAGGGAAATTACAACAGTTTCCTTTCTCATATTTCTACTGCTCTTCAACTATCTTATCCTGTACAGCCGCTGAGTGGGCGTATCCGTGATAATATGTACAGCACCCCGATCATGAACTCTTATGTAGAGATTGCTTACCGATATCATGACATGCTAGCATCGTCTAACTCAGGAATTCCGCACCTTTTGACCTTCAACACGCACTTATGCCAAACACTTGTACAAGCTGTCGAAGCAATCAAACAGCACAAAAAAATGCTTCATCAAGGCGGGTTTCATTACTGGATCAGTGAACATGCCTTAAACCCACAAGGGAAGTCATGAAGCTGTGACAGTTTATATTTCATATAAGAAGGGATTGTTGAACGATGATGGTATCTGAGAGAACACTGCATGAGGATATTATTGAAAAGGCCTGGACCGATGAACATTTCAGACAACAGCTGCATTCCAATCCAAAACAGGCACTGCGCGATGCATTCGGCATTGATATTCCGGACCACGTAAAGATTCGTACAGTAGAAGAACAGCAGAATGATTATGTTCTTGTCATTCCGCCCAATCCCTCCAAAGTGAATTATGATGTAAATTGCGGACCTTGGAGAACCTAAACATCTGAAATGACTCTGAGCTAGCATTACAGGTACGAGGGGTAGAGAACGAAAAAGCTGTCCATCTTCTGCCAGCCCGTCAATCGACGAACTCGGCAAAAGATACGACAGCTTCCGTTCCTACCCCTTTGGTGCTTGTAAATGATATCTCGCCATGCATCGCTTCCACAATTCGGAAGGTCACCATCATGCCAAGCCCTGTTCCTTTGATTTTGTTGGAGAAATAGGGCTCTCCCAGGCGGACCAAAGCTTCCTCATCCATGCCTTCCCCGTTATCCCTCACGTGAACTTTGATCATTCCATCCTGGGCATATGCCCATATATCAATCTGGCCTTGGCCTTGCAGAGCTTCGATACTGTTTTTAATAATATTAATAAAAGCCTGTTTGAACTTGGAGGAGTTGCCTCGAATCCAGAGATCCGGCGGTATATCAGTTGTTATTTTACCCCCCTCCAGATTGGCCATTGGCACCAGAATCCCTTCAATATGCGTAAATTCTTCGGCAATATTGAGCGAAGCGATATGGTCAAACTCCGGCTTGGCAAACGTCAGAAAGTCCGTAATGATCCCGGATGCCCGGTCAAGCTCTTCGAGTGCAATTCGCACATACCCCTTGTTTTTGTTGTCTTCCTGTTCAGTCATCAGCTGTAAAAATCCTCTGGTCACCTGTAGTGGATTTCGAACTTCATGTGCGACCGATGCGGCCAGTTCACTAATAATCTCCATCTTCTCGGATCGCTGCAATTCATTGTTGAACAGTTCCAGTTCCTTGGAGTATTCAATGACCTGTCTATGCTTTTCCGCAAAACGACTACCCAGAATGGCAATAAGCGCGATGATAAAAGCAACCATGGACCACTTCCACCATATGAGGTGATACGTGCCGTTGCGCTGGTAGTACCATAACAGTTCCGCTACGCTGATCAGCGCAAACGTGCTGTATCCCGCAGCCAGCAGTATCGCTTCCTTGTTTCGCTTTAGTGCTTGGGATATGGTGCCAATCATCAGTAAGGTCAGCAGAATTACCAAGATGATGCCGATGGCCTTTTGAACCAGAAATACATAAAGTACATCCCATTGACCGCTCGATATGAAATACAGGAGCAGTGCGAGGATGGCAATACCGGAATACACGAGCTGGAATTTTCGTAACTTCGTGAAGATCCCATAAGGACCCTTTCCGATAATCTGTTCGAAAAAATAACATAGTGCAGGCATTCCCGCCAGCATCGCCATATCGAACAATATGGAGTACAGATCCCCGTAAATCTGGTAGAACGTATATAGAAATTGTGAATACGTAATGATCATCGTTCCGATGGAACCCATGACAACACATAGCGAGATCCATAATCCCTTATGGAATTTTCCAAAGAAGAATGTGCAGCTGAGCATCGTAATGGCTGTAAATAGAAAGGTTGCCCCTAATATGACATCCAACAAGCCATTATGAATATATCTCTCCTGCAAAATGGTATATCTCCCTACCTCAATCGTCCCGAAGATTCCGAGTCGGCCGTTGGCATTTTCAGTCCATATATACAGCTGCTCGTTTGAATTTTTGATGGATAAAGGCAGCAGTACCGCATTGTTGTCGTAATTATAATGATAATTCTCATACACCTTACGATCCTTAAGGTAGATCACAATATGTTGACCTTTAATATTTTCAAAACGAATGGCAGAATTATCCTCGCCCAGTTGTGGAATGGTCAAGCGAGTCCATAGTGACTTAGAAGGGTTAACCGTAGTGTAATCCGGCTTCTCCAACCCTTGCCGCTCCCAGACTTCATCGGGTCTTTCTACTTCGCTGATAAACCCCTGATCGTGTGCATTTCCCCATTTTACTTCCCATGTCGTAATGGGGACAGGTCTGTTATCTTCCTGTACACTTGCCGCGCCTACTCCCTGCGGCCAATACATCATGAATAACAGGCTGATCCATAGGACGATGATAGCTTTGGGCACATTTTTCATTCACAGCACCTCAAAGTTCATATTTTGAGCATTTAGCAACATTCCAATGATGCAAAATGCTGAATCTATCCCCTAACTCTATCATTTATGATTCGCCATGATTTAACGTGTCACCTTCTAAAGGCAAACGAAAAAAATCACATTTTAGTTTAACTACATATTTATTTCCATTTTTAGAGGAAAGGAATCCAGCCATCACTTGTCTTAGCCGCGCAAATCTTCGAACTGGTTCTCGATCATCTCGCGTTCCGTCCGTTCATAGGCGCTCCGAAACTTCAGCCACTGCTCCGTTTCCTCATCCTCATAAATCGTCCATATATCCGAAAAAAGAAAATCACGTAGCTGGACAACTTGTCCAGCCCATATGCCACCAACCCAGAACAATCCGTCGGGCCGACGAATGACCGTACGCGAAAAGCCAGGCGTCGATGCCTTTTGTCCAATTCGGATTCGACTGATCATATTGCCAAGTGTAAACCATTCCAACTGGAATCCCTCCCTGTTTCATCATGCTCCATCATAACATAGGCCTTGCTTGAAAGCTGTACTGGCTGTTCTACGATTCAATTCGCTTCTATGGGTGTAATGGTTCCTCAAAGCAACCAATCACCTATTAAGGAGATGATTTAAATGAACGAGCCACACAAAACGGTAGAAGTAGAACGGAAAGACATCCAGCATAAATCGGATTCCAGCATGGTCGCCTCCACTTTTATTAAATATGCGGCTTATGTAATCATTTTTTTCGGCTTCCTCTACTTTCTCGTCAAATATGTATTCCCTAAATTTTAAGTCATTCATATTCGGTGCAACCCAGGGAATGCTAACACGTGCACGATTACAACGTTTGCGGTTTGGGTAACTACGGGGTAAGAACCTTTGAAGATATCAACACAATCATACATGCAGTCAAACCAATAACATTTCCCGAAAGGAGCTGCTACTTATGACAGACAGACCGATTAGCAATGACGAAAGCGACCGTTATTATGACCGATACCAGAGGTCCCGCGATATTCCGCCTGAAACAGAAGTGCCCCAGGGCGATATGGATACATTTGATGAAGTGTCCGGAAGACGAATTGAAACCGATGAGACGGACCTGCCTCCTGTAGCTGCAACGACCATAGAGGAGGAGGAGCTGGAATCACGTTTGGCAGAACCTGCACTGGAATCGGTACCTGATGCCGATCTGCTGCAGCCGAATAGCCCGGTTGACCCGGCTGCACCTGACCCGGACGCCCTTCATGGTACCGATCTGCTCAATGGTGCGGGGGCCGATGCCAAACCTCAGGATGATATTCTCCCTCGACGTTAGTATTTGCTATCCCCGATGCACGGATAAGGAGGTGCAGCTTAATGAAGGACAATCGCCCAAAGCACGTTGATACACCGGATAATCTGGTGACTGAGCGGGATATCGATCCTGATTTCGGACTTTTTACGGAAGATTCATTTCCGGATGCTCTGGAGAAAGAGGATCAGCTTGATGCTGTTGAGCATGCTATTCCTAAGGAGAAATCCGATTCCGAAGAGTAATAGAGATAGCCTATATAATAGAGCAGGCTGAAGAAGAGGGAAATCTCTTGTTGAAGAGGTTTCCCTTTTTCATGTATATTACTGGTCCACATAAATAGTCATATCAAAAAGATGGCTGCTGTATTGCTACAGCGCCATCTTTCCCCTTAAGCTCCATCTAACGATCCGCTGATACCGCTTTCTCCGATGTTGATTTTCCTGAACCCGGAAGTTTATGTTCCAGACCGGACCACTTGGCTGCAATCGCCGTGATTAACAGCGCCAGTCCATTGATGATAAAAATCCAGCGAATAGGCAGCCATCCGCCGAGAATACCGCCAATAATGGGTCCTGCCATCGTACCGATCTGAGACGCCGACTGATTCAGACTGAATGCCCTGCCTCGAAATCCCGGGTCAGTCGCCTGTACAATCATGGCATTGATCGCCGGGAACACGGCCGCGAAAAACAGCCCGTATACAAACCGCAAAACACCAAAGCCGATATAACCTGTCGTGAAAAACTGCAGCAAATTTCCCACAGCCCCACCGACGAGTCCAATAATCAACACTTTGCCATAACCGATGCGCTGACCGATTTTCCCCCACCTCGGTGCCATAATGACTGTAGCTATACCTACGGCTGAGAAAATAATACCTGAGCTGAGCGAGGCCCGATCGGGCTGAATGCCCATCTCCATGACATAGACCGTTAGCAGCGGCTCAAGAATCATGACGGAAAATGTACAGATGCCCATCATGCCAAGTACGGTAATAAACAGACGATTCGCTCTGGCTTCACGAATATCATCCATGACATGAGAACGCGGCTTATTGCGATTGAAATTCTCTTCTTTTACCCAGAAGGTCGCGATTAGCGCAGAAACCAGCACCACAATGGCCGAAAATAAAAATGCATTCCGGTTTCCGTAGTAGTGGCTTACAACCCCGCCAATCAACGGACCGATGATACCGCCTGTAGCCCCGGCCGTGGACATGATACCCAGTGCGTATCCTGTCTTCTCTTCCGGCGTATTCGTACCCACAAGTGCAATTGCAGCCGGAACGAAGCCAGCCAGCAATCCCTGAAACAGCCGGACAACGATAAGTGAATAGGGATCCTGCACAAAGTAATTGATCAAATACAATACCGCAAGGCTGTATCCCGAACGGATCAGCATTGGCTTGCGTCCGTATTTGTCTGCCAACGACCCCCAGAACGGAGACACCAGCGCACTCGCCAGAAACGTGATGCCAAAAGCCAGCCCTGACCAAAACTCCAGGTGATCACGAACCCCGAGATCGCCGCTCAAAAACAAGGGCAAAAACGGGATGGAGATTGAATATGCGGTGCTGCAAAAAAATACACCAATCCACAAAATCACCAGATTACGCTTCCACGAGAAGTCCATATACCCGCACGTCCTTTCCGTTACTGACGCCGGGACTGCCGTGTATTGGAGCGGACGGAACAGACCCGTACGTCCCTGCTGCGGAAGCATTTTCCTTATTTTACACCTATGCTTCCATGAAGACCATCCCTGGCACCTGCAAAAGCAAAGCATGGATTGCCTTCCTGTCCCAAAAAACGGTATGATAGTTGATGGATTATCCCAAAATAATTCCGTTGAAACACATTAAGCAGAGATGCAAGGGGGAACATTCTCATGTCTTTACGATGGAAAAAAACAACTGCTGCATCGCTGATCATGGCGCTGCTGCTTATTGTTATTAGCGGCTGTGGACGCCCTTCGAGCGGCGCTACGGAACCCGTTCCGGCTCCGCCTGAAGGTCAAAACCCGGTAGCCACGATCGAAATGCAGGACGGGCAAAAAATCGTGATCGAACTCTATCCCGAAATTGCGCCTAACACGGTATACAATTTTATCTCGCTGGCTAATCAGGGTTTCTATGATGGCCTCATCTTTCACCGCGTCATTCCGGGCTTCATGATTCAGGGTGGAGATCCAAATGGTAATGGTTCAGGCGGCCCTGGATACGCCATTAAAGGTGAATTCACATCCAACGGTCACAAAAACCATCTGAATCATACACGTGGAGTGATTTCTATGGCGCGTCAAGCTGATAACCTAGACTCGGCTGGCTCCCAATTTTTTATCATGTTAGCGGATGCTGATTATCTGGACAATGCTTATGCAACCTTTGGGAAAGTCACAGAGGGTATGGATGTAGTCGATGGAATCGCAGCTCAGGAAATAGGTCAACAAGACAAACCGGTCACCGATCAAGTGATGAAAAAAGTGACCGTCGACACGCATGGCCTGGAATATCCTGAACCTGTAAAAATACCAGAGGAATAAGACTCCACGGGTACATTACAAACAAAAGCTCTGTCTTGCGATAAATACGCAAGGCAGAGCTTTATTAAATGGTAGCGTTTACATGAGAGGTTTAAAAAAAAAGCCCTCTACGCACATATATACACAGCAGCTCTGCAACCCGCTGATCTCACAACATCCACCCCAACAACCGGAACCAGCCAATAATCGCAATCCATAGCGGGCAGCTGAAGGCAATCCCCCATGCAAGCCCTTTCAACAAGCTGCGGTCAACTTCCACGAACAACGACTCCTTTCTCCAGGGAATAGTCGCAGTATCGGTAATACTATATGATTTTATACCCGTTTTCATTCGTCACGGAACAGTCGATTTCCTTCTTTTCTAGTCTCGTTTCATGGAACGGATACCGGGAACCTGATATACTATGACTACGGATCGAAACAGGGAACCTGATTTACGTCTGAGAGGAGAATTTTCCATGGCAAAATCCAAAAAACAACCTGCTGCCCCCAAAGCAGCTCAAGATAAACCGGCGACGCTGAAGGATCTGCTCAGCAGTGATGTGCTCGAGAAGCTGAAGGCTCAAGCTGATGAAGCCAAAGCTGCCGAAGCTCAGCGCAAGGAACAGGAACGCCAGCAGGCGGAAGAAGCTCGGAAAGCGGAACAGAAGCGGCGGGATAACGACTTCGAGTATTTATTGAATAACAGCTCACTGGACTGGAAGAAACATAAATAACCTTTCAGCCAGGCGAATTGCATATTGACGTCATTTTAATATTCAGATACAGGGCCGATTAGCGGTCCTGTTTTTTTGTATGGACAAGTATGAGGGAATATGATTCACCTCCCTTGAGCCGGGTATGTAGAGATAGAGAGTACACTGAAATTTATAGGACGCGGAGGGATCAGGATGAGTGAACAGCGTTTGAAAGGAAAAGTAGCAATTGTAACCGGAGGTGGTTCGGGCATTGGGAAGGCTACCGCAATCCGTTTCGCCGAGCATGGAGCCAAAGTATATCTGCTGGACCGTACACCGGAAAATGCCGAAGAAACGAAACAAACGATTGAAAAAGCCGGCGGAGAAGCTTCTGTTATCGAATGTGATATCTCCAAACCGGACAATGTACAAAAAGCGATTAATCAAGCTGCAGCAGAAACCGGTAAACTGGATATTGTATTTGCAAATGCGGGGATCAACGGCACAATGGCTCCAATTGAAACGATGGAACCGGAGGACTGGGATCAAACGATGGGGATTAATATGCGCGGTACATTCGCAACCGTCAAATATGCCATCCCCCATCTAAAAGATCATGGAGGCAGCATCATCATCACCAGTTCCATTAACGGTAACCGGGTGTTCTCGGGCATCGGATTCTCTGCATACGCTTCCAGTAAGGCTGGTCAGACTGCTTTTACGAAGATGGCTGCACTCGAACTGGCGCGCTACAAGATCCGTGTCAACGCTGTCTGTCCTGGTGCCATTGATACCAATATTGATGACAACACCTATCCTTCAGATGATCTGAAAGATGTTCAGATCCCGGTGGAATTCCCGAAAGGCCATGAACATCCGCTCAAAGGGGAACCCGGCACGTCTGAACAGGTAGCCAATCTGGTACTTTTCCTGGCTTCCGACGAGTCTTCTCATGTCACAGGTACACGTATTTACGTAGATGGTGCAGAATCCCTCCTTCGGGGATAAGTTGTCTGCCACATCATATGGGGTTCGGAAAACCAATTATCCCGCAGCATCCTGAGTCTCAGGATGCTGCGGGATTTTCAGTGTTCTACCTTTACTAGTCACACCGCAGAACTCCTCTCCTTCTTCACCCGGTTCTTCATTCGCTCCGGAATGGCGAAGAACAACAAGTACATTAACGAAAACAATACAGCTGCCAGTACTTCTTCCCCCAGAATATATAACGGGTAAGGTCCCAGGAGATCCAGTACGGATGCCGTCTCCGGTTTATGACGAAGAAACATATAGTTGGCTTCCACAAGCACATCCGTTCCATATACAATCAGCGCAGCTACATTCACAAATACCATCGAACCCACGACTGATCTCCAGCTTGGACGAAGCTGTTCTACCCAGGTCATATAGAGCAGTGCAAGTATAATACAGGCATGAGCCGTAAAAAATTGAATAAACCGAAAATGTGGAACGGTGTAACCCAGGTTGGGAGTTACGATCGCCATCAGTGCACCTGCAATCCCGGCAAAGAATATCGCCGAAAACAGCAAACGACTTCGTGTTAACAGCAGCACGGCTGACAACAACAGGGACAGACTGCACAGCTCCAGCGGCAGCGATGTCCTCACACCCCACACCCCGCCGTAGACATACCATAACTGAAGCAGAACTTCACAACCAATCATGAAGATGGCTATTCTCATTCGCAGCACCCGCCGTGTACGTTCTGGCCATGCTCTCAACTTATTTCTAAGCAGGTACAGCAAGATAATCACTATTGCCGTGCAGGCTATCGCCCATATGTGTGGATTCGAAAACATGATAAAAGGCCGTTCATCATAAGGGTCAAGCCACTGGGGATATCCCATGTACTTCTCCTTCCCATCACAAACAGTGATACCTTGAAATGTAATATTTTTCATTTTGGCATTAATTGAAGCGAAAGTCTATCCGTTGGGTGTTTCAGATATGTGTTGCTTTATAATTATCTTCATGTTAAGATAAATTCAGAACAAAACAAACAAAAAGTTAGTCGCTTAATAAAAGTTAAATAACAACTTACACATAATCAAGAATACCCAATCCCAATTATTCAGGAGGAATTAACAATGCAAATCAAAGGACTTCACCACGTATCCGCACTGACCGCACATGCCGCTGAAAACTATCGCTTTTACACCAATGTCATGGGCCTTCGCCTGATCAAAAAAACAGTAAACCAGGATGACGTTTCCGTATACCACCTCTTCTATGGAGATGAAAAAGGCAATCCCGGCACCGAGCTGACATTCTTCGAGATTCCGATGGCCGGACAGACACGCGAAGGCGTGAACAGCATCTCTGCTACTTCGCTGCGCGTTCCTAATGATGCCGCTCTCCAGTATTGGATCCAACGGTTTGATGAATATGAAGTACCTCATGGTGAAATTACGAATCGTGGTGGCCGTGCAACACTTTCATTTACTGATTTTGAAAACCAGCGTCTGATCTTGGTGTCTGACGAGAACAACACAGGTGTACCTGGGGGAAAACCATGGGATCAGAGCCCGGTACCGACTGAATACGGTATTGTAGGCCTTGGTCCTGTACACCTCACCGTTCAGGACGCATCGTTGACGGCAACGGTTCTCACGGAGCTGCTTGGATTCCGCCAAAAAGGAACCTACCCTGCTTTTGTTGCAGGACAACCGGATGTCCTTATATTTGAATCTGGTGAAGGAGGCAGTGGTTCCGAGGTCCATGTAGAGGAGCGTAACGACTTGCCAATCGAGAGACCTGGACGTGGTAGCGTACACCATGTTGCATTCCGGGTGGATAATGAAGAGGAATTGAGACAATGGGTGGAACGTGTTCGTAACTTCAGTTTCCCGAATTCCGGTTTCGTCGATCGTTTTTACTTCCGTTCCCTGTATTTCCGTGAAGCGAACGGCATCCTGTTTGAGCTCGCAACGGATGGTCCTGGTTTCGATACAGACGAGGAACTTGCCCATTTGGGAGAATCGCTCGCTCTGCCACCATTCCTGGAAAGCCGCCGGGCAGAGATTGAAGCCAATCTCAAACCTCTCGATACAATGATTCGTTAAGAGTTCATAACTCTAGACTATTTCTCTCAAACCAAAAACGATTATTGCATGCGTCGGGGGTTCAGCTGAACCTTCTAACGTAATGACAATAATCGTTTTTTTATAAACAATAAAATATTATTTAGTCAGATAAGAAGTAGTCAATGGAACGAACAGCGAAGAACCCGGTTCTTCATCAACGATCTCCACAAAAACAAAATCAGCCTCGGAAACATCAACATCTACACCCTGCAATCCACGATCTGCTGCAACGGTGAGTGTTTTCAGGGTTGTATTATTATGATCTATAATTCTGATCTCGTGGGAACCCGCAATGGCTGCCAGTTCCAGATGTAATTTGGAATACTTTTTTTGTGTCATGATCTGAAAGCTTTCGCCTTGTTTCACGGAGTCCGTATGAAGATATACATCTTTGTAGTCTTTCCCTTTATACGAGGTGTCGCTCGGATCCTTGGTGTGCCAACCGGAGGTTCCGAGCACAGTTGCTCCAAGTGAACTCAATGTCAACTTATTCTCTTCAGGTGCAGCAGATCCGTTGTTACTGCCGATCAGAACCGAGGAGTTTGCGCTGTCATAAGTGATTTCCGTACCGAGTAATGTCCCCACTGCACGCACTGGCAAATACGTTGTTCCATTGTAGGTAATTGGCAGTACCGTCTTGCCATTGGCATCTTTGGCTGTCACGGTTGCTCCATTCATTTTCAGAGAAATCTTGCTGTTCAGATAGGCCTTAATTGGTTCAAGTCCTGTTGCTGCCAGTGCCCCTGTACCAATACCGAGTGTCAGTGTGCCCACCATCAGTCCGATTACGGCTTTTTTCTTCACTATAAATCCCTCCTGTAACCAAATTGGTTTGTCCTTTATACATTTAAACGACTAAAGTGGTATTGTCAACCATTTTTAATTCAATATTTTGGAAATATCTCTGTATAAGAACAGCACAAAGTGAGGCTGAGTATCCCCGTTTTTTTTCAGCCCCACCGTTCCTACCCCTGCCTAATAAGGCAGAAGCATAAGTTATTCTTTTATGACAAGCAAGCATCAATCTCTTAAATCTTCTACTCCGTGGCTTCAATCAAACGATTCATAATACTCATCTTCATACGCTTCAGTACTGTATTCCACATTCACTGCCTTCCATCCGCCATCCTGATATTCATAAGCAAATGTTAGATCTCCGTCGTACCCAGCCGGTCCATATGCGCCAGACGCCGTGACTTTCAACTTGCCGTTCTCCACACTGTAATACACGACATCGCCGAATTGAAGTTCATCATTATAGGCTATGCCATCCGTTTCTTCCTCAATTTGAGAAGGCTCTAACTTTACCCCATCCAACGTTACGTCAATGGTCACTTTCCCAGGCGTAACGTTCACTTTGGAGCTTATGTGCTGCTTCACAACCTCATCCAGAGGCTGCATGTTCATCTCTTCTAGCGTATCCGAATCTATGATGTGTGCCTGACCCAAATAAATACCTGTTCCGTGTCCGGAAGTGAACAGCACGATAATCTCTTTTTTGCCGTCCCCATTCAGATCCAGTTCATGCACTTCGGGTTTGTAAGACCCGCCTTCTCCCTGCCACTTGCTGAATTCACGCGTCTGTCCATTTACTTCAAGAATCATGCCGTTATAAATATATCCTGAACCCTCCACTTGCATCGGGTATAATCTTACCTTTTCATTTTCGGGAGCAACGGAAACGTTCTCTTTTTTTACAGGAGCGTTCTCTTCTGAGGTAAAGGATGTTTCATTGGTTTCTATATTGGATGCCACGACCCCATCGGTCTGGCTGGATTGATCATCTATGTTAAGCTGTTTTTGTTCATTGGATGTTCTGGCCGCTGAGGTTGTACTGATCGTAACAACCGCCAAAACGATCATCAGCAGGATACCTGTCCACGTTTTCAATATTCTGGGCTCCTTCTTTTAAAAATGGAATACTACAACTATTATATCGTCATTTATCGCCCAGTCGTTGCGAATTTGTTAATGTTTCATAAAAAAAACTTTACAAACCTCTAATTTTGCGAAAGAATGTTCGGGTTTATCCATATAAAGAAAAAAACATTCCGGAAACAGCTTAAGGCTGCATCCGAAATGCTTTTGTTTTGTCCATCAAACGATCCGTTAATTGTCTCAACTCTTCAGCCGAAGAGGAGATTTCCTGCATGATTGCCGTCTCCTCATGAGCGGCATCCATAATCCGTCTAGCCTCGTCCGAGAACGAGCCGGCTTTTCCTTGAATCTGTTTAACGTGACCATGTGTCCGTTCAACCCGAACGGTCTGCTCTGCAATTTTGGAGCCGATCTCATGAGCGCCTTTCATGAATACCTCAACCGTTCCAGTCAGCTCCAGCAGCGTCTGATCGACATTAATGGTGCGCTGGGACTCATTCACGACAAGTCCGTGCTGCTCATGAATCAGCTGTGCCGTATCGCGGATACGCTGCTGAACACGGCTGATCAGTTCGTTTATTCGGTGAACCGATTGTGTACTCTCGTCCGACAGCTTGCGAATCTGCTGGGCAACCACAGCAAAACCTGCTCCCTCTTCTCCGGCACGCGCTGCCTCAATGGATGCATTTAGAGCAAGAAGTGCTGTCTCCTCCGCGATGTTTTTGACCGATTGCGTAATGGCCTCAATATCCGAGGCTTCCTTCTCTAGAACCAGCATGATGTCCCGGGAACGATTATGCGATACAGCCAGCTCGTCCATTCCTTTCATCAGCAACGAAAATGTCTGCTTCGTATGATCCACCGACTGTTCCATCTGCCCTGACATCTCTGTCATACCGATCGATTGGGTATGCATGCGCTGAAAATCGTTCAACATCTCATCTGCCGTGATCAGAGACTCGTGGGAAGTCACTTTTTGTTCCTCTACCCCTACGGCAATGTGATCCACCGCTTCCGACATCATTTCAATTTGTTCGGCTGCCTGGGTAATGGCTTCACTTAAAGATTGCGCATTCTGTGAGGTCGTACGCGTACTATCCGCAATGTCGTTCACAATACTTCTTAGATTAACGACCATTGCGCGAAACGCATCATATAACACGGTAAGCTCGTCCTGCGTACGGCGCTGCGGAATTTCAGCTGTCAGATCTCCTGACGAAACTTGCTGGGCTGCCTTGGACAGGTGAACGATTGGACGGGTCAGCCAGCGGGAGGCAAACCATCCCAGAATTCCGTTCCAGCACACGCCTAGAATGAGTACTAAGGTGATATACAACCAGCTTGGCATGGAGAAAGAGAGCCAGTCCTGGAGAAAAAATATAAAAAAGCCGCTAGTTCCGTATGTAATAATCGAAATGAGTACCAGACCTGCGACTGTCTTTGCGCCTAAAGTCCATTTCATGCTCGCACCTCATAGTCCTTTTTTCCTATTTTACCAATCGTCGACCAAATAACATGTGATCTACATCACTGAAAACGCTAAATCAGGGACCCATCTTGTCCAGCACGAATACCTTTTCATCCTTGTGGTGCATAATTTATAAGATAAGTTTGTTACACTTCGATTCACCCAGTACGAAGCCAGGTTAATACCCCTAATTTTAATTATTATCGGCAAATTGGGTTAAATCATTTAGCCTGGCATCCATTTTGCTTAAGTGATATACTGAGTGCGCTTCGGCATCGCCGGAGCTGACCTATTTTTGGATGCCACTGGAGGCGAAAGAAATGTCTACAATGTCCACACGGACGGAGAAAGATTTTATTGGTGAAAAAGAAATTCCTGCTTATGCCTATTACGGAATACAGACGGTACGGGCCGTGGAAAACTTTCCGATTACTGGCGTACCCGTGCATCGGGAGCTAGTTACAGCCCTCGCTGCCGTGAAGAAGGCTGCCGCAATCACGAATATGGAGCTGAAAATGCTGCCGCCGAAAATTGGCGATGTCATCGTGATGGCCGCTGAAGAAATGATGAAAGGTCATCATCTGGATCATTTTATAGTTGACTCCATTCAGGGCGGTGCTGGCACCTCCATGAATATGAATATGAACGAAATTTTGGCCAATCGCGGACTTGAACTGCTGCTGCAGAACAAAGGGGATTACTTCCATTGCAACCCCAACAACCATGTGAACATGTCCCAGTCTACCAACGATGTCATTCCAACAGCACTGCGGATCGCTGCGTATCAGTTGTCTGAAACATTGCTGGCTACCATGCAGCGCCTGAAGGACGCATTTCTGAAAAAAGAAGTGGAGTTTAATGATGTTGTCAAAGTAGGACGCACCCATCTCCAGGATGCCGTGCCAATCCGTTTGGGACAAGAATTCGGTGCCTATGCACGGGTGCTGGGACGCGATATGGAGCGTCTTGAATTTGCGAATCGCCGCCTGCTGACGATCAACCTCGGAGCTACCGCAGTAGGAACAGGGCTCAATGCCAAGCCGGAGTACATCGTTAAGGTCACGGAACATTTGTCCGATGTTACCGGACTGAAGCTTCAGACGGCTGATGATCTCGTGGATGCTACTCAGAATACAGATGCTTATATGGAGCTGTCTGCTGCCCTCAAGGTATGCGCAGTCAACCTGTCCAAGATCTGTAATGATATTCGAATGATGGCTTCCGGACCGCGTGCAGGATTCAATGAGCTTCGTCTTCCGGCCCGTCAGCCAGGCTCCTCCATCATGCCAGGGAAGGTCAATCCGGTTATGGCCGAAGTGATCAACCAGGTCTCCTTCCAGGTCATGGGGAACGATCATACCATCTGCATGGCGTGTGAAGCCGGACAATTCGAATTGAATGTAATGGGCCCTGTCATCGCGTTCAACCTGCTGCAATCCCTGAAAATCATGAATAACGGCATTGATGTGTTCACCCGTTATGCCGTGGAGGAAATGGAAGCAAACCGTGAACGCTGTGCACTGATCATGAAGCAAAGCTTCAGCGTCATTACGGCACTCAATCCGCATCTGGGCTATGATGTGGCTGCCTCCATTGTGAAGGAAGCTCTGAAAACTGGTGCTTCGCTCCAAGAAATCATTCTGGAACGCGGATTGCTCACAATCGAGGAGCTCGAAGAAATCATGCATCCCGAACAGATGACTACACCGGGTATTGCTGGTGAGCGTTTCCTGCACAATATGTAATGAGGTTTGACTGACTCGAACTCATTATGATTATTGATCAAAACAGAAAGCCCCTGCACACCGTTAATTCTGGTGAGCAGGGGCTTTCTGTTGATATAATGCTTGCTATAAGTAGGAAGACATAACTGCAAATGTCTGTTTACCTCCAGCGCTTGCGCTCAAGCGAAGACAGGATGTGCAGCTCCTCCCTGTACTTTGCCACCGTTCTGCGGGAGATCCTGATTCCCTCCTCGGCGAGCAGCTCTGCCAATTGGCTGTCCGAATACGGCCGGCAAACCTGCTCCGTACGGATGAGCACCTTCAATCGAAGTTTAACCGCTGCGGCAGAAGCCGGATCTCCAGAAGCCGTCTCAATACCTGTCGTAAAAAAGGACTTCAATTCAAATACCCCATAGGGTGTCTGAACATATTTTCCGTTAACGGCACGGCTTACCGTGGACTCATGCATGCCAATCCTCTCGGCAACGATTGCCAGATTGAGCGGTTTCAGGCCAGCTGGTCCTTCATGCAAAAAATATACCTGCTCACTCATCACCGCCGTGAGAACACGCATCAAGGTTCTGCGCCGCAGCTGCACACTGCGAACAATGGCTCTCGCCTCCGCTGCCCGCGCCGACCAGACTTCACCAGGAGTTTCACGCCTGATCCAGCGGGAACATTCTTCATTCATGGATACACGAAGGTTCCCTGCCGAGTGGAGCTCCATATAAATCTCGCCATCCCGCAGTTCCACAACGGCATCCGGAATGATGTAATGAGGGCGCTCATGGCATCCAATGGAACGGCAGGGCTTAGGATTAAGCCCAGTAATGTAATTATACGCTGCTTCTGCCTCACGTGAGGATATGCCGAGCCTAGTTCCCGCTTTGCCCGGATGGAATGGTACGAGTTCCGCCAGCCCTGCCTCGACCATCCGCTCTGCATGACGAGCGGCTGACGGATCCCGACGGATCTGAAGCAGCAAGCACTCATGCACGGTGCGTGCCCCCACGCCTGCCGGATCCAGCGACTGAAGGATATCCAATCCTGCTTCCGCCTCAGCCGCGGATATGCGAAATACCGATGACAATTCGGCCAGATCCATCGTCAGATAACCGTCATCATTGACACACCCCGCCAAATATTCAGCTGCTGCCTCCAGCGCAGGCGGGAGATCCAGCAAGCGAATCTGAGCGGATAGCAGCTGCTCAAGCGTTGGCTCAGCACTTTTGGCCTGCAGCAGCGGGTCGTAGGAAGCAAATGTTCTCTGATTTCCTTTCCGCGAGAGGCGGACCAGCGGTGCTGTGTGCTCCTCCACTTCAAGTACCGGATTTTCATCTGCCGCTTCCTGCAAATAACGGTTCAAATCCTGACCGGCTAACGTCAACAAGTGAATGGACTGTTTCATCTCTGGCGTCATGGACAGCCGAACACGCTGCTCCTGAACCAGCTGCATCTCTAGCATGATTCCCCCTCCTTCTGCGCGGATTGGAATTTGATTTATATTTTCCAGAAAAATAGCACAAAAGTAAATGGTTTGTCAGAAGCCACAGCGACTGTTCCCCTCAATACTTTTCCGAAACCAGCTTCGCTTGAGTAAACAGCAGCAGGTAGTCTCTTCCGCCCGCTTTGGAGTCCGTGCCTGACATATTGAATCCGCCAAACGGATGAGCGCCAACCAAAGCACCCGTGCATTTCCGGTTAAAGTACAGATTCCCGGCAAAAAACTCTCGTCTCGCCAGTTCCAGATGCGCACGATTCCGTGAAATGACTGCACCTGTCAAGCCATAATCGGTGTTGTTCGCAATATGAAGTGCTTCCTCAAACGTATCTGCCTTGATAAACGCAAGTACAGGTCCAAAAATCTCTTCCTGTGCAATCCGGGCCAGCGGGTCAACATCCGCGATAATCGTCGGTTCAATGAAATAGCCTTGGGTATCCCCTGTGCCTCCGCCTAATACAAGCCTTCCTTCTCCCTTGCCCACTTCAATATATTCATTGATTTTGCCATACGCCTTGTCATCAATTACTGGGCCTACTTGACTGCCCACTTCGAGCGGACTACCCATCGTAAGCTTCTTCGTACGCTCAATGACCATCTGCAATACTTCATCATATACATCCTTATGAATAATGGCTCGGGAACACGCGGAACATTTCTGTCCGGAGAATCCGAATGCCGAAGCGGTTATGGAGTCCGCAGCCAGCTCCAGATCACTTTCGCTGTCCACAACGATGGAATCTTTACCGCCCATTTCTGCAATCACCCGTTTGATCCACTTTTGCCCTGGAGCCGTGCGGGCAGCCCGTTCATTGATCCGCAGACCCACATCTCTCGAACCGGTGAAGCTGATAAATCGGGTCAGCGCATGGTCCACAAGGTAATCGCCCACTTCGCTGCCCGGGCCTGGCAAATAGTTCACTACGCCATCCGGTACTCCTGCCTCAGCCAGCAGTTCCATGAATTTGGCTGCAATTACCGGCGTCGGGCTGGCCGGCTTTAAAACGACCGTATTTCCTGAAACAAGCGCGGCAGAAGTCATGCCAGCCATAATGGCCAGCGGGAAGTTCCACGGCGGAATAACAACCCCCACGCCAAGCGGGATATAGGTCAGTTCATTATCTTCACCTGCAATCCGGGTCAAGGGCTGGGGTTCGCTTAGACGCTGCATTTCCCTCGCATAGAACTCCATAAAATCAATAGCTTCCGCTGTATCTGCATCCGCCTCCGGCCATGTTTTGCCTGCTTCATACACCATCCATGCAGAGAATTCATGCTTGCGCAGACGCATAAGCGCAGCTGCTTTGAACAAATATCGTGCACGTTCATTCGGATCTGTATGTTTCCAGGTACGGAACGTTTCTGCTGCTGTCTGAATCGCCTGCTCTGCCAGCTCCTGATTAGCCTGAAAAACGGTTCCAATCACCTGATCCTTAGCCGCCGGGTTAACGGAAGTTGACGTGCGACTGCTCGTTATTTTCTGCCCGCCGATAATCATGGAATATTCCTGTCCAAGCTCAGATTCCACCTTGCGAAGTGCGCTCTCAAAGGCTTCCTTGTTCGCTGGTACAGCAAAGGGCGTAAATGGTTCGTTAACAAAAGGGATATTCATGAATAATTCCTCCTTCAGGATGTTGGAATCGCTGGCTGCTCGCCTGATTTACCATGCTATTTCACTCTCACCCAATATATGTAGCAAGATCCGTGCCAACTCCGATTAAGAATGAATATTTTAATAAAATAAATGGTCTGGCACGATTCTTGCTTCGGTAAAGGGTTATACGAGCATGATCCCTAAGGAGGAAACTAGCGTGAGTATTGGAACGGAAATGTACCGCAAAACACTACTGACCGTTGCGGGCAATAAAGCTGTGGAGAATCTGTCCATTAAATACGGCAAAAAGCTGGCAGGCAAGTTTATCGCAGGCAGCACACTGGAAGAAGCATTGGAAGAGATCCGTATTCTTAACAACAAGGGCATTATGGCAACGCTGGATCATCTGGGTGAAGGCATCACAAGGTTGAGCGAGGCAGCCTTGTATCGTGATGAATATATAAGACTTGTGGAAGGCATTGCTAGGCAGGGAGCAGACTCCAACGTATCCTTGAAGCCAACCCAGATGGGCCTTGCGCTCGACCCAGAGGAGGGTTACCGGAATATCCGTTCGGTAGCGGCACAGGCGAAGCTGCATGATCTGTTTGTCCGGATTGATATGGAGGACAGCCCATTCACCCAGGCTACACTGGATATTGTTCGCCGCCTGCACGCGGAGGGGCTTGATAACACGGGAACAGTACTGCAAGCCTACCTGCATCGCACCGAGCAGGATACACGGGACATGATTCGTGAAGGCATTCGGCTTCGCCTCGTCAAAGGCGCTTACAAAGAGCCCGCAGCCGTAGCGTATCAGAATACTTCCGAAGTCATTGATCAATTCAAATCCATGATCCGCCAGCATCTGGATCAGGGCGTATACACAGCGGTCGCTTCGCATGATGATCACATTATTTCGTGGACCAAACAGTATGCCAGAGACCGGGGTATCTCTCCTGATGCGTTTGAATTCCAGATGCTGTACGGACTGCGCATGAATGAACAGGAACGGCTTGCACGGGAAGGATATCGCATTCGCTGTTATGTTCCCTATGGAACCATGTGGTACCCGTATTACACTCGCCGGCTAGCTGAGAAACCGGCAAACCTCTGGATGGTTGTCAAAAACATGTTTAGATAATCAAACTTTCCTCATTCATATGGTACCATGTGATCGCTGTTTCCTCAGATCGCATGGTTTTTTTATCCCCTCACACTTATGACCTCCTCCCACGCTGCAATGTCTAAAAAATAAGCATCCCCAAATTGAAATGTCTAACAATTGAGACACTCTTGGATGTCAACGAAAATTAAAGCACACCACTTTGATGTTATCTAAGTTCACCTCCCTATGACTTTAAGTGCTTAATCTCTTAGGAACAGCTGATTAGAGAAGCATCACAGCAACATGTAAGCGTATACTCGTTCATAAAATTTCTAAATATTTCTATACAATTAATCCTTCCCTACAACACCTACACCTCATGTCAAAAAATATATACACAACTTATTTCGGTCGCTATAATAGGTCTAACCATCCTTTTCCGTTCTGATCACTTTATTGCTCTACAACGATTCGCATTGCAAGTAGTGACACACGAGTGTCGTTTCTGATCGTCATGCCCGAACCCGAGGTGAAATTGATGAAACATGTACTTCCAGATGTGATGTCCCTTCTGCGGACAGACCTGAATATTCTAAAAGATAGTGCGCACATGCCTGTTATTTCTTCGACCACTGCACTGCCTGAAGCCATTCCCTATTTTAGCGAAAGCCCCCACCTGTTGATCCAGGATGAAGGCTCCCTTATTGGATATATTGAAGTAACCGATGTTTTGCAATCCATGCTGCAAGCCTACCGTCTCATGGAGGCTTATTTTGAAACCACAATTGAAACGGCAGGCACAGCACTTACCCTGATTAACGAAGAAGCCAAGGTGGCTTACTGGACAACGGATGCGGAGCGTGTTTTCTCCATTAACAAAGAAGACATTATCGGACAGCCGGCAGCAGACTTCTTTCCGCCTGATCGGCTTCAATCGCTCAAAACGTTGTACACGGGCGACACGGTCTACCGTAAACAACACCAGCCCCGTCCGGAGCTGTTTGCTCTCATTAATGCACGTCCAGTGATACTTGATGGTCGCATCGTGGGTGCGGTAGCTGCCGAAGTCGATATAACGACTGAAATCCGTCTGCATCAGGAACTGCTGCATATGACCTCCAAAGTCCAGCACCTGGAGAAGGCCGTGGCGCGACTACGTCCGGATTCCGATCCGTTCGCGAGAATCAAAGGCAGCAGCCCGGTCCTCAAACAGTGTCTCGTAACTATACGCAAAATCAGCACTACTTCAGCTACAGTCCTCATCCTTGGTGAAAGTGGAACAGGCAAGGAATTGTTTGCCAAAGCCATTCATGACCTGCGCGAGTCGCCATCCGCGCCCTTTATCGCCATTAACTGCGGTGCCATACCTGCTTCATTGTTCGAAAGTGAGTTATTCGGGTATGAAAAAGGGGCATTCTCCGGAGCTGATCCCAAAGGGAAAAAGGGGAAAATCGAACTTGCCGAAGGCGGTACGCTTTTTTTGGATGAGATCGGCGAAATGCCTCTGGAATTGCAGGTTAAGCTGCTGCGTGTCCTGCAGGAGAAAAGCTACTTTCCAGTTGGCGGAACCCGCATGAAACAGGCAAATTGCCGGATTATCGCGGCAACCAATCAGAATCTGCTTGGCATGATTGCCAAGAATCAGTTTCGGGAAGATCTCTACTATCGCCTGAATGTTATTAGTCTCAACATCCCACCCCTACGCGTGCGCAAGGAAGATATATATGAACTGACTCAAACGTTCCTTCAGGAGTTCTCGCTGCTCTATAACCGTCACATCGAACTCGTCCCTCCCGAAGTATTCAAGCTGCTGTTCAGCTACGATTGGCCGGGAAACGTACGGGAGCTGCGCAATGTCATTGAACGAATTACCATTCTTACAACGGACGGTGAAGTCAAGCCGGATGATCTGCCGGAATCCCTTACCTCATTCATGCAGCCCCACTCTTCCATACCGGATGAGAACGCAGCCCTGCACATCATACCGGAACAACCCACGCTGGCTTCAACCCGTGAATTCCCGGATATCATTCCAAAAGGGAACAAGAGCGAGTCCTTCGAAGTCTCCCCTCTGTCCTATCAGGAAAGGCTGGATTCATATGAAGCGAATCTCCTTCGTCAGTGTCTGAACTCGGCAGGTGGAAATAAGCGCACACTTGCAAGGCAGCTTGGCATCTCCAGAGCGACGCTCTATAACCGAATGAAGAGGCTTGGTCTATGACCAGCCTCTTCCGTATTTAATTATCCGTATCCGGTTATAACACGCGCGCCAGCCGAATCAGTGCAGTTCGCAAATGACGGTAAAACGTGGCGCGGCTCATCGAGCGGGCCTGGGCTGCTGCCGTTGGATTGCCCTCATGAGTCCAGTAGGCTGCATAGAGGAGCATCTGATCCTGCTGGGAAATTCCATGAGCACGACCCTCCAGAAGATCCAGCACATGCATCTGCAGCTGTATGCCGTCTTTTACACCGCTCACCCGCTCAGCATACGTATGAAGTTCTCCCGGGGAGTGCAAATGCGCCAGCATTTTTCGCAAATCCGACTCAGACCACGGAATCCGGTTCGTCTCTTCACTCGTCGTCGCTTCATACGGCAACCGGCTCCCTTGTTTCTCGGGATTCAGCAACGACATGACCCACTCCCCAAATAGGCCATTACGCAAATCCAGGTCCATGACATCGGCTTGATCACCATATCGGTCACAGATCCGAGTACGTGTTCTTCTCATCCGAAAACCGATGCTCTGCAAAAACAGCTTCAGATTCGGATTGGTCGCCACCAGCATGACTCTTGCTCCATCACCCAGAAGGGATAGCCTGTCCAGTGACATGTAGCCCACGAGCTCTTCGCGTCTGTATCCTGGTACGTCGTCACGGGCAGCAGCCAGTACGGCAAAATGAGTATCCGTCTGATCCGGATCGCACTCCAGTTCCTGCGTGCTAAAGCATTCCTCCATTTCCGCCGGGAAATACCTTAAGAGCATTTCACTGCTCTCCCGGTGGACAAGTACCGTAATAAACATGGCAATAGGCTCCCCGTTCCGGTCACGCATTAACACAATCCCTTCAGGATAACGCTGTGCCAGCTCATTCAAAAAGGGGCGGTAAGGGTCCGCCTGCCATGGCTCCACACTGTATTCGCACCATTCCTCCAATAATCTGTGCAGTAAGGGCAGGTCTCCTTCCCGCATCACCTCCAGCGGTGAAAACAGGGCCTCGGTGGATACATCCGCATATTTCCGATGCTGAAGCATGGATTCCTGACAGAGCAGGAGCATTCTTCGAGCAATCTGCCGCTGCTCATGTGGTCCGGCCTGTGCATGCAGGGGCACTAATAAGCCCGCAATACGTACTCGCATTGCTTGCAAACGCTGCGGTTCACGCTGACGAAAGTCCCGAAGCAGGTGCACTCTGGCCAGGTCATGCAGCGCCAGGCCATCCGGATCGGAGCGGATGAACGACATTCGCTTCAGTGCCAGGTATTCGTCCAGCGTTACTTCCGTTTGCAGGACCGAGGATAACAATTCCTGATTGGCTGTTTCGAGCAGTGTGAGCACCTCGATCATGGGATGCAGCCTCGGAAGCGTCAATTCGAGCAATAAGCGTGCACTGATCATGTAAGATAGCTCGGCCCACTCAGCAAGAGGCACGTTTCGTCGATGATCAGCGGCTTCTACCGCAAGGGCAAGTCCGAACGGATGCCCGTCCGTCATGCGTGCAAACGTGCCTGCCATGCTGATATTCACGAGTCCTGCACCGGCAATGTATTCCGACACTTCTTCATTCGTAAAATGCTGTAGCGGCATCTGCACCAGATGCTGCCTCAAGCGAGGGTGCGTTCGCCATGCCGTTGCCGGTTCAGATCGCGAGGCCAAAATGATCAGCACCCCGCTGGAGGAGAGTTTATTGACAAAAACTTCTATAAACCAACTTTCCAGCAGAGCAAGTTCTTCATAGTTATCCACGGCGATCACCAGTCTCTTGTGTACCGACGTTTCATTCAGACGGCTAAGTGGCCGGAAATGGCCCTCACTCCCCATCGTTTCCAATCCCAATGTCGAGGACAGATACTCCAGAAAGACCGAGGGGGTTGAACCACAGGATCTTCCATCCATCCATATGGCCGTAGCCCCTCGCTCACGGGATACAGACAACATCTCCGAGAGGAGGGAGGATTTCCCGATTCCTCCCATTCCCGTCACCGAAAAAATGGTCAAAGGAGCTTCCGGATGGTCAAACCAGTGATCCAGGATCTTTAATTCCTTGACTCGTCCTACGAAACGTTTGCCATGATCATAGTGTCTATCGCTTTGTACCTCACTACTGTTTCCCATTTGTGTCCTCCGTACTAGATACTGGTACTTTTACTATACGCCATTTCTTAGCAAAATTGAGACTATAATGAGACGCGCACTGACATATGAAATGATAAAATCTTGAAGAAAGCCAAATTATTGATAATACCCGAGCAGCATCTTGCAAACGTTTAACACGGGATACATGCACTTCATTTTAGAATCTCTCTACTGGCTTGAACATCATCAACCGTTCCGCCTATCGAGCACACCAATCTAGTCGCATTTGCCTATACCAGATGCTGAAGTACATAAGCATTCACCGCTCTCAACCTTTTTGCTTACCTTCCAAAAACCATAAAGATTCCAGGAAAGGCGGATTTGTGTGAGAAAAGAACTCGATATCTGTAATCTGAGCGGACAACTCGGAATCCAACAGGAAAGACTTGCTGAATGGTTCAAGGAAAACGGATTGCATTCCCATGAGCTTGAGACAGAGGTCAGGGCGGATCTAGCGTCATCTCCGTACCGATTGGCGGCCCCCACATCATTATCACTTGCTCCCTCCACGGGTCATCCCAAACTCTTTCGCGGCAGGCGTTCCATGTCTGGTCATTCGATCTTGCCACAGCTCCGTCCATCCCGCCATATCGGCAAAAACTACTAAACCACACGCTGATGCTCCCCATCATCAAGAATGATGAGCCTGTTCATCCTCCATCATCGCGTGAGCAAGCAGCGCAATCTCCAGGCATATTCTTCTTCCCTGGTCCATAAAACCGGATCCCATCAGTTCTTCCAGCTTCTCCAATCGATTGTACAAAGTCTGTCGATGTATGAATAATTGGGCAGCAGCGTCACGCTTGGAACCAAAATTTTTCAAGTAGGCTTCAAGCGTATCCACAAGCTGCAGATGGTGTGTCCGATCATATTCAATCAGCACACCAAGGTGGTCTTCCACGAAGGGCTGAAGGAAGGATTGAGGCAGTGCCTTCAACATTTGATATATACCCATACGTTCGTAAAAGTAGATATGTTCCATCCGCTTCACTGAACGTGAAACTTCGATAACCTGATACGCTTCTTGCAGACTGTCCGGCATGCCGGTCAAGCGGTTGCGAATTTTGCCAAACCCGGCATGAATCGCAACCTGCTTCAGGTTGCGACCTGCGAAGCGTTTTACATCTCCAATAATACTTTCAAGAGATCTAACCAGCTTATCGGAGGAGGATGCAGCACTCTCTTCCTTGGCACAGCACAGGTAGACCTGATTATTTTTCAGCATGATCAGGCTCGGCAGATTGTTTTTCTTCAGCAAGGATCTAAGCAAAACCAGAATATCCTGATGGTTCGCCTCCATCCGTTCCCGTCCCGTCCCCTTCAGCTGATGCTCAATCTCAATCACCCCTCCTGCAAACCAGTACTGTCCCTTCACCAGCAATCGGAGTCCCATCCGGGTCTGTGCCTGTTCTTCCTGATGGATGTGACCATTCATCAGATCCTGAATTAATTCATTCTGATTGCGTACCATCTTCTCTTCGAGAAATTGGGAACGAAGCGTCAGTGCGGCTGCTGCCTTCGCCGTATAATCAAGCAGCAATTTGAGATACTCCACTGGCGCAGAGGGATGCACAACCATGCCTACAGCAGAGAATACCTGACCAAAGCAGACCACCGGATGACACAGCAGCATATGCTCTTCGTCGATGCGAAACCATAATTCGGTATCCGAATCATTCAGATCCAAATGCTCCACTTCCTGTTCATACCAGGTATAGATTGCCTGTTCCATCTCCGGGGGAAGACCCGGCACGAAGCTGCCTGGCTCCATGGAAGAAATGTAGACAACCGGTTTGGCCGCATATTCATGAAGCAGATCCAGTACAGCAGACATGTCGGTGCTCTGCAATGTCCGCTGCTGAAGCTGACGGGAGTATGTCTCCAGACTCTTCAGCAGCTGGTGCTGATGATTAATGAGCAGAGCATGGATATCCTGCGTAATCTCAACGAACCTTACTGGCTGTTCAAATACGATGAGCGGAAACTGATGTCTGTCCGCCAGTTCAATCAATTGTTCGGGGATGCCATGAATGCTGGTGCCAAACTCCACACACAATCCCGCCGCTTCACTGTGAATCAGTTGGAGCAGATATTCTTCACGCCCCTCTTCCGATTGAAGCCACAGCCCTGTGGATAATATAAGATCATGGGGGCTGACATACGGAGATACATTCGTAATCTCCAATACATGAACCCATCCGACCTGACGGGATGTTCCCTCACTTCCTGCAACCAGACGTGCTCTGGAAAAAACAGGACGTGCCAAAAGATCCTTTATTGTAAACACGCGATCATTTCTCAATATCGATCCCTCGTAGTGTTATTTTTTCTTACATTATAATTCATGGACAAATGTCCTGAACAGTCCTTTTCGACATTATGTTGATTGAATCTCTCGAAACATAGACATAAAGTAAGGTGCAAAACGGATAGTCAGGTCATAAACTTGTAGTATAAGTTGACAACCAATAAATGGACGAGGTGCATGGGCATGAGAATCGGTATCCCAAAAGAAATCAAAAACAATGAAAACCGTGTAGCCATAACCCCTGCCGGAACGGCTGATTTTGTCAAAGCAGGGCATCAAGTGGTGATTGAACAGGGCGCAGGATTGGGCAGCGGATTCACTGACAGCGAGTATGAGGCCGCCGGAGCAGTAATTCAGGCTCAGGCCCCATCCGTTTGGTCGGAGGCTGACATGATTATCAAGGTCAAAGAACCTCTGGCGAGTGAGTATATCTATTTTCGTCCCGGACTGATTCTCTTCACCTATCTGCACCTGGCTGCAGAACCCGCATTGGCCAAAGCCCTCCTCGAAAGCCGGGTGACTGCCATTGCGTATGAGACCCTGGAGGTTAACGGTACCCTCCCCTTGCTGACTCCAATGAGTGAGGTTGCCGGACGGATGTCGGCTCAGATCGGGGCACAACTGCTGGAGAAAACCGAAGGTGGCAAAGGCATTCTATTATCCGGCGTGCCTGGCGTCAGTCGTGGCAGGGTGGCCATCATCGGCGGAGGTACGGTCGGTACCAATGCAGCCAAGATTGCGATTGGTCTCGGAGCGGACGTGACCATCCTCGACCTGAATCTGAATCGTCTGCGCCAGCTGGATGACATATTCGGCAATCAGATCCATACCCTGGTATCCAGCGCATCCAACATTGCGGCAGCGGTCGCAGCAGCTGATCTGCTGATCTGTGCGGTGCTGATTCCTGGCGCCAAGGCGCCCAAACTTGTCAGCGAGCAGATGGTAATGACCATGGCACCGGGTTCGGTCATTGTGGATGTCGCGATTGATCAGGGCGGAATTGTCGAGACCATTGATCATATCACGACCCACGATGAACCGACTTATGTGAAACATGGTGTCGTGCATTACGCGGTAGCGAACATGCCTGGCGCGGTGCCGCGCACGTCCACGGTGGCGCTGACCAACGCCACCATGCCTTATGCGCTGCAGCTGGCCAACCATGGTGCAGCCTCCGCGATTCGCGGCAGTGCAGCCATTCGCAGCGCGGTCAACGTGCTGAATGGACATATCACGTATGAGGCGGTGGCCCGGGATCTCGGGCATGCTTATGTTCCTGCAGGACAGGCGCTGGAGCATCCCGCCGCTGTCCAGTAATCTGTAGATGATCGTTCCCACCCGGCGCCTTGTCTTTCTGGCCTGTGGAACGAACAGAAGCGCCAGTCCGGGCATATGTAGTCCGGACTGGCGCTTCTCGGTTTATTTTCCATGAAATAGGTTCTGTTAGGTTATAAGTTCTGGATTATGAGATATTCCAACGGTTCAAACGGCCCGCTCGCTGCACACCTCACGAAAGTTACAATCCCTGCACGCACGACGTGAAGGCATCGGAGTAAAGTACGACATGTCCTTCGGACGATTGTAATACTCATCTGCCACGCAGGAACGCATCTCCTCGATGTATCTTCCCACATTGTCTTCGACCTTCTGCAGCTCCTCTTCCGTCGGCGTAAACTCGCGATGTGTCCCGGTCAACAGGTATTCTACTCGCAGCTCAATCTGCTCCAGCGGCACCCGGTAATGGTCCCTCACATACGCGGCGTACAGCATCAGCTGATCCGTGAAGTCATCCTCCTTGCCCGTCTTCCAGTCCACAATCACAATGTTGCCATTGCTGCGGCGATACAACAAGTCCATCTTCACATATACGCGCGTATCATGCAGAATCATGGTGTCCCATTTCTCAATTTCCAAAATATCCGTACTTGCCCGGGACAGGTCTTCCCAGGTAAGTGTCTGATACATATGGCTTACACATGCCGAAGCTCGCTCCTTGATGGTCGCAATTCGGTCATTCAGCGTGTCATCTCCGTAATAGATCTCGGATAACATCACCCGGTTCTTCGGGTCCAGACGCCACTGATCCTGATCCATCGATTCCACATAGGCCTGATTAAGCAGCTTCCGCATCGTTTGTTCCAAAAAAGACTCACGCGGCTTGTCTTTGCCTTCCTCCCTGCTGCGGACCGCTGACTCACACATCCGGTGTGCGAGGTCACCAAAGACGAGATATAGATTGCTGAGCTGTTTTAATCGATACAGACGGACCTGCATCTCATCCGCCGATTCTGTTTTCCAGCCGTTATGGGCTCCATAATAATGATAATAATATTTGCGCAGGCACTCATCGAACATGCTTGCCCGCGACTGCGAATACGACCACTGCGGGTATTGTGCCATAAGCTGTTCTGCCTTTCTGTATACCGGATCTGTACAAGATCCCTTGATGCTCACAGTATAAAGGATAGGATAAAAATGCTGCAAGCTGTCCTGCTATTTTGTACTGAACGCAACCGTTTCCGATTCGAAGCGTAACGTTTATATAGTATCATCACCAAAAGATGAAATGGCGAAGCAAAACGCATAATATAGTAAATAGAGGACAGGATGTTGCAGTTATATAAGATGCATTAAAAATTTACACGATTACGAAGAGGGCAGAATAAATCTGGAAAAGCGGAGCGTTCGCATTTATCACCGGATTTCCCCTTATTGAAAGGGATAGAAGAAATCTGGGGATAACAGCGATTGGAAGATTGTTCTGAACGCGGAGTAGACTTGTGTAACCTAATCGATTCATCTTATATGGAAAATCATGTACAGGCATATCCTAAAAGGAGGCACCACCCATGAATCGACCGGATTGGTTCCAGGCGGAAATGGCTTTGCAACAGATCCAGGTCATTGGCAGCGACCGAAATGAGCTGGTGAACATCATCGGCCATGCAGAAGGAATACATTGTATCGGAACAGGTACGGATGCGGCTGTTTTTACGTACGACGGCTTGCCCCAGTATGCCTTCAAAGTGTATTCGGATCATGCGCTGGAGAAACTGGAAAATGAAAAGCGGGTCTATGAACAGCTCCGTGGATTACCCTATTTCCCCACCTATTATGGCTGTGGCCGAAATATTCTGGTCATCAGTTTTGAACCGGGAGATACGCTGCTGGAGTGTCTGGAAAAAGGAATCCCTGTTCCCGAACAGGTGATGATCGATGTGGACGAAGCACGGTCAGCTGTACGCAGCCGAGGCCTCAACCCACGGGATATCCACCTCAAAAATGTACTTCTCCAGAACGGACGCGCAAAGGTTCTGGATGTATCCGAGTACATTAAGGAAGGCAATGACAATCGGTGGGAACACCTCGTCTGGGCCTATCACAACATTTATCCAAGAATCAAAGGCACGCCCATTTCCCCGCGTATGCTGCAAACGATCAAATGGGGCTATAATCAGCTGGATCAGGCTAACCTCAAGATGGACGACCTTTCCAAGAAAGCCAATCGCCTGTTTGCCAGATTTATGAAATAAAAAGGCAGGGCTGGATAGCTCCCCCGCTTCAGCATATGAATAATTAAACCCGGATCATTGCCAGAGATGGCAGGTGTCCGGGTTTTCTCGTACCTGCAAGGTTGTTTAGTGCAGGCCCCCACTCTCCTTCTTCATCCGTCCTTCGGAAGGAGTCATTCCCTTGTATTGCTTATACAATTTCGTAAAATAATTGGCATTGTCGCACCCCACCCTGGCTGCAATCTCGGTAATGGTCAGATTGCTGCTTCGCAGCAGGTGTTCGGCTTCGGTCATCCGACAGCCGTTCACATATTCAACGAAGGTACGTCCCGTCAGTTTTTTGAACATTTTGCAAAAATGATATGTATTGAGCCCTACCTGACTGGCAGCTTCGGTCACGGATATTTTCTCCGCCGCATTGGCTTCAATCTGCTCAATCAATTGTTTGAACCGCTCGCGGTTCGGAAAATACGAGCCTGTTGTTTTTTCCGGCAGCTGCTGGGGCATAAACGTACGAGCCAGCATGGTAAACAAGGCGTGCAGTTTGGACTTCGCCACGAGCTGGTAGGCAGGTGGCTGCGCAACCATCTCTTCAATCGCGTCATGGATGAGCGAATAGTAATCCAGACAGATTCTGTCCTGATCCGCCGGCTTCACCGGAAAGCGAATCCGTCCCTCCAAATAAGGAGCCACATACTGCAGGTGCAGCGGATCATGCGTAAAGTCGTGGAATAAGGCGGCATTCACGACAACCGAATCATACTCCACATCCCCCTCTTCCAGGGCATAACCCACATGAAGCGTGCCTCCCGGAATAACGAGCACCTCGCCCGGCCCGGCCGTATAAGGCCTGCTGTCGATATGAAATACGGCGTGGCCCTTGCGCATGGCAATGAGCTCAAAGTGTTCATGCCAGTGCAAATACATGATACACTCCTCCGTTTTCATACCTGAACAACGATTCTGAAACAGTTGAAACGGATGTGATTTATGATCAATTCGGGTATTTTCGTGAAGCGCTTTCAGATCCAGCACGGCCTCTTCCCCTCCCTCACAAAATCAGACTAATATTGCACAAGATTGTATAGAGCCATGCAGCAGATGCGCGGCTATAATGAGTGTGTCACGAAGTACTATAAGCCAATATTGGAGTGAAATACAACCATGAAAAATCAATTACGCATCGGTACCCTTGTGGGTGGAGCGGACGCTGTCCGCGTCATCCCTCAGATCATGAAACACGGTTTCGAGTCGTTCAATCTGACCTTTTGGCAAACCACCGGTGAACTGGACCTTGCCGAAACAGCCAAACGCGTGCGTGAACTAGTTGACGAACAGGATATCAAAATCTCTGCACTCAGTGTTTTTGGCAACCCGCTCACGGGAGCCGGGAACAACGCAGACACATTAGCAAGCTGGGAACGGGTTATTGATCATGCCCATCTGTTCGGAGCAGACATTGTCTCCGGGTTCACGGGACGACTGACGAATCAGCCCATTGACGAGTCCATTCCGCGGTTCAAGGAGGTATTCGGCGAACTGGCACGCCGGGCGGCAGACCGGGGAGTTCGGATTGCTTTTGAAAACTGTGATATGGGTGGAACTTGGCAGACGGGCGACTGGAATATCGCTCATAATCCGACGGCTTGGGAAATGATGTTTAATGCTGTTCCGGAAGAAAACATTGGGCTTGAATGGGAGCCTTGCCATCAGATGTCCAGCCTCATCGACCCGATTCCCCAGCTTCGCAAATGGGCGAACAAAGTGTTCCACGTGCATGGCAAAGATGCAACCATTGCCTGGGATATCGTCAAGGAATACGGGGTTCATGGTCCGCATGAATATGTCTGGCATCGTACGCCCGGCTTCGGGGATACCAACTGGTCCGACATCATCACCATCCTGCGGCAAAACGGATACCAGGGAACGATCGACATTGAAGGCTGGCATGATCCGGTATACAAAGACGAATTGGAAATGACAGGGCAAGTACATGCCCTGCGCTATCTGAAACAATGCCGCGGCGGGGATTTTGTGCCCAATCCGGAATAAGGAGATGATCGAGTGAGTCAGCAACATCGGGTGCTTGTCGCAGGCTGTGGGGCCATGGCCAACACCTGGGTAGATTACGCTATGCAAAGACATGACACGGAGATCGTGGGGCTTGTCGATTTGCAAGAACAAAATGCTATGGCGCTGTCGGCAAGGCACGGCCTATCGTGTCCCATTTTCACGGATATTACTGAGGCCATTACCGCTACGGGAGCCAATATTGTATTCGATGTCACGATTCCCGCAAGTCATTACGGCATTGCCATGACAGCACTGCAGCAAGGCTGCCATGTGTTTGGTGAAAAACCACTGGCAGAATCTTTCGCTGAATGTAAAGATATTGTCCAAACTGCACGCAAAACAGGCAACATCCAGGCTGTGATGCAGAACCGCCGATTCGACCCGCGGATTCGTGCCTTTCAGAAGCTCATTGCCGGAGGCACCATTGGTAAGGTCGGTTATGCTGGCGCAGACTTCTTTCTCGGACCCCACTTTGGCGGTTTCCGGGATATGATGGACAGTCCGCTGCTGCTGGACATGGCGATTCATACGTTTGATCAGGCCAGACTTATTCTTGGAGCCAATCCGGTATCGGTCTATTGTCACGAATTCAACCCTCCAGGCTCCTGGTACACAGGTAATGCGATGGCGCTATGTATCTTCGAAATGTCTGACGGCTCCGTATTCAACTACCGCGGGTCCTGGTGCGCAGAAGGCGCCCCAACCTCGTGGGAAGCATCATGGCGTGTAACCGGGGAAAAAGGCACGGCCATCTGGGATGGACATGATGACATTTATGCAGATGTCGTGGCTGCAAAGCACCTGGATGCAAGCGGTAAGCCTTCCTTCTTCCAGCCTTCAGAGCGAATCGAGGGTCAGCTGCCTGTCATGGAGAAAAGCGGACATCACGGCTGTCTTGAAGACATGTTCACTGCACTGGAATCCGGGCAATTGCCCGAAACGGATTGCAGTGACAACCAGTTTAGCATGGCGATGGTGCTCGCTTCCCTCGAAAGTGCCCGCACCGGACAGAAAGTGCTCATTGCTGATCTGATGCAAGCAACGTAGAGATGGCTTCTTCCTTAACTTCAGAACTAGCCAAGCCCAACCCGCGAATCTATGCAGGTTGGGCTTGGTTGGTTCGTATTTTGCTGCATTTTATAAAATGAAACTCGTTTTTACATGATTATATCCCTCTATAGAATTCCTTTTTGCATGGCTTTGTACACGAGCTGTGAGAACAGACTGTTGGACCAGGCAAACCACGGTCTTGTAAATGTATCGGGATCATCCGCATGAAAGCCTTCATGCATGAACCCGGTCCCTGCATCCGTCATTTCCAACCGTTCAATCATCTCCAGCATTTCCTCGTCATTGTCCGCGGTCAGTCCCTGCATGGATAGTGCCATATGCCAGATGTATCCCGGCGGGGTATGCGGGCTTCCGATCCCTTTGGCTGCTCGTCCTTCATAATAGAACGGATTCTCCTGACTTAGAATAAACCTGCGCGTATTCTGATACACGGTATCCTCAACAGGTGCATATTCCAAATATGGAATGGACATCAGTCCTGGCGTACCCGCATCATCCATCAGGCAATAATTGCCGTATCCGTCTGTTTCGTAGGCATAGATTCGTCCATAGACCGGATGATTGTATATGCCATATAGAGAGATTCCATGACGAATCTCTTCTTCAAGCCTTGCCATTTCGCTAACCAATTGTTCGTCCCGGAATACCCATTTGGCGATCTCCCCCATCTGGCGCAGGGTCACCGCAGCGAACATATTCGCAGGGATATTGTAATGAAAATCACAGGCATCATCGCTCGGACGGAAACCGGACCAGATCATTCCGGTATAGTTCACTGGCATTCCGAGTCCTGCATTGCGCATCGTATCATGAGCGGGACAATTGCGGCGCATAAACCGATAGGGCGATTGCTCTGCATGGTGCTGCTCCGTTTGCCAGAGATGGACCACACTCTCCATCACCCTTTTGAAGCGTTCATCGAAAATATCGGTCAATTCCGTCTCACGCCAGTACGCGTAGGCCAGCTTCATGGAGAAGCAAAGGGAATCCAGTTCAAATTTTCGTTCCCATACCCATGGCGACATCTCTGTCTCATCATTGGCATCCCAGTGCCAGCCATTGGCCGTTTCGTTGAATGCATTGGCATACACATCAATGTCAGCGTAGAACATATGCCGCTTGATCAGTCCGCCGATGATCCGCTGCAATGCCACATCTTCCTTCGCGAGCGGCACATAATGCATGACTTGCTCCACGGAATCGCGCAGCCACATGGCTGGGATATCTCCTGTAATGACAAACGTTGTCCCATCATCAAGCAGTTTGGTCGTCGTTTCCAACGTACTCGGAAAGCAGTTGCGGAACTGTGCGAGCAATCTTGGTCTGTGCTGCAGCTTCTTGTCTGCCTCGACCAGAATATCTTGCACTGCCTGCGGCAACTCCAGATGCGGCATGGGAATCTTCGGTAATCTGAACTGTTCCATGGATGTAGTCTCCTTCGACATGAAGTGTGGTTGGGTGTTTGGATCTAGTGAATCTTTTTCTCTCCCAGAGCTGATGTATTCTTTTCGTAGGTTTTGTTATTGTTATTTTTGTTATCATAATATATAATAACGATATTAAATGTAGTGTACTGTGCCTGGGTGATGTCGTCAATTCATAATTGCCACGAATGCATCTCAACATTTATATTCGTTTACATATAAAGGAGTCATGAACATGTCCCGCAAAGTATCCATTCAGACGCTGGCTGACCAGCTTGGATTATCAAAATATGCCGTTTCCCGTGCACTCAGTGGCAAGACAGGAGTCAGCGAGTCGACCCGCGCCCGTGTGCTGGAACTCGCCAGAGCTCTGGGATACCGCCAAAATACGCCCGGAAGTCACGGTGCCCCCGCTGTTGCAGACCATTCGGAACCGCCCTTTGCGCTCATTTGCATGAATCAGCTAAACCGCGGGGAGCCTCACTACTGGCAGCGGGTGCTGTCCGGCATGATCTCGGGCTGTAATGAACGGGGCTGGCATCACGCCATTGTGTCCCCTTCGCTTGGTACCGGGGACGAACATACCCCACCGGAACGGGCAATCGCTCCCCATCTGGACTGGGAAAGATGTGCTGGCATCATTGTCATGGGAGCCTTTCCTCATGCCGTTCTACAGCGGTTGGCTCAGACAGGCCGTCCCATCGTTCTGGTGGATCATCAAGAACCACTCCTGAACTGTGATACGATCAGTCATGATAATCTGGAGGCAGGTATCACTGTTGTGCGATATCTACTATCCCTGCAATCCCGCAGGATCGGGTTAATCACCGACGATGGCCGTGCGGCCAGTTTCGCCCAGCGCAAGATCGGCATGGAACTGGCATTGAATCATTTTCATACAGGCCAGGGTCACGCTGCCACATTCCGGGAATGGAATGTTCCTTATGAGCAAGGAGAGTGGGTTGACCAGCTTGCTGCCGAAATCCAAAACATGCCGGAGCATGAACGACCCGATGCCTGGATCGGGGTGAATGATGATATTGCCTTGCAATGGATGAACAAACTGCAGGAGATCGGAATCTCCACACCCCAAGACTGCCTCGTGATTGGCATTGATAACGTCCACTCCGCCGCAGCATCCTCCCCACCTTTGACAACAGTCAACCTGTGCAAGGAAGAGCTTGGACAGCGTGCCATTGAAGCGTTGCAGAGACGAATTGAACGCCCCGGGACACCGAAAGAGACCGTCATGCTCGCCACTTCCCTTATTCCGCGGGACTCCGCTTAGCTTGATATACGCTGTGCTACTTTTTAAGTAAGGCCCGTGCACATATGGAAATAGCCCCGCATTAAATGCGGGGCTTTCGTGTTTATAAGACTCATCTAATCCATGTTATTTTTGCCAAGGTAGACTTTTAAATGAAGGGAGATCCACTGCCCAGTTCACATTACGATACTCTTGATCAACTACCACACGTTTCAATGTGAATTTCGTACCGTTCTCTTTGTAAAAATTTCGTATGATCAATTTTAAACTATCTGCAACGTATTCTCCGTTATTATTTGGCTCATCTGGATAACCGATCACTTCAACAGGATACTCTTTCCCCTCTGTATCTATGGCCACCCAGCGATCCCCATTAAATGCATTACGAAAAGTTCCAGTTCCCTCGAGAACTAGTGACGAACCTTCCTTCCCATCACCATTCGGCGAGTTATAGGATTCCAACAGGGGTTTGTAATTATAATCGTAAAATAATATTCGATCTCCCAGCTGTTCAAATTCAACAAAAGTGTAAAAATTGGTGTCCTTACGCCTTTTGTCCAGATCTACTTCTACTGACTTCTCTTCTTTCACGGGGATAGTGTAACCGTCCAGGACAAAATGAATGTCCTTGGCATCTACTGTTACAAACGCAGGATCCCATGTCTCTGACAACTTTAACGGCCCACCATCCCTCAAGCCACTTTGATCACGGAGCCGAAACTTGGCTTGGCGGGTATCTGATCTAATCCCATTAAATATACGATATTCATTGGTTTGAGGAATTTCCAGATGATACATAATGTTCACATAATCCGCCCAATCCTCTCCGACTTTATCAAGCAACTGATCGTCTAGACTTACATTCATATCAAGCCGGGTTCCGCTTGGCGTTCGTACAAGCTGCGTCATATCCAATTTCAAACCTTCTGGTGTCGTATATGTGTTATTCATAGGAGCTTCGACAGCCAGTGATTTGGCTTGGGTCATATCAATGTTGAACTGGAAGCTCCAATCCACCGTGACCTCTTTGTCTTCGTACGATTTTGTCTCGAAATTATAATAGCTTCCTATATTCAAATGCCCCAGCTCCCCACGTACAACCACCTCGTCGGGGATATCATCGTGCAGCTGAAATGCAAATCGTTCAACTGTAGAATTACTTGATCGGGTATCTCTAGCGAGACTGGCAACCTGTCGTCCTTGATCATCCGTAATATGGATTCTTCCCATTTCAGGAGTTAATGCAGTTAAATTCAACCCATCAGGCGTGGTTTGTTGCGTAGTAATCACGATCTGCGAACGGTCCACTAGTACATCCTCGATTTTAAGCGTGTAACCCTGATCCTCGATATGAATATTTGGATTAACCACAAGACCAAGCGGCTTGAGACGTTTGTAATCATCGGCGAGATAGGAGTACTTCAGCTCCTCCGGTACGGTAATATTGGGTAAAGGAGGATTATTCACGGCATTCACCGCCGGTTGCTCAGGTCCTACTTTATAATCCCAAGCAAACCAGGCTCCCCCTGCAAGAATTACAACAGCCGCTGCAGCGATTCCCGTACGGCGCATCCAATGGGTTCTGGGAGCATTTTTCACGGAAAAATTCACTTCTGCTTCACGTTCCATGGAGACACCATCCAGTTTTTTCATCACCTGAAGCGTAAAATCGGATTCAGGCTCCTCACGGAATAAATGCTGTTCCCATAACCGGTCCTCATCATTTGGAATAGGCTTCATATGTGGCTAACCCTCCTTTGCGCTCCATCTGTTTCTTGAGCATCTTTTTCCCGCGGTACATTGCGTTTCGGACCTGCGCTGCACTCATGCCGGTAATATCTGAAATTTCTTCATAGCTCAGCTCATTGGTATATTTCAGCAGCAGCACAAGCCGGTATGATTCCGGCAGCTGTTCCATCTGGCGGTATATTTCCCGCTGCATCTCCTTGTGCAGTACATGCCTTTCCGGCGATTCTTCACTGGCTCGCTCCATGACCGGTTCATCTGCCGTCATCACCGGTTTCTTTTGCCGTATAAAATCCCGCATCCGATTCACAGCGATGGTATATACCCATGAAGAAAAACTGCTTCCTACCCTTCGGGACGGGAGATAGCGATAGATCCGAATAAACGTGTCCTGTGCAAGATCCTGCGCATCCGGATGACTCGCGCCCATTCCGCGTAGAATGCCGTAGACTTTATTTTTATATCGATCCACGAGCAAGGCGAACAGTTGTTTATCCCCCGCAATAATACGCTCGATGAGCTCCTCCTCCTGCATATGTTGAGTCATGTAATCCCCCTTCTCTACAGCTTCCATGCATGGTTCTGTACTATATAGACGGAAGTACTTTCCAAAACTTCTCACTTTCTTCAAAAAAAGAATTCGCTCAAGTCCGGTTCAAAGCCGGTTGGGCGAATCCACTATAGTCAGCCTCAACGTTTCTGCGCAATAAAATCACTAAGCTGTGAGTAAATAGCAACAATCTCATCCATCGACATGCGCACCAGTCCGCTCGAAGAAGGTGCAACGAATTCCTGAATTTCCGGGACAACCGGATCGTCCTGAAATCCCCATTCCACTTTGGTACGCTTGCTGTACTGGGTGTATACCCCTTTCCCGACAAAACAGGCGATGTCCGGTCGGTACTGTTCCAGCTTTTGCCGAAGAATCTGACGTCCCTCCGCATATTCTTCACGTGTTATATCTTCCACGCCTCTCGTAGGCCGGGCTACAATGTTGGTAAATCCATACCCTAGCTTGAGCAGCTCTCCATCTTCTTCCGGATGATACAATCGAGGGGTTAGGCCCGAACGTTCAAGAATGCGCCAGAAACGGTTACCTTTGTAGGCATAATGATGGCCGGTTTCGCCTGATGTAATGCTGGGATTGAATCCGATAAACAGAATCGATAATCCAACATCCAGATGATCTGGAATCATATTCACATGACCTCCTTGGTGTATAAAATGATATAATGATTGAAGTGTTTTCGAAATCGGACTGAAATTTTCATGAAAAAGGAAGCTGAACTGATGATAGCAGACATCATGCTTGAAGTCGTCCTGCCCGTCTTTCTCCTGATCGGAGTCGGGTCCTGGATGCAAAAGGTGTTCAAGCTGGACTTGTACACCCTCGCCAAAATCAATTTCTATTGTATTACCCCCGCAGCCGTCTTTATGAGCATGTATCATTCCGATATGTCGGGTGAACTGCTCGGGACTGTCACTCTCTTCTATGCCATATATGTAATTATTCTGTACATCGTGGGATCCGTATTTGCACGTACACTTCGATTGAACAAAGGCATGAAGGCTGCCTTCAACAATAGTGTCATGCTGGACAACGCAGGCAACTATGGTCTGCCGATTAATGCACTCGTATTTCGCGGAGACCCGCTGGCCTCTTCCATCCAAGCTTTGGTTATGTCCTTACAGTCGTTGCTGACCTTCACGTATGGGGTATTATCCATCCAGGGTGCGAAGCTGAAAGGTAACTACCGTGCGGTCATTATCGGATTCCTCAAAATGCCGGTTCCCTATGCGCTCTTACTGGGAATTCTGTTCCACATGTGGAAGGTGCCGCTGCCTACGTTCCTCTCCATGCCGCTGACATATGCACAGCAAAGTATGGTTGCCGTTGCGCTGCTGACCCTCGGAGCACAGATTGTCAAATATCCGATCCGTCTGTACCGTCTTGATGTGTATATTAGCACATTTCTGCGTCTCCTGATTGGCCCGGCCATCGGAATCTCCATTGTACTGCTTCTTGGTCTGGAGGGGGTTGCCGCACAGGCACTTATTATCGCTTCCGGTATGCCTACTGGGGTAAATGCGTCCATTCTGGCCGAGGAATATGATAACGAACCCGACTTTGCCGCCCAAACGGTACTGATCTCGACACTCTTGAACATTATTACCATTACGGCACTCATTTCTTTTGCCAAAACGTTTTGATGAAACTAAAAAAGTCCATGCGCTCCGCAAGTCGGATGAGCTTGGACTTTTTTTGGTTAAGACATATGCGATCTGTGCGAGTAACCCCTACTTGCACAGCCAAAAAGAAAAACTAGGATTCAAACGTCGTCCGTTCCGGAAACTTGCCGCCTTCCCTGAACAAACATCGGACCAGACGCTGTGCCGCCCGATTGAAGAAAAAGCTGGGGTTTACCCCTTCGACCTGAACAGGTTCCAGTTCCTTCACACTTTCCTTGATCTTGTTCATTTCAATCAGTCCCATCTTCCGCTCATTGGGTCCGAATCGATAAATAACCTTTTCATCGTCTTCCGTCTGTTTTACCAGCAGAATCATGGACGCCATACAGGTTACCTCCTATCGTTACGTTATGAGATTCCAATGACTACTTGCTATATATAACATTATTACCCAGATGGCAGGGGAAGGATATAGGGCTTTGGTTCGTTTATATTGAAATTAAGACTCCTAATTCGAATGATCTTAAATGTAAAGTTTTTACAAATCAAAAGAAAAACAGGCCTGGATCTCGTCCAAGCCTGCCTTCTTATGACAACCAAAAAGGGATATTCCGTTGTTTCACAAGGCCAATTACAATCTCGGATCAACCTTTTCGGACTCCAGGGACAGTGTTGCAAGCACACATTCATGAACCCGCTCCACAGGCTCCCTGCGGACAAAACGCTCAACTCCCTCCATTCCCAGAGCACTTTCCATCAGGGCATGGCGTTCCTTTTTGGATGTTTTACGTTTGCTGAGCCGGGACAAATTCTCAGGTGCCAGGTAATCCATCCCATAGATGATGTGCAAATATGCACGCCCTCGTACTTTAATCGCAGGCTGGATCATTTTGTTTCCGTTCCACGTGCGGAATATTTCTGGCTTGATAACAATGCCTTCATGTCCTGCTGCCGTCATCTCATCCCACCAGCGAATAACCTCCGCTTCATCCGCCTCACTCGTAATCACCCGATATTCCGTCTCCATCATGAAGCTGGACATCCGGGTGAACTCGCGGTTCTGCTCCATATGCCATTCATGTGTCTGATCCCAGAACGTTCCCGTGCTGTGAGCCAGGGTGTGGAACGGAGCTATACGGATATCCCCGAGTTCCTTCACATCCCAACAGTAGTTCTGAAATACGTCACGGAATGTAGTCGCATTCGCCAGTTTGACTTCGGTTTCCTGCAACCACTCACTCACATCTCGTCCGGCGGCTTTCGCTTCCCGCAGTTTGTCCAGCACCGTTCCGCGATCCATGAGCGAAGCCTCTGCCACATGCGCATATTGCGAAGCAATCAGTTCCCGAGCCTTCAGGTTCCAGGGGACAATCTCGGCATCCAGCAATACAAACTCCGTCTGATGGCGTTCAAAATAACCGTGTGTGGTCAGATCTGCATGCAATCTGGTCAGTACTTTCTGTTCTGTTGTGGGGTCAAAAAAAGATCGTCCTGTCCGGGTCACGATGTTCCCCAGCATCGGTCGTCCCACTCGCTGCTTCGCAGCTTCTTGGTCGCGGAAGAGGAGCAGAATGGCCCGGCTTCCCATATGCTTCTTCTCTGCTACCATGCGCGTAACGCCCTGTGAGCGGTAATATTGGAATGCGTCACGTGGATGCTCCAGATAACCTTCAACCGAAGAGGCCACTGGTGGCGGACTCATCGTAGGCGGGATATAGACCAATTCCTCGAGCGGTACAGTAAAGTGGGAAAAGGTATCAATGGCTGTACGGGCCACCTCACCCTGGATGGATACGTTCAGTTTGGATCCGGTTTGCACCGTAAATCCTTCCTTAAATTTTCGAAGGTTTGGCGGTGCAAACCGGCGCTGTTCCCAACGCTTGAGCGGGCTATCCGGATCCCCTGCATAATCCTGCAATGCCGCGACGCTGACGGACTCCCGTTCCGGCATGCGCCAGGCCGTCAGCAGGCCCCCGAATACAACGCCTTGATCGATATTGACCGTATCATTGACGATTGTAGGATATGGACGGGGGTCATGCCCCCAGACAATACATTCGCCTGAAGCGTGATCCACGTACCAGTCCTTCCGAACCGGCCGTCCATGCTCATCTGTTCCATCCACATCACCATAGCGGCAGTAATCCTGAATGCGTTTGGATTGTTTTCCGATAAAATGATCCCGAATACCCGCGTGTGCCACAACCACCTGGCGTACCCCGTTCCGACAGAATACCAGATGGGAAGGGGCATTCAGCAGAAACTCTCGTAGATCTGTGCGTATTCGCTGCGCTGTCTCTGTGCCATGTTCCCGTTCCAGGTCGCTCAGCTCCTGCTCAACAAACTCATCTCCATGACTAAGCGTAACGTCCCGACCGTCCAAATAACGGGCGATTTTCCACCCATGGTTGCTGTCAACCATATAGGCTAACCCTGCGGCACAGTGCTGCTGCCAGAACATTAAACATGGAAGCGATGCAGGTCCGCGGCTGGATACATCCCCTACCGAAACCAGCTTTCGTCCCTCAGGGTGGCGGTATAACCCGCTTTCTTCCTCTTTCACATACCCCAAACGAAGGATTAACTCCATCATTTCATCATAACAGCCGTGAATATCGCCAATGATATCAATTCCTGCGCCCATGTCGATTATCAGCGGATTGGCCGTGCGGACAAATGCGAGTTCATCCGGCTGCTTCAGCACATAATTGGCATCGAAGCCATCTTCACGGATGGCGCGCAGCGTTCGTTTGAACTGCTGCACCTGCTGCTTCACCCGCTGACGGCCACGTGGAAAATCACGCTGAGCATCTCGCTCGAGCAGTTCCTTTTCCGGAACATCGAGTACGATCGCAATGACAGGTACATGGGATTTTCTGGCGAGATGAATAAGACGTTGACGATCTTCCGTATACAGATGGGTCGCATCGACCCAAGTCAGCTTGTTCAACCTGCAGCGTGTCGCCAGCATCGCTTCCATGGCTTCAAAAGCCTTGGCCGATACCTGCTGGTATTCGGCATAGATCACATCCGCTTCGCTTCGCGGGCGATTTTTCCAGTCTACATATTCGTCATCTCCGACCAGCATGCGGAACTGATCCGATGAGACGGCTTCTGTTCGCTTGATGACTCCTTCGGCCACGAGACGATCCAGCAATGTGCTTTTGCCACTATTGGACGGACCAACAAGCACGACAATTCCTGCATGAGGCAGACGTATTTCACGGCGTCTTTTGTGATCCCTTCCAGCCATCTCATCATGATGCATCCTGCCTGTGTCCGTTTCCTCTGCCCTACTCGGCTTATCCCTCATGTTGATCTCTCCTTTCCTTCCTAAAAATCACCAGCTGTGTCGGATGACCAAAGCCTTCTGCATGCTCCCCTATTCCCTTGAGTTCAAAGGTGTACTCTCCCTGCTTCGTCCACGTCTCGCACTGGGCCGCCAGTTCCGCCCTGGTCCATTCGAAACGATGATCGTGATGGCGGAAGCTCTCCTGTTCCATGGCATATACTTCGTTGTATTCCTTGTTCGGAGTGGTCACGAGCAGAACTTCCGGCTGGTATTCGTTCATAATCGTATCCATGATGCTGTTCAGACGGTAAGCTTCAATGTGTTCGATGACCTCACACAGGATCATGACGTCCTGATTTTGCAATTGCTCATCAAAATAAAACAGTGAGCCAATAATCGGCTCCGGCATGGCCACAATTCCACTTCGTCCTTCCAGCTTGGCGAATCGTTCCATGGCCCGCAACCGGGACTGTCCCGAAGGCTCCACAGCCAAGATGGACTCCACCCCTGGAATATAGGCCAGCCTCGCGGATAACTTGCCTTCACCGGCACCCATATCCACAATGCGGCGCTTGAGCGGAAGACCTGCGACCACATCTGTGATCGCCCGATAGCGAAGTTCGTTTAACCTGACGGGTGGTTCCTCCTGCAGAGAAAGATCGTCAATCCCATCGCCTTTTCCTTCTGTACTTACGTTATCGTCCTCAGCATTCACCGCTTCCGCAGGTGTAGACAGAGCCCCCTCCTGACGCTCATACTGCCGAATCAATTCGGCGAACCGCAGCGTACGTTTGATAATCATTTCCTTCAGTGGATGACTATCCAGCCAACCTTCGCCGTAACGCTTGATTTTATCGATTTCATCCTCGCTGATGAAATAATGTTTATAGTTATCAAGCACGGGAATGAGCAGAAATAACTGACACAAAGCACTCTGCACAGTGACCTGACCGCGAAGAATGATGCGGCGGACGGTGCTTTTCTTTTTCAGATCAAACGTATAAGTCAGCTCGTCTCGCTCCAGGGTTACAGCGTAACCAAGTGGCGAGAACAACTCCTCAATGGCTGGGTCAGGGAGATCCGATGCTACCGGTCCGAATGAGAGCTCCATATCGAACGGATGCCCCACCCACTGCGCATAAGCTTCCTTCGGTTTGCCATTAAGCGCGGTTCCCAGCGCCGAACGTATGTAAGAGCAGAACAAGCTGCTGGTCACAAATTCACGGTCATTAATATACTGCTTAATATCGTAACCATCCGGTGTGCCTCTAACCAGATCAACGGGATCAGGTTCGGCGTGCATCAACACTTCGGTTTCGCTTTCCGTAGCTGTCGTATATACCATTCTTACGCGCACACCTTTGTCGGTCCGGTCATACACATTATTGGGATTCTTCGAGAGCAGATGTGATACAATGCCTGCACCCTCTCCGCTTGCTTTTAATATCAGATGCATTGCTTACTCCTCCTTCTTCCTATGCTCCTACTCTTCATCCGCCCATGCCTCATCCAGCGCAAATCGAAAAATTCGATTCAGTTCTTCGTAATCAACAACCTGTTCGTTCGTCATGCCCGCAGCCACATGTTCGTAATGCTCGATTTTCTCTGCCAAATAGGAATGAATGGCTGGCAGCTTCGGCTCCAGATCCAGTTCCTCTCCAGCTCTCTTCCTTCTCAAAAGCTCTTGAATCTCCACATACAGTGGCGTATTGGCAGGAACGAGTTCTTCAACCAACTGATCAAACTCCATAGGCGGCATGGCGTCATAACGTTCAATCCAGCTGCAGGCGAGCAGTGGACGCAGCACATAGAAGTACTTTTTGATTTTCACCTGCTCACCCTGTAAGTAATCCCGAAAGTTCCCTTTGGCCATATTCAGATAATGGTACATGCAGGACTTGGGCGAGAACGTAAGCGGAGACCACGCACGAATGTACTCAGTAACACTATACTTTTCATCATAGCGAATGGGCGATTGCAGCCACTCCAGCAGCGGTGGATTGGATTTTCGAAATAACTTCAGCGCCTTTTGCAGATCCCAGCCGTTGATGTCAAGCTGGTCACTGATCGGACGTTCAATCACATCCCGTTTATCTTCAATCGACAAGTACCAATCCAGCGGCCTCACGTACAGAAAACGTACATCATAATCACTATCCTGCGAAGGAAACCCCCAGGCCCGGCTGCCCGACTCGCATGCATAGATAATGCGAATCTGTTCCTCCTGTTCAATCAGTGCAAGCTGCTGCCGGATCGTTTCTCTCATTTCTTCATGGACGTCCGTCATGTCTCCCGCCTCCTTTATCTCTTCTGTTGCTTGCTACGCGCTTCTTCATACCCTCATTATGCCTAACTCATTCACACAAGAACATGGCGAAAGTATGGCGACCTTGATAAGTTTAAAATGAAACCAGCCAGTCTTCCTGTTACAATGAAGGGATACGAGAAGTGGAAGCTCCACATTGTTTTATCCATATTTGCCTGACTCCAGGCCACCAAGGAGTGATGATTCATGGCCAAAGAAAGCTTTGACAAAGAAATTCAGTTTCTCCGTATGCTGTCACTAACAAGCGGTGCTTACAATCGCAAACAGTATGCCGAACGACTTGGCATATCCGTACATACCTTTGATAAAACAACGCGCAGGTTAAAAGAAATCATGCAATCTGTGGCGGACCAGCACCAGGGTTCAGAGCCAAGCAAAGAGATGACAGACCTCGTCCGTTTCCAATATGGGGAATCTGCGGAACCCCTGCTGCTTTTCCTTTTTCGGGCCAAATCGATGAAAGAAACAGAGGTTCAGCGGCTTTCCGTCATTTTACATACCCTGCAAGGCAGCGCGATGACGGCCATGGAACTGCTGGATGCCTGCTGTGCCGATCTGCCTGAGGAACTGGCATTACCTGACGAGAAAACGATCCGCACCGATCTGAAGTATCTGGAGGAAGTCGGTGTAATCCGGAAAGAGCCGGGCGGCAGACCTTATCGGTATATGCTGCAGCAGGACGTTCTCATCAAACTAACGGCCCAGGAACAGCTGGAGTTGTATGATTTTGTGGACATCATGGCCAATACCCAGGTCCCCTCGGTACAGGGATATCTGCTAAGAGACAGCCTGAAGAAGGCAATAGCCGCAAGCTATCCCAAGCAGGAAGTAACCGAACCTTTTATATACAAGTACCATTATTATTCCCGCATTCTGGATGAGGCACATCTGTACACCCTGCTTAGTGCCATTCGCCAGTGCAAGCGAGTCCAGTTTGTCTATTTTTCACCCAAAAAGCCATCCAGCTACAGCTCGCAGAATACGAATCCGCGATTTGAACGCGAAGCCGGCGGACATTCCAATCAGATCCTGCCGCTCGAAGTCGTTTACGATCACCAGTATGGCCGGTGGTATGTCATTGGATATCAGGGACGCCGGGGGTTCGTGAAGTTTCGAATGGAGGGCATCACCCAGATGGAGGAACTGGATGCGGTAAGCGCAGAGTATATGCATGATCTCAAACAGCAATGGGCAGAAGTCAGCCGGTTCAGCTGGCTGGTGGATACGGCGAAGACAGTTACGGTTCAAGCCCGTTTTTTCCATCCCGAGAGCGGTCAGCGCAACTTCATTCTGGATCGGGTACGTCTGCAAGGCCAGTGGGGCACCATTACGCCTGAAACCGAGCATACCTTTCTGTATGAGATCCGGGTTAACGGTACGACGGAGATAAAACCATGGCTTCGGAGCTTTGGCTCCAGCTGCGAGGTCATTGCACCTCACAGGCTTCGCCAGGAGATGATTAAGGAATGGAAGGAGATTGCGCAATATTATGAATCTGTTCGAGAAGATGTTCAACTATCAGATCATGACGAGATTGAATGAGACTGGACTGTTTACCTGGACTTCACAGGAACGGGCCTGGCTCCGGATGATGCTGAATCACACTGCCGCCCAGGAAGCATTAACTCCTTCCACTTACCATAAACTGCAAGAAATGCTGGATGACGAGCCGGACATGAACCTGCAGGAGTACTTGACCGAGAAAGCCAAAAGCGAAGAACACAGCGTCTCCCACCCCCTGCTCAATCCACTGCGCAAAATCATAATGAACCAACAAGCTTTTCGACTAACGGGGCATGTCCGCAATGGAAGAATCATTCAGGATCAATTCGGATTCCCATACAAGCTTGAATACTCCATGGTCAAAAAAGAGTGGTATGTGCTCTGGTACGCCCCTCGTTTCGGGAAATTGATGTCAACCAAGCTGCGCAGCATCATCACTGCGGAGTCCGAGCAGCTTGAACCGGAAAACATCTCACGTTATACGGAGCAAATCCGCTATTTGACTGAGAAACGTAAGACAACCATCACGATTGAAGTACTGCCGGAATTCAATCAGGAATTATCACGAATCCTATATGCCTTCTCCTGCTTCGAGAAACAGGTACAGTATGTGGAAGCTCAGCATACCTACCGGATTGAGCTGACAATCCCCCGGAGTGAAATGGATTATGTGTTGTCCAAAATGCGTTTTCTTGGCAAACGGGTGCGGATTGTAGACAACGTTGTGCTGCGCAATCGCATGTCCGAGACAGCAGCCAAGGTGCTTGCACGCTATGCAGCCCCCGAGGCTCAAGGTGAGCCAGGCCTGACTCCTGAGGCCAAGGTGTCCACATAACAAACAACAACCCGAACCAAGTGGTTCGGGTTGTTCATCAGCGCGCTATGTGGCAGCGGAGTTCCGTCTTTTGTTGATGGCATGCACACCCATAACGACAGCAATCAACTCATAGGTATCCAGCTGCTCGGACTCGTTACTCAATACAAAAGCTCCTGAACTGAACCAGCCGCTCGTGCGCCTGAAGCTAGCCACCGTTCTGCCTCCCATTCCGGTAACATCATATTCCTGGGAAAATGCCGGGGCAGATACTTCATAGATTCCTCGTGGTCCAGCATCGTATTCAAATCGTTTACTAAAAAAGCTCATTCTGGCTCGGAGGACCCCAAGGTGTCTTCCATCCGCTGAAGTGACATCCCAGCGATTGCTTAACATCCCAAATCGACCACTGCAGATCAGTCCCGCTGGACCAAACACATCTAGTGATGATCCGAATAGACTTTTCAGATCCAAATGTCCTGCCTGCTCCTGATTTCCGTTCATGATTTCGGTGTATCCTGCGTTGAAAAAGTTATCTCTGAAGTATAGTTCCATAACATCCTCCCCTTTTGCTGAAATTAAACCTGCCCGGTAAAGTCCATACTATATATGTATTTACGTATGTAAATTGGAAGTGGCTTCATAACTTGTCGAATTCTTAGCATTCTAGCCATAAAAAAACGGACGATCGTGATCGCCCGTGTGATTCATATCGCCCCGAAGTATACTGCTAAACTTCTACCTTTTTATTATTCAGATATACAGCAGCTCCAACCATAATTAACGCCACAATAATCTCAAATATGATACTCCCCAACCTTCCATCTGACCACAATACTCCATTCGCTGTAAGTGTGATCCCTGTACTCTCTTCAGTAAACCGGAACAACTCGTTCGGGTTGAAGCGACCAGCAAGAATGACATTCTCCAACCAACTGATTAGATTGGTCAGCACGAAGAATGAGACGATACTAATCCACGGGCCTGCTTTCCACCTGAAGCTGCCTCCAATGGATATGGAGAGAAAAATGATGATGGTCATAAAGATGGCAACCCACCAAATAAACAACAGCAGAGTAAGCCAATCCGAAAGATGGATACCCGAAAGATGGATGTAGCTGAGAAAGTGCATTCTTGCATTCGTGGCAACATAGAGGAAGTAATGAATGATGGCAACTGCTGTTAGCCCCAGCCCACACAGTGTACCAAATATTAGCGGAGACAATAGGTGAGACAGCCCTGTTACGGGTACGAGACGACGATTGTACGCACGGATGTTGGACCAGTATGTCTTAATCATTCTCACATAGATGGCTACACCTGCCCCCGCATAAGCAATAATACCAATAATTAGCCCTGCCACCTCGGACATGAACAATGCCAGACCGATCTGAACGATGATCAATACAACCAGCCCTGCCAACAGGGTATTCCAATTCCTTCTAAAGTCATATTTCAACAATGTCATCATTCCGCATACACCTCCTTGAACATTTCATCCACACTTTTACCGTATTTCAGACGAAGCGTCTCGACCTCTTCCTGCATCACTTTCTCGCCCTCACGGATGAAAATGACTTCATCAAAAATTCGTTCAATATCGGTCACCAGATGTGTCGAAATCATCAGACTGCTGTCTTCGTCATAGAATTTTACGATGGCATCCAGAATTTTGCCGCGGGCAACGGGGTCAACACCGCCGATCGGTTCGTCTAGCAGATACAGACGAGCTTTGCGGGAAAGTGCCAGTGTTAGTTGAAGTCTTTCATTCATACCTTTGGATAAGTGTCTTACCTTGTCACCCTCAGCAAGCTTCATGAAATCAAGCATTTCCCTGGCCTTCGCCTCATCAAAATCAGCATAAAAATCCCGGTAGTATGCAATCGCATCACGAACCTTCATCCATTTTTCGGTCAATGGGCGATCCGGCATGAAGGAAACGAGTGACTTGGTCTCAAGCCCAACCGGTTTACCCGTGATCTGAATGGTCCCACTTGAAGGATGCAGCAATCCGGCAGCAAGCTTCATCAGGGTACTCTTGCCGCTGCCGTTGCTGCCAAGAAGCCCGACAATCCTGCCTGGCGTAACCGTAAGCGTGACATCGCTTAGTGCCCGCTTGCCGCCATACATTTTACTGATGTGATTCAATTCAAGGATATTACTCATGCCCTGCTCCTCCCTTCCACTGTTCATCACTGTGCTGTGACGACTGACCTCCAGCAATGGCATCCGCAACAATCGTAACAATATCCTGTTCTTCAATCCCGAGTTCCTGCATGCCTGTCAAAAAACGCTCCAGCAGTTCTCCTGCCATTTCTTTTTTGATGGTCATTATTTTCGACTCCTCACTTGTAACATATCTGCCCAGACCCCGTTTCGTTTCGACCACTTCTTCCCGTTCCAATTCCTGAAATGTCCGCTGTACCGTGTTGGGATTAATCTGTAGCTCAGCCGCCAATTCCCGGACCGAAGGAATCTTATCACCTGCCTTCAGTGTGCCTGTCACAATCTGCTTCTTAATGTGCTGCATAATCTGCAGGTATATAGGTAAGTTGTTATCGAATTCCATAGCCACAAAGCACTCGCTCCTCTCTGTACCGGTGTGTTAGTTAAATAGTACACTAGTGCTATGTTGTTGTAAAGCCTATTTATTTCTATCCTTATGCTGCAATTCCACATGGATGTCCTATGACTATGGGCCAAAATAAAAAAAGAGCAGATCATATATGATCTGCTCTATCTTCAACCAAGCTAATTGGTGAATTAGCCCGGTGCACTTCGCCAATTTATACAACATCCAAAGGAACTTTACCTTCAGGTGCAGGGAATGCTTCATTCAACCGTTCCACTTCTTCGCTTGTTAAAACCATATCCATCGCTGCGGCATTCTCTGCCACATGAGACAACTGTACAGCTTTGGGAATCGCAAGCACATCCCCATCCCGGATAACCCAGGACAATGCGATCTGTGATGTGCTCACTCCATGTTCTGCAGCAATGTCGCGAATGACCGGATGCTCCAGCAGCTCGGTACGCAGCCTGCCTCCCTGAGCGAGCGGGCAGTACGCCATTACGGGAACATGCTTTTCCCGGAGCCAGGGCAGCAGATCCGTCTCAATGCCGCGCGAAGCCGCATGATACAATACCTGATTCACGGCGCAATGCTGGCCAGCTGGAACGTCCCATAACTCCTGCATATCCTCTGTGTCCAGATTGGATACGCCCCAACGCATGATTTTACCCGCTTGTTTCAGCTCTTCCAACGCTTGAACCGTTTCTTCCAGCGGTACGTTTCCACGCCAATGCAGCAAATATAGATCCAACCGGTCTGTCCCCAGACGCCGGAGACTGTTCTCACAGGCGGTAAGCATCTGCTTGCGATCTGCATGGTGCGGATAGACCTTGGAGACCAGAAAAACATCATCCCGGCAGTCCGCTATCGCTTCTCCGGTGACTTCTTCCGCCCCGCCTTCAGCATACATCTCTGCCGTATCAATCACCGTCATGCCAAGTTCAATCCCGTTACGCAATGCTCGTACCTCTTGTGCACGAGCTGTACGGTTTACTCCCATGTACCATGTACCTTGTCCTATTGCAGGCAGCGCCGTACCGTCAGGGAGCTGAACTGTACGCATCTTCTCTCCGTGTATCGCCACTTTGCATTCCTCCTATTCTATGTAGTATTTTCGATCTTATGAATTGTCGTCTTGGCCCGGCTTGTAGGCTTCACTCGCCCGCTTCCACCGTCCAACCATCATCATATACAGCTGTTCCAGCGGCAGCGACAGACTGCTCTGGGCAATACTCACCGTAGCATCCACCATCTGTGTATTCACGGTCATCTGCTTGCGTTTCACTCCAGTCTGACGATCCAGGAAGGCTTGCTCATCCCATAGTTTAACCCCGATCATGGGCTGCCCCATCAACTCATACATAAAAATGTTCTCTACATCTCTCCACGGGATGAAGCCTCCCGACGTATACGAGGAGGAGTCCACGAATCCTTGCTCATTGACGACAAAGGAAGGTTCCTTCTTCATGATCTTCACCAGGCTGTATCCGAGACAAAGTCCAAAAAACAGGACGGAGACCAGACCCACCACCGCGGAAATTACGGAATCCCCTGTATTGGAAGAATCACTGAACATCAAAAAAAATCCGGCCGCCACAAAAAGCGCAGCTCCTAACGCAAGCCATCCCATTCGTTTACGGCTCGGATATTCCACATGCTGTTGGTCATAGGATGTCGACAATCTCGTGCTCCTCCTTTAATTTGAACGAAATATGCAATGATTTATATCTTCTATATATGATTCGTAACGTTTGCAGCAAAGCAGAAAATACATAGGTCATTAACCAAAACAAACAAATTTCAAACAGCACAATCAGGCTCTAATCCATCTCGTTCCTGACAATTCAACCTTTAGGATTCGCCATACGTTCAGCAATTCCTTCTGGGCACAACATATGCAGAGCAGCAATCTTCATTTATGCAGAAGCATGTTGTCCTCCCCCCTGCTTTCCTTTAATATAAATGGAAAGGTTAGGAAATTACATTTGTGAATTCAAGGTGGGAGGACAATCAATGAACAGTCTGCGTGGCATCACATCGGAAGATCTTTTTGAGATTACATGGGTGAATGATCCAACCCCGTCTCCTGGAGGCGGACAGCTGGTATATGTAAGCCGGAAGACGAACGACAAACGGGACAGTTATTCTTCTCACCTGAGACTTCTGAATCTGGAGAGTCAGAAGGACCGGGCATTTACCTCCGGTGACAAGGATCACTCGCCCTCCTGGTCGCCGGACGGGTCACAGCTTGCCTTTTTACGGGAGCATGAGGGAAAAACACAAGTCTGGATCATTGCCGCAGATGGCGGAGAAGCACGACAAGTCAGCCAGTTGAAGCATGGAGCAAGCTCCCTCATCTGGTCTCCGGATTGCCAGGCGTTACTTGTGAAATCCTCTGTCGATATGCACAGTGAAGCTGAAGACGAATCCAATTCAGACAACAAACTGCCGCAAGAACTTGTTGTTGACCGAATTCGTATGAAATCGGACGGCGGAGGATTATGGAATGGCAGACGCACTCACCTCTTCCGCATCTCGGTTGACGGCGGTGAAGCCACTCCAGTTACCTCTGGTCATTTCGACGTCGGTGATTATGCATGGTCACCTGACGGAGCGGCCATTGCCTGGATTGCCCAGCTGCCGGAAGCAGGCGAGGAGCATAACGATTATGCACTGACCAATCATGTGTACCGCGCAAAACCAGATGGGTCTGACATACAGCAGCTGACTCCGGAAGGGTTCACCTTCAGCCGATTGGCTTATGCACCGGATGGACAATCTCTCGCCCTGCTTGCCAGTGATCGCTCTTACGGAAATGCCACTCTGGTGAAGCTCTATACACTCCCGATCTCGGGCGGTCAACCTCTGTGCCTGACCCGTGACTGGGACGTACAGATGAATCATAGTATCGTTGGAGATATGCGTGCCCACCTGACAACAACGGGGCCAATATTTACTCGTGACGGCTCTTCCATTCTCTGTCTGGCAACCGTTCATGGCAGCGTCCGAATCGCACGCGTTGCGCTGGATGGCAGTCAAGCGGAGTATGTATTGCCTGCGGAGAAAGAGTTTTATCAGTTTGCGGAACTGGAGAATGGTGACATTGTAGCGGCCGCTGCTGACACGCAAAGCCCAGGAGATCTCTTTTGGTATCCCAATCCGGATGATCACGGAGCCGAGTCCATCCAGCTGACTCGCAGCAATCCCCAGCTGCAGGGAGAAATCCGGCTCAGCGTACCGGAAACGTTCTGGTTTGATACCTCGGATGGGCTTCAGCTGCAGGGATGGATCATGAAACCAATCGGCATGGTAGACGGTGTCAAAATCCCAACCATTCTTGAGATTCATGGCGGTCCTCACATGATGTATGGCTTTACCTTTATGCATGAATTCCAGATGCTTGCTGCGCAGGGCTATGCCGTCGTATATACCAACCCGCGTGGTGGATTGGGTTATGGACAACAATTCGTGAATGCCTGTCGTGGTGACTATGGCGGTGGCGATTACCGCGACCTTATGGAGACCGTTGATTATGCCTTGTCCACCTATGAGTTCATTGATGAAAGCCGCTTGGGCGTCACCGGAGGCAGTTATGGGGGCTTCATGACCAACTGGATTGTTGGACATACAGACCGGTTCAAGGCAGCCGTCACGCAGCGATCTATCTCCAACTGGCTCTCTTTTTACGGTGTCAGCGACATTGGATATTTTTTCACCGAAGATCAGATTGGCGGCAATGCATGGGAGGATACGGAACTGTTATGGAAGCACTCCCCTCTGGCTTATGTAGGGAATATAAACACGCCCCTGCTGATCCTGCATGGTGAACAGGACCTTCGTTGTCCAATTGAACAAGCTGAGCAATTGTATATTGCCCTGAAGCGACGCAGACAAACGACCCGCCTCGTTCGTTTCCCTGGGGCTAATCATGAACTTTCCAGAGGCGGTCACCCGCATCTGAGAGTGAGACGACTTGAGCACATTGCCGGATGGTTCAACGAGCACTTATAAGTTATTCATGGGACAAGCCAAGTAGAGATATAACCATCGCAGGAAGGAAGTCATCGGGAAGATGGCGCTGCGATGGTTTTTTTATTTGTGTGAACTAAGCCTATTAGCCAAACAGCAGCTTTTATATAACGGTTAGAGTTGAAAGAGATCAAAAGACTACATAGGTCAGCATTGAAGTAAATGCTCAGTTGAATAAACCCAAGGAATTTGGACCATACCGTAGGGAGTTTAGAATCAGGTCAAGAGTTGCGAAAATAACGAATATATTAGATAATTATCTGTCGATTGTGGTCGAATGAACGGATTAGAAGGGGGAACCTAATGATGAAGAAAAACACATTTGATGAGCCGATTAATCGTCTCTCTACCGGTTCGGAAAAATGGGACGCACTTGAGGAAATCTTTGGCGTGGCGGATGCGCTCCCTATGTGGGTGGCTGATATGGACTTTGCCGCACCACCATCCGTTATCGAGGCATTGCAGGCACGGATGGAACATGGCATTTTCGGTTACACCATGCGTACGGATGCATATCACGAAGCACTAAGAGGATGGATGGAACGACGCCACAACTGGAACATCAACGATGATTGGGTTGTGTTTACACCTGGGATCGTTCCAGCCCTAAGCATTGCCGTTCAACGTTTTACGGCACCGGGTGATGCTGTTGTGATTCAAACTCCAGTTTACGCCCCCTTCTACGAAGTGGTACGTGGCCAGGACAGAGAATTGATGACCAATCCCCTCCGTTTCGAAGACGGACGCTATTCCATGGATCTGGATCATCTGGAATCCTGCCTGCAGACAGGCCGGGTGAAGATGCTCATCCTCTGCAGCCCTCATAATCCTGTTGGACGTGTATGGTCTCGGGATGAGCTTGAAGGCCTTGCTGCCCTGTGCGTGCAATATAATGTACTTGTGGTGTCGGATGAAATTCATGCCGATCTTGTACACCAACGCGGCACGCATACTCCGCTGTCCCAGATCTCGGAGGCCATCGCTGACCTAAGTATCATCTGCACGGCACCAAGCAAAACATTCAATATTCCCGGCCTATGCACCTCCAATATCATCATTCCGAACGCCTCCTTGCGTGCATCCTTTGCCCAGGGCGTCAAAACGATGGGCCTCGCCAGCATCAGCACACTGGGCGCCATTGCAGCCGAGGCTGCTTACAACGGAGCCGAACAATGGCTGGACGACTGCCTTGCCTATATTCGGGGAAACATGGAATACGTTCAGGAGTATGCGGCGAAGCACATGCCTGATGTAGGCATAGATTTGCCTGAAGCGACTTATCTGCTCTGGATGGACTTCAGCAAGCTGGGTGTTCCCCAGGAAGAACTTGTACGGCTGCTCCTGAACGAAGCAGGTCTTGCCTTTAACGACGGTACCGCATTCGGACCGGAAGGCACGGGATACATGCGGATGAATGTCGCCTGTCCACGGTCCACCGTTGAAGAAGCCATGCGCAGATTATCCCTGATGGTGAATCAATTGAACAAACAAAACTAATGCCTATAAAATAAGCCATCTTCCTCGATCAAGTCGAAGGAAGATGGCTTTTCTTATCATTACAGCTAGGTTACAGGCATGGGAATGATTCGGTCACTGAGTCTATTCAGCAGGTCCAGGTCATGACTGATCACAAGCAGCCCCAAATTACGCTGTCGCGCCGTTGTCATTACGGTATGCCAGATCTGGGCTTGCGTGATGGCATCCAGCATCGTTGTCATCTCATCCGCAATCAGGTAACGTGTTTCCTTGCCCAGTGCGCGGGCCACGCAGAAGCGCTGCAGCTCTCCACCAGACAATTCATCCGGTCTGCGATCCAGCCACTCAGGCTGAATGCCGAGAGCATTCAGAATGGGATGTTCCGCCATCTCGGCTTCATGTAACACACGTCGCATTCGCCAGCGTGGGTTGACTGCTTTTTCCGGGTGCTGAAATACAAGTTGAACCGGACAGACTCCAGCTCGGGGAAGCGGCTTCCCGTCCATCAGCACTTCTCCTGCCATTGGTTCTGCATACCCTGCCAGGATGCGTCCCAGGCTCGTTTTGCCAGATCCACTGGGTCCCCACAATCCTACAACTTCTCCCTGCTCCAGCTTCAGGTTCATATCCCGAAATATCCAATGGTTTTTGTCGTATCCATAGCTGACATTCCGTGCTTCAAGTGGCATGAATGCACCTCACTTCTCCGCCTCGCAGCTTCCTCAATTCAGGATGTTGATCTGTACACGCAGGGGTCGCAGCAGTACAGCGGGGTGCAAACGGGCAACCGCTTCCCCTCCGCTGATTCGCTAGTGGCTGAGAGCCCGGGATGGGCTGGAAGCCATTTTGCGGTAAAGCATTCCACAGTGCACGTGTATAAGGATGTCTCAATCCATCTCCTGTGTTCGTAAAATCCGCGACCTGTGCGATCTCCACACAGGAACCGGCATAGAATACAGCGATACGATCTGCTGCAGTCAGTGCCGAGGCAATGTCATGGGTAATCCACAGGATGCCTGCCCCCCGGTCAGCCATGTCCCGGAATTGCTTCATTGTGTCTGCCAGCACTTCGGGATGGATTCCCGGTGTCGGCTCATCTGCAATAATCAGCTTGGGCTCACCGGAAGTCGCCGTTGCCATGAGTACCCGCCGTGCCATGCCTCCGGAGAGCTCATATGGATACTTCTTGCTGGTTCCCTTGGGCAATTGATAGCGATCCGTAAGTTCCCTCTCAGCCTTATGCATCTGTAACCTGGAGGATTCCCGGCGCTCACCCGACTTCCGGTGAACTGGCTGAACCTGCTTACCTACCTTGAGCAGCGGGTCCAGGTGAGTAACCGATTGAGGGATGTACACCAGTTCATCTCCGCGCAGACGAAGCTGCCGCTCTCTCGTCAGCGGTTCTTCAGCATAACAGATCTGTCCCTCAAGCCTGGCACTGGCAGGAAGGATGCCCATAATCGCTTGTGCCAGCACGCTTTTGCCCGATCCACTTGCACCTACGACAGCTACAATCTCGCCTTCGTTCACGGTCAGATCCAGATCCTGAATGACCTCGCTCTCCTCATGTGCAAACCAGCCACGAGCTCGTCTAAATGAAACGGAGACCCCTTTTACTTCAAGAAGAGCCATGGTTATCCTCCCTCCCTTGAACTACCTGTCCCTGTCAACACTTTCAAACTGTTCCCGAGCACATCAAAGGCACGAACGACCAATAACAGCGCCAGCCCCGGGAAAAAAGCAAGCCACCACATGCCTGCGGACAGATATCTCATCGACTCTGACAAAATAATCCCAATGGCCGGTTGCTGCGGCGACAGCCCAAGCCCCAGAAATGTAATTGCAGCTTCATGCAGAATGGCATGAGGGAAGATCAGCAATGTACCCACGAACAACTGTGGAACCAAGTGAGGAAGCATGTGCTGTACAGCAATCCGAAACCGGGATTGGCCCAGCCTGCGGGAAATATGAATAAATTCTGCCGATTTCAGCTGAATCATCTCCGCACGAACAATCCGGGCCAGATTCGGCCAGTGAGTCAGGGCGATGGCAGTCGCCACACCAGGCAGGCCTCCACCGAAGACAAAGGCCAGCATCACGAGCGACACCAGATGAGGCACACTCAGGAACAGATCGATTAGCCATGAAACCACCCTGTCGGCAAGCTTGCCTGAAGCAGCGATCAATCCCAGCACTAGCGCCACGATCCCTCCTCCGCACGCGGCAAGCAAACCAACCTGAATGCTGGTCGTCAATCCCTTCAGCGTACGCATGAACATGTCCCGTCCCAACCAGTCCGTGCCGAAGGGATGTACCCATACCGGGGCCAAATTCCGGTCTCTCAACGAAGTTAGCGTGGATTCTGCGGGGAGTACGAACCCAGCCAGCCATACGATAACAATCCAGCCGAGCGCCAAACTCCCCCAGATCAGGGCTCGTTTGCGCGGGTTGGCATAGCTCCGCTGCTTCTCGAAACGAGAACGCCCAGAAGATAATCCAGCTTGACGCCTCCACGGGTTACCGTGATTCCGCTTCTCCGTTTCTTCAGATCTCCCTGACCGCAGCCGCGGCACAGTACGAATGGGTCTGGAGGACTGCTCCATTTCCTGCTTCATGTTAACAGTTCCTCCTTCATCCGCGGATCAATGAACCGATAGAGAATGTCTGCCAGCAGATTGCCGGTAAAAACAAAGATCGTACTGCACAGTACAAGTCCGAGCAGCAGCGGCACATCCCCTCGCAGTCCAGCCTGAACGGTGGCCTGTCCCAGGCCAGGATAAGAAAATACCTGTTCTGCAAGAACAGCTCCTCCAAACAGTTCACTAAATGAAGCAAACTGCAGCGTTAACGCAGGCAGCACGACATGTCTGAACCCATGCCTGCGGAACAGCTGCACGCCTCGTTCGCCCCTAGCTCTGGCGAAGAGTATATAGTCCGAATCCAGCACATCCAGCAGCTTCTGGCGGGTATGCAGGGCAATGGCTGCCACACCGGTCAGACTCAGGGTTAATGCAGGAAGAACCATATGTATGGCTCGATCTGTCCATGTGACCTGATCGGCTGCCATCCCTGCGGGAACCCCCAGGCCAACTGGAAGCCAGCCCAGCCACACGCCGAACAGCATGAGCAGCAGCAAGGCCATCCAGAATACCGGAGTGGAAGCCAGCGTATAGCAATACCAACAGATCAAGCGATCCAGCAAGGATTCCCGTTTCATTGCTGCGACTACACCCAGACTGAAGCCAATCAGTCCGGATAAAATCCATGCCACCGCCATAAGCGCAACAGAATTCAGGAATCGTTCCTGAATGATATCCGCAACCGGCTGCCTGTAGATCATCGACGTTCCCAGATCACCCTGGAGCAGCGCCTGTCCCCAGTTGAATAGACGCTGGGCAGGCGGGTCATTCAATCCCCACCGTTCTTCAATAAGACTTCGCTGCTCGGCGCTCACTCTGATCATGTCTCCCCCGATGTAGGCCTCAATCGGGTCCACAGGCGAGAACTGCATCAATATAAAAGCCACCACGCTGACTCCTGCCAACAGCGATAGGAGTCGCAGCAGCTTCACTCCAACAAACCTTCCCCATTCAAGAATGCCTGTCATACCATCTCTCCTCAATGTCGGTCAGAACTCGCACTATATTGCCTACTTCGAGTTATCATCCCAGGACCATTCCTCCAGATTGGATGTCACCGGCCAGCCATGTCCATGTGGGTGAATCTGTTGTTCACCAATGTTCAAGCCATCCTTCACCAGATACAGGTGATCAATATTGACCAGCCATGCCCAAGGGGCGTCGCCCTGATAACTGAATCCCGTCGTCCCGTCCCACTCTGCCTTCTGCCAGAACGGAAGGGCTTCCCCTTCACTCGTAGCTTGGAGAGCCTGCTGCATCCAGCTATCCACCGCCGGGTTGGAATACAGCCCCACATTGTAGTATCCCTCCCCCTTGTGCGTGCTGCTGTACAGATTGTAGGTTTCCAGCGGGTCATGACTTCCCCATCCGAATAACACGGCATTGGCGTAAGCCTGCTTTTTCGTCTCTTCACGGCTCTTGCCTTCCACATTGATTTTGATGCCAGCCTGGGCGGCCATATCCGCTGCAGCAAGGGCAATGGATTGTCTGGTCAGATCTCCTGCAAAATAGAGCAGGTTGAACTCGGCGTCCATACCGTTTTTCTCCACCACGCCATCACCGTCTGTATCTGTCCAGCCGCCAGCCGTCAGTATCCGCTGCGCTTCTTGAACATCCGCATCTGCGAATACAGCCTCCGGATTGCCCCAAGGCAGATCATCACTGACCGAATAGGCAGGACGACCATGACCCTCCAGCACGCCTTCAACCAATGCATTACGGTCAATGGCTACGTTCACCGCTTGGCGGATAGCAAGGTCGGACGTCACATCGTTCCCAGCAGGGAAACCATCAGCGGAAGTACCGCCCGCAGGCTGCATTGGGAACATGATTCCCCGGTTATCCACGGTTTTGACCGATTCCAGCGTCATGCCGCTTACCTCCTGCTTGCTGAATGCGGCGGGAATGGCTGCAATGTCAACTGATCCCGCTTGGGCTGCCGCAAAGGCTGCATCCTCGTCCAGGTAGAGAAATGTCAGTTTGCGGAATGCAGACTTTTGACCGTAGTATTGCTCGTTTGCTTCTACAATCGCCTGTTGTCCCTTATCCCACTGCACCAGCTTGTACGGACCGGAGCCGACAGGATGCTCAGCATAATCGGAGCCATAGGCATGTTCAGGCACAATTCCAAGTGTAGTCAGGATACTGATAAACGTGGACTGCGGAGACTTCAATGTAAACACGACCGTTGTTGAATCGGGAGCCTGCACTTCGGCCATATTCGTCAAATCGATAACCGATCCGCTGCTGGCCGCTGTTTCAAATGTGAACTTAACATCTTCCGCCGTCAGCGGTTCACCATCCGAGAACTTCACGTCATCCCGCAGGGAAATGGTCCATGTGAGCCCGTCTTCACTAACGGAATGGTCCGTTGCCAGGTCATTGACCAGATGCAGCTTGGCATCTCTTTTCAGTAGAGTACTCTGGAAAAGCGGCGAGCCGTACTGCCCCCAGCCTGTTGTCGGATCAAACCCGCCTTCCGGCTCTGTCCCTACCGCAAGCACCAGCTCATCCCTCGGGTGAGAAGCTGCAAGTGCCTGGCTCTCTTGAACCGATGAAGCACCTTGCGTACATCCTGCGAGTCCAACTGCACACAACAGCAAAAGACTAAGCCCTGCCTGACTTGAACGTTTTCTCCATGAAATTCCGTGCATGTTTCCCTTTTCCCCCTTTTGAAATTGACCACTTGCTCTCCTCTAGAAGGTGCAGCAATCCTCCCACCAGATTCGTTCCAGTTCATATTCGTGTTACTATTTTTAGCAATTGTAGCACAATAACAAAATTACGTGTCAATAAAGTTAACTTCAGAATCCATATATTTTCATTTATAAAGATGTTCAGAAGAATTGGACTGGAATTATTGAATTTCACAAATCAATAAGTAAGAATAGATGACAACAGAAAAAGACTGTTGGTGATGAACCAGCAGTCTAACTGAATAAGGATATGAAGTTACAGGATGAAGAGCTATATAAATAGGACCTCAATCATAAGCTTACCAAATGGCATACTCTCAAAACGTGGGCTATGAAATTGTGAATAACTACTTTGTTGACTTCTCTGCGGATACACTTAATGCACTTATTGAACCAAATACCCAAACAAAAGCTAAAAGATAAATCAATTTAACTTGGGTATCTTCGTGAAAAATCAGAATACAGAAGAATAGGATAACTCCTGCAATCATTTGAATAGACATCATTGATCTTCTGAAGTAGATTGGAGCGAAAAAACATATTATACCCGCTAGAAAAATAAACGGTTCTTCAGCCATGTGCCTGCACTCCCTTACTTTTTATGAGAAAGACCTCTATTACCATATCATGGAGTTGAAGAATGGAAATATGGAAACAAGTTACCACGCTCAACTGCTTGTTAGTTCAACCGGCAGCCGCTCAATTTTAAACCCCCTCCAAAAAATATCTGCAAACTCACTTATTTTTGTACAATGGATTCTGTCTATTATTATGATAATATAACAAGGTAATATGTTCCAGATCATGGTATATTTCTATTATTAAATCATATAAGGAGAGCGCCAAGAATCATACATAGTTGAGATCAACGAAATCAGAGAATGAATCCAAATACTAAATTTTTAAGGAGTTTACTATGCCTAATCAATTCGTAAAAAGTCTAATCGTATTGTGTTTGATGATTTTAGTAATACCAACCACAACCATTTTGGCAGCTTCAGTCGTTAAGGATCCAGTGTTGGCACAAGTCATTCGAGCAGATCTGAAGCTATCGGGTAAAAAAGAACTGAAAGCAAGCCATCTAAAAAAATTAAAATCCTTGTATTCAATGGATGGAAAAAGTAAGATTTCAAGTCTGCAAGGACTTGAATATGCAGTTAACGTAGTGGAATTAGTCCTACCCGGCCATAAAATCAAAAATATAAAACCAATTTCCAAGCTGACAAAAATAAACCTATTGGCTTTAGACGGAAATCAAATTACAGATCTATCTCCACTTTCAGGATTACGCAATTTGGAAAGTTTATTGATTAGCGATAACCAAATAAGAAGTCTAGAACCTTTGAAAAATTTACGCCATCTTACAAGTTTGCTTGCCAGCGGGAATCAGGTATCGGACTTAAGGCCCCTTCAGAAGACGAATCTTGAATGGATCATTATGGACCATAATCGGATTCAGGATTTGACACCATTAAAGAACCATCCAACTTTACAATATCTTTATCTGCAAGATAACCTCATTCAGGATATTGCTGTGCTTGAAACGATTCCTCATTTAACCGAGGTATATCTAGGCAATAACCCGCTGAATGAGCATGCGGAGCAGGTCGTAAAAAATTTAGAGAAGAACGGAGTCATTGTAAGCCTGGAGATCAATGAAGCAGATGAATCTTAATAAATCACATACAGCACAAATAAGGCCGTTATATATTAACGACCTTATTTTTGTATGGCAAAATCAACTTAAGTCAGACGAGCGTATTTCCACTCGTTATTGCAGCTCTTCACTACCTCCTCAATCAAGGGAAAATTCGACTACCGATTGTTCGTTAGTCCAGTGCAAACAAAAAAATAAAAAAAGAACCGAACCTTTTTCTGAAAGAGAGACAATATAGTGTGTAAGCTGCTTACTCAGGAGGGCCCTCTGAATGGAAAGTGAATATATGTATCAATTACTCACAAAAATGAAAGATGGTGATCAACAGGCGTTTCACACGATGTATGATGCCACTTATCAGGACGTCTATCGGACCGTTACCTTTCTGGTGGATCATCAGCAGGATCGGGAAGATGTCATGAATGAGATTTATATGCAAATGTGGACCTCACTGGCCAACTACGATACGAGTAGACCTTTTCACTTCTGGTTGCACGGCTTGGTGATCCGTCAAGTGCAGAGATTTCGGGTCAAGAGCTGGCGGAGATTCCGAATTTTTGAACGCATCTGTTCCTTCTCTCGGGAAGAACCTCATTGGGATCAACCTTCTGTGTTGACGAGTGGGACGAACGACATGATATCGCAGGCCATTAAGAAACTGACCGACAAACAGCGAACGGTGATTATCCTCCGCTTTTTTCATGACTATACGCTCGAGGAAACTGCGACTTTGCTCGATATTCCATTGGGAACAGTCAAGTCGAGATATCATGCTGGCCTGCAGGCGCTTCGAAAAAACATTTGGAATCTCCCCCCAGAAAGGATGGAAAAGATCAATGACTATTGAACGCAAAATCCGTGAACATCTGCACAAAGAAGCCGAAACGGTGGAGTGCCCACCGGCCATTTCCAATCGAATAGAACAATTCTATTCTCAATATTTGCAACAAAAAAGGAGCGGAAGACCCATGAAAAAACGTTTAATTGGTGGAATTGTTGCTGTTGCTATTTTGATTCCAAGTGCAGCATTTGCTGCACCTACCTTGATTGATATGCTTACCAGAACACCATTAACTACTGAGCAAGTCAAGGCGGATGAGTTTGGCAAAGCAGCACTTGAGAAACTGTACAGCGCATTTCCCGAAACAAAAGCGTTTGAGATCATCGATGCAAGCAACGTTCAAGGTGTTCAAACAAGCATCATCCTGCAGGAGAAGGGAGGGACCGGCAAAAAAATTACACTTCATACAAACGGTATTACCGGTGCGATTGAACACGTGATTCAAGAGAATTGGGAGCCTAAGGAGAAGCCGCTCACTGCTCTTACCGATCAGGAAATCATATCGAAGGTAGATTCTCTCATTGATAAATTGTATGGTAACATCGAACAGTACGAGTTTTCTATGGAGCAAATGGAGAACTCGAATCAAAAAACATTTATATTGAATTACAGCAAAAAAGGATCAACAACACCGTTCTACCAGGTATTTGTTCAGGGCAATTCCATCAGTGTTTCTCTGATCGGAGTTGAGACTACACCGCCAAACAAGGTAGAAGGTTTCTTCTCTACAAATGGTAAACCAGATTATTTTGCCGATGCCTATCTAAATGATGAAAAACTGTTTGCTTTACTTGAAATCAGCCCAGAAGAATTAAAACAAGAACTAGCAAAGGGTAAATCTGTTGTGGAGGTTGCAGCATCCAGAAATGTCTCAAAACAACAAGTGATTGACGTCATTGCAAAAACGCAGGCTGACGGACAGATTCAAGGTGAAAAAAATGGCGATGTTCCAAAAAGCAATCGTTCAAATGAACAAATGTTAAAAGCTGTTGAACCCAAAGTATTACAAGTGATTGAGCACAAAACAGAAACACCATCAAAGTGATAATCCACTAACTAGCGAGGATGTACGCGTTAATATTGAGTGGATAAAAAGTAATAAGAGGCCGGTATCCTTATCATCCAGGAAACCGGCCGCTTTTAGATCAAAAGAGGCTTGGCGTACCTCGCAGCTTGTTGGCTGCATGCTATGATAAGCAAGTTGATTTTTCAGCTCAACTATTTATTGAACTCATTAACTCGAAGAAGTATTCAGGTTTATGAGTCTTATTTAGGTTATACCATGCATGTAATGTATCTGGAGCAAATACATCTAATGTTTTCAATACTTCCATCGCAAATTCCAGAGGAGCTATTCCTGAAGCAGTAACTAAATTCTTATCCGATACCGCTGGTCCCATCTCATAGAACTTTTCTCCTTTATAATTAGGACATACCATTTTAGTGTATTCTAAATTATTACTTGTATGCTTTCTAGTATCTAAGTATCCCCTATTCGCAAGGGCCTCCGTTGCACCACAAACTGCTGCTACAATAGTGCCAAGCTCTAAAGCTTGTCCAATTCTCTCCAATATGGGTTGATGAATTTCTTCATTCCAAGTAGTCCCTCCTGGCAAAATTAAAAGATCTTTACTCTCAAGAGTACATTCATCAAGGGAAATATCTGGTTTTATGCTCAGTCCTCCCATCGTAGTAATCATTTCTTGATTAGCTCCTACTGTAATTACTTTTAAAGGTGCTACATCTTTTTTGAAATACCTTCCCGATTTTAGTTCAGCAACTAAATATCCATATTCCCAGTCCGACATCGTATTAAATACATATAGAAAAACTTTTTTGGTTTGCATCCAATAACACTCCAATCCCAATTGATATAGCCAACTATAGCATGACTTCACTGACACCTAGCGTCAGGGAAGTCATCAATTTTGATGAAAATGTATTAACTCCGACAAAACCTCAATCATTCTTTTCTTAAGGCTTATGGGCTCAACAATTCGAATAGATTTACCGTACGATAAAAGGAAATAAGGTACAAATGTATGTATCATATCTTTCTCAAAATGAAATACGGCTTGATTTGAAGTCCGCTCTTGTAAATAATGTCCTAAAAACCAATGTTGGCATATATCAGCTAATACACTTTTATCCCCGTTAATAACCAAAGAAATAGTCTCTTCCTTATCTTCTATAGTTGGAAGAAAGTTTTTCATAAAAAAGGTACGTGCTGAAAAATTTTCTGGCTGGTCAAACTTATTTTCGGTTAGCATTAGATCTTCAATTCGATCTACTCTAAAACTACGGATGTCACTCCTAAGATGACAAAATCCGATCACATACCACTTGTTATTCCAATAGATAAGTCTGTACGGATCAACCAATCTATCATTTACTTGCTTCTCGCCACTTTTATGGTGAAGATTTTTACTGATTACCTGTCTGCTACGGCCTGCTCCAACTCCTTCAAAAAGGGCTGCATAGAGCGTGAACTTAATCGACTTATGACTTCAAGACTAGTTAAATGTTGGTTTATCTTGGTTTCCTGCTCTTGATTTGAGTATTTACTTAGTTTTGAAATGGCCCTATTTAATGCTTCACCTCCATAATATCCGGCTTCTTCTGCGAAAACTGCAGCATGAAATAGTGAAGTTTGCTCCTCAAAATCAAAAAAAAGAGGAGCCTCAATAAAATTGTTCATTAAAGTGTATCCACCGTTATGTCCTGGTTCTGAAATGATAGGTACGCCACTTGTTGAAATGGTATCGATATAACGATACACAGTCCTTATGTTCATCTCTAACTTTTCCGAGATTTGTTTTGCAGTAATTTTTTCACCTGATCGAAGCATCCATAGAATTGCTAGCATGTTGTCTATTTTAGGCACGTCATTCCACCCCTATATAAATTCTCTTGTTAGTTTAAACCATGTTCTCCAGAGAGCTGTTGAATAAGGATAACGAGTATTCCTTTTGAGAGATCAAATTTTGGGTGATCCGTTGTATGACCTCTTTATCGCGGAGCTCCAGAAAATCTGGGATCAACAAATCCGCAGGTGCTATCCATTTCGAATCAATGATCTCCGTTGGATCTAACTGAAGAGAACCACCGATGATCTCACCAATAAAATGAAATTAAAATAACCTGATGATTTGTACTACTCATGAAATTGTAAATACCTGTAGTGGCTGTAAGTTTAACATCGTACCCGGTTTCTTCCTTTGCTTCTCGACGTGCTGCCTCTAGAATATCTTCATGATATTCGATTCTCCCTGACGGGAAGTTCCACGTATTCCTGACAGTTGCTTTGTTTTCCTTGATCATAAGCAGCTTATCTTCATGTATTATCGAAACACTCACAACCAAGACAATCCCGTTTTGAGTCACGCTGAAAAACCTCCATAATTAGAAAATCAATCTACCCTCATCCGAACTTACCTTCTGGTCCCCGATGTTCTCGATGTAAGAAAAAATATATCAACTGGTCTCTTAATTCTGTTTCTCGTTCAAAATCTAGTTTTCTCAGCAAGCTTATTGATTTTTCATTATCCTTCTCAACCGTGGCTTCGATGAAATTCAAGCCCATCTCTTTGAATCCAAAATCGATAACTGGCTTCAATGCTTCTTGCATAAGTCCTCTTCCCCAATATTCCCTCGCTAAATCAAATCCGATTTCAGCTCTAGGTTGTTCCCCTTGAACCCAGCAATGAAAGCCACAAGTTCCAATTAATTTCGCATCGCTTTTGCTGAAAATCCCCCAGCGACAACCCGTATCCTCCAGATGAAATCTTATTATGTCTTCAGCTTCATCTCTGTCTTTACACGGACTTATGTCCATCAATCTGGTAACATCCTCATCTGAAAAATGCCTTAATACGGCTTCAGCATGATCTAGGGTAAGAACAACCAGCTTCAACCGATCTGTAACAATGTCAGGAAATATCATGGACAATTCTGATGACCTCCGTTAAATCAATTTTTCCAATATTTAGACTAACACATCATGCAGCTATCCTGCTTAATAACTTACCGGTGTCACAGGTGCAACGGGCTCTCCTGGGTCTACCGGTGAGACGGGTGCGACGGGGGCTCCGGGCACTACCGGTGTAACCGGAGCAACTGGAACAGCTGGTGCTGGAGCTATTATTCCTTATGCGTCTGGACGTCCAGTTGCGCTGACTACCGTATTAGGAGGACTGTTGAATACCTCCAGTTTAGTTGGATTTGGCAACAGTGCTTCAGGTGTAAGTGTCAACGGAGGAATCATTGATCTCACTGGCGCTGCAGGCACCTTGCTAAACTTTGCTTTCTCCGCATCCCGTGCAGGAACAATTACTTCACTGGCTGCTTATTTCAGTACGACAGCTGGGCTAAGCTTGGTTGGATCCACAATAACCATCACTGCACAACTATTCATATCTACTACACCAAATAACTCCTTTACGGGCGTACCGGGTGCTGTAGTAACCTTGGCGCCTTCATTGACCGGTGTCTTGGCACTCGGAACAATATCCATCGGATTGACAACAGGACTTAGCATTCCGGTAGCTGCCAGTGACCGCCTGCTTATGGTGTTCTCGGCATCAGTAACAGCGGGAATTGATGTGGCTACAACTTTGGCCGGATATGCAAGCGGCGGACTTAGCATCACTTAACGTGGAGTTCAGTTTCATATTAAATTAAGATACAGAGACCCTTCGCCGATCTTGGCAGGGGGTCTCTATCTATGTAAGAGCACACAAGTGGACTATTTTGCCCGCTTGCTGAACAAAAGCAGCCAATCATATTGATCAGCTGCTTTCTTTGTTTTAACGCTATCTTTTCCCATTAGTTTAATGATGGTCTGCATATTCTACTCTTGTTTTGAAGCATGGTCCTTGCGTCCTTATCTTCAAAGATTATTCTGTAATTATGCTACTTAATTTTTGAAAATCACGACCATATGCTTGCTTCCCATATATTCAACCGAAGTATTTAACTGCTCCGCCACAAAACGAACAGGAACGAACGCACTGCCGTTCTTCAGAAGTAAAGGAGCATCTTGCATCACTATTTGCTGGTTTACTTTGACCTGCCTGTTCCCTACAACCCAACGAATCGTTTTACCATCCTTCTGAATCGTTACCTCTTTGGTGCTCTGGTTCCAATTCACGGCTGCCCCAAGCTTCTCGGAGATGAAACGGATCGGCACATAGGTACGTCCCGTCTGAATAAATGGCGCTGCAGTAATACGATAAGCACTTTCTCCAACATAAGCAGTCGTGCTGCCGATCACCAAGCGCTGTGTCTTACGCTGACCGCCAGGCAACTCATTTCCTGCCATTTTCACAAATAATTTATATGTTTTCGATCCCTTGCTTAAATCTAAATAGTTATTTTGCAGTGCAAGTGGTTCAATGAATGCACCCGTATCATAATACGGTAAAAAACCACGTTGTTGGAGCGGCTCTAAATCCCAGACTCGATTGTTTTTCAAATAGAGGTAAGACAATCTTTGAAGATTTCTCAACGGCTCCAAATCATAGATCTGGTTAGAAGATAAATCCAGAGAAAGTAAGTTAGTTAATTTAGATAACGGAGCAAGATCTTTGATGTTATTATTCGCAGCATCGAGTCTCCAAAGATTAACCAATCCTGCTAGCGGCTTTAGATCTGTGATCTTGTTAGAACTTATGGACAACGTATTCAGATTAACTAGTCCCGCTAGCGGTAAAAGATCATTGATTTGGTTGCTAGTTAGAGATAAATCTGCCATCTTCGTTAACTTCCCAAGGGGCTTAATATCCTCAATTTGATTGCCACTCAAATCCAAAGTCGTCACATTGACTGCATACTCCAAACCCTGCAAACTCTTAATTCCTTTACCCGATAGAGGAACGTCGGTCAGTGACTCTAAATCCTCTTTTGTTAGGGATTCATCGTCGTTTTTATTCAATAATGACTTAAGCGCTTGTTCTAGATTGAGATCCTCAAAAGCCAAAGGCTGTTGGTTAGACGCCTCCATGTAGGCCTGTCCCGGTAAGCCCAAACATAGGACAAAAATAATTAATAATCCAGCAAGGTATTTTTTCATTCTGACCATTCCTCTCTAATCGCTGTGTAAACTAGCCAATAGTTGTTTAGATTAAGACGCAATTTACAAAGAAAAGTTGTATTGAAGAGTAATGTAAGTAGTTGAATAAAAGCAGCCAATCCCAATGATCAGCTGCTTTCTTGTTGTTATGAGCTAACGTTTTCCTTTTTGTTCAATTCTCATGAATTCTACTTTTGATAGGTCGTTACCCCCGTTTTTAACTACATTAAGGAAGATTTAATGGTGTTAAAGAATAAACCGAAACAATCTTCAGATAATCTTATCTCTGAAATGACTGTTAATCTATAATTGCATATTATTCTTTGACCTCACCTCCTTTCCAATCAATCTACGTCCAAATTGAAAATAATAAAGAACAGTCATTAAAACGACTACCGCAGCTAGCGCCAGCAAAATGTTACTGTACGCAAAAGCAATCTTTTCCTGCACAAACGGATTCAAGTGTACAGCACTTGTTCCACCGTCAAGCAGCTTACCAATGGTAGCCGTGGATACTGCTGCTGCAATAAAGTTAAACATCGATAGTAATCCCATACCGATTCCGACCTCAGCCGTAGGCAAGGTTCTTGAAATGGTGTTTGACATTGCAATTTGCATATAAGATTGACCCAGTACACCTAAGGTAAGGAATATTTGAGTATACGTTGGCGACATCCCTGCGACTGACGAAAGAATAATGAAACCACCAACTAGAAGTGATGATGCAGTATAGAGTAGAAATGGATTCCCTTTATCATCAGCTAATTTCCCACCTTTTCGGCCTAAGAAGGCAGTAATAAGAGCTGAAGGTAACATAATGAATCCGGTGGATGCAGGTGACAGCCCATTAACATCCGACAACATGAGAGGTGTCAGAAATGGAATGCCGAAACCAACAGCGACTAGTACAAATGCAATGACCATTCCCATCGAATATTGTTTATTTCTAAAAATTGCTGGATTCACGAAGGGATCGGAAGCATAGCGAATTCGCAGGATAAACAATACTAATATGATTATTCCACTCACTAACAACCAAATATTTGCTTTTGAGAGTGCAAGTAAGAAAGTGGCAACCGTCCCTGCTAACAGAACACCGCCAACATAATCAATTTTTACATTGGACACTGACTCATCATCCAAATACCTTCTATAAAAAGGTAACGCAAAAAGAGAAAGCAAAGGTATCACAAAGAGAAACTTCCAATTCAGAGCACTTGATACGAATCCTGCGATAATTGGACCGAGTGCTGCTCCAAGAGCAGTCCCGATTGCAGATGTCCCCAAGGCGTGCCCACGCTTCTCAGGTGAAAAAAAACGAACAGGAATTATCATAGCCAACGCAGGTATGACAGCCGCACCAGCGGCTTGCAAGATACGTGCGACGATGATCATCCAATACTGTGTAGCAGCTACTCCCACAAGAGACCCAGCTGCCAGAAGTAAAAGACCAAATGTAATTAAACTTTTAATACTAAATTTATCTGTCAATTTCCCATAAGTAACAGTACCTATGGCGTACACAATCAAATAGCCTGATACAATCCAAGTTACTTGTGATGCAGAAAGTTGAAATTCTTTGCTGATTACTGGCAATACGACATTAAACATCGTTCCATTCATGACTGAAATAATAAGTGTGAAAATTAGAACACGGAGTAACACTGGACCCGTTTCATTGGTTGTAGCAGCTTTTGTATTCAAATGAACTCCCTCAATTCTTTAATGTGTTTGGATTAAATAAATAAAATGACTGTCAGTACTTACTGACATTAATGTTGTAAAAAAACTAGGGGGTTAATGCCCTAGAGTAGATCCACACACTTTCTCTAATAATATCTTCCAAAGAGAGAGATGGAAAATGAGATCGTGCATCCAGATGGTTTATAAACGTACCATAATTCAATGCCATGAAAGAAAAGGCTTGTAGTTCAGGATTCGTCTCAACCAATTTTCCTTGGTCATACATTGTTTTAAAGTAATTAGTTAACACCTCCATCAGTTGACGAGGATGTTTTATTGTTCGTTCTCGAAAGCCAGGTAAATTATCTTCCTCTTTTATGCTGATCATAATCATTTTACGATTACGATTCATAATTTCATGGTATGTCTTACTAATCAATAATAAATCTGTTTGTAGTTCCCATACTAACTCATCTTTAAATATCTTTGCCATTTCTTCTGAATAGTGATAATGGTCAAAAGCTGTTTCTAACAAGTTCTGTTTCGTACCAAATTGGCGAAACAATGTTTTTTCACTTAAGCCAGCAGTAGCAGCAATTTCTTGAGTGGTCACACTGCTATAGCCTTTCATTGAAATTAAATCAATGGCTGCTGTCATTAATTTCTCTCTGCTGCTTAATTTTGTATTGTTAGACATCTCTATTCCTCTTTTCAAAGTATGTCAGTGAACACTGTCATTGGTGCTATAGTAGCTAAAGATTATGAAATTGTCAAACAAAAACAGATCATATTCAGATTTTCTCATTAGATAATCATCAATTTATCCTTCGTTTTTCATCCGAATCTCATATAGAGAATCCGTTTTTCCTGAGGACAGTCTAAGGAAGTCTGTCAGTTCCCTTTGTTCAACTAACCTGCCCGTTAGTTGAATGAAATGAAGGACAAGATGACGATTAGATACATGTCTAATCGGCAATAGAACAAGTTCTTGTCCCTCGACACCAGTTTGATATATTTACCATAAGAACAAAACAGAGTAAAACATCTCGTCTGCTTCAAGAGATCTACCTTAGAGTACATGACCTCTATGGCCTTAGGGATTTCAAGGGAGGTTGATTTTTACTGCCATAGCAAAAACACCTCCAAAATTGTCTCCATATCTCAGGACATGGTTACATATTCTTGAAGGTGTTTTTATTTTTCTCACGTTATGGGGTTAGTCCCCATGGACACTTCACATATTGAAAAATTTCAGGATTATAGGTATTTCACTCCAATGGAGTAGAACACACCATCTGAATTGAAGTTACCTATAATGGTAGGGGCTCCTTTTTTCTCAAAAACAACGCGGTCAGATGGGAAAGCACCCTTTGTTGCTTTGTATCCGGTCAGATCAACACCAAGCCAAGCTTCGGCCTGTTCTGTTGCTTGTGTTAGTAGCTCCTTTTCGGTGAGGGCTTTGATGCTTTTTTCATATTTATCAATTACCTCCTGATCCTTCTCAAACAAATCATCTGCCAAGGCTCTAGCGTTTACACTTTGAACATTTAGAGTCTTTTTGTCGATCTCGATCCACGTCCCGAATTCACCGTCCACGAACATGAACTCATACACTTGCTTAGCCCCCTTCTTAATAAGAGAGACGCCGCTCAGCTCTCCTTGGTCCACACCTTCCATCTTATCGAAAACGGCATTCGCAGCACGTTGTACTGAAGAATCTACCGCATTCAGCTGGATTGACTGGGAGGTGTGACTGAGCTTGTCCTCTTGAATGTGGTAGGTAAGTTTTTGAGTGCTGATGCTAGCCGTACTAATTTTCCCTTTTGAATCAATAAGAACATAGCTATTAGGGGATTTTTTAACGGAATAGGACCATTCCGTCCCACCTAAGGAATCACCTTGGTCAAGTTTATAGGCAGTGCCTGTTATTTTCTTTAATGTTTGCTCCGCTTTCTTGACTGCCGCAGCAGGTGCAGTTGTTGCAGCTTTTTCAGTTGCAGAGACCGTTTTATCGACACTGGCTGCACTTGCCGGTGTTTGAGAATATCCCAACGTAGTGGTACCAATGATTCCTGCTAACGCTACAGAGCTTAGTACTTTGTAAACCTTTTTCATTATGTTCCCTCCATATTGTTTAATTTGTTTTACACCTATATAACGATCATGAACTCGTCGATTGTGACAAATAATAATTTTTCATACTCCCACAGGGTTAGAATCACCTCAAACCAATCCTATTATTGAACAATCGGGATCGTCATTTCCAGATCTTTGTGATAGGTTTTAATCGACTGTCCCTCGTGATTTGAAACCACGCTCCAATCTTTTTTCACGGTCAGCGTGTACGGTTTGATAGTGATGGATTTTGGTGTTTTGCCAAACGGCTTGTATGTCTCGTCTTCATGATATTTGGTGCCTGGGCTGCTATGGAAGTAGCCAACTATATTCTGCTGTACCTGATTCCCGTCTTGATCCACGATGTCGTAGTACATTTTGGTTGCACTTAAATCACCAGTCTGTTCCGGTGTTTCAGGTACTTTCCCTTCACTGTCCAGAACCAAACGTGTGGTTACCGAAGTCAGATCTACCTGACTGACTGTGTAGCTGAACTCTCCGTTGCTTTGCGTTTGATTGGGATGAAGAACAATAGAATCTTTCGCCAAGTTTTTGACTGGTACGACGAACTCAAACGGCTCCTGAATTCCACTTACATTCAGCTTTACTGTCATATCAAAACTTTCAGGAAGATTTTTCTCCGTCAATCCCTTCGTTATTTCATACATAGCCATGTTTGGTATGTTTTGTCCATCTGGCGTCTTGCCTACATAGTCAGTGAAACTTCCAAAAAACTTGCTATGCTCTTCAATTTCGATATCTGGTATCGAGAGATAACCTTTATTTTGCAGCTCTATGGGTGTGGTCGGAATAAGCTTTCCATTTTCGTCGGTAGCTCCTTCGGGCGGATAGAGTGAAATCATATTGTCGTCATCAATGCCCTGACGTTCAATGGCAAAAGCAAGCCGCGTTCCATCAAACATCACTTCTTTAATGCTTAATGTTACCCCATCCTTGGTTACGGTTAGGTTCGGCAACGTCGTCAGCCCAGTTGTGCTGGCTTGTTTCAAGCTGCTGTCAGCATTATATTCGAATACGTTACCGATCCAAGGTACGTTTTTCAAGGCATCTGCCATAACAGGCGACACGAAGCCGCTACCCATCACCAGCACCCCAAGCATAGCTGCAGATGTCATGCTAACAAGCGTCTTCTTTTTCCAGCTTCCTCTTTGAACGGGTTCTCTTCTCCTTCTGTTTTCCATACGATCCAACCTCTCCATAATTTGATTAGCATAGCTTTCTTGCGGCATCTTACTCTGTTTTACCGTTCTTCTAATTTGTAATATTTGCTCTTCTTCATTGAGTTCTGAGCATTTGTTGTTCATGGGTTACCCCTCCCTTAATCTTTTTTTGTTGAATTAATTTTCGCCTAACTCGTTCATATTTCTTGCGCAGCGTTGCTGGTTTGCAGTCCATGATTTGTCCAATTTCCTCGAAACTGTATTGTTCTACTGCTCTCAGCAGCACGAGATTCTTCTCTTCTCTCTTCAAATTCATAAGCAGTTCTTCTACCTCAGCTACATTTGCGCTTTGACGATGCTCTTCCATCAACTGAAGCTCATTTTGGAGTGATAGGGTCTTTCTCTTTAGCCGAATTGTCTTTCTGGACATATCCAAGCAATGGTAATAAGCCACTTTGTACAACCATGATTTGAATGAAACCTGTTGTTCATATTTATGGATCGACCGATACACCTTTATAAAGACCTCTTGTAATGCATCTTCAGCTTCCTCACGATTTTTCAAAATGTAATAACAATAAGTATAGATTTGACGCTCAAACTTACGAATGATGACAACAAAAGCATCCTTATTGCCTTTTTTGGCATCTTCCACGATGGCTTCAATATTCTGCATCGACTCTTCTGTCTTTGGGACTAAGTAATCCATAATATCACCTCCCTTTGCCCTGCCCTCACTTGTTATAACGTGCCGAATATTGCGTTATGTGACATTCGCGAAAAAAAGAATGCACAGGTTCGATCCGTGAGAAGAATTCGATATGGATGGTTTAGAAATAAAAAAAAGTCGCTAGTTAGCGACTTTTTTATCGTAGAGCTATCTGCGAGTTCGTGAGGATATGCGATACCCTATCGTTTTTAGCATAAGATCATACATCGTTCTCGCTACGATCTATCATCTTCTATTGGCCGGCGATGTTATCTTTACACCACTAATATTGGCGCCGTGCTGGACGATCATCACGTCCTGTCCGACGAGAATTGATAACGGGTCTCCTTTGTAATGTACAGCGGCTAACGTTTTGCCGCTTTCCGTATCTAAAGCGATCTGCCTTCCGTTCTTCAAACTGACATATGCAACACCATCACGGTTTGCGAATGACCAATCCACTACCGGAGCATCGAAGGTGTAAGTTTTATCAGGTTCTTCGCCAGACCGGCCATCCACTGGAAAACGTGAAATCACAGCTTGCTTTTGCTCGTCATCGTACTTTCCAATGACATAAAAGTTATCTCCATCCGAGACAACATCGGATGCACTTTGCACTTCCACAAAATCTACCGGGATATACGACCGGGTGGCCTTTACAACTCCATTGCTTAAGCGAATTTCATCAATATTTGCAGCATACCCAGCGTCAATGCCGCTTGATTCATCGCGAGAATATAACGTTTGGCCATCTGAGTAAAGAATATCCTGATGATTTCCATCGGTTAGTGTCCATTTTACTTTGCCGCTCTTTGCCTCAATTCCTTGTAATCCGCTCGTCGTCAACGCACCTGAGATCGTGGTAGACACCACAAGCATATCTCCGGTTTGAAGAAGGTTGAATCCGTGATTGTTACTTTTTGTTTTCCACTTTACCTTTCCGTTGGAAGCACGGTATGCCGTCAATCCATATTCATCCCCGACATAGATCACTCCATCGGCGAGATGCAAGCTATAATTTGAATACCGCTCTCCCTTTTTGGGACTTACTTGCGTTTTGACTTTCCATTGCAACTTGCCTGATTTGGCATTCAGCTTTAGAAGTTGTCCCTTTGCATCCGTAAACCATACCGATTGACCATCCGTTACCGTCTGGGATACTGCCGAGGCTTGAACTGTCCAGCGGGTCTTGCCAGCAAGGGGGTCAAACGCAATATACGTATTGCCAACTGTATAATAAAGGTCATTCTTCAATAATGTGGCCCTAGTATTTATTTTATTCGGATCTCCTACCGTTTTGGTCCAAAACGGTTTCAGATTTATAGATGTATGATTAACTGCTGATGCGGCTGATACATGGCCTAAGCCAATCTCATAAAATGCAGAAGCTGGCGATAAGAATAGCGCTGCTGCAACACTAGTTTTAACAAGTCTAGATAACGTTTGCTTTGTAGTTACTTTCATTACTCTTCTCCTCCAGTTCATTCTAGATTGAATAAGAGACCATTATTCAGGCTGTAAATCCATGATTGCCCCGAACATTTGGGATGCTGTGGTGAAGCAAACGAACGAACAAAGTTCGGCAATCTCCGTCTCTGAAAACTCTTGTCTCAACACATCAAATGTCGCCTGATTAATGGAGGAACGATGGTTCACAAACAGCTCGGCAAAACCCACCACAAGGCTGATCTTCGAATCTTTTTGATCCAATACGGCCTTTCCTTTAGCCTGACAGTACTTACATCCATTACCGAATGCGAGCGTGCGGCGAACTTGTTCTTTTAAATCACCATCTAATTCACCATCTTGATAGAAAGCCTGTTCAAGTTTGGTCCAGTTCTTTAGAATCTGTTCATTGTGACCCAACAATTGCTGAAACGGGGTGTCACCTGTACTGGAGTAAGATATCCTTGGCAATTCGTCTACCTCCTATTCCATGTCATTCCAAATTTTTAAAAAGAATAGTGACATTGTATTAGTACTGATAAGTTTAAACAAGAATATGTCATCACGATTTTAAGCATTCTCAAGCGCAAACGCCTTGAAACGTACGATGTGGCTTTCGGGAATATCACATTCCTGTTCCAAATAATGTTCTATGTTCTCATGTCTGCCGAGAATATCCTGAAGCACATCCTCTAGATAATCACGCCTCACCTCCAGCATAGGCTTGATTCTTTCTGAAGGCACGCGATATAAACTCATCAGACGAATCATTTTTTCTGCTTTTTTCATACGGGGCCCGATTCGTACATTGGAATACAAGTAATCTTTCATTACGTTCTCGTACGGAACCTTTAGAAGAAGCTGAATGATTGCAGCCAAAAATCCGGTTCGGTCCTTTCCCCCAGTACAGTGAATAAGAACTGGAAGATTTCCTTCTTTAGCAAGCAACCCAAATAGCTCTTTGAGCGTTGACTGAGCGCTCGTCCCCATATGACGATACATGTCCTTCATCGTTTTCTCGAAATCAAGCCCGTCTCCATGAAAGATTAGATGTTTCATAAACTCAAGGCGTGTAAACGCCTGACTCTGATCCTGCAATGTCAAATTTGCAATTGGTGTTCCCTTGTTCAGCATACGGCTTTTGTTTGACTTTTGCTCTGTTTCCGTCCTCAAATCACAGATTAATTGGAGACCAAGCTGGTCGAACCTTGCCATGTCTCCTTTCGAAAGTTTCGACAATTCATCCGAACGGAATAGTATCCCCTTTCTTACTCTTTTTCCATCCGTTGTGGCATAACCTCCAAAATCCCTGAAATTATTCAATCCGTCGAAGTGAGACAGGGAAGCGGGATTTAGAATATTGTTCTTCATGTGCGTTCCTTCTTTCTGATCATCCATAACTTTCTAGTTGTATACGAGCATTTACGGTTGAAACTCAACAATCATATTAGTGTGACTTATAGGTTTTGTAAAGAACTGATTGTTCAAAACATAAGTTTTTTTATTTGATTCAAGGATTGACACATCATCTTACCGAACGCTATGATTAATTTGTGACCTTATAGTTTTTTATAAAACCAATTGGTACATAGGGTCTTCTGCTCCTTGGGGCAGGTTGAAGCTGGCTCAACTTGATCCTAATCATTTCAAAAGAAAGCAGGTTTAGGAATATGTCTCATCCGTCTTTGAATAATGAATCTAACAAGGAAGGTGCCGTTTCGCTTCTTCCCTACCTTCCGCCGTTATTTGCGATTGTCATAGGAACATTTATGGTGATCTTAGATAGCACGGCTGTCAACGTAGCTCTCCCAACCTGGGTAATCGAATTCGGAGTATCCATTCAAACCATGCAATGGGCAGTTACCGCCTACACTTTGGCGCTCTCGGCAGTCATCCCCTTGGCTGGGTGGCTATCGGACAAATTTGGCGCCAAGAGAGTGTTCCTCTGCTCCATAGCATTCTTTACGCTTGGCTCCATTCTTTGTGCATTCGCGCAGACGCCTGGACAATTGATTTTGTTTCGGATCGTTCAAGGGCTGGGGGGAGGCATGGTTTCTCCCATTGGGATGGCTATGGTTTACCGGCTGGCCCCCCAAGACAAACGCGGGTCTATTATTGGCATGTTAGGCATTCCGATGCTGCTCGCTCCCGCCCTCGGACCCGTATTATCCGGCTGGTTAGTAGAGTATGTGAGCTGGCATTGGATTTTCTGGATTAACCTACCGATCGGATTAATGGGAATATGGATCGGAATGAAGCACTTACCCACCTTCCAAGCACAAGGGAATCCATCATTGGATATCGTGGGAATGCTTCTCGGACCGACTGCTTTTGCCTGCTTGACGTATGGTTTCAGTGAAGCCGGTATGGGTCTCGCTTCTTCACGCGCCTTCTTAGGCTTGTCCGTCGGCGCTGTTTTGCTTGTGCTTTTCGTGATCTCGTGTTTGTTACAGCGACAGCCTCTCCTCGAATTGCGTGTATTTCGATCCGCTCCATTCACAATCGGAATCCTGACGTCTTGGATTATGCAAACAGCACTATTCGGAACCGTGCTATTGTTCCCGCTGCTCCTCCAGCAAGTCAAACAACTCGGCCCGCTGGAAACAGGCCTGCATCTGCTGCCTCAAGCGGTGGGTTCCATGATCTTCATGCCGCTTGCGGGCAAATGGTTCGACCGAACTGGAGTGCGGCCGCCCCTGACATTGGGGATGCTTTTTATTGCCGGAGGGCTGTGCACAATGGCACTGGTTGGCACGAAGCAGGAACCAGCCTTTATTATGATTATTCTGTTTGCTCTCGGTTCTGGTATGGGCCTGTCCATGATGTCACTCAATACTTATGTATTGAATGCAACGCCCCCTCGTATGGTCAGCCGGGTTACCCCGCTTACGAGTGCTTCCCAGCAGGTGGTTTCGTCTTTTGCCATTGCTGGCTTCACGGGATACCTTTCGTCGCAGATCACAACCAATATGGAAGGTAAAATGCCTACGACTGAAGCTTCAATCGCCGCCTTCAGCGATACGTTCTGGATCGCTGCATGCATTGCGGGACTAGGGCTTGTGCTCGGCTTATTTTTGAAAAAAACGCAGATACCCATGAAAGAAAACACCACAATAAGCGAGAAGCAAAGAAAGGATACATCTACATGATAAAATTTCTTTTCGCCAGAAAACTCCCGTTATGGTAACTGCGCTTGCGCTGCTTGCTGCCATAATTGTAGTCTGATTTTCTCCATCGGAAATTCCCATCCATTTTATGAATGGACTGCGGACAGGTTTGTTAGCAAAAAATCATTTTCCTGAGCGGGATCTTCTTTTTTGCTCGTCGTATATTGGTTATACTTATGCAAGGAGGTTGGAAAGGAATAACGCCCGATATCCGTAATGAGTGATAAGGAGAATTAGAATGAGTTTATTGAAAGACAAGATCATCCAATCCGCCGTCCGTCTTTTCATGGAGAAGGGCTATAGAGCTACGTCCATTCAGGATATCGCTGACGATTGCAGCATCGCCAAAGGCTCCTTGTACAAGTTCTTTGAATCCAAAGAAGATTTGTTTATTTGCATTTTAAAGCAACGTCAGCAATATATGATGGATGAGGTAGAGCGAATTCGAAAACTTGCATTACCCCGCCGGGAAACCTATCTGGCCGAGATCACAAGTTTATTTCGATTTTTTAGCCGTCACGGCTATTACATTTCCCGGGACTATACTGAATTTCCCCCGGCGAGCAGCGACAATGTCTATACCCTTATTCAACAGATCCAGATTCAGATGTTCAATTATTACGAGAACCTGTTGTCAAGACAGTATGGTTCAGCCATCTCGCATTGGAAGTGGGATGTGACCTCCATGTTCAGCGGTCTAGTTCGTGAGTATACCTTTCATCTGTTATTCGCCTTCAAACCGATCCACATCGAGAAACTGGCCTTATTTATCGCGGAACGCATGGATGATTTGGTTGAGGGATTGGTTAAGACCTCTCCGCAGGCTTTATTGACAACCGAGCTTATGAAGGAATATGAAGCGGTAGATTTGAAATCCCTCGTTCCAACAAACTCGGCAAGAATATCTTCATTGCTTCATACCATACAGTCGATCATTCCTGAGCTGTATGTCCCAAATTCCAGAAAAAGTGAATTAGAGCAAGTGGCGAAATTACTGGAGGAAGAAATGAACACGGAAGTGCCGCGGGCCTTTCTGATCCAAGCATTGCTGCGCGACTTGGCCGTTGAACCTGAGCTGTCCTCCCATGCGGATCAGCTTCAGCAGCGGTTAGGTGAAATTCGCCAAGAGAATAAACCAAGATAATTAAGCCAAATGATAAGCCCATAAGCTATAGCACTGTTTTAGCTTTTGGGCTTATTTCAATGTGCCACCATGCTCAGAAAGGAAAGTAAATGGAAATCAGTGTACCCCTAGCCTTACGATTCACCCAGACGACTCCGTCATGCCTCTCAACCGAGCCTTTCACGATGGAAAGTCCCAATCCGGCCCCCCCGTCATTACGGCGCGCCCGGTCTCCGCGTACAAACGGATCGAAAACCGTTTCCAGTAAGTCTGTCGATATCCCTGGACCATCATCCCCCACGGTCAGAAGCAAACCTTCCGTTCTTTCTTCCAAGGTAAGCGAGGCATGAGTTCCATGAGTATTGTACTTCAACGCATTCGCGAGCAAATTATGAATAATTCTTCTTATTAAGCCTTCATGAAAATGAAATATGACTGGCTTATCAGGTATCGTAATATCCAAATGAATGCCTTTCCGCTCAAAGGAGTCATACAGATCGGCCGCTTCCGTACGGCAGATCTCCGCGAGATCACCTTTCACACGTTCAAAAGAGAACGAGGCGTTTTCGAGCTTGGTCAGCTCCAACAGGTCATTAACGAGAGAACCAATAAAAAGGGCTTTCCGGTGAATGTGCCCCGCATACTTTTTGCGCTGAATATGGTCCTGTTCCAGTCCTAAACGCAAGACCTCCGCATATCCCTGAATGGTGGTAACGGGGGTCTTCAAGTCATGCGAAATGTCCATTAACATGCGTGTACGGTCATTTTCCAGCCGCCGCTTGTCCTCGTGCGCTTTCTTCAGCCTGGTTGTCATCCGGTTGAAATTCAGCTGAATTTCCATCAATTCCCTATTGGCCTTGATTTGAAGGTGCTCCCCTTGCTCCTCTTCTGAAACTTCCGCCAGTCTATTCGAGACCGCTTGGAGTGGGAGGGTTATCTTTCTTGCGGTAATCCAGCTGTATAACCAGAGAATGAGAGAAAACCCTGCAACAAACACAACCAATCCAGTCACAATAAGTTTGACAAAATACGCAGTCTGTTCCCGATCTGTTCTGACCATTCTGCTTTCCTTTATGATCATTCCTCCAGGTATGGCCACTAGCAAATGATACTTTGCTCCCGTTTTCGTAAATTGAGGTGCAATGGAGTAAAAACCTGAATCGGAAGACTCATAGAACAGACTTAGCAGTTCTTCTTCCGTATAACTTTTAGGATATTCTGCATCTGTACGTCCCCGATAAAAAACGACACGGTTATTTTCATCCAGAACCTGCACATAACCACCTAAAGACGCTACAGTTTCATAGGGAATATCCTCCCAATGCTCCCGAACCAAATTGTCCGCCTCCACCAAAGGCAAAGTTCGGTTCATGTATCCATCCCGGGCACCGTACATAGCGCTGTACACCAGATAACAGATTAGAGCAAAAATGATGGTAAACCAGACATAATTGATCATTAGGCTTGAATGCATGCTGCGTGTTTTCATTCGCCGCTCTCCTGGCTGATCAATTTGTATCCCAATCCCTTAATGGTCCGAAGATAGCGTGGATGCTTGGGATCATCCTCAAGCTTGTCCCTAAGTCTGCTGATCTGTACCATAACGGTATTGCTATCCTCAAGGTAAGGCTCGTTCCATACCGCTTCATAGATTTGTTTCTTGGTATAGATTCGTCCCGGAGCATTCATGAATAGGTTTAACAGCTTATATTCCAGCGGCCCGAGCACAATGCTCTGATTCTCTCGGTACAGCATGCAGGACTCATGATCCAACTGTAATGAACCGCATATACTTCGCGCAGGCTTTATTTCAGCAACCGGTTGAGCGCCAAGGAGGTCATAATATCTCCGCAGCTGTGCTTGGATGCGCGCCACGACTTCAATCGGACTGAAAGGCTTCGCTATAAAATCATCCGCGCCAAGTCCAAGTCCTGTAACTTTGTCTACATCCCCGGTTTTGGCCGAAACGATGATGACTGGCAGTCTCAGCTTCTCGCGAATACGGCTAATTAACTGATAGCCATCCATTCCAGGCATCATAATATCGATTAGTGCAAGGTCTATATGTTCCCGCTGAAGGAGGACCCAGGCTTCCTCCCCATTGCCGGCTTCCCTCACAGCATAATTCTCCTTTTCAAGGAAAATCCTCAGCAGTTCCACAATCTCTTCTTCGTCGTCTACGATCAAGATCGTGCGTGTCATGTTTAGGTTTGGGTTATGATTCATTTCTGTCTTTCCTCCAAGCTAGCAATTTCTCCTACCATTACTATACATGCTTATTATCGGTTGAGGTTCTCTACAATACATTTGTAAGGATCATGTAAGAAAGGCTACAGGGTCTTTACAGTTACATGTAGTAATCTTTAAATTACATTACATGATTTAGGAGGTTTTATGCGAAATATTGAAATGCTACTTCTCATTGTGAATACGATTCTGCTCTTCGTTTGTGCATTTCTTCGTCTCCCCAAAAGGGCCCTGCTGCAAACGAGCGGTGCCGGAATTTCGGTGTTATCTGCGGGAATTCAGATCCTCGTTGAAGGCTACCGCTGGCAAAGTATTCTCTTGTACGGATCAGCTCTCATTATCGGTTTAATGGCTTTACAGTCGGATAGAGCTGGAAGATCAGATCAATCGATCCTAAAAACCTCTGTCTCTAAGACAAAAACGCGGTTGAAACAAGTTGTGGTCATTCTGCTCCTTACAGTCTATACCGGCATTGCAGCCCTCTTGCCAATCACCTTGCCGGTCTTTGCCTTCTCAGAACCAACTGGCTCCTTTCCAGTAGGAACGACCACGCTTTTCATGGAAGACGTAACGAGAAGCGAACCAGCAACAGACAACCCCGGTGATCACCGGAAGCTCATGGTTCAGATATGGTACCCTGCTGAAAGTGCTTCGGAGGCACCAAATGCAGATTATATTGAGAATGTGCCTGTTGTATTATCCGGTCTTCGGGAAGCCGTGTCTATGCCGCCTTTTTTACTTTCTCAACTTCGCTATGTAAAAACACATGCTTATACAGATGCCAAAATATCATCTGCGCAGGAACGCTTTCCGCTGCTGTTGTTTTCTCCGGGTCTAACCGGGTTTCGTAACCAAAACACATTTCAGGTGGAGGAGCTGGCCAGCCAGGGGTATATCGTGGTCGGCATTGATCATCCTTACGATGCGGCAGCCGTTATATATCCTGATCAATCAACGGCTCTGCTCAAATTGGAAGGTTTATCGGGCTTTGAAGATTATAAAGCGAAGACCCACTATTGGGTTGATGACACCAAATTTGTTCTCGATCATATCGAAGCCATGTCCTCGTCAGCACAGTCTGGAATTCTCTCGGGAAAAGTGGATATGGATCGAATCGGGGTGTTCGGCCATTCGTTCGGTGGTGCCACTGCAGCCCAGATGCTGATGAAGGATTCTCGAATCCAAGCGGCTCTGAATATGGATGGAGTCCTCTACGGAGAGCCCGTTCCCGAGCATGGCTTCGATAAACCGTATTTGCAGATGAATGCAGCTCAAAGCATCGACTACGGATGGTTTGCGCAATCTCTAGATCAAGCCGTTGAAGCCTCCGATCATGACCGGGACCATTATGAGCGATTTTGGGTCGAGTCCCAGGAAAGACGAAAAAAAGCGGCTATGGGAAAGGATTCTTACTTTGTCGTTTTAGACCATGCCAACCATATGAGTTTCACGGACTTTTATCTATTCTCCCCATTATTGCCGCCGAGAGGGGCCGAGCCAAGACGTGTACAAACATACATTAATGAATTGTCGACGGCCTTCTTTGATAAATACCTGAAAGGAAAACAGGAGATCAACATGGAAACAATCGTACGAGATCGGAGCGATGTTTCTTTGCAAAAGCCTTAATTTGGAGGCGAGTTCTGGGAATTACGGAACAACGTTAGCAATGCAACCACCATGAGTTCAAGTCTCAACTTTTTTTAGAAGGCGTTTTCCATGCGTAAACATTCTAATTCAGCTTCTAGATATTCAACGGACCACCCCAATTGCTCGATGGCGTCTAACAATTGGGGTGCAATTCACGCTTGACGGGCCAAATTTTAACTAAAGCTAGGATAGAGCCTAAGCCATAAGAATTCAGACCTTAGTGAAAGAAACGTTAGAGCATAAATAATTAGGCTTAGCGATTCAGCATAAAAACTCAATCCCATTCCGACGCTAAAACCCCCATAATATACGTATTGTGAAATTCTCCCTCAAAAAAAGCATGTTTCTTTAACTCCCCTTCCACAATAAATCCCACTTTCTTATACAAACTAATAGCTTGTTTATTAACACCTCTTGTTGTTAAGTGAATTTTATTTAAACGTAGTTGCTTAAAGCCAATCTCAATCATTTGCTTCATAGCAGGTTCTCCATAACCTTGTCCACGAGCTTCTGGAGCTAACAAGATACCAATACTTGCTCTACCATGTTCAAGTTCTATATTTTGAAGAAAAACCCATCCAATTAGACGCTTTTCTTCATTTTTTATAGCTAATATAAGATCTCCGTCTTGACGTTTTTCCTCCACATGATTCACAGTTTGCTCATAGGTCAATGGAGTTCTTCCAACCATGGAAATAGAAACGGAGTCATTCAACCAGTGATGCAGTTCTTTAATGTAATCTGTTTCAAAAGCATGTAGAGTTACTTGTTTATCGCTCATTTTTCTTCCTCTTTTCATAAAATTATTTTTAGTAAATATAAATTGACTTAACCCACGTATTTATTTTTCTTTATATACTTCAAATAAATAACTGAAGGGGTCATATTTGTTATCTGTTTCCGATTTTTTTTCATGTAGTGGTATAGCTAATGATGCTAAAATTAAGATACAAGCACACATAGAGATTAGACTCAATATGCCCAACACGATAACCATACAAGTTCCTCCTAAACTTTTTATACATTGATAAAAGTTTAGATTATGGAAAGCGTTTCAGAGCAAGCACAAAAAACTTGAAAGGAGAAAAAATGGCAAACATAAGAGATATCGCAAAAATGGCCGGCGTCTCAATTACAACCGTATCCCGTGTAATTAATAATCAGCCGTATGTAAGCTTAGAAAAAATAAAAGCGGTTAGACGAGCTATTGAGACAAGCAAATATGAAAAAAACATAAATGCCGTCCATTTAAGTAAAGGAAAAACCTTTCTTATAGGTGTTGCAATCCCATTTTTTAATCATCCTTTTTTTGCTTTGATCGTAGAGGGTATTGCAAACGAGGCATTGAATTCTAACTATAAGGTGGTTCTATTCCAGACTAATTATGAAGAGAGTAGGGAAATTGAAGCATTAGATATGTTAAAACAAAAGCAAATAGACGCTTTGATTATCTGTTCCAGAATTTGTGAATGGAATGTTATAGATACCTATTTAAATTATGGACCAATCATCTTTTGTGAAAATACGGGAGACAGAAAAGTTTCTTCAATATATATGGATCATTATAAAAGTTTCTCCAAGGGTTTAGAGTATTTGTATTCTAAAGGTCATAGAAAGATTGGCATTTGCGTAGGGAGAAAAGTGGGAACGAACGGTGTGCAAAGGATATCAGCCTATAGGGATTTTTTAAAAAAGCTCAACGAACCATTTGAATCTGAATATATTTTCTCAGACTATTATGATTTCGAGGATGGGCACGAGATTGTTGAAAAATTAATAAACATGAATAATCCTCCCTCAGCTTTATTGGTTTCAAACGACCAAGTAGCTGCAGGAATAGTTACATGTAGTAAGGAAAAGGGAATTTCAATACCAGATGACCTGGCAGTTATAGGATTTGACAATCAACCAATAGCTGAAATTATGAATATTACTACAATTGAAATACCTCTAGTGGAGATGGGAAGAAAGTTATTACTTCGGGCAATTAGTAATGAAGTTCTTTCATGCGAAGAAATAGCAGTTAAATTAGTTGAACGACTCACAGTTTAGTAAAAAACTTTGGCGGTTCCAACCTGCTTTTGTGACTATTTCCAAGCGCATCGATAAATACACCGACTCAGAATGCATCAAAACTAACTTTTGTTACCGCAAAAAATAAGCAGCCTGCTAATCCGCAGACTACTCATGGCTTTTCAACTAGCCTGCCCGTTAGCAGAATACTTAATTTTTAATCCAATCATTGAAATGATCTGCTACAAATCGAATCTCGCTCTCATAGTGAGCCAAGTGTCCTTCATCCACCATTTTTTGAAAAGCCAAATTCCCTTGGGCAGCACCATTCCTCAACGTATCACACATCGTTGTCAATCGTTGAATAATCCACTGACACAGTTCATTAGGGACGGGAACTCCATAGGATTCAAAAAACAAATGGATCCGTCGACTTCGCTCTCTAGAGTGCAAATTCGATTGGTATACTACCGTTTTTTCCGAGGTATGGTTGGGCTGGAAGCTGGCAAGTGGAACCGATGTATAAAGGGTATACGCAATGTCCCACATGCGGGGACCCGGCCCAGCCATGTCAAAATCAATCAGCGCTACAGGATTCTCATTTTGAAAGACAACGTTATACAATGCAGCATCATTATGGCATATCACTTCGTGCTCACGATCGTCGACATAACTAAGCTGCCATTGACCCTTAGCCAAGAGAGTTGATCCTTCAGTCGCATCATGAAAACGGCGTAAAAGACAAGCTAAACCCACAAGCGTTTCATCTGACCACATGTAAGCCTTAAGTTCAGGGTACTCGTTTCCTGGGACGTCCCCTGGAATGAATGATAGTATTTCACGGTCAGAGTCGTCGATTCCGAGGAATTTTGGTGCCCCCTCAAATCCTTGTTTCTCTAAATGTTCAAGCAGCTCATGAACACTCGGACTCCAATAACCAGTGGGACGGAGAACCATATTCTCTTTTCGTATAATGTGATTCACATTTCCACCCTTCAGTACTTCTTCTTGAGTCACTTTGTCTCCCCCTTTTTATTATTTTTTTCAATACACTTAGATAATTTGGTTAGATATCTTTTTATTCCTTAAATCTTTTAAGGAACCTTTTATATTTGTGACTACCTCTCTTTTTGGTTAAACTTTTATACCCGTAAATATAACACAACAGCCGATCACATTGATCGGCTGCTACCCTTGCTAACGTTTCCCATTCTGTGAACCAAAAACTGCCCTGGTTGCTTCTATGAAAGATAACATGATTGGTGAAAGCCACTTGTCTTTATGCCACAACATATGTGTATATACCAGCAAGTCCGGAATTTTCCATGGAAGGACAACAAGTTCTCCGCGTTCAACTTCGGATTTCGCGACGATCTCCGGAAGAAAGGCAATACCGATTCCTGAGATTGCACATTGTTTAATGGCTTCAGCACTTTGAAACTCTAAATATGTAATGCTATCAATGCCCTCTTTCTCAAATGATCGATCAAACATCGTTCGATAAGGACAACCCTTTTCATTCGTCAGAAATACTTCTCCGTGAAAATCTTCCAACTGAAGCACCGTTCGTTTGGCGAGTGGGTGATCTGGAGCAGCTAACAATCGGAAATGTTCTTCCAGCAAAGGTTCCACGGAAAGTCCACTCGAGCGAATGGGTTCATCCAACATATAAACCATATCCGTGGTTCCCTCAAAGAGCGTTTGCTTGAGCTCTTGATTCGGAACTGAGCGGAAGATTAGACGAACTCCCGGATGCTGCGAACGAAACCGTTGGAAGACAGGCGGAAGCCGGTAGGAGCAAATAACCTCATTCGCACTTATCGTTAAGGTACCACTTAGTTTTTCATTATCATGGACAGCACTACGAGCTTCGTCCATTTTTTCAAGAACGCCTTGGGCGTGTGTTAAAAAGCGTTTACCCGCAGTTGTGAGCGCGAGTTGCTTGCCCAACCGATCAAAAAGGCGAACACCCAGCTCATCTTCCAATGCTTTAATTTGCATCGTGACGTTGGAAGGAACGTAGCTCAGCACTTCTGCTGCCCGCGTGAAATTCAATGTTGTTGAAACCGTACAAAACGTATTCAGTTGACGCAATTCCATCCGATGCTCTCCCTTCATCTTTCAATTTTATTGAATACTATCTTGAATTCTATTCACTTTTATTGAAAGTATCACAGCTCTATACTGAGCACAAGAGATCACAGTGAACATGTGGTTTTTCATTTTGAAGGGAGCGACCATACAATGGATTATGAAATTTTTAATTTGGGTGATGTACTTTTACAATCAGGAGTGACGTTACCCAATGCTTTTCTTGCTTATAAAACATACGGAAAATTAAATGAACAGAAAGATAATGTGATTGTCTATCCAACGGCATTTGGAGATCAGCATGTACAGAATGAATGGCTCATTGGCAGCGGAATGGCACTTGATCCAGAGAAATATTTTATTATCGTTCCAAATTTACTGGGTAATGGACTTTCATCCTCTCCCAGCAACACGCCGCATCCATTCGAGCGGGCGAACTTTCCACAGGTAACTATCTATGACAACGTACGATTCCAGCATCAACTACTGACCGAAAAATTCGGCATTCAGAAGATTGCTCTCGTCGTCGGATGGTCCATGGGCGGCATTCAGGCATTTCAATGGGGGGCAAGTTACCCGGAGATGGTCGAACGGATTGCACCTTTCGGAGGTATCGCCAAACCTTGGCCTCACACATATGTAGTACTGGAAGGTGTAAGATCCTCACTGCTATCTGCAGTCGGCTTCGACTCAAGTAAACTAAACCAGTTGACTTCTGCAGACATGCGCGCCGTTGGTCGGGTGTATGCGGGATGGGGATTATCACATGCGTTTTATCGAGAGGAGCTTTATCGTGAGATGGGATTTGACTCATTGGAGGATTTTGTAGCTGGTGTCTGGGAAAATAGCTTTATGAATATGGATCCACATAACGTCCTGGCCATGTTATGGACAGGCCAGCATGCAGACATTAGTGCCAACTCTTCCTATAACGGAGATTTTGATAAGGCACTTAAAAGCATAAAGGCATTTGCTTGCATTATGCCGGGAAGTACCGATCTCTTCTGCACAGCGGACGATAATGCATATGAAGCTGCACGTATCCCTAATGCTAGTCTTAACCCGATCCAGTCAATCTGGGGTCACTTTGCCGGCCGCGGTATCAACAGTGCCGATAATCAATTCATCGATGACAATCTAAAACACTTGTTGTCACTGCGCGTTAACGAATAGAACACGTCACTTTCATTGGATGTCTGTCAGGCCTAGCAAGATTCCCTGTTCTTTAGCCCGGTTATATTTCTTATTAATTCATAACCTAACCGATCAGATTTGAGGTCACCAGAACTTACTGGTTCGACCTCTTTTTTCTGCCATCGTACTTCCTTTAACGAATTCAGTGAACTTCGAAGACTGTAGCACGTCTTTAATATCATTAAAAGTTAAACTTATTTTTTTATCGTTCGCATACCTGAAGTATATTCACAAAATTCATCTATCCTGCCCGTTAGATGAAGAAAAGCAGTCGATCACGTTGTTGCTTCTTCCCGCAGATCCACCACGACTTCAATGCCTTCGTTAAGAACCATTGCCTCAACGTCTGCTGCTCCGCCCATAAAGATTTTGTCAGCAATGAGTGCATGGTAGTCCTTTTTGGCATGATTCATTTTACTTACCTTCTTTCAAAAACTGCTCTATACGAGCTCTGATTGAATCACGGACTTCAGCGAATGTAGCTGTGATTTCCTCCTCTGTGCCTGTCGCCTTTGCTGGATCATCGAAACCCCAATGCCATCTTTCGGCTTTGTCATTACGTACAACCGGACAATTATCGTTGGCATGACCGCATAGCGTAATGATGTAATCTGCTTGCTTTAAAATCTCAGGATCAATGACATCCGATGTATGATTTGAAATATCGATTCCAGCTTCTTTCATGGTTTGAACAGCACGGGGATTTAAACCATGCGCCTCTAGACCAGCACTTCTCACCTCGTATTTATCACTTCCAAGAGACTTCAAAAATCCATCGGCAATTTGACTTCTGCAAGAGTTTCCAGTACACAAAAAGTAAACAAGTGGTTTGTTATTCATAATTATTAATCTCCTTTGTCCTCGGTTTGGCTTATTTGTATTTTCGCTTTGCCCATTTTTGGATTAATCAAAGCTTTTATGATCATAGCGATAACAACCAATACTACTGTGATTACTGTAATCATTAACCAAACGTTTACGCTTGTTGAATGGATCAAATGTAGCCACAAATACAGTCCTGTTAACGTGATAAAGAGTGTTGGGATGGTGAGCACAATCCCAATTTTGAAATAACTTCCCCATGTGATTTTTACATCCTTACGGGATAGTACGTGTAACCATAAAAGTGTTGCAAGCGAGCCGATCGGAGTGATTTTTGGACCCAGGTCACTGCCGATAATATTGGCATAAATCAGTGATTCTCGAATTACACCTTGCGTATTGGTTCCATCAATAGCTAGCGCATCAATCATCACTGTAGGCATATTGTTCATGACCGAAGACAATATCGCAGCTAGGAATCCCATGCCGATTATGGAGATATAGAGCCCATTGTCGGCAATGGCTTGAATGACCTTCCCAAGTTCATCCGTTAATCCTACATTTCGTAGTCCATAAACGACGACGTACATACCAATTGAGAAAATCACGACTGCCCATGGTGCTCCTTTGATGAGCTTCCACGTTTGAATAGCTTGACTACGTCGTGCAGCTAAAATAAACAAGATTGCAATAACCCCAGCGATGACTGAAACCGGAACTTGAATGAACTCACTCATCAGGTACGCGACAAGTAGTACAGCTAAAATCACCCAAGAGAATTTGAACAACTTCTTGTCTTTGATTGCATCAACTGGCTTTTTGAGCTGACTGACTTCGTAGTTCCCAGGAATACTTTTTCTAAAGAACAAGAACAAGACCAGAAGACTCGCAAATATGGAAAAGAAATTAGGGATAATCATCCGACTGGCATACTCCACAAAACCAATACCAAAGTAATCAGCTGAAACAATATTGACAAGATTGCTGACTATAAGTGGGAGCGAAGTTGTATCTGCAATAAAACCACTTGCAATAATAAAAGGTAAAATCATCTTTTGATCAAACTTGAGCGCTCGGACCATAGCAAGCACAATTGGCGTTAATATCAGTGCGGCACCGTCATTCGCAAAGAACGCTGCTACCCCTGCACCAAGAAGAACAACATAAACGAACATCAGCTTACCATTTCCTCTTGCGAGCCTTGCCATGTGTAGTGCAGCCCATTCAAAAAAGCCGATTTCATCTAGAATAAGTGAAATCAGAATAATGGCTACAAAAGCAAGGGTGGCGTTCCATACTATCCCTGTAACCGTGACCACATCGGATAGACTTACGACTCCAAATAGGAGAGCGAGAGCAGCTCCAGCAGATGCTGACCACCCGATATTAAGCCCCTTTGGTTGCCATATTACAAAAGTGAGTGTAAACAAAAAGATTAAAATCGCGATGATGGTCATGCTTCCTCCTGAGGGCCGCAGCAGTTGTTCAATCCTGCTATTTTGTCTTTCATGGAAGGCAGGTACGGATACACACACTGAACGTATGCTTCTGCTTCCGGATTAAGGGAATAGTAAACCCACTGCCCTTTTTTCTTCTCATTAAGAAAACCGGCGGACTTTAGTTTCCGGAGATGCTGACTGGCGTTTGGTTGAGACATCCCAATAATGTCCGTAATATCACATACACAAAGTTCCTGTTCTTTCAGCAATGCAACGATGGTTAATCGCGTTTTATCAGCTAATAGCTTATATGCTTCAGCCATCTCCTGAATTTGTTGTTCCATATGTACCTCCCCTGTAATTATCTTCGTTGGCTTCATTTAGTAATATAATCATATAATAAATCACTTATATAATCAATGACGAATATATTAGGTGCTTACAATTTTTTTACAAGCGATCGTACAGCTTCTTTCGCATCTTTCCCTGAACCTCGAATTGTTGCCGAAGCAAAAGATGTCTGCCAGGGGATACCCACATAATGAATATTTTCAGCAGATTGTTTCAAAGGAATACCCGAAGAATTAAGAATATTTAACCCGCTAAGATATTCAAAATTCGGAATATAACCTGTAGCAAAAATAACGACATCCACATCTTCATGAGTATGTTCTGTCCACACAATCCCATTTTCCGTAAAGGATTTAAACATAGGTTTGGCATCAGGCTTACCTTGATCGATGGCATTTTTGTAGATGCCGGTATCAAGGATTCCATCACTACTTTTTTGCAATAGCCGTTTTCCCCAAGTGGATTGATCAAGTCTGAGTATGGTTAGCCAAAAGTGAATATCTTTCCCCGCAATGACCTGCGGCTTAAATTTGATCGGACTTCTGGATGCAATTGTTACATGAGCTACCCTGGCAAGTTCAACGGCTATTTGGACAGCTGAATTCCCTCCTCCCACAACAATGATCCGTTTGTTTTTAAATTCGTCCTCATTTCGGTAGTCCTTGGCATGAAGTATTTCCCCCTTAAAATGATCCATCCCTGGAATCTCTGGAATATGAGGGTTTACAAATGCTCCACTTGCGCTAATGATAGACCTGGTACCAAACTGTTCTCCGCTCAAAGTATGGACCGTATAGATATTTCCTTCCTTATCCACCTTAATAACTTCTTGCCCTGAGTATATTGGAAACTTAAACGTAGCCGCATAAGACTTTAAGTATTGAACAACTTCATCCCTGCGTGGATAAACATTTGCACCGCCTGGAAATGCGAGTCCTGGCAATGAGGAGTACGCTGCGGGTGAAAACAACGTTAAGCTATCATAATAATTTGCCCATGATCCTAAATGCACTTCACTTTTTTCAAGTAAGATAAAGCTCCGTTTAGCTTGTTGTAAGAAATATGCTGCTGCCAAGCCGGATTGACCACCACCAATAACGATGCAATCATAAATCAGGTTGTTCATTGTTCTCCCTCCTTCTATAAAAAGCTACTGCATCACGTTCCGGATGCAGTAGCTCTAAGTTCTCGTTTTATCCGCAGCAAGAATTTGATCCTGCTTTTTCGGTTTTTGAAGGAGAGCAGCAATTCGAAGATGCTGCCTCTACATGAACGGGTTCACAGCAACTGTCTGCACCACTAGCCCCAAGACTACATACACCTGTCTCCGGCAGTTCCAGCTCTACTTTTTGTGCTGACGCCATATCTCCCACTAAAGCCGCTACAATGGATCTGACTTGCTCATATCCTGTTGCCATTAAGAAGGTTGGCGCTCTTCCATAACTTTTGGCACCCACGATATAAAAGTCCTTTTCAGGTTGACGCAGTTCCTTTTCGCCATGAGGTCTAACGGTACCGCAACTGTGTATATTGGGATCAATTAATGGCGCGAGCTCATAAACGCAGTCTAAGCTTGGGTCCGTAAGTACCCTTACTTCGCGGACAATCGATAAGTCAGGGCGAGAGCCCGTGTTACCCACTATTTCATTTATGTGATCGATAACCACTTTTTCATTTCGAATGGTTCCAGAAACCTGTATCTTTCCACCTTGTTTTTTCAGTTCTTCAATATGAAATGCCGTCATGACCTTTACTGCACCGGATTCAACCACCTTTTGAATTCGGGTACCTAGTTCTCCTCTTGCCTGCAATCCATCCAATTCTCGACCGCCATACACGTCTTCAATATTTGCCTTACGAATAGCCCAAACAATCTCAGTTCCCGATTCCTCTTTTTGAAGCTCTGCGAGTTCAAGCAACGTGTTGATCGCAGAATGTCCGCTTCCTACCACAAGGACCTTCTTGCCGCTATAACGATTTTTCTCTTTCCCTAAAACTGCAGGAATACCGTATGAAATGTGGCTTTCAATCGATTTTTCTTCTTCTGAAAAGATACCGTCTGAACGAAGCGGGTTTGGATTGGACCATGTTCCAGAAGCATCGATAACTGCCCGCGCCTCATAAATAAACGGAGATCCGTTTTGTTCAACATGGAGTACAAACGGAAGTTTCTCGCGTCCACCTGTTTTCACTTTGCTCAACCCTTTACGACTGATCGCAGTAACTTTCGTATTCAAATAGATGTATGGACTTACTTCAGGTAGCGCAGCCAAAGGTTTTAGATAATGCTCAACAATCTCCTTACCTATTGGGATGGTTCCATTTTGAGGAGCGACCCAAGTCGTGGAAAGCAGCAATTCTTTAGCAGCTTTATCGATGTTATATTCCCAAGGTGAGAACAGACGTACATGTTCCCATTTTCTAATGTTCGCCCCTACTTCATCTCCAGCTTCGAACAACATAAATGGCTCACCTTTTGAAATGAGTTGTGCTGCTGCCGCAAGACCAACCGGTCCTGCTCCAATGATCGCAACAGGTAATTGGTTTGTTTCTATCACGGGTGATTCGCAGCAGTTCACTTGGTTAACAGGGATACTTTTAAACATTATTGTTTCCTCCTCAGAATTAGTTGCATTTTACAAGTATTAAGTGAAGTAAAGGGGATAACTAATTATTATCCCAGTGGTGTACAGCATACGCTAGATTTCGCCATACTCTCGTTTAGCAGTTTGACCGCATTTATCACCATATCACGTTCAAACTCAGACATATGCGAAAAGACTTCTTTTAAATAATCATTCATCTGCTCATCAATGACCGTAGCGACAAATTTACCTTGTGTAGTCAAGGATAATATGTAAATCCGTCGATCTTCTGGTAATGGCGTTTTTTGAACCAACCCCAACTTCACGAGATTTTGAACCTGACGGCTAAACGTTGTGATATCAATGGAAAGTGCATCTGCCACCTGCTGAATGGAGGGATTATGTTTACGATCAATTTCATAAATGATATGACTTTGAACGAGTGAAATATCCAACCCTCCTGCGGTGCAGCAGTTTTTATCCAATAATCCAAAACGTCGCGTCATGATCTGAAACATCTCTCTTACGTTGTTTTCCAATTACCTCACCTCTTGTTATAGTTATACCTATATTATTTGCGAAATGCAAATGTTTTTTTTGTTTTATTCTTTGTCTTTCCCATTTCGAGTTACATTATGATATATAAACATGTAAAAAACAAACGTAGGAGTGATCATCATGGTAATAATACGACAAGCTACCGAAGGGGATCTGGGTAGCATATTGACTATCTACAACCAAGGTATCGAAGACCGCGTTGCCACGCTTGAAACCGAGCTAAAAGACGAGGCATACATGAACGAATGGTTTAAGAAACACCAGGGACGCTACACAGTAATCGTCGCTGAAATGAACCAATGCATAATCGGATGGGCATCCATTAATGTCTACAATCCAAGAAGTGCTTATGACGGCGTCGGTGACCTTTCGATTTATATTCATCGTAATCATCGCGGCAAAGGGATAGGCAAACAGTTGCTTGGGAAATTAGAGGAGATCGGTAAGCAGAATAACTTTAATAAGTTTGTTCTTTTCACCTTTCCGTTTAATACGCTAGGTCAGAGCTTATATCATAGAACTGGATACCGGGAGGTAGGTGTATTTCAGAATCAAGGCGTTCTAGAGGGCAATTTTGTAGATGTGATGGCAATGGAGAAATTACTTTAAGCATCGTATCGTATGTGTATTGTTCAAGTAAACCTCCAAATGCTTAGAGTACAATTTAGCAAAAATTGCACCTCGGTAAATAATCCTGCTACCAGCAAACGTCTCGCTTACAAACTAATTTCGCCACAAATGTATGAACAATTACTGAATTATTAAAATTTGATCTATTGCAATTTCAATAATTGCACTACAATTCGTAGTACAGGACTATATAAAATTTTATATATTATCAGATTGATCTTACATTGAATAGAAACTACAATCTACACTCTATCTCAGTCACCAGATGTTTAGGGGGTAAAAATTTGATATTAACCATATTAAGCATAGTTATGATTGTATTATTCACTGGATACATTGGTTTAGTTACCTATAAACGAAAAGAGAAACTTGCAGGTATGGCTGGTATGATGATTGCAATGACCGTTGGTATGATATCTAGTCTTGCACTCGGTTTTCAATTAGGAATAGTGTTTCAACACAGTTTAGAAGTCCCATCAATAATCGCCATTTTATTTGGTTTGGGAGTGGGATACTTTATCGGAAAACCTGTAAGTTTAATGGCTGCTTTGGATGGGATGCTAGCAGGAATCATGGGTGGATTGATGGGTGCAATGCTTGGGGCCATGGTGAGTTTTTCTTATATAATGGTGTTATTTATTGACATCCTTTTCATTTTTATTTTGAGCGTTGTTCTCCAATTGGCCAATCAAGAAACGGACCAAGCTCATGAAACCAAGAAAAATGGAATGAATTTACCATTTATTTCGGGTGTACTTATGGTTGGTTTTGGAACCCTTTCGATCGGGATACTACTGTTTTTCCAGTTATACGATAACCAAACCACTGCAATTCAATCACAAGACTCACAATCAAGTAATCAAAGTACCGTTCAAGAAAATGCAGGGTATCAAATTGTTTCAGTCGATGTAACATCTAAAGGCTTCAGTCAAGAAAATATAAAGATAAAAGCAGGTGTTCCCACAAAAATTAATTTCATAAAACACTCAGGTTATACTTGTATAAGGAGCATTGAATCTACCGATTTAGGATTTGATGTGTATCTCGAAAAGGGAGATAACTTCGTGACTTTAAATGACTTGAAGCCTGGAACGTATCAATTCAATTGCGGTATGTACATGTATTATGGAACGATCACCGTTACGTAACACCTTCCAATAAGAAATGAATTACCTTCAAAAAACTCTCTAAGAAAGAGTTTTTTTCATCCAAACCCATACAAGCTGCTATCCGTCTGACTCACCTGGCTTGCGAGGAACAAATTGCTCCTATAGTTTTTGGTGAAATTATACCCTAGTTCAATTCAACTATCCTGCCCGTTAGCTTAACGAAAAAAACCGGCTAATTAGCCGGCTACATACTTGAATTGTCATAAACGTTTGAATGGGAACTCACGGCAAATGCCTCCAATTTCGACTCGTGGCAAACTGATGCTGTCCATTATGTTCCACAATAGACAAAAACAATGGAGATCAAGCATTTTCCAGAAAACATATATAAATGATTCATTTTTATTGTTTAATCTCACTCATGATGATGATCATGGCTGTGGCGGCTCGCGAGTTGGTTGAGCTCATCCACATATGTAACGGACAGCTCGGCATAGAGCACCCCTTTTTGCACCTGGATCTGTTGATGCAGATGACGCAAACGCCCGAGATTTCCTCGTACAGCAATGACCTCGAGACACTGATCGTGGTTCAGATGTACATGCATGTTGGAGATAATGTCATGATGTGCCTGATGCTGCAGTTCCATCAAACGGACCGGCAGATCGCTGATATGGTGATCATAGACCATGACAATCGTTCCTGCCACATCCTGCTCGGATCGCAGACGGGAAGGCTCCAGCAGTGTTTTGCGAACCAGATCGCGAAACGCCTCGGACCGGTTTTTGTACCCCCGCTCTTCAATATATTTATCAAACTGTTCAATCAGCGGAGTAGGGAATGCCACACCGAATCGGGTCAAATCTTCTTTATCTGCCATTCATAGCCTCCTGCATGTCGTTTACACCCGAGTGTACCATAGTCTGGCTGCTTCATCGACTGTGCTCCTGCAAAAATCGTACGGCCTCCTCCAGCGCCCTTTTCCCGCCATCTGTCTGTAGTTGAAATTGATAGTCATGTCCCAGCTTCTCCGTTGAGGCCGTAAAAAACAGGGTTTCCGTTTCAACTTCCAACCGCTTCAGGGTCTGTGCCAGTTCAACCGATTGCCCGGTTAACGGATCATGATTGCCTGAAGTAATAAATGCAGGTGGATAGTTCGGCGTAACTTGCAGCACGGTCGACATCTCATCCAGGCGAGGGAACTCTTCAAAAGCTTTGACTCCCGTATAAGACCAGAGGAATGTCCGGATAAGAGGAAACCCGCTTTCGCCAACTGTACTCATATTATAAGGCCCACAGTATAGGAGGACACCTCGCAGCTCTTCCGGCTGAATGGAGGGCTGTATATTCATGAGTTGTGCAAGAGCCTGATTCGTTACAATCGCTGCGGTCTGACTTGCAATCTGAGCACCCGCGGAATTGCCAGCAAGAAAGACTTTTTGGGGATCCCCCTTAAATTCTTTGGCATGATTCTGGATATAAGTCAGGGCTTGATTGGTTTGGAACACAGGCGTCGGATAAGGTGCATCTGGCGCAAGTGCATAGTTCATACTGACAACCACGAACCCCCGCTCAGCCAATTGCATCGCATAGTCAGTTATGTCTTCTTTGTCGCCCAAGACCCAACCGCCCCCATGCACCCACAAAACGACAGGCAGCGATTCAGTGGCTGCGGACGGATAGTAGATATCCATCGTACTGTTGTTGCGTCCCCCTTCAATATAGGCTACATCCTTTAGACGGCTTACCCCTTCAGCCATAATGACATCAGAATCAGATGGGGCAAGCTTGATTAGTGTTTTTAAAAAGAAAATGGGAATATTGGGTGTGATTTGCCCGCCAATATAAAGAGTAAACATAGCCAGAATTACAATCGCGCCCGGCATCCAATACCGCTTGTGTCTGTACCACGGCCTTGCTGTATCTCCGGTGTTCAACTTGATCTGCAACAGGTTCACCTCTGTTCATTCGTCTGTCTGCATCTAAAGTTGTGTACGCCTAGGGTACTGGTCGGGTTTCCATTTATTGTGTCTTCTTGGTCAGTTTATTGTTATTTCTTAGCCAGTTCCTTTTTTACCTTCAGGTAGATATCCGCAACTTTTTGCTCCAATGCATGGATATTTTGTTTAGAGCCAGCCCACTTCTCGGCAGCAGATGAGAGCTGATTCAATGAACTCAATACACGTGAAGGCTGGCCAGCTTTGATATTCTGTTTGAACAGCTTCAGTGCGTTCGCGTATCGCTCTTTGGACAGGCTTGCCTGTTTTTTGCCGGTTTGAATCTGTTTCTTGATTGGATCGGCAGACGCAAGCATGGTGCGCAGACGCTTATCCTCTGTACTTTTGCGTTTGCGGGCATCGGCCAGCTGCTGTTTTTTGATGCGAATGTCCGCCTTCGCCAGCTGTACAGCTGGTTTCAATGTGTCTGCCTGAGCACGGAGCGCGGCAGTCCATTCCTTGTTCTTGGCGGCTCTGGCTGCAGCGAGCTGCTTGTTGACAGTGGTGTACAGCGTAAACATTGGCTCATAACGGGTTTGGGTACGCTTTAATGTATCTGCCTGTGCAGCCAGTTTCGCTTCATCTGTTTTCCGTATTTCCTGACGAAGCCTGGATAATTCAGCCGTATTCGCTGCATGAAGTGTTTTGATTTTCTGCTCCCAGCTCTGCTCCTGCGTCGTCCAGGTCCCCACTTTTTGGTACGTTTGCTGCAGTGAAGCTTTCGTTTGGGCATCCGCTTTCTTAAGCAGGGCTTCCCACGACTTTTGGGCGGTTACACCGAGATCCGGGCCTGCCGCCTCGGCAGCTGACGTAAAAAGATGCATGGAACCCACGCTGGCTACCAGAAGCAGCGCGATGCAAAATCGAGTAATAAATCCTCTCCTAGTTCTGCCTCTAACGCTTCCGAAACTCGTAGCACCATCCATGCTGTGGTGATCTTCCACCGTGTTCATTGGACCTTCCTCCTCGTTTACTCAAAATGTAAATACAGCTTCTTCTTTCTCCAGTTGATCCAAGGTGAAGCGGCCGAAACAAACACAAAAAAAGCACCCGCAAAGTCAGGCGATTGCCTGATTTTACGGGTGCTTCCCTTATTAACCGTTCCCTATATAATTCGCGGTTATATCTTATTCGGCGCGAATCTCAACCTTTTCAAATATATTCCAATACAATCATTTCGTCAAGCAAGCCTCTTGGGCTGTGCATCCTGCAGCGGGAGAACCCTTCCCGCTTGCCATTCAATCTACTGTTCGGCCAAAATGGCCTTCATCTCATCGGTTAAATCCTCTTCCTTCAGCATCATGTAGATGTTTTCCCCCCGGGTGGCATTCAGCTTGATCTGATAAACGGTTGCTTTCTCCGTCCGCTCTCCTGATCGCTGACGTTCTAGCAGGTCGCTAATTATTTTTTTGTTTTTAGTCGCAACCTGTTTGTTGCCGCCTAGGCTTCCATCAATATATTCCGGCTGAACATATACCCACTGAGGATTTCCCGGACTGTCGATCTCCTGCTTCACGAACTGGGCCGAGGCAATTTCGTCTGCCGTGACAAGCAGTTGATCGTATAATTTGTTTTCTTTTAACCATTGGATCACACGATCGTAGCTTGGTTTAATTTCGTAACTCCACATATCTCTGGGTTGATACGGATCATTGGAGTAGGATTCCTGGTTTATCTCCGCGTTTGCAAAAGACTGCCAAGGGGAACGTTGTTCCTCATAGGTCTGGTCCAGAATATCCTGCTTCAACAGCTCCTTGAACTCACGGACCTGGTCGGGACTGCCAATGTATACTTTGCGATACGAACTAATGGTTGAACGGATACCAATACTGAGTACATCCTCATCCAGTTTATACGTATCATAGGCCACCTTTTTATAATCCTCCAACTGTTTCAGGGCCATTAATTCCTGCCTGAATTCCGTTTCGGAAATTTGGTATTTACGCTTCATGACCTTGCCGTTATTGAGTTTATAGCTGATATATACATACTCGTCATAATCATCATTCGGATATACAGGGTCTTGCAAAGGAAGATCGGATTCGATAATTTTCTGATGCAGGGCCAGAACGGCCTCCACAAATTCAGGATTATCCGAGTAAAATGGATGATCATCCACTTTCTGATTCACACCGTTAACGTAAGTGTAACGATCTCCTCCAAGCTTAATGCTTTTGACATCACTCACATCCGGCACTCTGGCAGCGTAACCGTTCCAGTCGGCGACAGGCACATACAAAATCAAACCGGATAGAAGACCATATATAACCAGCTTGGGCAGTAATCTGACGTTCCAGATCAGCCACGTTTTGCGAATGATCATCTCGGCCACAATGTAACCGACAATGCCGCCGAGAACATATCCGAAGATCGTCCACCCGGTCGATTCTGGGGGCGCAATCATGGTGAAATAGGCTCCGCCAATCAGAACCAGTGTGAACATCAAGCCAAAGCGAAATATCGGTTTGACAAGGGTAAACGTAATCGCCTGTGTAGCGGATTCCACCTTGCGCTTGGCATAAAATACATAAGTCAATGGGATAAATAAGACGGCCAAAGCTGCATAGATTACGAGTTCCCCACCGACCACTGGATATCTGCTAATTGAAGCCATACGAAGGACAAGGGATATTTTCTCCGCATAGCTGCTCATGTCACCGTATGGATATCCAATCAAGTAATGCTGCAGGTGCAGTGTAAAGATAAACCAGAACACAACAGGCAATAACAGGATGGCATACACTGTTAGCCCCTGTAGTACAGATTGGCCGATACACATGCCCACAACTACCGTTAGCATAAACATAAACAGCGAATAGATGCTCATGCTGAGACCCCACATCCAGATCTCACTACCATCAAAGATATAAGCCATACGATCCTGCGCTGCCCACACCCAACCTGTAATCGCCGTGGTCATCCAGATCGGGATCAGGATCATTCCAAAGCCGGAGAGCAGATTGACCGTTAACAGATGTTTGCGCTGTAGCGGCAAACCGTGGAACAAATCGGATGGAGCTCCGGATTGTATATAACGGAAAAGAAAAATGCCCATCGCCACTGGGAACGTAATCGCAAACAGAATGTGCGTTTCCCCATTGGCCTGAAACAAGCTGGTAATCTGCTGCGTTACACCACCCCTGTGCTCTGTTGCAATATGGAGCGGAAGCGAAAACAGCAATGTGAGCAGAAATAGTATTCCGAGCCAACCGTGCTGCCTGAAATTTTGGAACAGGATGCCCCGGTTACAGAATAATCGGTTGAATATCATACCCTGCATCCTCCATTTCATAAATAAATATTTCTTCCAGCGTCAGCGGCAGCACATCCAGCAAATAAGGATTCAAGGCCCGGAACCGTTCCGTCACTTCCTCGCGACTGCCTTTGACAATGTACAGCGAGACACTTCCCCGCATCTCTTCATGTAAAATATTCAGCTCATCCATCGCCTTGGCATCGTCAGGATGACGGAAAGCCACCTGAATCTTATGGGTATCGGCCTTCAGATCATCGAGATCCTTCTCTACAATCATGCGGCCTTTGTGCATAATGGCGACGTGATCACACAGATCTTCGATTTCACGCAGATTATGGGACGAAATAATAATGGTCACCTGACGCTCAGCGGCTTCCTGGAACAGCAAATTCTTGATCTGCTGGCGCATCACTGGATCAAGGCCGTCAATCGGCTCATCCATAAGCAGCACTTCCGGCATGCAGCTTAGCCCGAGCCATACGGCTGCCTGCCTGCGCATACCTTTGGACATGCGATGCAATTTGCGTTTTACATCCAGTTTGAACACCGTGGCCAGCTGCGCGAACCGCTCCTCATTCCAGCGTGGATACAAAGAGCGGTAAAAGGCCGCCATCTGAGCAATGGAGGACTGTGGGAAAAAGTAAGGCGCATCCGCCATAAAAATCGTGCGTCCCTTGAGGTCCATATTTTCATAAATTTCAGCCCCGTCAATGCGAACAGTCCCACTGTCCTGACGATAGATGCCTGCTATGATTTTAAGCAGCGATGTCTTGCCTGCCCCGTTGGAGCCGAGCAGGCCGTAGATGGATCCTTTATGTATGTGCATCGTAACGCCATCCACTGCTTTTTCATGTTCAAACGCTTTAATGACCTGATTCAGCTCAATCATTCGGCTCCCCCTTTTCGATACGGGCCATCGCTTCCTGGAACAAAAGTGTCATATCCGCCTTGGTTAAACCGGAATACGTCGCTTCTGCAATCAGCTTCACCAGTGCCGCTCTAATCTCATCTCTCATGGCTGCATTCGGATGTTCCACAGACGATGATACGAAGCTCCCTTTTCCCTGCAAAGAGTAGATATAACCTTCGCGTTCAAGCTCCCGATATGCCTTCTGAATCGTATTCGGATTGACGGTCAGCTGCGCTGACAGTGTTCGCACCGAAGGAAGCTGCTCATCAGGTTGGAGAACACCGTATACGATCATTTCCTTGATTTTGTCCACTAGCTGTTCGTAGATCGCCTTACGGCTGCGTACATCTAATTCGAACATCCCGCACCCCCTCTCCCCAAAAATATAATGTAATACCCATAAGTGAGATGACTGACTGTATATGAAGTGTATGCTTTTAACTCCAAGGTGTATTAACTGTACTATTATTATTAGTACAGTCGAGTTAGATTGTCAACGGTTAACTTTGACTTCTCGTTTAATCCGCGATAACTTTATATATATGAAGTGACATATTCAGCGAGCAAGGCAGGTTAGTTAGATCGTGCATGTCAGTAAATCATGTTCAGACAAATACATACAAAGGTTGTTCCTCTCTTTCCCATTCCGTTATGATGGAGATGACCAAATATAGCGTTGAATCTAACACCTTATAAGGGAGAACTCCGATGAATGAGCAAAATCAAGCATTAAATCATACAGAGCCAACCGGCTCGGCACCGAACCGTGCAGTTCAGCGCGTATTAATCGTGACCGCCGTGGATGCGGAAAAAGATGCCGTACAACGCGGCCTGGGTGACCAAGCCGCGGGAATATTTGACGTGATCGCTGGCGGGGTGGGCCCGGCAGCGGTTACGGCGAGCACGACAGCCACGCTGGCATTCGCCGCAGCGGCTGGCGGTAAGGCAATGGCGCAAGGTTCCACCGCGCCAGGCGGACCGGATGCGGCACAGGCATCTGCCGCATCCACGGGGCCCCTTGCCGGAGCCGGCCTGACCCCAGCGTACACGCTGGTGGTCAGTGCCGGCATCGGCGGAGGGTTCCCCGGCCGGGCGGACGTCGGCTCACTCGTGGTGGCCGACGCCATGGTTGCTGCCGATCTGGGCTCGCAGACGCCAGACGGCTTCCTGAGCGTGGACGAGCTCGGATTCGGCTCGTCCCGTGTGGCGGCGGACGCGGAGCTTGCCGCCCGCCTGCGCCATGAGATGCAGCGGGCCGGGCACGCTGTCAGCGGAGGCACAGCGGTCACCGTGTCCACGGCGACCGGAACAGCCGAGACGGCCGCGGAGCTGCTGCGCCGCGTGCCGGATGCCACCGCCGAAGGCATGGAAGGCTTCGGCGTGGCAACGGCGGCCAAGCAGTTCGGCGTGCCCGCGCTCGAACTGCGGGCCATATCCAACGCGGTCGGTCCACGCGACCGCGATGCCTGGCGCATCAAGGATGCCCTGGATGCGCTCCAGGCCGCAAGTTCCATTTTACGGGAGGTACTTACATCATGAAAATTGCATTTTCCCCTTGTCCTAACGATACATTTATCTTTCACGCCTGGGTGCACGGACTGATTCCGGGTGCTCCGGAACTGGACGTCCGTTACGCGGATATCGATATTACGAATGGTCTGGCTGCCAATCCCGGCGGACCGGATGTCTTGAAGATTTCATATGCAGCCCTGCCTTACGTGCTGAACGAGTATGCGCTGCTGCCTTCCGGCGGAGCACTGGGAAGAGGATGCGGCCCGCTGGTTCTTACGGCTAACGGTACCACCGATCCTGCATATCTGTCCGGACGCCGGGTTGCCGTGCCAAGTGAACGCTCAACCGCTTATCTGCTGTTCCGTCTGTGGGCTGCACAGAATGTCCCTGGCGGCGTAGGCGAAATCGTCGTCATGCCGTTCGACCAGATCATGCCCGCGGTACGGGATGGCAAAATCGATGCCGGCCTGGTCATCCATGAAGCACGTTTCACGTATCAGAACTACAATCTGAAGCTCATGACCGATCTGGGCAGCTGGTGGGAAAGCGATACCGGCCTGCCGATTCCGCTCGGAGCAATCATTGCCCGCCGCAATCTGGACGCTCATGCACTCGCTGGATGGGCACGTGCATCCGTGGAATACGCCTGGGCACACCCGGACGAATCCACAGAATACGTCATGGCACATGCACAGGAAATGGACCCGGATGTTGCGGCGCAGCATATCGATCTGTACGTGAACGAGTTCAGTGCCCATCTGGGCGATGATGGCTATGGGGCAATTACAGCCCTGCTTGGACGGGCGATGAAAGAGGGCCTCGTTCCCGAATTCGACCTGAATCTGCTGCGGATCTGAGCCTGCAGCAACCAGCTGTTCATTTGGATGACAACGGAGACTACTTACCTTGGGTTTTAGTCGCTAACGAACCTGTCGCAATTCATTCAGAGAATTCGTACGTAATGGACAGGCTGATGAACATCAGACACGTTATTCGTGCAGAAACCTGGGACAGGATAAGTGAAACGATGTATTAAGCCATCTACGATGCGTTACAACCAACTTACCTCTTGTACCTCTTCCAATAAGAAGTGCTGAGTTCGTTATATTTACTCATCTAAGCAGCAACACTGGCTACCTGTACGGCGCCACTAGATATATACCGAAGAAGGGGCTGTCCCATAGTCATAAACATGACTTCATGGGACAGCCCCTTTTCATTTATTTCGGTACAAGCCAGAGAAGCGAGTACATTACAAATGAAACGTGCAGATTACAGAAAACGTTTTAGTTTCTCCATTCAATCCTTTTTGCAACGAGATTTACTTACAGGCTAAAGTCACCTTTAACTTTGCTACTACACACATAAAAGAAGACCATTATTTACGCTTCCGCCACCACGGTTCGTATCATCACCCGCAAGGCATCAAGCATTGCACTAATCGACAGCGAAGGCACCGAGGGTTGCAGCAACGACATCTCCGTTGAAGCCGGGAAATGGACAAATCCCGCCCGGATCGGCAGCTGCTGCAATCGAATCTGATCCAGCACACGATACATCGTATTGTTGCAAATATACGTTCCTGCGGTATTGGATACCGCTGCCGGAATGCCTGCTGCAGTCATATTATTCACCATCGCGCGGATGGGCAATGTCGAGAACAGGCCGTCCGGGCTGCCTTCGGTTATGGGCTCGTCCACAGGACGCTGTCCCTGGTTATCCGCATAGGAACCAGGCGGAATGTCCTTTACATTCACGGCGATGCGCTCCGGGGTCACAGCCGTCCGGCCTTTGGCAAGACCACAGGCAATCACGACATCCGGACCGTATGCTTCCATCTCTGCAATCAGCAGGTCCGCACATTCATCGAAATGTACCGGCAGCAGCACTGTTTTCAGTTCTGCACCTTCCATCACTTCCTGTGCGAGAGCTTCCATCAGTTCTCCCGTGGGATTCACGGCATCCCCGCCAAAAGGCTCAAACCCCGAAATCAGAATTTTCATCCTTGTCCCACTCCCACCTATTTCGTATCTCTCGTAAGATTTCTGCGTACAATTGCCTACGTAGAACAATTCGGGATTTGGTTGTATTTCATTACTCAAATTTATACCGCAAGCCCCACTGTCCACGAATAGTGTCCATCAGTTTCATGATCTCAAGGGACTCATCCAGCGGTATAATTGGACTTTCCGTTTTGCCTTCCAGGATGCAGCGTCCAGCCTCTTCTGCTTCAAATGCATAGCCGATGGACGTCCGGTCATCCGTAAATGTTTCAGGCTCGTCCTGACCATTCACATGCAGATAAGCTTCTTTCCCGGCGAGGAACAGCGGCAAACGGATATACCCTTCCGTACCATACACGACAGCTTCATTGCTCAGATTCAGACGGACCGCCCCGTTCAACGATGCCGAGCGACCTTCCGAGTAAGAAAGCAGTACGGAGAACTGTTCGTCCACACCAGTCTCTCCGATGTTCGCCGTGCTCCAGACATGCTGCGGCTGCTCGCCAAAGATCATGGACGCGAACGAGACAGGATACACACCTGCATCCAGCAGTGCTCCTCCGCCCAGATCCGGGTTCAGCAGCCTTCCTTCAGGCTCCCAGCCTATGCGGAAACCAAAGTCAGCTTTTACAAGCCGCACTTCACCGATCCGGCCTTCGGCAATCCACTTCCGCGCCTGAACGATCGGAGGCAAGAAACGTGTCCACATGCCTTCCATCAAGAAGAGCTTGCGATTACGCGCGGTCTCCACCAGCTGCTCCAGCTGACGGCCATTCATCGTGAACGGCTTCTCACACAGCACTGCTTTTCCCGCTTCCAGACAAGCCATTACATTCTCTTTATGGAAAGGATGCGGTGTAGCGACATAGATAATATCCACTTCGGGATCTTGCAGCAATTCATCATACGAACCGTATCCGCTTGCAAAACCATATTCAGCTGCAAATTTCTCCGCACTTTCCCGTGTACGCGAACCAACTGCTGCCTTCACGGCATTTCCGGCATGCTCCAGGTCTCGGGCAAACTGGGATGCGATCCAACCTGTGCCCATAATGCCCCACTTCACCTTGTCCTGTCGTCCAGTAACTCCTGTCATATTAAAGCCTCCCTTGTCCCTATTGGTAGAACCAACTCTGACTCTCCTCTATATTACCAAAAAGAACCTCTGGCGTCAGACGTTGGTTTCACCTTCTGCTCCGGTATGCTTGCCAAGTCCAGCTTTCATTTCAATTCTTCTGCATTTTTGCTAAGATTATCAGCAGATCACGGATGAAAGGAAGATCCCGCTGTGTCTACTCTCGTAACCCTTCAACAACTCACTAAACATATTGGAACGACCGAGCAGCGACTCTTGTTCGAGAAGGTGAATGCCTCCGTCGAAGAAGGAGAGCGCATTGCTATACTGGGTGCATCCGGCCAGGGCAAAAGCACGCTGCTCCGCATCCTTTCCTTATTGGATGTACCCGATGGCGGAGATATCCTGTGGAAAGGCACCTCTTACCTCGATTCCGATCCCAGAACCTGGCGCATGCGCATGTCCTATGTTGCACAACAACCCGTTATGCTTGCAGGCAGCGTTGAAGATAATTTGAAGACCGTTCATTTCCTGCACCGAACACCCTATGATTCGAATCTGGCTGGTCGTCTGCTGACCGGAATGGGTCTGGAAGGACTGGATATTCATAAGCGGGCCAGTGATCTTTCAGGCGGAGAAAAACAGCGCATAGCGCTGATCCGTTCCATCTTGCTTCGCCCCAAAGTGTTGCTGCTGGATGAAGTCACCGCTTCCCTGGACCGGACCAATGCTAAGCTTGTGGAACAACAATTAACGGAATGGAGCAAGCAGGAAGGTATTTCACTCGTATGGGTTACCCATGATCAGGAACAGGCACGCTCATTCAGCACAACAACATGGTTCATGGGCGAGCAGACCCTGCTAGAACGCCAGCCCACCTCCCTTTTCTTTGCCCATCCGCATTCGGAACTGGCCCGGCAATACATTCTGCGCCCTGCCCCCGAGGCAGATAAGGAGAACACATGTCCATTTTCGCACTGAGTTTTACCATCATATTTATTATGCTGACCATGCTTATTTCCGTATGGCAGAAGCTTGGTCTGGAGAGAGATATTGCTGTAGGTACGGTTCGTTCCGCAGTACAGCTGCTGCTGGTCGGATATGTACTTCAGTTTATCTTCAACTCGGACCACCCTGCTCTAATCATTGGTATTGTAGCTTTTATGATTACCGTGGCATCCTTCAATGCGGGCAAACGAGGCAAGGGACTTCGCCGAATTTCCCTATATATTGCGGTGGCCATTACGGTGACCGAGCTATTGATGATGGGGCTTCTGTTAGGTCTTCACATCGTCGAGCCGACCCCGCAATACATCATTCCACTCAGCGGCATGACGATCGGCAATGCGATGGTTGTCTCGGGGCTGTTTCTGAATCAGATGAAACGTGAGGTTGAAGCCTCCAAAGGGGAAATCGAGACGCTGCTCTCTCTGGGCGCTACGCCCAGACGTGCATTTCAGGATGTACTGAAACGCTCTGTAAAATCCAGCATGATTCCGACCATTGACGGGATGAAAACGGTAGGCCTCGTTCAGCTTCCAGGCATGATGACCGGCATGATTATCGCTGGCGCCGACCCGGTTGAGGCTGTCCGTTACCAGATTCTGATTGTGTTTGCCTTCACCAGTTCGGCTGCCATAACCAGCATTATCCTGAGTCTGCTGACGTACAGACAATGGTTTACATCAGATATGCGTTTGCGCTCGCTATAGAAAGAATCAATTCATCCAAGGAATATAGAAGGAAAGGAGTCCCACCATGATAAGCAAATCCGATATGGTTCATCATTCGAACGCCAATACTCCTCCTTCCAATAACATGAAGCGTACCATTACGGCCACGGGCAAGGAAGCTGTCTCTCCGAGTGATCTGGAGCTTTTCCTGGAAGATACCCTGCTTGAAATTCACCAAACAGACCTGATCAGGATTACCGATAAGGAATGGGTTTGGAGCAAACCCGATATTGGCCACCATACCTTCATATACATGCATAAATTTACGGGTAAACTGATGATGAATGGTACCGAACACCTGGTTAACCGCAAATCAGCCTTCCTCTGCGAACCAGGCACTGCCCTGGAATTATCCAGTGACGCAGGCCATGAGACCGAGCTGTATATGATCAGTTATGATCTGTTCCGGGCAGCGGAGAAAACCGAAGCACGAATGATTTATGAGCGTGAACCAAGCTTCCCGGTAACGGGCTGGATTCAGGGCCCTTATTACGGCATCCAGCGCATTGCAGCACAGTTGACTGCTGAAACCGGACTAGCCTCTCATAAAAAGAAAATGCTCATGACCGAGCTGCTGCACATGCTCTGGCCTCAGGAAGAGCAGGAAAATAACGAAGGCGCGGAGGACAATCCGAACCAGTGGCTCCAGGTAACGATGCAATATATGCGCGACAACTACATGCATGAGATCAAACTGGAGAAATTGGCTGAACTCGCAGGCATGCATCCATCGTATTATTCGCAGCTTTTTAAGAGCCGGATGCACAAAAATCCAATTGAATACGTGACCCATCTCCGCATGAACCGTGCCAAGGAGCTTCTGATGACCTCGGACATGCGCATTCGCGATGTGGCCCGAAGTGTCGGTTACCGGGACGAATTTTATTTCAGCCGGCGTTTTCGAAACCATGCCGGATACGCGCCAACAACCTATGCGAAGCAGGTGCACCGCAATATTGTTTCGCTCTCTTACCCCTATACCGATCACCTGATGACACTCGGCATTACGCCTTGTGCGGCTCAGATTCAGGGACATCTGCCCCACATTCCCAAATCGCTCAGTCTGCCCTTTCATGCCTATGAACCCTGGGAGCAAGGACGTCAGGCATTCCTGGATGTGAATCCCGACCTGATTCTGACCAAGGACAATGCAGCAGCAAAAGCAATGGAACACATCGGGGATATCGCTCCGATTATCACTATTCCCTGGAATCAGACCGACATGTTCGGGCATCTTCGTACGATTGCATCTATCGTGGATCGTACCCAGGCAGCAAATGATTGGCTGGAACGGCACGAACGCAAGGTTGAGCGTGCACGCAAGAAGATTAGAGAGACGATTGGACAGGCAACTGTTGCGGTATGCACATTAACGGCGAAAGGGCCTCGAATGTACAGCACCCGTAACTTCGGCCATGTGTTCTACCGCAGCCTGCAGCTGACTCCACCTGAACGGATTCAAGCCGAGCTCGCTGGCAAACCTTCAGGTGTGGGGTTCAATTGGATGTCCATCACTCCAGGCGAATGGGATGGACTGGAAGCCGATGTCCTGCTGCTGGCCGTGACCTCGATGAAAGAACGAGCCTCCCTGCTGCATCAGATCACTGTTGATCCGCGGTGGAATCAGTACCCGGCTGTCCGGAAGGGGCGTGTACATGTTATCGATTGGAATTCCTGGGTGGTCTATGCTCCCTATTCCATCAACATCCAGCTGGATGAGGCCGTTACGCTATTGACGAACAAAGGACCCTTTTTGTAATCTAAAAAATGTCCATCACCCGAATCTTAATTTATGCCATGTACGGGCCTGAATTAAGATTTTATAATGAACTCTAATTGATAATGATAATCAATAACAGCAGAACTGATCTTGCTGGCAACAAAAGGAGTGACCCCCATTCAACATCCGGGACTGCCTCGTCGTCCGTCCAATTCTCAAAAATCCACGGTGACGATTGGCCTAATGTTTTTGTCAGCCATCGCCATTCTGCTGATTAGCCTGTTTGTCTCCATTTCGCTTGGTGCCAAATCATTAACACTCGAAACCGTATGGGATGCCATATTTCAGTACAACCCTGCTCTGACCCCGCATCAGATCATTCATGAACTCCGCCTTCCCCGCGTTATTGCTGCCGCTGTTGTTGGCGCAGCCTTTGCGGTTGCAGGAGCACTTATGCAGGGAATTACACGCAATCCGCTGGCGGATACGGGAGTACTGGGCATCAACGCAGGTGCCACCTTCATGGTGGCGTTGAGCTTTGCCATGTGGCCGGGACTGTCTTATGCCTGGCTCATGGGCCTTTCATTTGCTGGTGCCGTGCTGAGCACCGTATTTATTTTCCTGCTCGGATCGGCGGCGCCAGGGGGTCTGACATCGATGCGGTTGACGGTTGCAGGTGCTGTCATTGCCGCCATGCTAAGCTCGCTCAGCACAGGTGTCGCAATTTATTTTGACCTGAGTCAGGATCTCGCTTTTTGGTATGCCGGCGGCTTTGGCGGCATTGAGTGGCGGCATCTTAGACTCATTGTTCCTGTGCTTCTGACCACGTTGCTGCTGACCATGCCTCTTGCCCGGCGAGTATCACTCATGTCGCTCGGAGAGGAAGTTGCGATGGGCCTGGGGATTAATATTCGATTGACCCGTTTGCTGGCACTGACGGCTGTGGTCGTACTCGCAGGCGTGTCCGTTTCCGCCGTTGGCTCAATCGGGTTCGTCGGTCTAGTCATTCCGCATATTTCCCGCAAGCTCGTCGGTGTCCATTATCGTCTGATCATCCCCATGTCCTCCCTGCTCGGAGCCATCCTTCTGGTATTGGCTGACCTGGGCTCACGCATCGTGAATCCTCCGGAGGAACTGGCGGTAGGCATCATGGTTGCTTTTGTCGGTGTACCGTTCTTCCTCTATCTGGCCCGCAAGGAAAGGAGGGCATTGTAACATGAGATCCAATGTGCCTTCACGAGGGAAACGATCCATCGCAGTCAGCGTTACGCTGCTCTGTATTGCATTCGCGGTAATCGCGATCAGCCTGAATACGGGGACGATTCGTCTCTCTCCGATCGCTGTACTGCACACCCTTCTGGGCAATGGGAGTCCGGACGATCAGATTGTGTTGTTCGATTACCGTTTGCCTCGCATACTCATTACCGTCCTGGCTGGGGCAGGACTCGGCATCTCGGGAGCGGCCCTGCAAGGCATTACACGCAATCCGCTTGCCGATCCCGGCATTCTTGGTCTTCATGCAGGAGCAGCGCTCGGATTGATGGTCTTCGTAAGTCTGTCCTATTCGATGGACGGCTCGATTGCCCTGTTGATCCCCTTGTTTTCTTTTGCAGGCGGAGTCATCTCGGCACTGATCATTATGCTGCTCGCTTATGACCGGCATAACGGGGTTTCTCCCATCAAGCTGATCCTTGTCGGTATCGCTGTCGCCGCAGGGTTCCATGCGCTAACGATGTATCTGTCCCTGCGTCTGGATGAAGACACCTATTCCTTCGCTGCACGCTGGCTGGCCGGCAGTGTATGGGGACGGGACTGGGTTCATGTGCAGGCTCTGCTTCCGTGGGTAGCTGTCTGTGTTCCTTACATTTGGAGCCGTTCCAAAACACTGGACGCTTTCGGTCTCGGAGATGCAGCCGCTACGGGTATCGGCACACCTGTCAGGTCCCAGCGCATATGGCTTCTTCTATGTACTGTGGCGCTATCAGCCGTAAGTGTATCCATGGCCGGAGGCATTGGCTTCATCGGGCTGGCCGCGCCGCATCTCGCCCGCCGACTTGTCGGTCCGATGCATCGCCACCTGATTCCGGCGGCCGGTCTTATTGGCATGGTCATCCTGGTTACTGCGGATACGATTGGACGAACGATTTTCCAACCGAACGCTATCCCCGCAGGCATTGTGGTGGCTGCCATTGGTGCACCCTACTTCTTATATCTGCTGGTGAGAACCAAATGATCGAAGCCGTTGACCTACTTGTTTAAACCCATTACTAGCATCCAAGTGATGTTCAAGGAGAATGTGAATATTCATGTTAAAGAAAAATGTATTGCTCGCCCTGAGCATTTGCCTGATATTTGTGCTTGCCGCTTGCGGAACCGCCAGCAATTCAGGCTCTTCATCGACTGCTGGCAGCAGCTCCACCGATCATGCTTCCGTACAGGAGGATAACAGCCAGACTTCCGGAGAACAGCGCATTGCGTCGATGTCCATTCACTTGACGAATGACTTGCTGGCACTCGGTATCACTCCCGTTGGTTCCGTTATTGGCGGTGAAGCCAAAGCCGTTCTTGTCCCATGTTGCAGATCGCCTGCAAAACACGACACCGCTGGGCCCGGTGAAAGATCCCGACATGGAAGCGTTGCTTGCCCTGAAGCCCGATGTCATCTATCTGGACGAAGAGTTCTCCGGTGATGACATCGCCAAGTTTGAGAAAATTGCTCCTGTGCATGTATTCAATCTGGATGATGGTACATGGCGTGATCATCTGAAGGACATTGGCAAACTGGTCAATCGTGAGAAGGAAGCAGAGCAATATATTCAGGATTATGCAACCGAGACCGAAGAAGTGAAATCGCTGATTCATGACGAGATCGGCGACGGTACCGTGATGGCCATCCGTGTGACTGCCAAAGAATTGCGTGTATTCAGTACGCGCCGTCCGATGGGGCCAATCTTGTATGATGATCTTGGACTGACTCCAGCCAAAGGCATTACGGATATCGATTCCACGAAGCCTTACCAGGTCATCTCCCGTGAAGTACTGCCTGACTTCGATGCAGATGCCCTCTTTGTGGTAGTGAACTCGGATGAGGAAGCGGAAAACATGTTCAAAGAACTGCAAAACAATCCGATCTGGCAAGGGCTAAAAGCCGTTAAAGCCGGTCACGTGTATACCATCGGCGCACAGCCTTGGCTGGACTATTCCGCGATCGGCAACAAAATGGCACTGGATGAGGCCAAAGAGATGTTTACCCAAAACTAGACCAAGAACCTCACATAAAGAAATCACAAAAAAACCTCGCTTACGAACTGGAGAGAGAACGGCAGTCACTTGCTGTCCTGTTCTCCTCCGTCCGAAGCAGAGGTTTTTTATTATACATATTAATGAAGTCCAATCATTCCTCATTCTCATAGGGTACAAACGACAATTTCAACATCCGTGTCAGCAAACGTATCCTGAATAATGCCGCTTACTTTGTCCCATTTCAGTCTGTCGAGCCCGCAACCAATCTGTGGCATGGCCAGCTTGTTGATTCCTTGTTCTTTACAGACGTCACGCATCGATTCCACCGCACGGGTAAACGACAGATAGGTTGGTTTGTTCGAAAACTTCGCCTTGGTTACCAGATTCAACGTACGTCCTACCGGGTAACATCGTCCAATCTCAAGCGCTTCCTGCTTCGCCTGTTCCTGTAGAACCTCAAGCCCAAATCTTTCCCGAAACTGTACTGCAATTCCCGCCCCCATGCGGGCATCAGCGGAAATACAATGAGCGAGCGTATAAGCTTCATCCATTGCAAATAAATCCTGTTGAATCTCACGAAATTGCATCTGAATCCTCCCCCTTACATATTAGGATGACTGACTTACTGTTCAAATCAATCGTTCTTGAAATGCCTTGATTGTTCTCTGTCCGGTTGATCTATCCAGTACGGCAAATACAATTCGCTCAAAGGACTGCATGAAGTTCTCCTGTACCAACACCTCATGGAAATACCTCGCTACATCTACCGGATCATTCCGGAACACCCCGCAACCATAAGCACCCAGGACGAGGGTACGATGTCCGTTCACCGCCGCCACGTCCAAAATATACCGAATTCGTTCTTTCATGACCGATTCGATCTGCTGATGATCCGCTTGCTCCCGTTCCCTCACGACACCAGCATTTACGGCAGGAGCTGTAATAAAGGCCGACGTGTAATATTGGGGCAGCAGCCGATCCTTATCATCACGTATGACTGGAACACCAGGTGAATAGATCATGTAGTCCGAATACAAACAGGTACGCAGCTTACGATTGTAATCATACATTTCGTTCATTTGTGAAATACACGGATATAACCCGGTAGCCCGGGCGAGACTCTCTTCCTGTGCCTGACTTCCTCCCAGGAAACCTCCACCCGGATTTTTCGCGGAGGCAAAGTTAAGGCAAACGACATCCGTTCTCCCTTCGTCTACCACGAGGCGTGACGCTGCGGCAAGCGTCGTTTCACCAGTGACTTCCATCTTGGTAGTGGCAGACTCCAATGTTGCCTGTAATTGGCGCACCTGCTCCCGAAGTGCAGGAAGCTCGCTCGGACGGTATAGCACCGAACTCTCGATCGCTTGTTTCACATCTTCATCAATCGATACCCTGCGATCGTATTCGTTGACGTACTGCCCTGTTTCAGGATAGCCAGTGTCTCCTCGGCAATACGAGCCCGCCCCGAACGCTGATTCATGCTTTTTAGCTGATTATTCTTCGTGTGATGGTTTGAATTCATTCGAATCACTTCCTATCTCATCTCTTAGCCGGGTCAGAATTTCACCGAGCCAGTTGGTTCCCCGCCATGTTCTGCGGTTGCGGATACGCGGGTCTTCCTCTGCCAGCCCAACGCCCCAGATCCGGTCATTCGGGCTCGCTTCCACAAGAGTCGTTCCACGCGTGGCGAGCAAGGCGGCAAGCAGGTCATCATTTTGTGTAAATTTGGCCTGATTGCCTTCATAGACAATGCGTTTACAGTCCGCTTCCCATACCTTCTGGTCAAACCCGGCAACCTGTCTGCCGAGCTTTTTTTGTACGGAAGCTGAACTGGAGTTCAAGATCTTGTCCGCAATGGTTTGATCGCCAAACAGCAGGGCCTTCTGATGCATCATGTACTGTTCGGCACTCGTATAACCGATTCCGTTCACCGTGAAATCAGCCGGATGCCACTGGGAAAAGGGTGATGCGGTGCGCCAGAAAAAAGTAAACCTCTCCATGGTTCCAGATGTCCTCCTTTGGGTCAAACCCTTATGTTGTCATACGCTCCGGGTTCAGTCTGTACAAGCGGGAAGGACGATGTCCTGCATTGCCTGTAAACTCTCCGGTTTCTATTACCCAATCGGCGATTTTGCGCCGGAAAGCGGCAGCCAGCAGCTTCTTCCCACTAATAATCTCGTATACCTTCTGCAGTGCAGTCAGCGTAAATGTCTCCGGCATCAGATTGAAGGCAATATCCGTATATTCCACTTTGGATCGTAAACGTTCCAGCGCATAATACATGATCTTGGCATGGTCAAACGCTATTCCCTCCACTTCCGTTACGGTCATGCTGCTGCTTCGCACGCTGGCTTCCACGGCTTCCTTCACCTCAATGACAGCCGATAGCTCCTCTGTTCCGTTCGATAATGTCAGCTGCACTCTTCGTTCCGTCGTACGACCTCGTTCATGAATATGACGTTCCTCCTCAAGGAGGCGCTGTTCCACCCTGAACCAGTCTGCATCACTCGCATCATCGCCTGCTTCCAGCTCAAGCTCACTGCTATCAACAAGTGCCATATAGGAGCAGCTGATCACCCTCGTACGAGGATCGCGGTGCACATCGCCCCACGTGTACAACTGTTCCAGATAGATGTCAACCAGCCCGGTCTCCGTAACCAGTTCGCGGCGTGCTGCATCTTCCAGGGATTCCTGCATCGACACGAATCCACCTGGCAATGCCCACTTGCCCATATAAGGATGGCCACCGCGGCGAATCAGCAGCAGCTGTAGTGCTGGCTCGGCAAGCTTGCGGTAATTGGACTGAGCTTCACTCCTTATGGTGAATACGAGCATATCCACCGTCACAGAGGGGCGATCATAATCGCCAGCGTCATACGTCTCCAGAAATTGCTGCTCGCTTATATTGACATGATTCAGATGGTCCATTGAGCGGCCATCCGGATTACCTTCGTTTGTCATAATCAGAACCCCATTCTGTTATTAACAAAATGTTATTAACAATTAGATAATAAGAAGTTAACACATCTATTATCCTTCGTCAATATTTCTCATATTTAAAAAAATAAGGACTGTGCCTGCTGTTTATTTTAGTACAATTGTGTTATGTTGTTTTTAATTCACTTGTACTAAAAAGGAGATGTTCTGCTGGAATGAAAAGAATCGTGTTATTGGATGTTCTCAGGGGATTTGCGATTATCGGTACACTGGGGACGAATATTTGGATCTTTGCTTATCTGGGCGATTTGAACCAAATGTTTGGCGATCCGCTTCAGCCGTGGTGGTCCTCAGGTGACCGTGCAATGCAAACAATGATGCTTATGCTGGTAAACGGAAAATTTCTCGGACTGCTTACCCTTCTCTTCGGGGCAGGCATGGAATTAAAGCGGCAAAAAGCGCTTCGGGAGGGATATGTCTGGCCTGGTGTTTACATATGGACATGTGTGCTGCTGCTCATCGATGGATTGCTGCACTACACGTTGGTCATGGAATATGATGTGCTGATGAGTTACGCGATTACAGGCATCATCGTGTCCTTCATCATTAACCGTTCCCGCCGCTTTATCCTGATCGTGATGGGGATCATGGGGAGTATACACCTCATTGGAGTGGGCGGAATCACAGCATTGTTGGCACTTTCAGAGACCGGTTCCGCCTTTAATGGCATGGATACCATTACCCAGCTATATGCCTCCGGCACATGGTGGGAGCAGATCCTGTTCCGGCTGAACAACTTTGCTTTCTTTCGAACAGAATCCATCGCCATCATCCCGCTGAATATATTTCTGTTCTTGCTTGGTTCCCTGCTCATGCGTGCGGACGTATTTTCAGACCAAGCATCTGGGCGCCAGAGACGCCGCAAATTAATGAAGTTCGGGCTGGGCGCCGGCATTCCTCTGAATCTGCTCCTGCTGGTGCCGGGAGGAATCATGGACTTGTTTGTTCGTTACATCAGTGCACCGATCCTCACGCTTGGCTATCTTGGGCTGATTGCTTACGTGCTGGAAAAGAACATGCTCGCCGGCCTCTTTAGGCGTTTCGCGGAGATCGGCAAGATGGCCCTAAGCTGTTATATTATGCAAAACATTCTGGCGTCTGCCCTGTTTTACGGATGGGGCCTGGGACTTGGCGGTTCTCCATCCTCGCTTGTGATCCTGTTATCGTGGGCCGGCATCTGTGTCCTGATGATGGTATTCTCCCATGTATGGCTTCGCAGATTTACGCTCGGTCCGGTCGAGTGGCTATGGCGCAAGCTCTCCATCTCTCCTGCAGTCAAGCCACAGTCACGGACTGAACCGATGTAATATGAATGGGTTTCCCTCAATTGAGCAGTAAAGTCTTCCTGATATCCAGAAAGAGCTGCGGATCCGTTCCGCAGCTCTTTTTTCTTATTTTGCAACCTACCTCGCTTCGCGAAGGAGATACTATGCCCCCACATTTAAATATAATTTGAGTTTACAAATGCCTTGACGATATATCAGATCAATCTTATGATTTAGTTAGTCGACTAATTAAAAGGAGGGCAGCTTATGAATTCACCCCGCAATGAACGGCTGCTGCTCGGGCAGTTATCCGAACTTGTGAAGCTGCATCGTTATAAAGTTCATGAGAAGCTGGTTAACCACCCCGAGCTGTACCCCGGACAACCGCCATTGCTGTTCCAGCTTGATCGTGAAGATGGTCAAACCCAGAAAAGTCTGGCCGAGCAGCTTCGCCGTGCTCCTGCAACCGTTACGGTCATGCTGAAACGAATGGAAGCATCGGGATATGTAAGGCGTGAAGCCGATCCGAATGACCTCCGCAGTCTGCGTGTCTATTTGACCAACCAGGGCCGGAGCGCGCTCAAGGATTTGAGAGAGGTCTTTCAGGAACTGGAGCACCAGGCTCAGGAAGGATTTACACCAGAAGAAACACAGCTCATGTCAGCGCTTGCACAGCGCATGATTCACAACCTTCGTGAATCCTGAATGACGTGTGGAATTTTTGCAGCATGATTATAGACTTCATTGAATGAGGTGATTTTCCTATTGTGGACATTAAAACGCTATTTGACGCCTTATAAGTCAGCCGCCATACTCGCTCCACTGCTCATGGTGCTGGAGGTGGCCATGGACCTGCTTCAGCCGAAGCTGATGTCCAGCATTGTGGATGACGGCGTGCTTGCAGGGGACCTGCCCCATATTGTACGCACAGGACTGTTCATGCTTTTGTTTGCCCTCATTGGCTGGGTTGGCGGGGCAGGCTGTACACTTTTCTCAAGCAAGGCATCTGTTGGCTATGGCACCGATCTGCGTCAGGAGCTGTTCGACCATATTCAAACCTTTTCCTTCCGCAATCTGGACACGTTCCAGGAAGGATCACTCATCACGCGTCTAACGAGCGATATTACCCAGATGCAGACATTTGTGCAGATGCTGCTGCGCATGTTCATCAGGTCGCCGATGCTGATCATCGGCAGCATTATTATGGCATTTACAATCAGTATCAAGCTGGCGCTGATTCTCCTGATGACTGTACCCGTTCTTTTTGTCATTCTGTATATCCTCATATCCGCTTCCTACCCGCTGTTTGCCAGCGTGCAGAACAAGCTGGATCAAGTCAATGCCGTTCTGCAGGAAAATCTCGCTGGTATTCGTGTCGTCAAGGCTTTTGCACGTGCGGGTACAGAGAAAAAGCGTTTCGATCAATCGAATGAGGATTATACGGGGACAGCGGTAAAGGCCTGGCGCATCGTTACGCTGAATGCACCTGTACTCAGCTTGATGCTGAATGCGACGATTGTGGCCGTATTGTGGTTTGGAGGGTTTCAGGTCGTAGGAGGCGATATTGCAGCCGGTGATCTGATTGCTTTTATCAACTATGTAACAGTAGTGCTCTCCTCCCTCACCTCCATCGGCATGATGATGATGAGTTACTCCCGGGCCAAGGTGTCTGCTGCCCGGATCAACGAGGTTCTGCATACCGAGCCGGACATTCAGTCAGGTCATGAGCTTCACACTGAAAAGGCATTGCCGAATCAGGTGCTTCAGGTCCACTCCAATCCGGCATTCACAACCACTGGCAGAGCAGGTGAAGTGGAATTCCGGAATGTCACTTTTCGTTATGACGGGGAAGATGTCCTCACGAGGATTAATCTTACTGCGCGGACGGGGGAAAAAGTGGCTATAATCGGTTCCACCGGCTCAGGCAAGACATCACTTGTGCAGCTGATCCCCCGCCTATACGATGCCTCGCTCGGTGAAGTACTTGTTGGTGGCATTAATGTGCGGAACTGGGATCTTCAGCTGCTTCGCAGCCGGGTGTCCATTGTATTGCAGGAATCCATTCTGTTCAGCGGCAGCATTCGGGATAATATTGGCTTCGGCAGACCGGATGCCACGGATACTGAGATCCGTGCGGCGGCACAGGCAGCGGCAGCGGATGAATTTATCATGAAGCTGAAAGATGGATACGACACGGAGCTCGGACAGCGGGGAGTTAATCTCTCCGGCGGACAGAAACAGCGTATATCCATTGCACGTGCCCTGCTCATGCGGCCGGAGGTTCTTATTTTGGATGACAGTACCAGTGCAGTCGATTTGCGAACCGAAGCCAGCATTCAGAGAGCACTGCATTCCCTGATGAAAGACAGTACAACCTTTTTGATCGCACAGCGCATTTCTTCGGTGAAGGATGCAGACTGCATTTACGTGCTTGATGAGGGGAAAATCGTGGCAAGGGGTACACATGACGAACTCATGGCCAACTCCACACACTATCAATCCATTTATGATTCACAACAACGGAAGGAGGATGTTCAATTTGGCTAAACCTGCATCTTCCTCCACGCAGCCACCTGTCGTTCCTCCCATCGGAAGACCTGGACCGAGCCGAGGGCCTGTCCCAAAAGTAAGAGCCAAAAATGCCAAACACGCTATCATCCGAGTATGGTCTTACATGGGACGCCATCGCAAAGGGGTTATCCTGGCTCTGATCCTTACCGCTCTGGGAACGCTGCTTAATCTCGCGGGACCCTACCTTCTCGGCCGTGCCGTCAATGAGCATATCGTTCCAAAAGTGACAGACGGTCTTATGAAGGACTGCCTCCTGTTACTGACGGTATACGTCCTGAGTTCGCTAATGATGTGGGGGCAGTCTTATGTCATGATCGGCGTATCCCAATTGACGGTGAAGGATTTGCGGCAGGCTTTGTTCTCCAGGCTGCAGCAGCTGCCCATAAGCTTTTTTGACAAAAATCAAAGCGGGGATCTGATGAGCCGGGCTACCAATGATATCGATAACGTGTCCACTACGCTGAATCAGAGCGTGACTCAATTGATGTCCAGTGCAATCCTTCTTGTCGGTTCCCTTTCAATCATGCTTGCCCTGGATATCCGGCTGACACTTCTCAGTCTGGTGACGGTGCCGTTAATCACGATTGCCACCAAGCTGATCGCATCCAGAACACGCAAACATTTCTCTGCTCAGCAGAAGCTGCTCGGTGAGCTGAATGGTTATGCACAGGAAACGATCGCCGGACAAAAGGTGGTTGCCGCCTATAACCGTCAGGATCAGGCGCACAAACATTTTATAAACCTGAATGAAAAGCTGCGTACAGCCAGTACACAGGCGCAGACCGTATCCGGTCTGGTTGGGCCTACGATGAACGTCATGAACAACATCGGATTTGCCATTCTCGCCGCAGTGGGCGGATGGATGGCCTACCACGACATGACGTCCATCGGACTGATTGTAAGCTTTCTCGCTTATTCCCGGCAGATTGAGCGGCCCCTCAACGATCTTGCGAACCAATACAACCTGATTCAGGCAGCCATCGCAGGTGCTGAGCGTGTATTTCAGATTATGGATACGCCAAGTGAATACGAGGAGAAGCAAGCCAAGCAGCTGGACCACATTCAAGGCAAAGTTGTTTTTGACAAGGTATCTTTTGGATACAATTCCGACAGAGAGATATTGAAAAATGTCAGCTTCACCGCGCAGCCTGGCGAGATGATTGCCCTCGTTGGACCAACAGGTGCCGGCAAAACAACCATTATCAACTTACTTCCCCGCTTCTATGAAATTACCGGCGGAAGCATTACCATTGATGGCACGGACATCTCCGAGCTGGAGAAGGATCACCTCCGGCGCGGACTAGGCATCGTGCTGCAGGATGCCTACCTGTTCTCGGGAACCATTCGTGACAATATTGCCTATGGCAAGCCGGATGCGACAGATAAGCAGATCAGGCAGGCCGCTGAACTGGCCAATGCCCATTCATTCATTCGCAAGCTGTCCCAAGGTTACGACACCCCCATTATTGCGGGCGGAAGCAATCTTAGCCAAGGACAGCGGCAATTGCTGACCATCGCAAGAGCTATTCTCGCCGATCCGGCTATTCTTATTTTGGATGAGGCAACGAGCAGTATCGATACCCGTACAGAAATGCAGATTCAGGAGGCGATGCGCACGTTGATGAAGGATCGGACCAGCTTCGTCATTGCCCACAGACTGAGTACGATCCGGGAAGCGGATCAGATACTGGTTATCGATTCAGGCCAGATTGCCGAGCGAGGTAACCACGAGGATCTCATGCAGCAAAAAGGGTTTTATTATCAACTTCATCAAGGTCAGCTAAACTAATCCATCAATTAAGCGACAACATAAAAACGCCGCACGAAGGTTCCGTTATATTCGGACCTGTGCGGCGTTTCATTTTATCGCTTCATTCGTACAATTCCACGTGTAGATTTATTTAAAAAATTCAATGTGTGTTCCTTAAATTCAGAAGGAGGTAAGTTGTTTATTGCTTCAATAGATTGATCGAGAGTTCGCTTTTGGCGAAATAAAATGGTATTAATCTTTTTTATCGTGCTTATTTCTTCATTTGTAAATCCATTTCTTCTTAGACCAATGATATTAATACCATATATGTACGAACGTGGACCATCTGCTAAAGAATATGGAACAATATCTTGTGAAACTTTACTTCCCGCCCCAATCATTGCAAATCTTCCGATGTTACATGATTGATGTACACCAGAACCACAACCAAAAGTAATATAGTCTTCAATTTTAACATGTCCGCCAATTTGCACATTATTGACGATGACGTTATGATCTCCCATCCATACATCATGTGCGATATGAGCATAATTCATAATAAAGTTGTTACTTCCTACTCTCGTGAAACAGTCTCCTTTTGATGTGCCTTTACATATGGTGACATACTCTCTTACGGTATTATTATCTCCAATAATGAGATATGATTCTTCGCCTTGGTAACTTTTATCTTGTGGATCTGAACCGATAATCGCACCATGTGAAATATAGTTATTCTCTCCCAATATCGTGTTAGACCCTATGATAACGTGACTTCCAATCCTACACCCGTTACCTATCTTTGAATTTTCTTCAATAATACTGAAGGGTCCGACTTCGACATTGTTCCCAATTACTACCGTAGGATGAATCATGGCTGATTGATGTATCATTTAGCACCTTCCTTTGTTTTGGAAAGTTCATCAAGTTTTTCATTTAGTTTTTTTATCGTTTTTGGGAGTCTGGAAAGTGCAGCCGATTCTCGTAGTTGTCTCATATGTGAACGAGCTGTATATCCCGACACTATTGAGTTCTCAGGCATGTTTTTAGTAACCATAGTTCTAGCTAAAACAACGCAGTTGTGTCCAATGGTGATATTATTAATAACCGCACTTCCACCAGCCATTATGACGCGATTACCTATTTTCGACGAGCCCCCAATTGCACTTGTGCCTGCAATAATGCAGTGCTCACCAATTTGGACATTATGGCCAATTTGGATAAGGTTGTCCATTTTGGTTCCTTTACCAATGGTTGTTGAATCAATCGTTCCGCGATCAATAGTGGTGTTTGCACCAATTTCAACATCATCAAAAATAATGACATTTCCAATATGGGGGATTTTCACTTGTCTTTGCCCATCCCATTCAAAACCAAACCCGTCAGCGCCAATCACTGCTCCTGAGTGAATGATGACATTATCTCCGATGAACGTATCATGTAGAACAGTGACATTAGGATGTATCAAGCAGTTCGTTCCAATGGTCACATTTTTACCAATAAATGAATGTGCGGAAATAATAGTATGATCCCCAATAGAAACATCTTCTTGGATTACTGCGAACTCGTCGATCTGCACATTGTATCCCAACGTAACCGAAGGCTCAATTGTTTCTGATGATACTACACCACTACTTTTGGTTTTCTCACTAAACATTTCAATTAAGCGAATAAAATCGAGTCTGGGATTTCTCACCTTAATAACAGGTACTTTAAATTCTATTATTGTCGTTTCTGGCACAATGAAAGCCGAAGCATTACATTGATCTAATTTATTTAGATTTTTATCCGTAACAAAAGTAATTTCTCCCTCCTTAGCAGCATTAATTGAACCTACGCCTGTTATAACAACATTGCCATCACCTATTAAAATTCCATTTAACTGTTCAGAGATTTCATTTAAATTACATGGCATGATATAGTCTCCTTTTGTATTTAGATTAGATATTTTAATAGTTCTCGTGCAAAAAGAGTGTTCAAATAATGTGAGGTCCCCGAACCTATGATTTTTGCATGAAAAGAAGGATTCAAAGCTAAATCGCCAATAAGATCCAACAGCTTGTGACGAGACAATTCATCATTAAACCGTAAGTTGGGGTAAATCCCCTTCTCACCAACAACTATTCCATGCTCTAAAGAAGCTCCTTGAATTAAACCTTTGCTTCTTAAGTACATTATTTCTTCTTCAAAACAAAATGTCCTAGCTGGCGCAATATCAGTTAAGTAATCGTTTTCTATAAAATTAAAATTGGATATTTGATCCGAGAGGTAGGCAATTTTATGTTCATTTTTAAAACAAACGCAATAGGAAATTTTTGAGGAGGGATAAGCTTCAAGAAAAGAATTACCGTGTTCAACTCTAACTTTTTGTTGTAAATGAAGGTACGTTTTTTTGACTTCTTGCTGCAGATGGCCAACTTCTGAAATCTTGGCCGCAATGTGGGTAGAGCTGCCATCAAAAATAGGTAATTCTTCACCATTAACATCAATAATCACGTTATCGATGCCCATCCCGCGTACAGCAGACATGGTATGTTCAACCATAGATACAGCGTATCCATGCTTGTTTTTAAGCTGTGTACAACGTTCTGTATTGGATACATTACCGATTTTAGCTTCAATAATTTCATATGGATCTACATCCACTCTTCTAAAAACAATACCCGTGTTTGGTTGTGCAGAATGCAAAGTTATCTCTGACAAATTCCCACTATGTATAGCAATGCCGTCTAATGTAAAACCATTACGAATCGTTTTTTGGTACATAGCATCCCCTCCATTTTATTGAACATTAGTCTACTGAAATAATGGAACAGCCCACCCTGTTTATCGTGTAACTTAGCAAACATCCTCGCCCCCTTTGACATAATTCTCGCACTCGGATCCTATTTTACATGTATTATATCGATTATGATTAGCTGATGTTGTCGATATTTGGAGGCTCGTCGAATTCACATGAATGTATAATTTGGTAATTAAACTAAAACAAAATGTTATTATCTTACGAGGTATGACACGTATGAAGATGTTCACAGTGCCGTTCACCGTTTTATGTGATACTACATTAACTAACGTTAAACGGATTATTTCGGCGGTCTGTTTCCGAATGAATGCTCAAGAACAGCAAAACAAGAAACCTTAGCACTCATTGAGCTAAGGTTTCTAAACGAACTATTTTTTTGTTTTTTTATCTGTCTATTTAACGGTGAGCAGTTCAGCGTTTTTGTTTGCCGGAATTATGCCCCCATAGGTAAATGAAGGGTGAATGTAGCGCCAATCCCTATTTCACTATGAACGGTAATTTTGCCATGATGGTCCAAAGCAATTTTCTGACAGAGTGCCAGTCCAAGTCCTGTACCTTCTTCCTTGGTCGTATAAAATGGATCAAAGATCGTCGCCAGTGCGTTCTCCGGAATGCCGCTGCCCGTATCCGTAATCGAGATAAGTGCTTCTTCTCCATCATGTAACAAACCAATACGCACTTCACCCGGGTCTTCCATTGCTTCAAAAGCATTACGAATCAGATTAATCAGAACCTGTACGATCTTGTCCCGATCCATATTGACCACAACTGATTCGCCTGTCATCTCTAATGTAATCCGGTGACCGCGTGATGCTGCATCTGACTCGGTTAATGACAAAACACGTTCAAGGCACTGGCCCAGCTTCTCCGGTTTCATTAGATGAGCCTGCGGCTTGGAAAATTGCAGAAACTCTGCAGTCAGGTCCGTGACCCGGATCACTTCGCCCATAATCACTTCATACCATGGGGCAATATTGAATGCTTGTCCGCGTGACAGCTGCAAGAATCCACGAATCGCCGTGAGCGGATTACGGATCTCATGCGCCATGCCGGCTGCCAGTTCTCCAACAGCCCTGAGCCTTTCCGAACGGTAGATCTCTTCTTCATTCTTGATCCACTTGCTGCGCTGTGCCTGAAATAGCCGCTCCTCTGCAATCGTTATTAACTGCTGCAGGTTCTCTGCTGTCTCCGGATAGACCGAAATGCTATAGGTAACCTGTAATCCTTTCAGATCTGTGGATTGCATCGTGCTCATTCGTTCCTCGACATTCTCAACCTCAGGCAATATGATCGAAAATCGATCCCCTGCATAACGGGATACCCCATAGGCATCCGCAAAATGTTTGGAGATGCTCTCCCCTGTTCCCGCTATAATGGTGCTCCAATTGTCTTCCACTTCCTTGTTGAATCCGTTGAAGTTCTGGATATTTAGAAGAATGAGCAAAAATGAGCGCTGCTTCTCTGCCGTCTCTTGCAGGGCATTCATATATCCTTCGTAGTTGAGCAGCCCTGTAAGTGGGTCGTGGAGGGTGAGGAATTGGTTTTTTTCGCGCAATCTGCGCTTTTCGGCTTCACTGTTAATTAGTGTATGGTACAGAAAGATAATAACAATCGCAGTGAGTAAATCGAATAGGGAAACTGACAATGTGTAGGCATCTATCGTTACATAGGATAACCGAATCCCTGTATATTGCAGCACGAGCAGGAGAGAAATGGGCAGGGTCTGCTCTACACGCTGTTTGTTCTGAATCATGGTCATGATGAGCAGGTAATATAACAAGTTACACCAGTTCAATTCACTGAAATAGTGGAATACGCCAAGGAAAATCCATTGGATTTTTTGTAATACAGGATATCGTCTCTCTCCATAAATGCTGGCAACAAATAAGACACCGGCAAGGATCATCCATGTGAGGCTGGAAGTACGGTCCAAAAAATAAGAGGACAGGATTACAAGCAGGCAACCCAGTGGGAAAATAACCCTTTTCATCGTGTACGTTAGCAAACAGCCTCGCCCCCTTTGACAATCTACTCACATCTAACATTTTAATTACATGTATTATATCGATTATGACTAGCTAATGTTGTCGATTAATGGAAGCTCTCCAAATTGGAATGGATCGGGCTCATGGGTTATATACCATTTATTTAGCGTCTTGAATAGCTGTTCTGCACATAATCCATCCTTTTTCTGGTATGATATAATACAATAATGGATTTATTTTCAATAAAATTGGAAGTTGAAGGTGATTTTCATGGTGGAACGCAGAAGACCATTCGGAATGGGCACATTTTCTCTGCTCATTGTGGCTTTGGGATTTGCATTTAATTATGCATGGGGGCCTCATGATTTTAGGTTTGGGTATTATCTGTTTCATCAGATGAATTGGCCAATCTATAGCAAGGGTGACGAAGGATTGGTTATTCCAACAGTAATAACTGCAATCTTCTGGATCCCTGCCATCATCATTGCGAGAAAACACAAGGTACACTATGGTACAAAAACCGCTTCAATCGTGGCCGGTGTTATGCTGATCATCTGTTTCATAGGACCTTTGGTTACTGTGTTGGATTGGATCGTCAATTCATAAAGAAAGAAGAAGCCAGCGCTCTGTCGTTCCAGAGCGCTGGCTTTCTTCTTTCCTCTCAACTCAGGCTATTTCTTCGCCATATATTTACGGATATCAAAGGCAACGGCCGCGACAATAATCAATCCTTTAATAATCAGCTGCCAATAGGGACTAACACCGATAAAGGTAAGGCCGTAATTGATAACGCCGAAGATGAGCACACCTGCCATTACGCCGGGCACCGTCCCGATGCCTCCAGCTGTTGAAACGCCGCCAACGACACACGCCGCAATAGCGTCCAGCTCATACATGTTGCCGTAGTTATTTGTCGCCCCGCCTGTGCGCGCTGCCTCCAGCACACCACCCAGCCCATACAAGGCTCCCGCAATGGCATACAGGGCGATTAAATTACGTGCAACGTGAATTCCCGACACATGCGCGGCCTGAATGTTACCACCGATGGCGTACATATTTTTGCCCAGACGGGTTTTGTTGAAAACGACCCAACAGATTAACGCTACTGCGATCGCAATCAGTACAATATAAGGGATTGAGTAGCCGCCACCCAGATCAATATAACCTGATCCGATAACCGTGAAGTCTGGTCTTAGTCCTCCAATCGGCTGTGACTGGTTGGGTTCTGTATCAAAATAAATCGAGTTCAAACCATATACAGCCACCATCGTTCCCAGTGTCGCGATAAATGGAGGTACATGCAGTTTGGCGACAATAATCCCATTGACCAATCCGACAATCAGACCGGCAACAATCCCAATTATAATGGGCAGCCCCACCCATAAATGAGGCAGATCTGGGAAGAACCGATTGGCATATTCGTCAATTTGCAGCATGGATGCGGATACCACAGCGGTCAGGCCTACCACCCGGCCCGCAGACAGGTCGACCCCGCCAGTGACAAGAATGAAGGCTGCCCCAAGTGCGATAATGGCCCTTGTGGAGGATTGCTGTAAAATATCCCTTAATGTAGAGAAAGCAAGGAAGTTCGGGTCCGCAATGGCAATGCCAATGACAAGCAGAATAAGTACGATAAAAATGGCGCGCTGCGTTATATACTGTTTCACCTGATTGATGACTTGCGTGTTCATCTGTTTCCTCCTGTCTAAGCCATCCGCTGCTGAGCGGCCAGCCTCATAATATCCTGCTCTGTGGCCTCGGCTCCGTCTACAATGCCGGTCAGCCTTCCTTCGCTCATCACCATGATCCGATCGGACATCCCAAGCAGTTCAGGCATCTCCGAGCTGATCATAATTATGCTTTTGCCCTGACGAGCCAGTTCCGTAATAATGGTGTAGATTTCAAACTTGGCTCCCACATCAATGCCCCGTGTCGGTTCATCAAGCAGCAGAATTTCCGGACTGGTTAATAGCCACCGTGCCAAAAGCACTTTCTGCTGATTGCCACCAGACAGGTTGCGAATCAGCGTGTTAACGGAAGGCGTTTTGGTTCTGAACTTCTGGGTTTGCTCCCGCGCCTCTTCGCGTCCCTTTTTCTCATCCAGCAGCCCAATTCTATTTCGGTACCTTCCCAGACTCGCAATAATCGTATTTTCATACACGGACAACACCGGAAATATGCCCGTAACCCTCCGTTCCTCGGTCAATAGCGCCATGTTATGACGTTTCGCCGCGGCGGGTGAGTTGATCTTCACCTTGCGCCCATGAATCGAGATCGTACCCGAAGCGAGACCGCGCAGCCCAAACAAGGACTCGATCAGTTCCGTCCGCTGCGCTCCAACGAGGCCGCCAATGCCGAGCACCTCGCCTTTTCGAAGCTCAAACGTGATATCTCTGAACGAGTGGGACTGACTTGATGTTAACCCTTCGGCCTTCAAAATCACTTCGCCAGGAACGTTGGTCCGTTCCGGAAAACGTTCATCCAGATCCCGTCCAACCATACGGGTGATGATTAGATCGGTAGTCAGATCAGCGGCGTCCCAGGTCCCGACCACGAACCCGTCACGCATAATGGTGACTTCGTCCGAAATCGTGAGGATTTCCTCCATTTTGTGCGAGATGTATATAATGGACACGCCGCGGCTGCGAAGCTCGTTAATGATGGCGAACAGCTGCTCCACTTCCTTGCCCGTCAGGGAAGAGGTCGGCTCATCCATAACAATGACTTTGGATTGAAAAGAGACCGCTTTGGCGATTTCCATGGATTGAATTTTGGATACGGATAACGTTCCTGCCTGTGCCTTCGGGTCGATGTCCAGATTCAGATCTTTAAACAAGGCCAAGGTATCGGCATACATCTTCTTCTCGTCGACCAGTAACCCTCTCATCGGAAAACGTCCCAGCCATATATTCTCCATCACCGGTCGATGAGGCACCGGGTTCAGCTCTTGATGAATCATGGATATGCCGTGCTTCAGCGCTGCTTTGGAATTTGGAATGTCCACTTCTTTTCCATCCATTCGAATCGTTCCTTCGTCCGGTCGGTACATGCCGAACAAACATTTCATCAGTGTCGATTTGCCTGCTCCATTCTCTCCCATCAGGGCGTGGACCGTTCCGGGCTTAACCTTCAGCGTTACCTGACTAAGTGCCTGCACACCCGGAAACCCCTTCGAAATCCCGTCCATCTCCAGCAGATAAGGTGATGCCATGTTAGTTCCTCCCTTCCATATGCCCAGAAAAAAGGACGCCACCTGTAAGACGGACGTCCCTCTCTGCTGCTGTTATTGGGCGTCGGCAATGTTGTCTTTCGTAATTTTCTTATAGGCGATCCAGACATATTTGCCATCCGTAATGTCATAACCCGTATTTTCTTTCGTTGGCGTCTCACCCTTAGCGAGTGCAGTAGCCAAAGCCACCGTTGCAGCCCCTTGGTTCTTCGCATCATTCAATACAGTGCCCAGCATCGTGCCGTCCTGAAGCGCCTGAATGGCAGGGGCGGTGGCATCTACACCAACGACAGGCATTGCTTTACCGTCCTTGAAATACCCTGCTGCCTTTAATGCCTCAATAGCACCAAGCGCCATGTCATCGTTGTTGGCAAGCACAGCTTCGATCTTATCGCCATGGGAAGCGAGGAATGCCTGCATCTTCTCCTGGCCTTTGACCCGATCCCACATCGCCGTGTCTTCCGCCAGCGCTTCTACTTCAATGCCGGCGTCCTGAATCGCCTGAACGGAATATTTGGTCCGCAGTTCTGCATCCTGGTGACCTGGCTCTCCTTTCAGCATAACGTATTGCAGTCTGCCATCTCCGTTTTTATCTGCCTCCGGATGGGCTTTCCAGTAATCCACGATCAGCTGGCCGGAAATCGTACCGGACTCTTCCGCCTTGGCACCGACGTAGTACACTTTATCCCATTTATTCATGTCTTCGGCAACTGGCTCACGGTTCAGGAAAACAACAGGGATACTTGCCGCCTTGGCCTTGTCAATGATGACACCTGCCGCGGTCCGGTCAACCGGATTCACAGCCATGGCGCTGTATTTCTTGGATACAAAGAGATCCACCTTCTCATTTTGGGTCGGCTGTGCGTTCTGGCTATCCACGATATCGAGTGTGGCTTTGCCTTCTGCTGCTGCCGTCATGGCATTCCGTACGCCCGTCATGAACGTATCATCGAATTTGTAGATCGCGACACCAATCTTTGGCGTCTCCGTTCCGCCTGCTGCCTGCTCCTCCGTACCCGTTCCCGTACTTCCGCCAGCACTGTCTCCACCGCTGCTGCAGCCCGCAGCCGCAACCATGAATGCAGTGAGCAGCAGTGTCATCCACGTTTTCTTCATATCCTAATGACCTCCCCAAGTTCATTCGGCTTCACCGATGTCTTTATTATGAAAGGGTTTACACTATTTTCGAATACAATATCTTCATCTGTTTTATCGAAATCTTCCTCTGTTCATTTGAGTTCTTCTGTCTTCATTGAACAAAAGGAAACAGCAGCTTCTGGTTATCCATCCAGAACATATTGTCCGTACTCACCAGCTTCGTTTCCAGCGTCACTCTTGCTTGCACCTGCTGATTACTCAGCCGTGCCACGGCCTGATTCAAACCAAGATACCCTGCGCTGAAGCCATTTTGCACAATAAGGTGCTGGAATACCCCTTCCTGCAACTGCTCCAGCTGTTGCTGCTCACTCCCGAAGCCTACAATGTTGACCTGGCGTTCCAACTTGCGGCGATGCAGTTCATCCGCTGCTCCGAGAGACGCCGGTTCCTGCAGGGCAATGAAGCCGTCTACCTGCTGCTGGTCCAGCAGCTGCTTCGCTGCCTGCCAGCAAACATCTCGGGTGCTGCATACGGACTTGGGTTCGACCTGAATACCAGGATACTGTTCCAGCGATTCCATGACACCCTGCTCCCGGTGGATCAGTCCCGGATTTACCGGATCGGGCCCCAGCAATGCCACGCTGCCCCTCCCTCCCAGAAGTTCGGCCATCGCTTCGCCCGCCTGTCGCCCAGCCTCCACATTATCCATGGAAATGACACTTGTAATTCCTTCTACAGGGAACTCATCGTTGAGAACAATCACGGGAACACTCATACCACTCTTATTCATCGTTTGGGCCTTCTGAATAATATCGCTTAGTGCCTTCTCACTTAATGGATCCACGAGCAGAGCGGAAGCACCCTGTTCCAATGCCTGCGTGACCGCTCGAATCTGAGCCTGTTCGCGCTGGCTGTACACCGAAATGTCCTGACCAGACAATTCCTGCAGCTCCCTGGCTTGGTGGATCGTCGAATCGGGATTGGATGGTGCATACGCTGCCGCCTCGGATGGAAATGCCTCCACCGTTAGCAGCTCAGCTCCATTTTCCTTGGCTGCCGCTTCTGCTCCGAGCCTTATCGCTTCAGCAAGTTCACCTGTCCCAGCAGGGGTAATCAGAGCGACACGAGGTGGAGGCAGGACCGAATCGGCATTAGAAATGCCACAGGCTGTACCCAGGAACAGACAGCAGCCTGTCGCAACGATCCCCATGCAGCTGCGTACACAGAGGATGGACTGACTGAACTTCTTGATGGGGTCCGGACTAACCATCCGTCGAATGATTGCTTTATCTTTATCTTTATCTTTATCTTCATTGCGCTTTATCATATTTATTGCCATCCTCCCGTTCGCATTGGACTGGAATCCGAATCCAGACCGTCGTTCCTTCCTCCAGCTCACTCTCGAATTCAAGACCGCATCCTTCCCCGTAGTAGAGCCGAATCCGGTCATGCACATTGCGCACGGCTACACCTGATCCAGCACCACTCTTGACGATGGGACTGCCGTGGAGTAGGCCTGCCACCTGTTCTTCCGTCATGCCGACACCATTATCCATGATGCAAAACACCAGCTGCTCCCTCTCCCGATAGACACGGATCTCAATACAGCCTTCATCCGTGTGATATTCAATCCCATGCACGATGGCATTTTCGATTAACGGCTGGAGCACCAGCTTCAGCGTCAGACAGTCCAATGTATCCTCATCCGCATCCAGACTGAACCGGAACTTGCGCTTGAACCGCATCTGCTGAATCGTCAGGTAATGGTGCGCATGCTCCAGCTCTTCGCGGACGGTAATGATGGTCTTTCCTTGGCTGAGACTTATGCGAAACAGGCGTGAAAGCGATGTGATCATGGTGATCACTTCTTCATTACGACTCATGCCCACCATCCGCACGACAGAATTCAAGGTGTTGTAGAGAAAATGAGGATTAATCTGGGCTTGCAAGGCTTCCAGTTCGAGACGCCGTTTCTGTTCCTGTTCATGGATGATCTCATTCATCAGAGTACGAATCTTGTACACCATCAGGTTAAACCGGCGGGATAGCCGTTCCACTTCAAGCGGTCCCTGAATGGGCAGCTCAACATTGAAGTCCCCTCTCTCCACGGCTTTCATCTTCCGCTCCATCCGCCGGATCGGACGTGTCAGACTGGAAGAGAGCAGCATGGACACGAGAATAACGAGTATTAACACAACCAGCAGTACCCGGACAAGATAGCCATTGACCTCCTGCCGGGTTGTCATGATTTCATCCAGGTAGGCCACACCGACAATTTTCCATCCGATATTGGCAACAGACTTCACGGTATTCAGCCTTTTCTGTCCATCCGCTTCATCTTCATAACTGCCTGTGGCGACCAGGGCCTGTTCGATATTTTCGCTTTTGAGCCCCATGTACATCAACTGCTGCTGCGGATGATAAACAATATTGCCTGCACTCTCGTCGATGATGTAGACATATCCCCGCTGCCCCAGACTGACCCGGCGGCTCAGTTCATCCATCTGTTTAAAATTGATATCCACCAGCAGAATGACCTGTCGGTCCTGACCATTCTGCCGTACGGTAATCCCTTTGCTCATTGATACGACCCATTTATAGGGGCCTGAATACATGTTCTGAATGTGAGGCAGTGAAAAGCTAAGGTGATCCGGCACTCTGAGCGCAGATTGAAACCACCCTTGCTGTGTCACATGGGCGCTTGATTTTAGCTCGGCCGAAGGTCTGTTCTTGAGCAGTTCGCCCTTGGAATCGAGCAGGGTAATAGAGATAATGTCCTCCCGGCTGCTGAGCAGTGTATCCAGCTGTTTGTCCACCTGGTCCCCTTCCCAGGTTCCGTCCCGCAGCATATGCTCCTCAATGGCCCGGTACAGATGTGACATGCTCCGGACATAGTCCTCCAGGTTGTAACTGACCTGATCGACAATCTGTCTCGTTGTCAGTTCAGCGCTGCGTTCGGCAGCCTGAGTGAATTTATCGTGCAGAAGCAGGGCCATTATGGTGAGCACAAGTACGATGAAGATGGAAAAGGACCACGTAATAATAGACCGAATACTGCTAACCTTCGACGATCGAAGACGGAAACGCAGCCGGAGCCATAACGGTCTCATCCACCCGGCTAACGTTCTCATCGTTCTGCACCTTCACGCGTTGTCAGCGCAGACTGCTTACGGTATTCTTTGGGCGAGATGCCAATATGTTTCTTGAAGCAAAAACTGAAATAATTCGGTTCGGCGAAGCCCACCCGTTCCGCAATCTCAAACGACTTCAGCTCCGTGGAGCGAAGCAGTTCCTTGGCCGCCTCCATGCGGATCTGCATCAGATATTGCAGGAACGTAAGCTGTACTTCTTTTTTGAAAATGCCGCAAAAATAACCTGAGCTGATATGCAGATAACCGCATACCTTCTGGATGGACAGATCGGGATCGGCGTAATGTTCCTTCGTAAACCGCAGCGCCTGCTCCACAATATCCTTGTATACATGCTGGCGCCCACTGGCAATCCGATGCTGTACGAGCACGCAGACATCCCTCACTTTGTCTTGTGCCTCAGACAGTCCCGGCAATCGGAACAAATCCGCATACAATTGAAATCCTGCACCGAAGATATCCTCCATGTCCTCACCAGATGCCTGCGCGGCCTTCCACACGGTTGTCAACACTTCAATCAGATATAGCTGGATGTCCCCCCGCCCATGCTCCACCGTAATTTCTCGGAAAATGATTCCCAGTACGTCTTCAAGCTCATTCCTGGTTCCTGCCTTGAGCGTGCGGGTCAGCACCTGCTGTTTCAGTTCGTCAAAACGCAGCTTGCCTGCAGTCTGCCGCTCCACGTCTGCAATATAGATGAGCGAATCAGTTCCCGGCACCAGTCTGTAGTCGAGCGCCAGTAATGCATCATCATAGGCATGCTTCACATCCGAGAGTGTCTCGACCATTGACCCAGATCCCACGGTAGCCGGGATGCGCAAGTAATGATTAATGCTGCGGATGACATTTTCAAGTGCCTGCTGCTGTCTTATCTCCCCTTCGCGCTGACCCCCACGGTCAATAAAAAGCAGAACAATCGTTTCCTGGTGCATAAAAGCATGTCCTGCCCCGTGCTCCTTCCATACCTCTTCGGCAATGTTAAGCGCAGCGAACTGCTTCAGTTCCGCATCCTCGGAGTGACGCAGTGATCCCCCGGAACCGTGATTTTCCTTTTCTACCGATACTTCGCCTGAACTTACCAATTCCTGAGTATTTGTTCCCCCTTGATGGCCGTTTTTCTTCCCGTCTCCCTCCATGTGCAGCGTCAAAACAGATACCCCATACCGCTCACCGTGCAGGTTCAGACCACATTGTTTTGCTTTCCCATGGATGTACGCCGGCGATTTCTGCCGATGCAGCAGGGTAGCCATAAGATCGGCCTGCACCAGCGGCAGACTTGTATAATAATGATCCCGCAGCTGCCGGACATCTTCGCGTTCTGCCACTTCAGAGGCCATCTGCGCTCGCAGACGTGTAAGCAGTTCGGTCAGATGCCCGGCTGAGAACGGCTTCAGCAAATATTCATCCACACTCAGTGAGACGGCCTGCCTGGCATAATCAAATTCATCATATCCTGTCAATATGACAATCTTCACAAGCGGGTTGCGTTCCCGCAATCTTCGCGCAAGCTCCAGTCCATCCATGAACGGCATGCTGATGTCTGTTACCACGATATCCGGCTCAACCCTCTCCGCCATCTCCAGCGCTTCACGGCCATTCTCTGCCAAACCGACGATTCGCAGGTCCAGGGCCTCCCAATCTACCTCTATGACTAGTCCTTCGCGTACGTCCTCTTCATCATCCACCAGCAATACCCGGTACACGTCCGAATTCCTCCCCCAGCTTATTGGAATCATGCAAGATGCTCATGTATATGTCGTTTCGATCCAAGGTTGCCATCATACTATACAATATTATTTTGTTTATGTAACCGCTTACTTTATGGGTAAGTAAGACTTTTATTTATATCACATTCATCTTGAATTTATGGTAAATTATAGTTGAATCAATCCGAGAAATTGCGAGAAAGGAACATGCTATTTCACATGAACAAATTAAAAGCTGGATTGTTAACCACAGGGATCGGCGCCGTATTGCTTTGTAGCGGAGCCATCACCGAAACCATTCGATCTGATCAGCTTCATTCGCCTACGAAATCATTGATGTGGCAAGATTATTCTCAGGAGTTAAGGGATAAGTTAACACGATCGTGGAGTGCGGGATTAGAAGTAATTCGTAAAGTGATGGGTGAAGATGAAGATAAGGAAAATCTAAGCGAATGGAAGCTGTATTACGATTTGGAGCATGCCAAACATCTAATCCCCCGCAGAGAGCACTCCTCTTTCAGTCAGGTCTATTATGGTGATGCCCGAAGATCCTTGCTTGAAAATGGAGATTTCATGCCTGCCCTGCTTCTGGACCCTGACCATTCAAAAGCCATTCAGTTCTGGGAAAAGCATGATGGAACGTATGCAATTATCACAATGGAGAAACGATTAGATGAGGACGGAAAGCGCAAATGGCTTGAAACTGGTGCGCAGATTATCAATAAGCCCTAACCCGCTCTTAAGCGGTTAGGGCTATCATTCGTATGTAGTTTAGTATAACGCAATATTACGGCAGTAAAGACCACAGTATATCTTTTAATCTACTCCAAATGGTGAGATTCCTTCTCTTGCTCTAAGGGATTGGCATATAACCCTTTTACATATATCATCGTTCTGTCGGGATTCGTGTGCCCCATCATTTCAGCTAGACGGTGCAGTGGAACATGTTCGGCCATGGCATAGCCAAACCGGTGACGCAAATCATGTGAACTTAGTCCTTCCAGTCCGGCTGAAGTCATCACCTTTTTGATCAGATGACGCAGTGCCCTTTCGGTCAAACGATCGCTGGTTTTCTCTGAAGGAAACAAATAAGGGCTATCCGGACTCAGACCTTCCATATACTTCTTCAACAATATAACACACGTCATGTTCAGCGGAATTTTCCGCTGCCCGTTTCGTTTATCGGCTCGCACGGTGAGCTGTCCGCTTCGTTTTCCCAGTTCAATATCGATCGGCTCCAGATTGCATACTTCCATCGTCCGTAACCCCGTATGAAACATGAGCGTCAGGATCGTCTGATCCCGAAGAGAGCTGCCATGTTCGATCGCAGAGAGAAAGGCTTCTTCTTCCCTGGTTGTCATCCGGCGAGGGCTCACCTTGTCTTCCGGAATGAATTTTAGAGGTTTGGAAGGATCATAGCTGATCTTGGATTCTGCTGCAGCCCATTTGAAGAAGCGCTTCAGGGTAATCAGTCTGCGGTTAATGGTCGCTGGCTTCAACTGCAAAACATTCTTCGAATAATCCCGGTAGCCCATTAACGTTGAGAGTTCAACGTCTTCAATACACATGATTTGATCAACCACAAGCGGGCTGCCTTTGTACCATTCGAGAAAATGTTTAAGATCACTCGCGTATTCCTTTAACGTTTTGGGAGTCAATTGACCCTGAAGTGTAAGCATATTTATGAATTCCTGAACCACCATCTCCCCCTGCACCGGCATGCCAGAAACCTTATCCATTAGAAAAAACCTCCAAATCTTGACTTATATTAGCGGACATGGTATTATCATATTAATCGATACATTAGCGGACATCAAGTCTGTGGTTTGAATACACCTGGTCAGCGTTAATTTTTAATTAGCACTTATCAAAATGGTCGTTTAAAAACTTATTTTTTTGGAGGAATCACATGCAAACAGGTACAGTGAAATGGTTTAACGCGGATAAAGGCTTCGGCTTTATCGAAATTGAAGAAGGAAATGACGTTTTCGTTCATTTCAGCGCAATTCAAAGCGACGGTTTCAAAACATTGGATGAAGGACAACGCGTTCAATTTGATGTAACTCAAGGTAACCGTGGACCACAAGCTGAAAACGTTACAGTCATCTAATTATATGCAAGCTGCCTTTACAGGCAGCTTTTTGTTTTTATTCTCTGCCTGACCTATCAGATCATCAGAACGACCCGAACGCAAACCATACAAAGCGAGGGATTACAGATGGATAAAGAACAATTGATTGCCGAAGTAGCCAAATCTGGCGGGTTTTCCAAAAAGAACGCCGAAAAGGCCGTAACCGTTGTACTCGATTCGATTCTAGAGGCTTTAAAAGAAGGCAAAGAAGTTCAGCTTGTCGGATTCGGAAAATTCGAGGTACAAGAGCGTGAAGCACGCATGGGTAAAAGCCGGAGAACCGGCAAGGAAATCCAGCTTCCTGCAGGAAAAGTTCCTGTATTCACGGCAGGATTAATGATGAAAGAAGCTTTAAATTAAGGCAGCAACAACCGTACCGGAAAAGAGGTTTTCATTCAAACAAACAACGATAATTACAATGTAAATGTCGTATTTTCTAGCGTTGATGACATTCTTAACTATTATTCTGACAAGAAGAGTAACCAGAATATCGCGAAGGATCACACCCACTCCACAGCCCCATCAACAGCGTCTGAACAGACACAACAATCACCCACTCGCTAACGAACCCTTTCATATTGGACTACAAAAAGCCCTGATCCGCTCAAAACGGTCCAGGGCTTGATTTGTGTTAATCCAGCACCCAGGGTGAATGAATTTTGGGCACATCGTTAATCAACTGCCTTGTATACGGATGCTCCGCATGGTGAATGACTTCCTCTGCTTTTCCTGCCTCCACCATCCGCCCGTGCTCCATAATGCAGATCGTGTCGCTCACATAATAGGCGAGACCCACGTCATGGGTAATAAACACAATCGTCATCCGGTTCTCATCACGCAGCTTGAGCAGCATATCGAGAATGGTGGAACGCGAACAGGCATCCACCATAGAGGTAGGCTCATCGGCGATCAGCACCTTCGGATGCAGCATGAAGATCCTCGCAATCATTAATCGCTGCATCTGCCCGCCTGACAGCTCGAATGGATATTTATTGTACAACTCCTCAAACTTCAGGTTAACGAAGGAACAAGCTTCCTTCATTTTGATGTACGCCTCATCCTGGCTGAGCTTCAAACCTTGCAGCCTGATGCAGTCTACCAGCAGCTTCTCTACCCGGTGAAAGACATTGAAGGAGGAGAACGGATCCTGGAAAATGGCCTGGATATCCTTCCAATAGGCTTTGCGTTCACGGTATCGTCCCAGCTGTCTCGGTTTTCCGTTATATTCGATGGCCCCGCTCGTTTCCTTAAGCAGTCCCATAATCATCTTCGCAAGCGTAGTCTTGCCACTGCCGCTCTCTCCAACAATCGAAATAATCTCGCCTTCGTGAAAATCAAAGCTGACATCGTTTACTGCCGCCTTTTTGCGGTTGCCTGTACCGTATACCTTCGTCAGATGACGGCCGCTAATCAGCACCTTGCCCATCGCCATGCGGGTTCACTCCTTCCGGGAGTCATGAATCAAGCTGCTCCTCTTTCCTGATCTGCTCCAGGATTTCCGGTGTCAGCAGGCAGCGATAGATCCGTTCTTCCACTTGGATATTCTCAATCTTGCCCTGCCGGCATTCGTCCGTAACCAGCGTGCAGCGCTCGGCAAATCTGCAGCCTTCGGGCACATGCTTCAGATTCGGCGGAGCACCAGGTATGGCCGCAAGCTTATGCTCCTTCATCCCCTCTTCCGGTACAATAATGGATCCCATCAGCTTGCGGGTATATGGATGCAGCGGATTGAAGATCATCTGGTCCGCCGTTCCCCGTTCCACAATTTCGCCGGCGTACATCACCATAATCTCATCCGTGACGTGATACAGAAGCGGCAGCTCATGTGTGATAAACACCAGGGATTTGATCACTTCCTTTTTCAGCAAATCCTTCAGGAGACGGATCACTGCCTTCTGTGAAGTCACATCCAGAGCGGATGTCGGTTCATCCGCAATGAGCACTTTGGGATTCAAAATGGTTGAGATGGCAATCACCGTTCGCTGCTTCATGCCACCGGATAATTCATTCGGATACATATCCAGCACATCCGGGGACAGATTCAGCGATTGAAAACGCTCCGCTGCCATCCTCCGCACTTCCTGCCGCTTCATCTCCGGGCGATGTTCCTTCATAATATCCTCGATGAACCGAATAATGCGCAGCGTTGGATTGAGTGCATTCATGGCGGCCTGCGGAATATAGGCAATTTCCTTACCGAGAATGCGGGAGCGCAGCTGCTCCTTGTTCAGCTGCATAATATCTGTGCCATTGATCCGGATCGAACCACTGCCATAATGCAGGGGCGGGAAATAAAAGCCCATTAGGCTGAGTGCCAGTGTCGACTTGCCGCAGCCCGACTCCCCCGCAATGCCCAGCGTCTGCCCTTCTTTCAAACCAAACTCAACCCCGTCAACCGCATAAACATTCTCTTTGAGCCGGGTACGATAATAAGTTTTGAGGCCGCTGACCTGAAGTATAGGTTGGTCCATGGTCTTAGCTCCTTATTTTCGGATTAAAGATTTCGTCCATGCCCGTATTCATCAGATAGAGCGAGAACGTAATGACGGCAATGGCCAATGCCGCAGGAATAAATGCCCACCATGCTCCTGCTACCGGGGCTTCAAATACCAGTGCCCAGTTCATCAGAATGCCGAGTGATATCGTGTTATACGGGCCGAGCCCGAGCATTGAGATTGAGGCTTCGGACAGAATGCCCGAGGCGGTCTGAAGCACAAAGGCCATCACAACATACGACGCGATATACGGCAGAATTTCATGGATGATAATACGCGGCGTGCTATGTCCCGAAATTTTCGCGATATGCACGTGGTCCCGGCTCCGCAGGGATGTCGTCTGCGCACGCACCGCCCTGGCTGTCCACGGCCAGCTCGTGATGCCAATAATGATGGCCGTTACGAGTGAACTGCGGGAATCAATACTGACTGAGATGAGAATCAGAATAATGAACGACGGAATCACGATGAAGATATTCGTGACCGCTGTCAGGAAATTGTCCAGCATGCCCCCGATATATCCGGATACCAAGCCCATAATCAGGCCAATGACCGTTGCAAAAACGCCAGCAATCAGCCCTACCCGAATGGATGTCTGGATGCCATACATCAATTCCAGAAAGATATCGCGCCCAAAGTTGTCTGACCCCAGCAGCAATCCATCCCCCGGAGGCTGGAACGCCATCGCCATCATCTCCAGCGGATCACTGCGATTAATGAGCGGATAGATGGTAACGAGCAGCAGCATGCCTACAAAAGTCACCGCACCGATCATAAACTTGGGCGATTTCAGCAAAATAGAGATCGAATGCTTCATGTCATTGTTCCTCCATTTGAGCAGCCTTGATGCGCGGATCAATGAAGCCATAGATTACATCAATCGTGAAATTGGCCAGCAGCACGGCGATGGCAATCAGTAATGTACACCCTGAAATGAGCGGATAATCGAGCTGACGTATGGCCGTGAACAGCCACGTGCCGATGCCCGGGTAACTGAACACAATTTCACAGATCAGTGATCCACCAACCATGGTGCCAATGGAGAGCGCCAGTCCCGTGATCTGAGGCAGCATGGCATTGCGGAACACATAGCGCGCAATGCGGCCGTCCCGGATGCCAAGCAGTTTGCTGTACAGCACATAGTCCGAATTCAGCTCATAGATGGACATCTCCCGCATACCAATCGCCTGACCGCCAATGGTCACGAGCACAATGGACAGGAACGGCAAGGTATGGTGGCGTATGACCGACATGATAAAGTCGAAGCTTAGCTGAGGCACCATCTGGAAGTCATATCCTCCGGACAGCGGAAACCATTTCAGTGTTAAAGCAAAGACATACAGCATAATAATAGCCAGAGTGAAAAAAGGAATGGAATTGATAAACAGTGCAACAGGAAACAGGACTTTATCAAAAACGCCTTTCCGATACGCCGCAATTGCACCGAGCAGATTGCCGATCAGCCAACCCACCAGAATAGCCGGGAGTTGAAGCCCCACCGTCCAAGGGACGGCGGAGGCCAGAATGTCCGTTACAGGCTTCGGATATAATCCGAAGGACGTGCCGAGATTGCCTGTGAACAGATTTTTAAGATAAATGCCAAACTGGGCCCACAGCGGCTGATCGATACCAAATTCAACCGTAAAGGTCTCATACACCCGCTTGATGGAATCCGAGTCGGTCATGCCTGCGGTCATTTTGGACGCGATCATGCTCACCGGGTTGCCTTCAATCAGTCTTGGCAGAATAAAATTCAATCCGATGGCGATGATCAGGGTCAGGCCATACCAGAACACTTTTTTCGCTACATATCTGGCGTAGGCATTCATTGGATTCAGCACCCCCCGATTTTTACGGATAAGGCCATATCTGTACTAAGGTGAGAACGCTCTTGCATCTCCTAATTATGAATTTGGTAAAGTGCCTTGATGCCTGCGCCATCCATGGAAATCTGCGGCGGAATGTTGGTACCGTCCCCTTCGGACGGGAAGCCCTTCCAGACGGACTCATTCACGGTATCAAACACCCACGGTCTGTACATCAGTGGAATGGACGGGATGTCTGTAAGCCAGATTGTATTGAGCTCGGTATAGAGTTCCTTGAGTTTTGCCTCATCCGATACGGAAGGAATCTCTTCAATGATGGCGTCTGCACGATCATTCTGGTAACGGCCCCAGTTCCAGAACGCCATCTCGCCGAGCGGTGCAACGCCTTTCGAATACATAATTGTCATGGCACGGTTCCAAGGTTGACTTGGACTCACTCCGCCCGCAGGGGTGTTCATGATGATATCGAATTTGCCGGTTTGCAGATCGTTGGTCCACACCGGAGATTCAGGGAATTTGGTTCGAATCTCAATGCCAATCGCCTTGGCGCTCTGTGCAACAATCTCCAGGGCAGCATTCCAGTCTGACCAGCCGTATGGACACTCAATTTCAAACGGTCCGAGACGGGTACCATTCAGTACACGAATGCCATCTTTGCCTTTGGTAGCCCCAATCGAATCAAGCAGCGCATTGGCCCCTTCCACATCGGTGGTCCATTGTAGGGACTTGATTGCATTCTGATCCATATATTTGGACTCGGCATCCGAGTTCAAGGTCAGCGAAGGCTGCATTGGTGCAGAATAACCGCTCATTGCCAGTTCGGAGATCTTGTCATAGTTGATGCTCATAGCAATGGCCCGGCGGACATCTGCGTTATCCAGTCCGGCTTTGGAGAGATTGAAGAAGATACTCGGCATGGAACCCGGGAGATAATAAGGAGCATCTTTCAGATAGGTTTTGACCGGAGCGCCGCCTTCCCACATTTTCCACACCTGTGGGATAAACTGTTGCGAGACGTCTACTTGCCCACTTTTGAACGCCAGATCCCCTGCCGCATTATCCTTGTAGATCACATGGGTGATATACTTCGGTGCTGGCAGCTTGCCGAACAGCTTTTGTCCCCAGTAGTTGTCGTCGCGAATGATTGTAATTTTCTGATCATTGTAAAAGTGAAGCTTATAAGCTCCCGTGCCCACCGGGTTATCGTTGATTTCTTTGCGGATCGCCGTCAGATCATTATTATTTTTCTTCTCGATCTCTTCCCAGATATGCTTCGGCAGCATCGGAATTAATTCAATGCTGTCCAGCACGGTCAGTTTATTGGGATTATCGGGATTCAGCTTGATCTCCACGTCCTGTGCTCCGTCGGCTTTTACTTCCTGAATGTAGGTCCAGAAACTGCTCCAGTTAATGTCGTATTTCTTGCCCAGCTCATAGGTGTACACCACATCATCTGCGGTAAAAGGCTTTCCGTCACTCCACTTGGCATCCGCGTTCAGCTCAATCCGCAATGTAGCGTCATCCGTCCATTCATATGACTTGCCGAGCAGCGGCTCAAGCGCTCCATCCAACTGGTTCACCATAAATAAAGTCTCATACAGGAGTTCCCTGGAGTTTCCGTAATTCACAGGAAAGGCGGGATTGCCGCTGAGCAGATTGAAGTTGGTGGGTGGTCCCCATTGCAATCCATTGACATACAACGTCTCATTGCGCGGAGTCTCCTTATTGGTTTGTGGGGCAGGTTCATTTTGGGTGGTTGCAGCAGGTGGATCTACCGTTCCTTGCGGTTCACTTACCGACGGTGGCTGAACACTTTGGCATCCGGCAAATAAAGCAGCCGACAATAACAGGGCGATGAGCGGTTTTGCAGCACTCTTGACTCGCATCCTGAACCCCTCCGTGAATTCATATTGGTATTTGGAAGCGCTTACTTAACGATATTCTATGAGATATATCACAAGAAACATTCCATCTCTTTCCTCAATATTGAGACATTATTTATGGCAGCTAGGCCACAGACATAGGGGTACGCAGTCTAAAATAAAACAAGCCGGCTCCGTCAGGAACCAGCTGCTGCCTCGTTTTCTTAATCAACTACTTGCTGTTCAAAAGCTCACGTAACGTCTGTGGATCATATCTGGAAACCAATCGTTCCAAATGGGTGTCCAGCCACTCTTCATCCTGATCCCACCATTTCAGTTCCAGCAGCAAAGCAATGATCTCGTCATCAAAGCGCTTTTTGATCGGCTTTGCTGGATTACCCCCAACAATGACATAAGATTCGATATTCTTGGTTACCGTCGAGTTGGATGCTACGATGGCACCGTCTCCGATCGTGATACCCGGCATGATCGTTACATTCTGCCCAAGCCAGACGTCGTTACCCAGTACGGTATCGCCCTTAAAGGGCAACTGATCCAGAGTAGGCGTCACTTTCTCCCATCCTCCACCGAAAATATTGAAAGGATAGGTTGTCATGCCCTCCATCCGGTGGTTCGCGCCATTCATAATAAAGGTCACACCTTCTGCAATCGCACAAAACTTGCCGATCACCAGGCGATCCCCAAGAAAATCATAATGATGCTGAATTCGATCATAGAAATGTTCCGGTGGATTACTGTTGTCGCTATAGTAGGTATAGTCACCGATGTCCACATTGGGGCGAGGCGGCAAATTTTGAATATAACAGACGGTTCGAATGTTCTCGTTGGGGAAAAGTTTTGTTTTATCGGGAGCCATGCGTATTCCCTCCTTTTTCCTCATTGTACCAGATATTAGATCTTGAACGGACTCAGCGATGTCTGTAACTCGGTCGAAACATCGGACAGCACAGCTGCAGACGCCTTAATCTGTTCCACCGACTTGAGCTGTTCATGAACGGATCCGGCAGCCTGCTGCGAATTGGCGCTGGCCGTCTGCGCATGACGCGCAATCTCGTGAACGGAAGCGACAATCTGTTCCACGCCGGCGGACATCTCCTCGCTCGTCGCCGCCATGTCCTCAATCTCTGATGCGATTCGTAAGTTTGTGTCCCGGATCAGGCTGAAGTTCTGTTCGGTTTCACGGGTCAAGCGCAGCCCTTCCTGCACCTCTTCCTTCACTCGAGACATGGCTGATAATGACTGCAGCATGTCCTGCTCCATGGCTTTTACCAGTTCCTCAATGCGGCTCGAAGAATCTCCGGCCTGTTCAGCCAGTTTGCGAACCTCGATTGACACGACGGCAAACCCTCTGCCATGCTCCCCTGCTCTTGCCGCTTCAATGGATGCATTGAGAGCGAGCAGGTTTGTTTGATTCGCAATCTCATGAATGGTGGTAACCATCTGGCTAATCTGGGCCGACTTCTCTTCCAGTGTACGAATGACTTCATCCGTTGTTGTAACGGAAGATTCAATCGTTGACATTTGCTGAACGGTCAGCTGCACCGCCTCTCCTCCGGTTTCTGCCTGCCTGCGGGAGTACAGGGCAGATTCCGAGATGCTGGAAGCCTTGTCTGCCATCCGCTGCACTCCGATTGCCACCTCTTCCATGGCCTGCAGGTTCTCTTCCGTGCTGATCGTCTGGCTCTCTGCCCCTCTGGCAACCTGTTCTACCGACGAAGCAATCTGTTCCGATTCCCGTGCCGTCCGTTCCGCAATGGTCAAGAGAATTCCGGTCGAATACTTAGCCTTCTCCCCCGCTTGAAGGCCACCCTGAATAATCAGTTGTAAGCTGCTTCTCATCTCGTTGTACCCGGCACCCAGCATGCCAATCTCGTCTTGGACGTGATCGACAACCGGCTGCGTGAAGTCCCCCGTGCCTGCACGCTTGATTGCCATAGACACCCGTTCAATTCTTAATTTCACTCTGCGGACATACAGAATAATGGCTGTAATTGCTACCACCATCGCGAGCAGGACTACAATCAGGAAAGTTTTCAGAAATGAAGAAATAATGACATCAATCAACGATTGGGATGCCCCTACATAGAGAATTCCGATGATTGCCCCGGTTGCATCCTTGATCGGTTGATATGCCGTTTGGACATTTTGTCCCACCACAACGGCTTCACCGTAAAATTTCTCCCCCTGCTGCAAAACAGCCTGGGCAACCTGTTCCGATACTTTCGTCCCAACAGCACGCTCTCCATCCATCATCACGTTGGTTGCCACGCGCTCTTCCCCGCGAAAAATGGTGACTGTATCTCCCGATGCCTCACCGATCTCATCCACAAGTTCGAAGTTACCCTCCATTGCTGTCTCGCCTTTATAAAGCTCGCCATCCTTGATGAGCCAGTCGCCGGGGTGTTTGTATGTAATGATTCGATCCGCCATCTCCAAATCCCGCTTCGCCTTTTCCGTTGCAAATGTTGTAATTCCCTGTCTCATTTCCAGAATCACACTTACCGCTACGGCTGAGGAAAACAAGATAAATATACTGATAACGATCAAACTGATTTTGGTACCGATGCTCATGCTTCGCATGTGTTGAGCCACCCATTTCCCTATATAATTGAGGTATACCGAAGCGAATTTCGAATTCATTTCGAATATCACATATAGAGTTATCGGTAGGCATAAACACATTATTTATAAGTTTTCAGTGATATTTATCACAATTTTTCAATGAAAAAACCAAAACATTTCCGTGTTTTCCGTAATCGTGTGCGAATGTCCTTCTGTCTGGTAATTTTGATGTCCTGATTAGATCGATTAGATATGTCTAGATTCATATATTCATATTGAACAGAAGAATACAAGGTCGCTTATGATTAGGGAGTATGGAACGAAACACATGGAAAAAAGGAAAACAAAAAAAGACCCGATGTGTTCATCGAGTCTCTTGTTCCATTCTAGATTATTGGGATGTAAGACTTACTTGTGCTGCCGTTTGATCCCAATTCACAGTTAGTCCCAAGCCTTCAGAGATGAAGCGTACTGGCACCAGTGTGCGGCTGTTTAGGATAATGGCCGGTGCATCGATATCAAGCGTCTCCCCATTAACCGTTGCAGTACTGCTTCCAATCTGGAGTACGAGTGTCTGGTCGTTCAGAACAGCAGTTACCGTCTTCGCCGTTTTGTCCCAAGTCACCTCTGCACCCAGCGCTTCAAGAATGGCATTGACAGGTACCATTACCCGGCCACCCTGCTCCAGCGAATCCTGATCCGGGAACGAAATGGCTTGGCCATCCAAAGTAACGGAAATGGTTTGGTCTGTTGCTCCCGTTTCAGAAGAAGTTTCCGAGCCTGCATCTTCTGTGGTCTCAGGCAGCGGTGTCACTTCGCGTCCGAGCTGCTCCTGCAAGTTGGCAAGCCGGTTCAGGGCAAACGTCGTCAGCGATCCTGCTGCCATGGAGCCCATGCCTCCACCACCGCCGAAGTTACCGCCGGGACGTGTCTGTGTATTTCCTATGCTCGCTGTATCTGTTGTATCGGTTGCGCTTGTGCCCTCCGGCTGCGAAGGTGGTGTCGTTCCATCTGGAGGCGTTCCTTCAAAACCTTCCGGAGGTGTCATTCCCTCCATGCCCTCTGGCGGCGTCATGCCTTCGAACCCTTCCGGTGGCGTTCCACCCATGCCGCCTGCTGCATCAGCATTAGCAGAGTAAGCGATGTTGGATTCAAACTGTTCGGTTGTGTAGAATTTCGTTGGATCTGCTTCAACATAAGGGCGGATGACATCGGCAAGTTCTGTAATACGGTCTTGGATGCCTTCCAGGTAGTCCGTCAACGCGTTGACGTAGCTCAAGTATTTTTCCTTATACTCCGGCACCGCAAGCAGGTTGTTGATCATCGGTACATTTTCCATGCTTATGCCGAGTACTGGCTCGTCCACGGATACGTTCGTTGCATTGGTGTTCGTTGTGGTCGTTCCGGTTGTCGTTGTTCCACGTCCGCCCCCACCCGAATACCCATTGAAAGACATGTTAAAGTCCCAAGGTACAACCGTGAACTTACCATCGGCATCACTGTAGAGCATGTAGTTGTGCCCTTTGTCGCCGTTATAGCTGTCATAGTTGCCGAAGACCATGTTGCCCGCGATATATTGAAGTGCGGAATCCACGTCCAGCACGCTCTCGATATCGCCTTTTTCTCCTTCAGGCATGTCATTCAGCGTTTTGATGAAGTTTTTGAGTTTGGTTTTATTCTCGTCCGTACCCAAATCTTCAGTGAGTGTGCTGTAGTCGCTGCCCTCTTCATATTGAAGATAACTTCTCTCGTCGGTATCATAGAGAACACCGTCTTCGTAATCTTCGCCGTAGTTGCGCTCCAGGTAGCTGTCATCCACTGCTTCAACACCCGTATAGAAACCAACCAATTCGCCGTTGACATACAGGTTGACGTAGTTCGTCATCGGTACATCCATACCAATACTGCGAAGCGCTTCATAGTGAAGAACTTCACGCATGTACGATGGATCCGCGTAGTTGTTGTTCAATACCATTTTATCGAGGCCAAGCAGGGTTTGCGTTTTATCGTATTTATCAAACTTAAGTCTGAAGCTGTAACGGTCCGAATCTTCCATGGATGCTACAGACTTCAGTGTCAGATTGCCTTTGGTGGAGAAACCGACATTATCCAGCTTGTTGCCGTCCACTTCCACGCTGACCTTCTTGTAATCCTTATCCAGCGGACTTTCAAGCATGCTCTCCCAATCCGCATCATCAATCGTAACGTTAATATCAATAACATTATCTGTCTGAAACAACGATTCATAGGCTTGCGCAACTCCTGTGCTGGTCGTTGTAGCCGCCGCATCCTCTGCGGCATGCGCAGCGTTAGGGCTGACGATCAGACCAAACGACGATGTCACCATCGTCACGGACAGTGCCGTTACGGCAAACTTTTGTAGTAAGTTATTCAAATGTTACATCCTCCTTCTTGGTTTCTGTTAAGCACCTGAGGCTTATATGAACCATGGTAGAGGACAAACCTTTAATGAATCTTAAAAGGTTAATTCACCAATAAAACAGCCTACCAGGCTATTTTGGATTGAACCGGAAGTGTAGTGGTATATCTCCATAGGTTCAACTTCATAAAATGCCTGATAGGCTCCTTGTTTCTTTAAGTGTTACGCATACTTATAACTCTGTCACAGTCACTCCAGCTGCCTTGTAGTAATCTTCAATCACATTATTCAATGTATTATCTTTCAGCAAAATCCCAATTCCGGCAAAGAGACCAATCCCGTTCGTATTACCTTCAAGCCGGTTATTTTCAATCCATACGTTCTCGGGGTTACCCTCACCAATATTCCCGGCACCCGTATCCCCTTTGTCGTAATCCAGCCTCACGGCCCAATAATTGCTGGCGATATTATCACGGATCACATTGCCACGAATCACTGTACCCGGTCCGTTCAGCACCTTAATTCCTACTGCATCCGCAATTGTGGATGTGTTCTCCATGAGATTATTCTCGATCAACGTATCAGGCGTGCCCATGACCACCGAAATGCCGATCTGGCTGTTCGTAATTGTGTTGTCATGAATATAGTTCCCTTTGCCAGATTTGCTGTGGTTACTGGGCGCTGAACCTCCCGTATTGCCGAGTCCGATTCCTGCGCCGGTAAGTACATCCGCGATCACATTGCCGGAGATTTCATTGAAATACTCCAGTTCTCCATGAAGATCAATGGCATCCAACTTCGTACCGTTAAACATATTGCCGCGCAGTACATTGTTGTGGGCCACGAATTGGATTAGCGCTCCGTGCCTCAAGTAAGGCCCTTCAAATGTACTGTTCTCTACCACATTCCATAACGTATCATTGTCAAAACCAAGTCGATCGGTTTTAGCCGTCCCCTGAATGGAAATGCCATAGCCAGAACCTCCAGGCCCAAGATCCGTTGCATTACGAAATGTTGCATGCTTCACAACGACATCACGACTGTGCTCAATGCGGATCGCCATTCGTTTGAATTTTTCCACAACCACACTGTCAATGGTAATGTCATAGGATGGTCTTTCACCATAGTTAGCGATGTGAATCATCGTGTCCGGCCCCCCTGCGGAGGGGTTGTTGGATTTATGATCAGTCGTGTAATTACCGGACCATGATGATGTGATTGTCAGGTTGGATACGAGAATGCTATGTTGAGCAGATGCTTTCAGAACGGTACTGCCGGTCATCTGATCAAGAGATGTCTTCAGCACGGTCCCTGCGGTGCTCTCCCCTCTCAGATTCACCCCGGATTTAAGCGTCAAATTGGTAGCGTTGTCTGGTCCGGATAACAAATTGTACACACCGTCGGGCAAAAACACTTCATCTCCAACGTTTGCATCATGAATCGCCGCCTGAATTGCGGGCTGGTCATCACTAGCATTATCGGCAGGATCTGCGCCGTAATTCCGTACATCTATGGTCCGTCCGGTTACGGCATTTGGAAAATGAACGGCATGTGGTGTTCCATCGGTCTCCGTCAAACCTGGAGCTGTAAAAGGCTCCGTCCCCTCCGGCGGCTCTGGAACAATGTATGGAATCAGGGCCACTGGAGTACCCCCACCCGACATAGGCGCATACAAATGCACATCGGTCAGACTTGTGTAGATGCTCGAATCCGAATTCCCATGTCCGGTAATCCGTACATAACGTGCGAAAGTGTGCGGAATATCAAATGCCTGCATCTCCGTTGTATCCCCGCCGCTTTCTCCGCTGAATACCTGTACCCACTGCTCTCCGTCAACAGATGTTTCGATCTCGATAGACGTCCTCCTTGCATCTCCTTTGTAAAAACCAATACCCACATAGCCGATTTGCCGTTCCTCGCCCAGGTCAAAAGAAATCCATTGCCCGCTTCCAGCAGCGGACCAGCGTGTATAGCTATTATTGTCAATCGTGTTGATTTCCAGATTACCATCACTGCCGCTTGCTGAAACGGACAGAATAGGCAACGACGATACAGGATCCGTAAGGGTCGCCATGTCGGTTGTAATCTCGTTGCTGATGTTGCCTGCCTCGTCAATCACCCTTACTTGAAACGTGTACGCCGTTCCGGCTGCAAGTCCTTCCGCTCGGAATGACCGGATGTCTTGTTCTGCCAATAACGTACCGTCCTGGTAGATCCGATATGCAGCCACAGCCATATCATCGCTTGCTGCTGGCCATCGCAGCTCGGCAAAATCCGTTCCCCAGTTGCGAAGTTCCAGCTTCGCCCTCGGCTCCCATTCAGGCGCAATCGAGTCAGTGCCATCTTCCGTTAGAGCAATGACCGCTAACTGGGGTCTAGGATTGCTCGTTCCATTGGCTTCCTTGGTGTACACGTTCACCGAGACGCCTGTTGCTTCAGCGTCGGCAAGCAGAAATGCCACCTCCCCTTCAGCCGGACGGTTCTTCACATAATCGGTCACATCAACTTCATAAACTGCCGGGCTTCCTCCACGATCTGCAGTAACCACGAACGTGCCGAGAAGTGCACTCCCGTTCAAACTTTTGACTGGAGCATTGGTCCAGGTTAATGAAGATTCGCTCCAGTCCGTTTCATCCAAACCGTAGAGGGACAGCTCCGTATCCGTATTCGAGGTGCCTTTCTTGGCAGCGATTCGCAGTCGATACCGATCTCCTTCGCCTTCATTACCTGTCATGACAAACTTGAGATATACATATTTCTTGGTAGACGAGGTGGATGAAATGCTGAGCAATCCGGTGCTGGAACCCGTAGCTTGATTAAAATTAAGATCCGGCTTGCCACTATCTATCGCCGCATCGTCACTAGGGAGCTTGCTGACGATGAGCTTCTCGATCCATTGTGAGCCTTCTTCATTCACTTCATCTTCCTCTTCAGGCGATGTGTATTCCTGATTGTTTTTGAATATAATCGGCTCGGTTACAACCCGATTCTTCACATGTTCATCCATGAAAGCCCATGCCTCCGCATTGGCAATCTCGGAAGCCGTTCCTGTAAATCCATGCCCCTGATCAGCAACGATTTTGAGATCCACAATCGGTACACCTGCGGATTGAAGCTGTCCTGCAAAAGTAACACTGTCCGTATAAGGGATGGTAGCATCAGCATCCCCATGCCGAATCCAGATCGGTGGATCATCCGGTGAAGCATACGTACCTGGCATCGCCAATCTGGCCTGCTCGGGTACATCAAATGCCCGATGTCCACCCAGAAGAGCAGTGACGGAGCTGTAATTATTGGCAAACGTAGTCGTAAAATCAGCAGGTCCGTACCAATCGGCTACCGCCTGCACTTTGTCCGAATACTCTGGCCACCCACCAGAACCTTCAAGATCAGGCACCTGTACCATTGCTCCTGTATCCAGCTCTATCGTCTCGCCAGCAACGATATCTCCGGTTGTTCCAAGCAGTGCAGCCAGATGGCCTCCTGCCGATGAGCCCCAGACTCCGATACGGCTCGGATCCAGATTGTACAGGGCTGCATTAGCCCGCAAATAGCGGACGGCGAGCTTCACATCCTGAATCTGGGCAGGAAAAGGCGCCTCCGGCGTCAGCCGGTAGTCCAGAGACACACCGACGTAACCGCGCTTGAGCACATAGTTACATATGGTGTTCAATGCTTGCTTTCGGTCACCATGATTCCATCCGCCTCCATGGATATAGACCATGACCGGCATAGGTTCAGATGCGGCAGTCTCGGGCACAGCAATGGATGAATATATTGCCCGGTCACCCGCCATGCCAATCTCCACGTCTTCATACAGAGTTACGCCTTGTGGAGGCGTAAATTCTGTGGCTTCCTCCCCAGGTGGCACCGGAGATGGAGAGGGGGTTATGCCAGGAATCGCTTGACCGTAGATAGCGACATTGTCGAGATACATATTGGCCTGCATGACATCTCCCGTTCGAAATCGAATTTTAACGGTGCTGTTATTGTTCGCATCTGGACTGAGGGCCCAGCTTTTTAACGTATTGCCTTCCTTATTTTTCAGATCCGGCGTGCCTGGCGGAAGATCGAACGTCTCCAGCGTCGTCCAGGAAACACCGTCATCCTTCGACCATTCGACAATGACACTTCCGCTTATATAGGATGAGGCACGTGTATAGTAACTCAGCCGGATGTTACCATATCCCGTTAGATTAAGCGGCAGCGCAAGTGCATCGGTTCCATCGATTTTAATCATGTTGGGCAGCGATGGCGCGGCAGTCGAGGAGGACGTTTTGGCCTTGCTTCCTCCTTCTCCTTCCTGCAGCCATGGAGCCCTCAGCGCAATCCCGCCAGTAGATCCGAAGTTATCCGGGTCATCAAAGTTTTCGGAGTAAATCTCGAGTTCAGGGCCTTCGGGATCTTGGATTTCCCCTTCCAATGTAGAATTTAAGGAGATCTGAGGAACAGCTTCCTCCATCGCACGGACTTCTTGTACAGGAACGATGGTACCGCTAACGAGCAAGGCAGACATGACAACAAGCACAACCCGCTTCTTCCACGTTTTGAACAAGTCTTTCACTTGTATCCCCTCCGTGTTCACCTGAATTCCCACTGTTTCCATCCCGTTCTGCATCTAACGACGCGGTGCGGACACCCCTTCACCACTCTTGAACTTTTCCGTAGCTTCCTGAATGGCCTGGTCACCGCCCTTGGCTCGCCATTCCTCCACCACTTTCGGCCAGTCAGAGATCGGCTCTTTGCCGTAAACCATCTTGATCATGTGTGTTAGCAGTACCTGAGGAGGCGTATCCGAATTGGGTGCGATGTCTGGATTCTGAACAAAGGCTTCCAAACGAGGATCAAAGGTAATACCATCACGGCCCTCTTTCGCCAAAATGGTATCGTAAATGTTCATAAGCTTTTTGCCTTCTTCGGTTAACGAAAGAGATCCCTTGTTGTACGTCGTATCCTGTACGAACCATAAGAACGATTGACGATAGCGTTCCTCATCCACACCAGCAGAATCCGTCGGAGCGTTGTACGCAATTACCCCATTATCTTCTGTGTAGGTCTCACCTTCCGTTCCGTACGTGAAAAATTTCTCTGCTTCATCGGATACCATCCAGTTAAAAAAGCGAATGATGGAAGCCGGATCTGCTGCATCCTTATTAATGAAGTAGGCACGTGTCACGGGACCATACAAGTAGTAGCCACCCTTACCGTCCGGGCCAACAGGTGAAGGAATAATCTCAACTTCCGCATCCGGAACCGATGCTTTGATCTGTTTCTCCCATTGAATCAATTCGTTCGCATTCATGGACCACATACCGGCCTTGCCGGAGAGAATCGTATTCTTGAAAACCGTTGAATTAATGGTTGCAAACTCTTTGTTAATCAGTCCTTCATCATACATCGTCTTATACACGGTCAGCGCTTGCTGCATATTCTCGTTATCCATGAATTTTGGTACGATCTGATCACCCTGCTGCTCCATCATCGATAAGAATTGCTGCACGTCATAAGCTCCGAAGAAGGTGTCGGCATATTTAAAATCCTCGCGCCCCATATAGGGATTTTCCACGCCAAGTTTCTTAAATGCGCGCAGAACTTCGAGGGTTTCCTCTACCGTGGTCGGCACAGGCAGGCCGGTCTTTTCCAGCAAATCCTTACGAATCCAGGTAGCCCGACGGGACGGATTGGATAAATATTCGGGGATGGCATATATATGGCCGTCATGGGTCACTTGATCCCAGGCCTCCTGCGGCACGGTCTTAAGCAAGTCGGGCCCATACTCCTTCAGCAGATCATCCAGCGGTTGAAATACTCCCGCTTCCACAGAGCCTGCCATCTCTTTGCCGTTGATGCCTCCATCACCCTGCACGACATCAGGAATATCATTGGTTGCGAACATCTGGACCATTTTCTGTTCATATTCCTTGTGAGGCACCAAGACAATCTTCAGATCCGTATCGGTCAGATCCTCGAGCTTTTTCACCCACTTATCCTGGTTAATGTCCGGCGACTTCTCCACATAAGTGTAAGCCAACGTACGCAGTGACATGGAGAAACTCGTTTTGCCATCCACTCCATTCTCACCGGATGCTGTTCCGCTTCCCTTGCTGCATCCCGCCAGAACGGCTGCCGTCAACAACAAGGCCATACCTGAGGTCATCCACTTTTTCATGCTACCCCTCTTTTCATCCCGTTTTAGGTATCCCTAATAAGTAAAGCGCTTTCATATGATCAATGTTAAAACATCCCCACCTTCTGCAACAATGGGGATGTTTTAGATCGGATTGCGTTTTCTTTAGGTAGAGCCTTAGTACGCTTTGGATACCTCAATCTTCTTCGTAACTCCGTTATCGGTAAAGTATAGGTGGATGCCATGATCCTGATCATCGATGAAATATGGCACATACTTTGGCTCCCCGCTCCGGTAAGGCACAAGCAGAGTCACGATCCTGTGACTTGAGGCAGTCCGTGTTTCCGCGTTTAGGTGATAATGTCTTGGCAGGCCTTCGTACTCAGCAGGGTCCACACCCGAGAATTGATCCGAATGACTCAGCGACATTGCACCGGACGACGTGTAAACAAACGTTCCTTCTAAGCCTGCCTTGCTTCCATTCAATCTGAAACTTTGTCCTTTCAACTGCAATGGGTGCAGGGCATGAAACAGCCACTGGACGCTGTCCGGCTTATCCAGATCAATGTAATCGACAATAACGAAATAAGACAATTGCAGAAAATGAATTTCTCTCATAACCCGCCTTACATGCGGGACTGTGCTCGCGTAAGCATCCGTCGCTACTGCACGTACATAGCCATCTCCGTTTTGCCAATAGGCTTCTTCGATCTGTCCGGTTGCCGCCATGTTCAGCACCTTGTTGTTCTCGGCGTATTGTCCGGCACCGCCAATTAGTATGTTATTTTTGGAACGTGTCTGTCTGCGCCAATCCCGATGAAAGGAACTACCATGAGCAATATAGTATCCGGTATCTGCCGCAAGCGGCTCACCGAACGCATGCAATGTGAAACTGTTCTGATCCGCATGGCTATGACTGATCGAGCCATACCGGCTCGACTTGAACAGCAGCATGATATGCTCTTCCGGATCATCCATCCGGTGGTGCATGGCTACCCAACCCACATCACGGAACCATTTAACCGGTTCGATGTCTGTAGGGACCTCTTCCTTCACCTGAGGATAATCATGTCGGTATACCAGATCGTCAAAGCGGAAATCCCACCAGCCGTAATTGTAGAAAGCCCCCTCTGTTCCCGGGTCCATGCGGCGTACATTCTCGAAATACCATTGGTACCAGCGGTTGCCTGTCACTCCTGCAAACTGGCGAACCAGATAACCCGTTTTTAAGTTTACCGGATCACCCAAGGTGGACTGATCGCCAAAGCTGGCCCGCCGGACATCAGGCGGATACATATATAGCGGGAAATCACCTGTGCGCTGAAAAAAAGGCCTGTAGAAGAAGTCTATATCGGTATAGCTTCGCAATAAGTTCATCGCCTCGGTTACGTAGGCCATACCTGTTGTCCAATACATCGGTCCCTCAGCCCACCCGCCATCACTGCCTCCCCACGGTGAGTATAAGCAGGCGTAATACTCGATGGCATAATCCAGCCACTCCACAACCTGCTGTTCCTCATGAAGCAGGGCAATACAGCAGGGTACGAGCACAGAGGACAATGAACGCACCGCGTGGCTATCATAAGGAACGTGATGAATCTTGGAACGGACCATGACATGCTGTGCCACTTGCTCTGTCCTGCGCAGCAAGCTGCTTCTTACCATATCACGCTCCTCAGTGTTCAACTCATCATACAGCCAGTCGTATCCCCAGGCCAGACCTGCAGCGATCCGAAAAGCAGCCTCATCGTTATAATCGCGTGATGTCGTGCCCTCTGTATCCCATCCCGCGGCATGAATCAGCCATTGTTTCCCTGCTTCCAGCAACCTTCTGTCACCAAGTACACGTCCTGCAATACTGAGGTGCCGAATGGCATACAATACTTCCTGACAATCAATGTACATTTGTCTCCATAATGAAGAGACTCGCTTATTATCCGGATAAGGCCCGGGTTCTCGGATCAATTCGCGGGTTACCCAGGGCTCTACAGAATCGGAAAGAAACGAATCCCAGCCACAGTAGGTTGGATCGGATGCAATGCTTTCTGCAAGCTTCTTCAATCCGCTCTCTGCGAGCCATAGACGAGGATGGGCCACTTCCGTGGAGTCATAACGCTGAAGACGATCTGGTATCGGTGTCTCAGGCAAACCTGCTGGCACGGTGAATTGACGCACCTCACTCCATGCCGACTTCCCCCGTGTTTCACCCTCTGCTACCTCCGATTCCACCGCTGTGCCTTCCAGCACCGCATGATCTAGAAGCAGTGCATAGCGCCAGTAATAGTCTCCGGGCACAAATACCCGATTTGGCGTAAAAAAGTTATAAGGAATCGGGGCAAATGTCATCGTCTCTTCTTCCTGAAAAGAAGGCGTGGTCGATACTTGCACCATATACGCATTTTCATCCTCCTGCTGTGCCGCCATCCAGGTAAACCTCGGCGGGTTCTCTTGGAGAATGGATTGTTCATTAGGTGCATAGTCCACGTGGAACGGTCCACTCTTCGGTTGGTATAGCGGACTTTCTGCAGGCATTCGTTTAACTTCCATGGATAAGTCCCCTCCTTTAACTAATGGATGTGGTATTAACGCATGAACATGCCGCCATTAATCTCAATCGTTTCTCCGGTTATAAATGAGCCCAGATCGGAACAGAGATACAACGCTGCTCCAGCCACATCATCGGGATTCCCTTCCCTCCCGAGTGGTATGCTGCTAATGGCAGATGATCGTCCCCCTTCCGAAGTGAACGTTGCATGAAATGCCGTTTGACCGATGAAACCCGGCGATAAGGCATTGACCGTAACACCGGCAGCGGCCAACTCCTTGGCAAGACCTTTCGTCAAAGCAATGATTCCGGCCTTGGAGGCTGCATAAATCGCTGCACCTGGACCGCCTCCATTATGCGCTGCCACCGAAGTCAGATTAATAATGCGCCCGCGGCCGATGGCTTTCATGCCGGGAATGACCGCTTTGGAGACAAAAACAGCGCTCTTCAAATTCACATCCATAATTCGGCCGTACAATTCCTCGCTCATCATTTCAATTGGACTTCGCTGCACCAGATGGCCCGCATTATTGACTAACAACTCAACGGGACCTCCGAAACGGTAAGTAATATCACCGATCATGGATTCAATCTCCTTCGTATTTGTTACATCCGCCCGGAATGCTTCCGCTTCACCGCCGGCAGCTCGAATGGAAGCCACAACCTCCTCGGCGCGCTCCATATTATGCAGACCGTTCACGGCTACCTTAGCTCCGCACCCAGCTAATCCTCCGGCAATGGCAGCGCCGATGCCTCCGCTTGAACCCGTGACGAGCGCAATTTTGTTCTGCAAATTAATATTCATTCACTTTCATCCTCTCTATAATCGATTTAGATTCGCTTGCTGTGTTGATCCGCCGGAAGCGCCATCGTAATGGTGGTTCCTATGCCTTCCATACTCTCAATCATCAGGCCGTAGGTTTCTCCAAACACCAGTTGTATACGCCGGTGAACATTCATTAGTCCGATGCCTCCGCGATGGTATACGTCATCCTGATCTTCACCAGCAAGGCGATTGAGTTCAAGTCGCTGACGCAGCTTCTCCAGACGTCGTTCATTGATCCCCTTGCCGTTATCCTGAATCATGACCAAAAAACGTCCTTCCACCCGCATCGCATCAATACGAATGAAGTGACCAGGCTCCATGCCATGCGGGAATGCATGTTGAAGCACATTTTCAACAAGCGGCTGAAGGGTAAGCCGTACCATTTTCTCCAGCAGCAGATCCGGAGCGATGATTACCTCTACTTCAAGCTCCCGGCCCATGCGATGCTTCATGATTGAAAGATAGGCCAGTACATGCTTTAATTCATTTGCCACTGTAATTTCTTCCAAATTGGTTTGAATGGAATAACGGAGCATATGGGCCATGGATTCCACCATCTGTGTAATTTCCTCCGAGTCCTGGACCACGGCATAACACTTGATCGTCTCCAGGGTGTTATACAGAAAATGCGGATTGATCTGCAATTGAAGTGCCTGGAATTCTGCACGATGCCGTTCGAGCGCCTCCTGCTGGAGCTCAATCTCTGATTTTTGACGGCGTAGTTCAGATTCGTACACACGTTCAATCATGTCCGACAAGCGGCTGACCATCAGATTATAGCTGCGGATCAATACGCCGATTTCATCCCGCCTTTCTTTCATCTCCACCTTGTTCCAGATCCCCTTCTCGGTCTGTCTCATTCCGTTCATCAGCACGCGAATCGGCTCCACCTGTGATGCGCCGATCCGATAAGCCACGACAAGTGCTGCCAGCAAAGTTCCTGCGCCGACCCATAGCGTTGCTGAACGGATCGTTGCAATCGGACGCTGGAGCTCTGATAAGGGTACGGAAGCGATAAAGCGCCAGCCCGAATAGTCAGAAATTTCAGAAATGAATAGTCGTTTGGTGCCGTCTGGATCCAGCTCAAGTGAACCCGCATCCATGTCCATAAGCTTGCTTGCAATACCAGGTGGCATGGCTACCTGCGCTTCTTCCTCCCCGGGCGTGTAAATTACCGTTCCGTTCTGATCCATTACATACTGATATCCACCTTGACCCAGATCGAGTTCACCCCAAATCTTGTCAAGTTCAAGTACATTGATTTCCACCGCCAGTACACCGTTAGGTGTATAGGATGATAATCCCCTGATCCGGCGTGCAATCGTAATTACGTTGGCAGTCTGTTCACTGCGAATGCTGCGGGTAAGCAATATCGATTCTCCATCCGCTGGCGTCAAAGCCAGCAGCTCCTTATATTGAAGATCCCCATCCACATCCGGGATGCCTGCGGAATTCTGGTTATCGTCAATGACAACACGCCCATTTTCCCCGATCACATACAGGAACTTAATCTGCGGGTACAACATAAAAACAGGAGGAAATACATTTTTTTTGATCTGTCGGCTGTATTCGTAGTAGGCGTAGCTATCCTCGGATTTCATGTCCAGAAAATGCTTGACGCTTCCATTCGAGAGAATGGAGTAGGTTGCCCGATCGTAGTTCTGCAAATATAAGTCTGTCTGGTAAGCCGTATTGCGCATCGTCTGGGCAATGTTGTCAGCAAGCTGGTCATTCATCTCCGTGGAGGCATAGGTATAAGTAAACAAGCCAATGGCTGTGAGGGACAGTGTAATGACGACAGCAAAATGAAAGAACAGACGGATCGACAGGCTGCGTTTCATCATTCAATGCCCATTCGGTTGCGGTACTCGGACGGGGTCAGTCCTGTAATTTTCTTGAACGTCTTCGTAAAATGGGGATGATCCGCATACCCCACTTCGTAGGAGATATCCGTAATCCGGTTGCCCGGCTGTTCAAGCATCCGCTTGGCCAGCTCCATTTTGCTGCGTATCCGATATTGTATAAAGGTCTGACCTGTTGTCTGCTTGAACAATTGGCTGAAATAGGACGGGTTAAGTCCCAGCTTGGCCGCAATCTCCTCAAGCGACACTTCACGGCGCACGTGCTCCTCCAGATAGGCTTTTGCTTCTTCTACCGGATGCTTTTTTTTGCCGCTGCGCCGCTCCTTGATTCTGTTCATCAGCACGTCGACGGCACCGACCAACGATTCAAAATATTTATTTTGGGAAACGCTTACAAATGTGTCTTGAGGCAAACTCAAAACTCCATTACCGCGTGCATTCATTCGGGCAACGATCAGTTCCAGCATGTCCTGAAAAAGCTCCGCCGTCTGCTCAGGCATTAAGGAGAATGCAGGATATCTTTGGGACCAATCTTCCAGTAATTCCTTCACATCCGGATGTCTAAGTTCCCAAATGGCACTTTCCAGACGCATCGCCCAATCATTCAGTTCTCTCACGGGCACAAGGGACAAGGTGGGCCTTTCTTCTTCCATTGACAGCAATTTGTGAAGAAGCTCAGAGAGCTCCTGCCGCCCTACAGGTTTGAGCAAATAACGCTTCACACCATAATCCATGCAGGCTCTGGCATATTCGAAGTCCGAGTAACCAGAGACAACGATAATGCGGATTGTGCGGCCTTGCTCAGACAATCGTCGGCACAACTCGATCCCATCCATCGTTGGCATCCGGATATCTGTAAACAGGATGTGCGGCCGATATGCTTCCACCACCTGAAGAGCCTCTTCTCCGTTTGCAGCCTGCCGAATCTCACAGTCAAACAATCCCGCTTGCTTGATCATTTTGGCCAGACCCATTCGAATCATAGGCTCATCGTCCGCAATCAAGATTCTGAACATCGCCATCCCCCGTTTCCGTCAGATGTGTGTGCTTCCTGTTACTAAGATTTGACGGAACCGACCATGATTCCTTTCACAAAATGCCGCTGTAGAAATGGATAAATAATGATAATAGGCAGGGTAGCGATAATAATGGTCGCCATTTTGATGCCTTCTGGTGAGGTGTGTGCAAGGGTGCTGTAGACGGCGGATCCCGGATCAACGGAAATATCATCACTCTCAAACAGCTTCTTGAGTGTCACCTGAATTGGCCACCAGGCTGGATCATTCAAATAGTATAGCGCCGTGGAGTACGCATTCCAGTGGCCCACTGCATAGAAAATGCCAAGTGATGCCATAGCTGGTTTGGATAATGGAATGACGATACGCCAAATTATGCCAAACTCTCCGCAACCATCTATGCGTGCAGCATCAATCAGTTCACCAGGCAGTTGTGCGAAGAAGGATCGCATCACGAAGAAGTTAAAGGCATTGATGGCTCCAGGTACGATAAGAACCAGTGGATTGTTGACCAGATGGAGCTCTTTCATCAGAATAAAGTTTGGGATTAACGGCGCTGAGAACACAACGGTCACAAGAACGAACATCACAATTACGGAACGTCCCTTATATTCCGGACGCGAGACCGGATAAGCCAGCGAGGCTGTTGCGGCGAGGTTGACCAGCGTACCCAACAGTGTAACGCCAACCGATACCGCAAATGCCCTCCAAAATGAAGCATCCCCGAAGACATATTCATAATTAATCCATGTAAATGCAACAGGCCAGAAGCTAACCTCGCCTCCCATAATCGCTTCCGAGCTGCTGAGCGACTGGGCTAGCACATTAATGAATGGAAGGATCATCGTTAACGTAAGCAGTGTAAGAAAAACGAGATTTCCAATGCGGAAAATACGGTAGCGAAGACTAGGGGTACGCATAGATCTCGCCTCCTAATACAGGCTTTCGCCAGTTGTTTTTTTGCTGATGAAATTACCAATTACGATAAGTGCCAATCCGACGACAGACTTAAATAACCCGATGGCCGTTGTATAGCTGTATTGCTGCGATAGAAGACCTGCCTTGTAGATATACGTATCGAGAATTTCACCAGATTCCAGATTGAGCGGATTAAGAAATACGAACACACGCTCAAAGCCCAGGTCCAGAAATTTACCAATGTGCAGCAAAAGCAAAATCATGATTGTTGGCAGTAGTGAGGGCAGCGTAATCGACCATATTTGTTTTAATCGTCCCGCTCCATCCACCTCTGCAGCCTCATACAGATCAGGGTTGATACCCGCGATAGCAGCCAGAAAAATAATCGTGCCATACCCGGAATCCCGCCAGATTCCCGAACCAATCAGAATGGATCGAATATACGAATCCTCTCCAAGGAAATAGATGGGTTGAAAACCTAAGAATTCGAGTGCTTTGTTCACCACACCAGCATCCATGGAGAAAATCCCCATAAAAATGCCGCTGATGACAACCCAAGACAAGAAGTGAGGCATATAAACAATCGTTTGAAGTGTTCGCTTGAACATGATCTGCCGTACTTCATTGAGCAAAATGGCCAGTATAATGGGGACAGGAAATGCAATCACAAGATCATACAATCCAAGCAGCAATGTATTATTAAGAATCCGTAAAAAATCATAATGGCTAAACATTTTCTGAAAGTGCTCCAGCCCTACCCAATCACTCCCCGTTATGCCTTTGAAGATGTTATAGTTCTGAAAAGCAATGACCGAACCGAATAGTGGAACATATTTGAAGAGGAAAAAATAAAGGATGCCAGGCACCGAGAGAAGATAGAGTATCCGGTAACGCCACAGGTAACGCCTCGCATCGCCGATCCGAGCACCGAAGCCAGATGATCTGTGCAATCCGGTTGTGCCCTGGCTTGACGGCACGATATCCGCGGGCTTCACGTCTTTTCCCCTTCCTGTTTCTGTGAATGCTTGATTTTCAGATTGTCAGGAACATTCTCGTCCCATGGGATCTCGTTGAATGAAACGGAAATATACTCCGGCTCGCGGTCGATAATACGCGAAAGCTCGCGTGTAAACACCTCGACGATCTCCTGCTTTTGCTCATTCGTCCTGCCTTCATACAACCTGATCGTAATTTCTGGCATCCGAGTTAAGCTCCCTTCGAAACATAATGTAAACGCTTTAACAACTTTATCTTAGCGTTCCTGCGGCAGAGCAACAATGGACTGTCTTTTCGTTCACTTGTGTTTTTTTTAGGTCTTGGAGGGTGACTAAAACCCAATAAGTACTGGTGATCTAAAGCTCTCACCGTTTTGAATTTTTCGATGATATAACAAAACAAAAATCCCCTCTAGCTTCCAGTGCCGAGTTCATTGTAAAATGACCTCTTTCTTCACTGTCTACGATGAGGGGATAATGCCATCTAAATTTAACTATTGGGTTGTATCGTCTAATCGGCTGTTCCTATTTGGAACCCCAGATGGATTGATTGTTGGAACCGATCAGCGAGAAGGTCATGACTTCATTATGACTGGCCGATTCATTCTTCTGTTTGAAGAATATACCCTTGTAAGTCACTCCGTTAATAACCATCGTGCAGTAATACGTACCCGCAGTATTGGACCACGTACCGGTTACTGCACCGGTTATCGTACCATTGGAATTCAGCGTCACGCTTTGGGTAGGAAGCATACCCACACCGCTAATGGAAGCATCGAGCCCCATGTTGACGAACTGATACGTTCCCGTCATGTCGCTTGCGCTATAACCCGTGGAAGAGATGCTGCTTCCCAAAAACTCGTACACAGCCGTCACCGGCCATTTGTCAGCGTTCAGGAATTGCTGATGCGCGCGAACCTCATGATACTCGGTTCCATTGTTGAATCGGGTGTGGTAGACCAGGTACCTTGCTCCATCCGTATCTACAAAAGCGGAGTTATGCCCGCCCGATTTGTAACCAGTCGGTATGCCGGAGAATGCATAGTTACCAAACAGCTTGATGCCGCGAGTTGACTGATCGACTGAAGCGGAAGCATATACGGCCTGATTCCCCGCTGCGTCTGTGTAAGTTCCATCGATTGTCGTAGAACGGTACAAACGGATATGGTAACCACCTTCATTGGCCAGCCCGCCGTATGTTACATACAGGTAGTAATACCCTGCATCCTTGTCATAAACGATATAAGGAGCTTCTCCCGTTTTGCCGTACCCTCCCGCAATACGCTTGCCGAAATAACGGTCGGTATTGCCGTTATCCGATCCCGGATAGATAGGCTGTCCTGTATCCGGATTAATTTGCAGAATATAGATCCCTCCTGACCAAGATCCGTAGCTCATCCACAATTTTCCCGAACTGTCGTAAGTCAAGGTAGGATCAATGGCATTCGGGAACAGGGTATTATTAAAACCTCCATTGCTTAAGAACCAACCGCTCCGCGTCCCCGAAAGACTGCCTTTGTCGATCAGCTCAGGAATGTTGGTATGCTGATACCACGTATTTACGGTTTTGGTTCCAAGTGAGGACGTAGTCGTAATCGGGTTGTTTCCACTTGTGAATCCGGAGTAGATGATGGTATCGATGTACTCGTAAGGCCCCTTCACAGACTTGGATACCCCGAATCCGATAGCTGAGCGGATATAGGTGGAAGAAGTGGAGTAATACAGCATGTAGGCTCCCTTGGAACCGTCCGCCCATGTGTATGAAGCATTGTAAATCGGCGATGCAGGTGCCCATACCGCATGACCTCCGGAGCTGTCCTGATCATTATATCCGGCCCATGCATATGAAACAGCCAAGGCGGATGTCAAGGCAGCTCCCGAGCTGCGGGATGCATTTCCAGTGCCGCCTGCCTTGACCAGTTCCCATTTCTGCATCTCTCCACCCCAGTAGTTCCATTGCTGAACATTGGCACCAGCCGTCGTGCTGCCGTCTGCCACATCCAGTGCACTAGCATATCCGGATGCCTTGGTCAGGAAAGCAACCGAGCCATCTGCATTCTGCTGTATCCGGAACAACTGCATGGTACCGCCCCAATATGCCCACTGCTCAATAAGAGCACCATCGACAGCCGAGCCGCTGTTAACGTCGATGGCACTTTTATAGGCTGAGTTCGCGGTAAGGAGATAGTAGTCCCCGTTGCCGTAGTGCATAATTCTGAACTTCTGGGCATCGGAACCGTTATAGGACCACTGGCGAATGCTTGTCCCATCGGCAGCCGAGCCATCGGTGACGTCCAGATATAGGTTGCTGTTTTTATTTTTGATGTAATAGTAGCCTTCGAAAGTGGAGGGTGCGTACAAGGTGCTGTTGGTATAGCCCTGCGTTCCCTCGTAAGACCAGTTTCGGAGATCCGTGCTGCTGGCCTGAGCCAGATGTGAGCCGTAAATGTAGTACTTGTTCGTGGCTGAATCGTAATAAATCGATGGGTCGTGTACAGAAACCCGGGTTGTATTCGAAGTTGTCGATGAACTTGCTGCCCCCAATGCATTTCCACTGCCCATGCTGACAGTCAGAAGCACAAATACGAGCATCATCGTGCTAAGCTTGTTCCATAACTTGTATACACGTTGCATGATTGGATCGCTCTCCCTTCAATTGGTTGCTTGTATTGCAAATTATCAATTATAGTTCTGTTCATATCCAAATTGTGAAGCGCTTTCATATTTTAAGATAATAAATACATTCTCTCTCTTTCCCCAATCCATTTTAGATGAAAAGTACTTTTGTTACGTTATGAATGGATGTATTAACCTCCTTTCATAATGCTAAGCTGCATAGCGATTCTGGATTCGAACACTATACTCCACCTCATATTAAGGGCATATCCTTGTCGAAGTAAGGGGATTCATGTCGTATTGAAAAATAAATATATATATTAATAAATTTGTAATTATACAATCATTAGTTATCCCACTCTAATAAAAAACTCCTCTCTTATATTTTTCGTCGGCATGTCTCTTGAGCGAAAATCAATATTGTCTATGGATATCTGGAGTCGATTAAATCATGTAATTGCGGAGAAAGTATGTTAGTATTTTCCAGTATAAGGAGGTTATCATGTATAAAGGATTTCTTTTACTTGTATCCGCCGTTTTCTTATTACCAAGCTGCAATGATCCCGGTGCATCTATCGAGAGCACTGAGGTGATCGAGCAGAATGCCGAAATGACCCAAACCATCAAGGAACTGAGGGAAGAGAACACTCGCCTGCAGGAACAGGTTACTCTCCTCCAGGAGGGCGTAGATGAGGATGAAACAAGAAATAACCTACGAGAAACTCTCAACATGACTTTTAAATTGATTGCTGCCATGAATTCAGGTGATATCGCGTATATTGAGTCTGTATCATCTCCTAATGTGGAGCTCTCACAAAACAAAAACGCCTTTATTATTCAGTATGGAGATTCTTCTTACGAAACTAACTTCATACAGAATATCCACTGGAATGAATTCGAATTCAGGGGTTATGATCAAAAGGATTCCGACCACTTCATGCTCTTTATAGCTAAAGACATTACGACAAAGGGTTCCGAGGGAAATATCGCATACGAGTTTTCCTACGTTCGTTCTCCCGAAGGGCAGTGGCTGTTTGACGGGTATGTCTCTTAGGCTGGAAGAATAAAAAAGTGGTGCTCCATATTGAATGGAGCACCACTTTTCATTTCATGACTATCTAAGCATCCACTTCCACCCGCTGAAGGAAGGTCCGGGTACGATCCAGCTTGGGATTGCCGAAGATCTGCTCAGGCGGTCCCTCTTCAGCGATTTCGCCGTTATCCATGAAGAAAACCCGGTCCGCAACATCACGGGCGAAGCTCATCTCATGGGTAACGATCATCATCGTCATGTTCTCCTGTGCGAGGTCTTTGATGACTCTCAGCACTTCGCCTGTCAACTCGGGATCGAGTGCTGAAGTCGGCTCGTCAAAGAGCAGAATGTCCGGCTGCATCATCAATGCACGGGCAATCGCTACGCGCTGTTTCTGTCCACCGGACAGATTGGCCGGATAGGCGTCCGCCTTGTCGGACAGTCCGACTTTACCGAGCAGTTCCAGGCTTCGCTGGCGGATCATTGCAGTGCTTTCTTTTTTCAACGTCTTCGGTGCCAGTTCCAGATTCGCCTGTACGGTCAGATGCGGGAACAGATTAAAATGCTGAAACACCATACCCATCCGATCCGTGATCTTGCGTATTTCCGCAGCTCCAGCATAACGACCATTGTCAGCCAGGGTCTGATCCTGAATACGAATCGTTCCACCGGAGATATCCTCCAGGTGAATGAGACTGCGCAGCATCGTGCTTTTGCCCGAGCCGGACGGTCCGATCACGGCAATGACTTCACCCGGCGCCACGTTGAAGGATACCTGCTTCAATACATCGAGTGTTCCAAAAGATTTTCTTAACTGATTCACTTCTATAATATGTGTCATATGCAGACAGTCCTTTGATTAATCAGATTTAATTTATTCAAATGAAAACCGCTTCTCCAATGCTTTGAACAGCAGTGTAAGCACCAGGGTCATCAACAGATACATGATCGCTGCGACGAAAAAGGGTACCAGCTGCAGATCGCGATTGACCGCGGCTTGAGCGTAATAAAGCAACTCCGGAACTGCAACCGCATATAGCAGAGCTGTATCCTTAATCAGGGTAATGGACTCATTCGCCGTTGCAGGCAATACCACCCGAATCATCTGTGGAATGATGACTTTGGTCATCGTCTGCCATTTCGTTAAGCCAAGCACTTGTGCAGCTTCATGCTGCCCTTTGTCGATGGAGAGCAAACCGCCTCTGAAGATTTCGGCAAAGTACGCCGCATAGTTCAGAATAAATGCAATCGCCGCAGCAACGAAACGGTCAAACACCAGATATTCCCCAATTACAGGAAGCAGCGGAAGACCGAAACAGAAGAATAATACCTGCAAAAGCAGTGGTGTTCCCCGCATCACATAGACGTACGTATGTGCAAGCCACGCCAGTGGTTTAAACCCACTTCTCATGGCCAGGGTTACCGCGAATCCAAGCGGTACGGACAGCACAATGGCGAGCAAGAACATAAAGATTGTTGTCTGCGCCCCCTCTAGCATAGGTTTCAAAATAGTAGATATATAATCCCAACTCATGATTTTTATCTCCTCTAATCTGTTAACCCCGCACTCCTATGGAGTCGATGCTCCAAGAGGAATACGGGGTCATATTTGTTTCCGTTCGTATGTCAGGCGCTAACCTGTCTATTTCAACACCTTGTCTTCACCCAACCACTTCGTTGAGATCTCGGCAGCCGTTCCGTCGGCATTCAGCTCATCCAGCGCTTTTTGCAGCTGATCGAGCAGCTCTTCATTGCCTTTTTTGATACCAATGCCATATTGCTCCGGCGCAAGGGATTCATCCAGCAATTTGAAGGTTCCCTCTTCCTTCGACATGTAATATCTTGCCACCACTTCATCGATGATAACCGCATCCAGACGTTTCGTCTTCAGATCCGTCAGTGCAAGCACGTTATCCTTGAATTCGGAAGCATTCACTTTGTCCTTCAGGGGACTGGCTGCAAGTGCATCTGCTGCTGAAGACAGTGCCTGCAATCCCACATTTTTGCCATCCAGCTCATCCAGCTTCGTAATTGGGGAATCGGCCAATGTAATCGCAACCTGACTGTTTTCCAAATACGGCTTCGTGAACAGCACTTTCTCCTTGCGTCCATCCGTAATCGTGTACCCGTTCCAGATCATGTCAATCCGGCCGCTGTTCAGCTCTGATTCTTTGGAAGACCAGTCGATCGGCTGAAATGTAACTTCTTTACCCATTTTCTCCGCTGCAGCTCTGGCGTAATCAATATCGAAGCCTACAATTTCATTTTGTTCATCTCGGAATCCCATTGGAGCGAACTTGTCATCAATCCCTACAATAATGGAGTTATCATCCTTGCTTCCCGAGCTGGAACAACCTGCTACAACGATCATGCATATGCTGATAAATAATAGTAATATCGCTTTTTTTCTCATCTCTTAACCCCCTCCATGTCTGTAACCAAAACCCAAACGCTTTAGTTCGTTACCACGTTATCAGAGACTTATAATAACATAGCATGGGAGAAGAGTCGAGTGTCTTGCCTATTTCCTAAGTTTTCATACAGCTCAATTGTCAACAATTTGTGAAAATGCCTCTTTCACTTTTGCTGGCTCCTCCAGCTTCGAACGTATCACAGAGTCCCATTGGTCAGGGTCCCGAAGAGCCTTCAGTTCCTTGCCTACCCATCGTTGAGCTGCGCCACGGCTTAATGCATGGCTGGTGTCCTCAAACTGATAGACGACCTGCTCCAGGTTATCAATCAGCACAAAATTGGCCGTCGCATTATATACAAGTATTTGCTCAAGATCTTCTGCGTCTATCTCACGGGTATCCATGCTGTAATTGACTTGAGCTGTGAATGTTTCCGGGTACAGTTGGTATCCGTTCAATTGATCATGCAAAGGCAATGCCTGATTCAAATGACTGAGATTGGAGAAATCGCCCATGTATGGACTATGATATTTCTGCAATGCGGTAAAATCATGAGTCATTGGATGCTGCTGCTCCGCTTCATACTGCGCATGTTTGGCTTCCAATTTCGGATTAACCATACCTTCTACAATTATAAAGCCAATGATGCCAATACCAACGAGAGCAATAATCCATTTATTCTTTATCGTCATATCATATCACCTACCTCATACTTGCTAACGATCCGATATGCTCTGTGCACGACTAGTGGAATAATCACGCTTAATAAAGGGATGGTGAATGCAATTGCAATTACTGCAAATTGGTACGGTCCTTCTACCTGAATTGGCCGGTTATACCATAAGTTGCTTCCAAAGCGCAATGCAGCCTGTGTTGCCCACAGCACCAAGATGAAGCCTGTCCATATCCACCACAATCTTTTCGCCCACTGCATTAAGAGTGGAGTGCGAATAACCGTGGTGTCTTCCCTATCCTGATGATTGTTTTTGTTCTTCAACATATAGAATACATACGTTCCGCCAACAATCAGGCTGACAACCATGAGTAAATTGTTTAGTACATTCCCTTCCACAAGTACTCTCATTGGAATCGTAATAATCCAGGCTATCAAACTGTAGATCAGAGCCGATTGTAAAACTGCTGTCCAGTAAGGAACCCGCTGCACCCGGTGGTTACCGGTAAAAATATCATCTAGTCCAACTACATGCTGAATTGCGTTCTGAAATGCCTGATCCTCATTCAATCCCTGTTCAACATAATCTTCAATCCTTGCCGTAAGATTGCTCTGAATCTCTTCTTTTAATTCCCGATTGGCCTGGGTGTCCTGTGCTTGTTCAAAAAGATGATTCACATGGCGCGTAATACGAGCTTCCATTGTCATAGTCCTTCATCTCCTTCTTGAGCGGAAATAATCATGCAGTCAATAAGTGCCTTGGCTGCTTGCCAAGCCTGGACCTGCTGCTTATAAACTTCACGTCCGTCCACGGTAATTCGGTAATATTTGCGCCGTCCTCCCTGTGTTTCTCCCCCCCAATAGGATTCAACGTATCCGCCCTTCTCTAGACGTTTCAGACTGGAATACAGCGTAGGTTCCTTGAGTTCAAACCGTTCCCCACTCTTCCGGTAGATTTCCTTGATAATGCTGTACCCGTAGTTATCCTTCGGTATAAGTACACTTAGAATAATGGGGTCAATGTTGCCCCGAATTAAATCACTGTTAATGGCTTGCTCATCCATCTGACCCATTCACCGACTTTCTTCTTCCCTCTGTATACTATAAGACATATTACTATGCCTGTAAAGGTAATATGTGTTGTGATGCAAATGTTCATTCTTCTGAGAAACAATCTTCTCCAGCAACGAACCAGCACAATAATTTACCAACGGAACTATTCTAAACCCATGATTCAATCAGCAAGCAACAGCCCCATTCCCGCTGTACAGGGGAGTTATTGCTGGGAGGCCAGGTGTGTTGACTATGCAGGAGACATGGAACTGCTGGAAGGAAAAAAACAAGGCCCCCTCCAACACATTGGAGTGGGCCTTGTCACGGTTCACACGTTTAATTTATCTTCTGACCAGATTCATCTTTAATCTTACGACTATTGCTGCACTTTCTCGCGGTCTTTTCCCTTATCGGACTCACCCGCATTTTTGTTCGCTGCATCACGATCCTGCTGCATCTCCTCAACCGTCTTCACCTTGAGGCGTGCTGCACCTTCATATTCCTTCGTAGGAATCAGATTACCGGCAGCAAGTCTGGCCTCTGCAGCTGCAATGGCTTCACCATATTGCGGCAGCCACTGTGCCTGAGCCACCAGCATCTCATCAACCATTTGCCAAATTTCCTTAGGATTACATACAGCACCCACGAGCGGGTCCATCATGAATGCTTGACGAAGCAGCTTATCGTCTCCGTTTACAGCCGCTTCAACCGCAAGCCGTTGCACCGAAATGCTCACATTACATACCGCAGCCGGACCAAGAGGCAGCTCACCGACATGCGGCATCGAGATACCATTGCGATCCACATATCCCGGTGCTTCAATAATTGCATCATTGGGCAGATTGGAGATCACACCGTTATTAACGGTATTAAAATGCCCGCGATAGACGCGTCCTGTCTCAAGCCCTTCTATAATGTAGGAACCGTGCTCCTCGCCCCGTTTTTCCGGAATGAATCTCATCGGTTCGTCCTTCATCCAGTTTGGAAAATCGGTCTCAAACCAGTTTCTTCCTTCCGTACATACCCGCAAATAGCCACCCGTCTCGCCATTAATCCAATTACCCAAGTCAATCCAGTCCTTGATCTCTTCCGGACGTTTGCGGTACCAAGGCACGTATTCACTCAGATGACCGTTCGATTCCGTACTGTAGTAGCCGAAGCGGCGCAGCATATCAATTCGCACTTTCTCGGTACGACTGTATTCGGGATGTTTCTCAAAAGCTTCGAGCAGATCCCCTGTGAGATCTTTCCCCTTATGAGAAGCCTGAATATACCAGGTCTGATGGTTGATGCCGGCACAGATGATATCCACTTCGCTCTTCTTCAATCCAAAAGCTTCCGCAATCTGATGATGTCCATGCTGTACGCCGTGACACAATCCGATGGTACGCACGCCCCCATACTTATTGCAAGCCCACGTTAGCATGGCCATCGGGTTGGAGTAATTCAGGAGCAGCACGTCCGGCGCACTCTGTTCGCGAATATCTTTGCAGATGTCCAGCATCTCGGCAATTCCGCGCTGTCCATACATAATGCCTCCTGCACACAGTGTATCGCCGACACATTGATCCACCCCATATTTGAGTGGAATATCCACATCGGTTGCAAACGCCTCCAGCCCCCCGACACGAATCGTACACAGTACATACTTCGCGTCCTTGAGTGCTTCTTTCCGGTCTGTGGTAGGCTGAATCTGAATATCCAGTCCGTTCTCGCGAATATCCCGCTGGCATAGCTCTGTCACCATGTCCAGATTGTGCTGATTAATATCGCAGAACGCAATCTCTATGTTGTTAAACTCCGGTACCGTCAATAAATCCCGCAGCAATCCCCTTGTAAAACCGATACTTCCTGCCCCGATAAATGCCACTTTAAACGACATTCGCATGTCCTCCCGTCATCCGAAATGATTTGTTTCGGTTAATAACCTCACTTCATGGAATCATTGTAGCAACAGGAAGTTGGGAAGCGTTATCAAAATCATGACCTGTTCCAGATCAGGTTGTCAAAAATCCTAACTTCTATAATTCAATTTAAGCACCTCTCATGCTGCCAAAAGATAAACTAATCTGCTCATTCCCGTGGCGGGTACTGGCTGACATGTCTCTCCATCATGGATCGATATTCAACCGGAGTCCGGCTTGTATATTTCTTGAATAACATGTGGAAATACTGACGACTGCCCACGCCCACGTACTCCGAAATTTCCGAGATCGGGATATTGGTCTGCTGCAGCAGCATCTTGGCCTTCTCCATTCGCAGCATGGTAAGATAGTCCGTAGGAGTCCGCTGAGTGTGTTGACGAAAAATGCGATGCAAATATCCGGGATGCAAATTGACGGCTGCCGCGATATCCTTCATCTGAATGCCGCGATCCATATTGTGATGCATGAATTCAATCGTTCGTTTAACATACAGCTCCGTCTGGTCCGGCGCACTTCGGCTCATCTCTCCACGCAGCCGCGCAACCCGGACCAGCAGCTGGATAAACAGAGTACGTACCAGCGTTCCCTGTTCCGGTGACTTCAGATTCCTGGCTTCGCGGTGATGTGAGCGTTCGTCAGAAGGAATGATTCGCATCGGTATAGCAGGTCCGCCCTGGTCCAGCAAGCCGCGTTGATCGAGCTCCAGTACGAGACTTTTCATAATGTGATATACCTCTTCCGGGTCAGGCAGTACCATATAAGGCGCAGCATGCGTTAAGAAGGTATCGACCTCCTCCTCTTCCTGTGCGAGCTGCTGAATGGAAGGTTGTCCAGGCGCCGAGCCGGCAAAGCCAAACTCCACATTTAACATCCGGCAAGGAACGCCATCCTCGACCAGCAAACGGTGCGGTACATTTGCATCCAGCAGAATGAACTGTCCCTTTTTCAACACAGCCTGCTCCGAACCCCCATCCGGCATCAGCACATCCACCCTGCACATCCCCGAAATGATATACATGATTTCAGTCGAATCATGATGGTGATAGGCCATGCTGTAATTGTCCCATTGCTTATAATAGTACGCGTAGAATCGCGGCCCGCAGTCCTCCGTTCGCAACTCCTCCTGAAACAGGCTTCCCGTAAAATGTTTCGTGCTCATCTGTCGTACCTCCATTGATACAGCAATCCTCACTTTTCTCCATTGTAGCAATTCCGCAAGGTGATTTTAAACTCTATTGCTTCAATTAAACTTGCATAGTCAAATTAGACATATATCTAATTAACCTAACATCTAATCTTATATTGTGTCTATTCTCTATCCTATAAGGAGGTTTAGTATCATGAGTACCATCTTCCATCTTGTGAGACACGGTTTAAAAGAAAAACGCGTCGGTGATGTCTCCCTTACTGTTGAGGGGGCGATACAAGCCGAGTCAACAGCACTGCATTTTGCCAAAGCTGCCTTCCCCGTGACCAAAATCGTTACCAGCCCCCTTCAAAGAGCAAAAGAAACCGCCCAAGCAATTGCCCGCCATACTCACTCCTTGGTAACCGAAGATCCCCGCTTGCGAGAGCGTGCCAATTGGGGCGATTGCCCGGATCAAACCTTTGAGCAATTTATCGCGATGTGGGATCAATGTACATCTGATCCGGAATACATCCCACCCGTGGGTGATTCGGCCCAAAAAGCTGGTGAACGCCTGGCCTCCCTACTGGCCGAATTGCACAATGAAGAGCCGGCAAACCGTAACATCATTGTGGTTACACATGGTGGACTTATTACCGATTTCCTTGTTCATACCTTTACCGAACATGAACTGAATGTCTGGCATCCTGATTTTAAATCCGTGCAGAACCGTCTGATTCCTGAGTGTTCCATAACCAAACTAATCTATGATAAGAGAGCCTGCAGGATCGAAGCATTCGCGTCCACAAAACATCTGACTGATTAAGACAAGGATAATAGATGTGATATCATGCCTACTCGATTCGATGAGTTTTCGATCAAGTTCCTTGCTTATTTTTATTAAAAAAAGCTCCGGAACCCTTCATGTGCCGAGACACATCGGGATATTCCAGAGCTATTTTTGTATTATAAGCCTTGTTACATTAATCTGTTCTAATCACTTTCCACCCTTACCCGATTGGGGCGTGGAGAACTTGGGCAGCGTTACCTTCGACCAGTCGATATCCGATGCCATGTAGAAGGATGGATAGGAAGGCTGGTTGTAACCGCTGTTCTGTCCGGCGATGCCCACGCGGTACATGGCGTCATGCATCAGCGTGTACAGCTTCCGGTCTGTCTTCTCGGTACTCAGATTGATGCGGATGGCTGAGCTGTCCTCGGTTCTCACCAGCATCTCTTCCCGCCAATCGCCAAAGATATCAGCCACAAGAGAAGGTGTACCTTTGGTATGATTGTTGGTTAATGTGCCTGTGGCGGTCAGCAGTGTGCCACGATTCCAATCCTTGATGGTTGGCGTGACATCAATGGCGCCGTCCACAATTTGAGTGGTCATGTCTGCTGCCCAACGAATATTCATATTTGTGCCAGGCATTTTATCACTTATTTTCTCACCACTGGCTGTCCACAATCCTACGGCCCATGTCTCCAAGCCTCGGCGAGTCGGGTCTACATCCCCTACCATGCCACGCCCAGTATCTTTGCCTGTGTACCCGCCATAGATCACTTCTCCGGTCTTGGCATCCCGTAAGGAATATCCGTATGGAGCCCACGGACCGCCTTCATGCACCATGAAGATTTCAAGTCCCGGACGATCCGGATCAATATCTGCCACATGCAGTGCATCCCCATGACCCAGACGGGCCACCGTTCCCGGTGCAGCACTCTCCGCAGGCATCAGGTCTGTTGAGCTGTACAGCACACTGCCGTCATGATCAATCGTGGCTGAACCGTAAACAATCTCCTGTTTACCGTCTCCATCGACATCCGCCACACTAAAATAGTGAGCACCCTGGGTTGTAATGGAACCGTACTCTGGATCTGTACCATCTACGCCATGCGGTCCGTCGTTAAACGGATTTTTCATCGGTGTCCAGCCGCTGTCCACTTTCCATTCGCGTTTGAGCTTTTTGCCATCCCAGTTATAAGCAACCATCGTCGAGCGTGTATAGTATCCGCGTGCAAAGATAGCAGACGGCTTCTTCCCATCCAGATACGCCACCCCTGCCAGGAAACGGTCTACCCGGTTACCCGGCTCGATCCGCGCCATGGCATAATCGCCCCACATCAGACCATCATCATGACGCTCCGGTTCATAAGGAACGGTCTCGAGTTCTTTGCCGGAATTCCCTTCAAACACGGTCACATACTCAGGTCCATCGACGATAAAGCCTTCGAACTTGCGCAGCTCATTCTTATCACTGCGGCTTGGCGCATAGACATCGATGAAGTAATCAGCCAGGCTCTCGGCATCCTGCTGGGACAACGGGTAGGCATACTTCTTCTCTATGCCAAAAGCCTCCTCCAGCGTAGCAGGCCAGTTCCCCTTCACAACCTCCTCGTGTTTGTGCCAGTTCTTGAACATGTCGACCACATGATCATAGTAACCATCAGCACTTAAACGGTAGTCGTCTTCGTTGGAGTAGCCTGCTTTGCGATCTTCTTTTGGCAGCGTTATATATTTCTCGGACGTCACTTTTCCTTTTTTATTATATTTAATGATTTTGGTTCCCGGAGCAGTCTTGAACATCAATTCTGCCTTGCCATCTCCGTCAAAATCATAAACCAGCATCTGTGTATAGTGAGCACCCGCGCGTATGTTGACCCCGAGGTCAATTCGGTACAATAATTGGCCATCCAGGGTGTAGCAATCGACGTACGTTTTACCGGTGTAGCCTTTTTGAGATACGTCCTTGGCGTTGGAAGGGTCCCATTTGACGAAAAACTCATATTGGCCGTCTCCGTCCACATCACCTACACTCATGTCATTTGCGGAATACGTATAGGCTTCACCAGCAGGCGTAACCCCATCAGCCGGTTTTTGCAGTGGAATATCCATATAGCCATTGGCCCACGGCTTGACAGAGCTGCTGCGCTTGCTTTCCTTTCCCTTGCTGTTTACAGCCGCCACTTCATAGCGGGAGGACGATTTTCCTGCGGGATCAATATAGTTTGTACTGTCCGTAACAGTGGCAATCTTCTTGCCGTCGCGGTATACGTTGAAGTTCGTGCCTGTCAGCCCTTTGTCGCTGTACCCCGTTGCCTCATCCCCAAGTAACCGCCAGCTTAGAAAAACACCTTCGGACGTGGATGCTGCCACCAGCCCCCGATCCAGATATTCGAGCTGAATCTCTTTCAACGAACCGCCCCCCTTGTGTGATTGCAGGTTGGCCTCTGCTGCGCTGCTGCCATTCGAAGCCGCTGCTCCGCTCGTCCCCGCAGTTCCTGCAATTAGCAGTGCTACGCTGAGCGCCGAGGATAGCACCTTAGCCGCAAGCGGCATGCGCGCCTTCCTGCGATTGGTCTGTACACGGGGAAACGACTCCTTATGTACCTTTACTGTTGTTTTGGTATTCATCAACCTTCACTCTCCTTGAGACAGAATAGGTGATGCTTATCATATTTTGAACAGGCCACCATATAATGATTGCGCTTACAAAAATGAAGTTGATCCACCTCTCAACCGATTTCCAGAGCACTGTCCCCCTTCCATACCTCATTCACTTCTGAGCAGGTATTCCCGCCCAACGGGTATTATTATAGACATCCTTTCCGCTATGACATAGGCAAATATCCGTTCAAAACGATCAATATTCAGTGTTTTATTGAGACTCATTTCAAAAATAGGTATGAGCAACCGTTCCGTCTACGAATCGTTCTTCCGATCGCTGTTATCTCCAGAATCGACTTCGTCTCCTCCACGACCTTTCACATGTCCATCGAAGTCTCATTTTAAGATTGATGGTCTCAATTCTGATGCGGGTAGGGAAAGTCACTAGGCTCCAATGTTACAAGTTAGATACAAGTTTGGCACGTTTGGAAACATCCTCTCGCTATACTGACAATCGAATCGCACAAACCGGAACGGATATGCAGACGGTAACCAAAGGAGACCCCCATCACATGAACAGCGCAACAATGAACAACGCTTATGTTAACTATAAATCGGAAATCACACGGTACTTAACCCATATCGTCAGACAGCCACAAGATGCGGAAGATCTGACGCAGGAATGCTTCATTCGGCTCATGAACGTGCACACAGACATCCCTGAAGATCGAATGCTCTACTATCTCAAAAAGATTGCTTACAACCTCGCTCTGGACTCCTTCCGCAAACGAACGCGAACCATGAAGCGGGATAGCAGGCTTGGCGTCCCAACGTACCACTGTGACATATCCGAACTTGAGATCACCGAGAGTGTCAACGACCTCTTCTCCGTTGTCACCAATGCAGAGCATCGCAAAATCCTGGAGCTTCGTGTCATTCAAGGTTACAGCATTAGGGAAACCGCCCAGCTCGTCAACCGCAGCGAAGGCATGATCAAATCTTCGGTATTTCATGCCGTGAATCGCATACGTGCCAAAGTCATCTCCTAAGAGATGGCTTTTTCAGATTATGCAAGAGCAAAAATAAACAGGGGATGTAAGCTTTAATCGTATATGCTCGTTTTAATGTATGACTACTGACTCAATTTTACAAAACCCGAGGAATTTTTTACAAATTGTTATGACTATGTGAGATTTTGGTGTGATAAAATATGGACGAACTTATGAATTATCTAATATTTGGGAGGGATTTGGTTGGGTAAAATGACACGCATGCGTGGAGTGTGGTTAAAATCACTCCTTGCATTGTCCATGGCTTTACCGCTTCAGGTCGGATTATGGAACGGGAACGCTGCCGTTCACGCAGAGGGACCAACGGATCCAGCACCGTTCATCCAGGCGAAGGTTGTGAACGAAAATGCCGGTAAAAAGGTATTGTTCGACAACTCGCATGGTCAGACGGCTGGAGCTGCAGACTGGGTTATTGATGGTGGATTCTCGGACTTCGGTAATGCACTTGCAAATGACGGGTACTACGTGAAGGAACTTCGAAAAACAACCCCATTTACCTATGATGATCTCAAGGAGTATAACGTATTTGTTATTGCTGAACCCCAAATTCCTTTCAAAACATCTGAACAGGCTGCGCTGAAGCAATATGTTGAATCAGGCGGCAGTATCTTCTTCGTCGGAGATCACTATAATGCCGACCGTAACAAAAACCGCTGGGATGGCTCTGAAGTCATTAACGGCTATCGCCGGGGAGCTTTTGAAGATCCGACTAAAGGCATGAGCACTGATGAGCGTAACTCTGAAGCCATGCAAAATGTTACCAGCACGGACTGGTTGTCCGATAACTTTGGCGTACGATTCCGCTATAACGCACTTGGCGATATCGATGCGAACGTCATTGTACCAGCAGATCAAGCCTTCGGGATCACTGAAGGAGTATCGGCTGTAGCCATGCATGCCGGTTCAACCCTCGCTATTACCGATCCGGAAAAAGCAAAAGGTATCGTCTACCTGCCAAAAACCAATGCAAAATGGAATAATGCAGTCGATCAAGGCATCTATAACGGCGGCGGAATCGAGGAAGGTCCTTACGTAGCTGTATCCAAGCTGGGCGCGGGTAAAGCAGCCTTCATCGGAGACTCCTCCCCCGTAGAAGATGCATCTCCAAAATATTTGCGTGAAGAGACGGGTGCACGCAAAACAACCTATGACGGTTTCAAAGAAGCCGACGATGCTGCGCTGCTCGTCAACACAGTGAACTGGCTTGCTACGCAAGAAAACTATACCGATCTGACCCAAGTAAACGGTTTGGAACTGGATAACCCAACCGCATTGCTGGCATTCGAGGAACCAGCAGCTTCTACTGAGCCACAGGCTGAACCTTGGGCCGCACCAGCTGCAGGGTACAAATGGTATGACAGCTCCACCTTCAAACCAGGTTCCTATGGTGGACCTGCTTCCAGCGCCAATGCTTCCTACAGCTTCGTGAAACAGGATACACTGCCTAATGCAGAGGACTTCCAGGTTCGCGTAGTCGTGGAAAATATGCCTGCTAACACGACTGTTTCCGGGTACAGCGCAGGAATCTATCTGACTGGCGGAACTCAAGTCGCCATGATTCAGAATGAAAGTGGTACTTGGCCGACTTCGTATGGCTACAGCTCTACCTTTAGCGTAACTTCCGACAGCAAAGGCCGGGCCATCAAAGATCTGAACGTTCGCATCAAGCCAGGAACATCCGGTGCGGCAAACTTGCGTCTTCGCTTGAACGGCAGCAACCTGATCACCAATGCCGTGACCATCGGCAACGTTCCAGCCGAGCAGCTTCCTGAAGAAGAAGGACCGATTCCTGCAGCCATTACCATTGCTGAAGCACGTACCAAAACAGCCGGAACAACGGTAACCGTAGAGGGCGTTGTGACTACGGAGCCAGGTGCATTTGGTGGACAATCCTTCTACCTGCAGGATGAAACGGGCGGACTTTACGTCTTCCAAAGCACAAGCGGTTTCCACGCCGGAGACAAGGTTAAGGTTACAGCTGCTACGGCACTGTATAACTCCGAGTTCGAACTGACAGACATTGTTGCGATTGAGAAAACAGGAACGGCTGATATCCCGGCCCCAGTGGAGTCAACGACAGTGACGGATGAAAACCTGGGACAACTGATCCAACTAAAAGACGTAACGGTTGAAAACATGGTCAGCGCAACACCTGTTGGATCGTTTGAATTCGACGCAGTTGCAGCCGACGGGACAAGCACTCATGTACGTGTCGACACACGCACAGGGGTAACTGAATCAAGCTTCCCTTATGCTGCAGGTGACAAAATCAATGTTACCGGTGTGGCTGCCATCTTCAAGGATGTATATCAATTGAAACCAAGAAACCTGAATGATTTTGCTGCTGCCGAGGAAGAAGGCGGCGGTGAAGAACCTTCGATTCCTTCGGCGGGTGCACCGGGTAAACCCGTGCTTTCCTCCAATAATGGCCATACCAATGGTCTCCTTGAAGGATCCTATACGGTTAGCATGAACCTCTGGTGGGGTGAAAACGCAACAAGCTACAAATTGTACGAAGACGGCGTGCTGATCGATTCGCAAACGCTGACCAGCGCTTCTCCGCAAGCACAATCTGCTAAAACCAGTATCACTGGCAAAGCCAACGGTACCTATACGTATGTCGCCGAGTTGACGAACTCCAGCGGTTCCACTCGCAGTGAAGTACTAACGGTTCAAGTGGCCAATGCCGCTCCAGGCAAAGCAGTTCTCTCCCAGGACAACTGGGATGGAGATGGCAACTACAAAGTAACGATGAACCTCTGGTGGGGGACAAACGCAACCGAATATCGCCTCTATGAGAATGATGTATTGATCGATACTCAAGCCTTGAACGCTGCAACACCATCGGCTCAAAGCGCGGCAACAGACCTGTCCGGTCGTGCTAACGGAACGTATACGTACCGTGCTGAGCTGGTGAATGCAGCTGGTGTGACAAGCACCGAAACAATTACGGTTCAAGTTACCAAAGCACTGCCTTTGGCTAGCTAAGAGACTACAGAAAAACCGAAACCAACAGCTGCCTGATTTCCGGGCAATATGGTTTCGGTTTTTTATTTCGTTCTATAAGTTGTAACGACTTTTAATGAGTTAATCTGTATTCAGTTGAAATGTTGCAAAAACCTTAATGGATCTTCTTACAATCAATGATACAGTTAAAATACAAAAAGACTATCAGCGCAGTTATATTTCAGCACGTGATAGCCTCTTCTTAATCCAAGATTTCTATGATTAGTTACACCAGTTTCTTCCGGATATACCCCGAGATCAGGTCAATGATCGTGATCATCACGATGATCCCCAGCAGGATAATCCCTACTCGCGGCCAGTTCCGCGTGCTGAGTGCGAAGATCAGCGGTGTACCAATTCCCCCTGCCCCGATCACGCCCAGAATGGTTGCAGAACGTACGTTAATCTCGAACCGATACAACGTATAGTTCAGGAATCCAGGCAATACCTGTGGCAGTACTGCAAACCACAGCTGCTGCATTCGAGTCGCTCCGGAAGCCAGCAATGCTTCAGAAGGGCCATAATCGATATTTTCCACTTCATCCGCGAACAGTTTACCCAGCATTCCGATAGAATGCAGTCCAAGTGCGAGTACACCCGCGAAGGAACCTGGTCCTACGGCCTTGATAAACAGCAAAGCCATAATGATCTCAGGAAAGGTACGAATGAAGCTCAGCACCATTTTCCCTGCACCTGAAATCCCGCGGAAGCGGCTCATGTTTCTGGCAGACCAGAAAGCAAAAGGAATACACAGTACAGCTGAAATGACAGTTCCCAGGACCGAGATCGCCAGCGTGTCCAGCAATCCTCGCAGCAAATCTTCACCTTCAGGCAAATAGACAAAGTCCCAATCAGGCGAGAAAATTCCGGCCACGATCGCCTTCATAATCTGGCCGGCTGTTTCCTTGAAGCCAGTGAACGGTACGCCTGCCAAAGCCCAAGCATACACAAGGATCAGCAGCAGCACAATGACCCAGCGAAGCGGGTTCTTCCGAGGTTTGCGCCGGATGACGCTCGTTTCATTTTTCATCATAACAATTTCTCCCGCAGCTTAGTACTTACATAATCGATGATCAGAACAATAACAAGGGTAAAGAGAATGATCACGCTCGTTTTGTCATACTCCAGGAATCCAAGTGTTGCTTCATAATACAGTCCAATACCGCCTGCACCTACCAACCCAAGAATGGCAGCCGCACGCACATTGATCTCAAAGGCATACAGGACATAGGACGTAAACTGGGCAGCCAGTTGTGGCACCACGCCATAGACGATCAATTGAATTCGGTTCATGCCGACAGCCGTCATCGCTTCCAGCGGTCCCTGATCAATCGTTTCCAGCGTTTCATAGGTCAGCTTGGCAATCAGTCCGACGGAGAATACGGCAAGTGCCAGAATACCCGGGATCGGACCCAGACCGAATACAGCAACAAACAGTGCAGCGAGCAGCAGATCGGGCACGGTACGAATCAGATTCAGTACAAACCGGGCCGGGTAGTAGATCCAGCGGTTCGGCATCAGGTTGCCCGCACAGATAATCGAAACCGGAATGGCAATAATGGCCCCGATGGTTGTACCAATCAAAGCCATACGAATGGTCTCCAGCATGCCCTGAACAATGTTGTCAAAGTAAGTCCACCGAGGTGGAAACATTTCCTTTATCAATTTCCACATTTCAGGAAATCCTCCAAACAGTTCGCCGAAGCTCGCATCGGTCTGTTTGGCACTGGCCCACAGCAACAGCAAGATGATAACTAGCGTGAGCAGATGTTTGGTGCGGCCGGGTGGTTTGGGACGATGAACGACCTGCCCAGGTCCGGAACCGGGTTCCTTCCCCGCTCCCGTCAGTGGTTGGTGAAGTGAAGCGCCAGACTGCCCCTTCATACCAGTACTTCTCCCTGTTCGGTTACAGCCTGTTTGTCCAACAACTCTTCCGCCAGAATCGGTCTGCCATAGATCTCCGCAAAGCGCTCATCTGTCGCCTCTTCCACAGGACCGTCAAACACCACTTCACCTGCACGTAAGCCGACAATACGTGTTGCATACTCCCTTGCCAGATCAATAAAGTGAAGGTTAACGATCGTGGTAATGCCGAGATCCTGATTAATGCGTTTCAAGTCATCCATAACTTGTTTGGTTGTGAGCGGATCCAGTGAGGCAACTGGTTCGTCTGCCAAAATAATTTTGGCTTCCTGTGCGAGTACGCGGGCAATCGCCACACGCTGCTGCTGTCCGCCGGACAGCTGATCTGCACGGGAATAAGCCTTCTCCGCAATGTTCACGCGTTCGAGCGCTTCGAATGCAAGTTCCGTATCTTCTTTTGGAAAGCGGCCCAAAATGGTACGCATCGTGGAATGATAACCGACGCGACCCGCCAGAACATTACGGAGGACACTGGAGCGTTTAACCAGGTTAAAGCTCTGGAAGATCATGCCGATATCCCGGCGAATCATGCGCAATCTCTTGCCCTGTGCCTTCGTGATGGAACTGCCGTTAATCAAAATCTCTCCCTCGCTGATATCGTGGAGACGATTAATGGAACGCAGCAGTGTGGATTTACCTGCACCGGATAAACCTACTACAGCAATAAATTCACCTTGTTTAAAGGTAAGGTTAATATTGTCCAAGCCTTTGGTACCGTTGGCGTACGTTTTGGTTACGTTGCGAAGCTCAATCATGACATTAATCCTTCTTTCATTAATAGAGTTCTATCCGCTTGAAGGCAGTAACGGGACAAGCCAGCGCAGCGTATATCACGCTGAACTGGCTTGTCCGCACTGCGAATACATCTGTTCCATACAATAGAAGCTAATGACAATCTAGTTATTTCAAATGTCTACATTAATCAAAAAACTACTCTGTTTTTACTTTTTCGCCGTATTGACGAACGATTTCGAACTTGCTGTCATCAGACTCTACATAACCTTCATGTGTATAGATTTCTTTGATGATTTCATGACCTTCCGGATCGGTACCGATGTCGATGAACGCCTGTTTGATTTTGGTTGTCCAGTCAGCATTCATATCTGTACGTACAGCGATGGTATCGTTAGGAATCGGCTCTGTGAACGCCAGTACACGTGTATCTTCGAATACCGTTGGGTAGTCTTTGGACACGGTGTTACGGGCATCTTGGAAAATAGCAGCTGCATCAACGTCACCGTTCAGTACAGCAATAACACCTTGGTCATGACCTTTTACCGTTACAGGAGTTACGTCTTTCAATGGATCAATGCCTTTGTCCAGCAGCAGACCTGCCGGCCATACATAACCTGCGGAAGAAGTTACGTTTTGGTAGGCGATCTTTTTGCCTTTCAGTTCTTCAACGGATTGGATCGGCGAATCTTTTTTCACGATAAACATGGATTTATAGGAATCAGCCAATTCTTCAGTAGGAGCACCTGTCTCATCATTTACGCCAAAACGTTGTGCCTGCAGAATAACCTGTGCTGCACCTTTTTCTTTTGCCAGTACATAAGCAGTTGGTGGCAGGAAGCCCACGTCTACTTTATTGGAAGCCATTGCTTCGATAATGGTGTTGTAGTCAGTGGATACGCTGACTTTTACCGGAATGCCCAGTTTGTCGCCCAGCAATTTCTCCAGCGGTTTTGCTTTGGCTTCAAGCGTGTCTGCATTCTGGGATGGAACGAATTGTACAGTCAATTCGGTGGGTACGTAACCTTCGGCTGCTTTGTCTGTTTCTGCCGTTTCGGTAGATGTACCGGATGCATTGGAACTCGAATTCGCCTCGTTAGTCGAACCCGTTGTACTGCCTGACCCACAAGCACTTAGAAACAGAACCAAAATCAACAATGGTAAAAATAAAGCGGACTTCTTCAAACGAACACCCTCCAAAGAGTTTCTATTTTTCAATACTTGTCTACTATAATTGGCAAATATTTGCGCGATGTGAAACGAAATTTGGAGTTTTGTAAAGTTTCCTGTCAGGCTGTCAGAGAGACTTTCATCTGTTAGAATAGGCTCATTATGGTTGAAGATATAGGTAGAGAGGCTGGTCCTCACTCGTTATTCATAGGCAAAATAGCCTGTAATCCCTTATGTTTAAACTTATATATTAGAGGAGATTGTAAAATGACATCCATAACGAATACATCCAGCTTCGACATTTTGTTCACTAGCGATCTGCACGGGGCCATCCGCCCCATTCATTACAATACCAACGCCTACCGCCCCGCAGGGCTGGCTCTGCTAGCTTCGCTGATTCGTAAGGAACGTGAACGGTCACCCGAATTGATGCTGGTGGATAACGGGGATCTGCTGCAAGGTTCTCCTTTGGCTTCATATGCTGCTTCCTTTGTTACGGATAACAAAGAGCATCCCTTCATTACAGTTTTGAATGAACTCGGCTATGATGCTGCCGTGATGGGCAACCACGAGTTCAACTATGGGCAGGATCTACTGCGCGGAGCAGTTGAAGCCTCCAAATTCCCATGGTTGTCTGCCAATATTGTGAGCAGTGAACAGCCGGATGTACCCGCGTATGGTCCTCCTTATCTGATCAAAACATTGTCTTCAGGCGTCAAAATTGCCCTGCTCGGTGCGACCACGCACTACATTCCGAATTGGGAGCATCCGAAAAATATAGAAGGTTTGCAGTTCGTTGACGCCCTGGAGACCATTCGAAAATGGGTGGGTTACATTCGCGAGTATGAGCGGCCAGACGTGATGGTAGTCAGCTATCATGGCGGGTTTGAGTGTGATCTGGAGACGGGCGAGCCTGCCGAGAGGTTAACTGGTGAAAATCAGGGCTATGCCATCTGTCGTGACATCGAAGGCATTGATGTACTTCTGACCGGGCATCAGCACCGTCAGCTTACTGCCGAAATTCATGGTGTGACCGTCATTCAGCCAGGGTTTAGCGGCAACGGTCTTGGACAAGTATCCGTTCAATTAGAGCAGCATTCGGACGGGACGTGGAAGATTACCGGAAAGGAATCACATTTGCTGCTTCTGGATGAGAACAGTGACGTACAGCCGGATGCTGTCGTCATGGAACTTACGAAAGACTTGGAAGCCGCGGCTCAGGCTTGGCTCGACAAACCGATTGGTGAGGTAGCCGGGGACTTGTCCGTCAACGATGCCACTGCTCTGCGGCTCTCGGCACATCCCTTCATTGACTTTGTACATCAGGTACAGATGGAAGCGACCGGAGCTGAGCTTTCCAATACGGCATTGCTCAGTGAGGAAGCTCGTGGCTTCGGACCCAACATTACGGTGAGGGACGTGTTATCCAATTTTATATACCCCAATACATTGACCGTATTGGAGCTATGCGGTCAGGACATCCGGGATGCACTGGAGCAAACAGCACGTTACTTTGAAGTGGATGCTTCTGGCGAAGTGCTAGTCAATCCGGCCTACATGACCCCGAAACCGCAGCATTACAACTACGACATGTGGGCAGGGATCGATTACGAGTTGGATATATCGGAGCCTGTGGGAAATCGTGTGGCCAAGCTGGAACGTGAAGGTAAACCACTTGAGATGAGAGATACGTATTCGGTGGTAATGAACAGTTACCGTGCGGCAGGTGGTGGAGATTACGCCATGTATCCAGGCAAAAAGGTGCTGCATGAAGGGGCCACAGATATGGCGGCATTAGTGGAGGATTATATCCGCAGGCATCAGCCTTTGAAGGTAAAACGAGCCGATAATTGGAAGGTTATCGGCGGATAGTCAAAAAGAGCAGAATCTTCTTACATGAAGGTTCTGCTCTTTCCATTCCCCCTTGATCTACACCAAGGTAGAGGCAAGTGCGGCAAGCAAAAGAATAGCCACCCACACCAGTATTAAATTCGCCATGATCAGTGCAGCTTTGAACTTGTAGTTCTTATAGAACGCCCAGCAGGTGAACGATGCCAGGACTGGAACAGGATAGGTAGCCAATACCCCTGCGGAAATATACTCCAGTACGTAATCGTTTGTATTGCTGCTGGCGAACATATAGAAGCTGATAAAGAGCATATATGGATAGGCTATTAGTGTTATTAAATTGATCGCATTGATAAATAAGAGCCAATTCGCCACCGTACGATTTTTCATAACTAAGGACCTCCCGGAAAAACAATCTTATTCCAGTATATCCACATGATGATAGATCGTCATTGATTAATTTTACAATAAATTATGAATTATGACTCCGCTGTCAGGCTGCTCGCCTTCTCTCCGAGCGTCACAAAAGCACCTCGATCATTCGCAGAACGTATCTCTGCTTCAATGATTTCAAGACTGCCAATCGCGCTCTCCGGCGTGCATACCGTTACAGGCGTTCCTGCTGCTACCGACCGGATAAAGTACCGGATCTGATGATAATATCCGGAGTCCGGGGACAACTCGGCAACAAAGCCTGGTGCGTCTTTCGGATTCACTTTTAGCTCGCCGTTCTCAAATACAAGGTTCCCCTTCTCAAAATTAACGCGGAATGTCATGGAGAAACCGTAGTCCCCCTCCAACGTCCAATCCGCCTGTGCATTTAGCACCTTCCCGTCAGGATACAGATAATGGGTCGATACCGTGTCATAACCACTTCCCGGAATCACATTACGCGCGAGTGTGGAAACTTGATCCGGCTTGCCGAACAGCCAGTGGATAATATCCGTATCATGGATGTGCATGTCTAATATGCAGCCACCGCTTTTGTAGCCATCCCGAAACCATTCTTGAGGCAAACCTGAACCACGGAAGAAATAACCTGCATTTACGGCTCCATAACGACCGTCTTCCACCACGGATTTCAGATAGTCATAAGCAGGCCAGAAGCGCAAGCATTGACCAATCATCAGTGTTTTTCCGGTCTGTTTGGCGGCATGCGCCATCTTCCATCCATCCGCTGAATTGCGCGCAACCGGCTTCTCACACAGCACATGGATGCCCTTCTCCAGCATGGCGCATGTAAGCTCCGCGTGCAGCGGTGTGGGCAATGTAATAACAATGATATCCAATTCCTCTTGCTCCACCATCACAGCGATGTCATCATACAGCCGATAAGGAGTAAGATCATAGATCTCCTGCTCTGTTGCCATATTTCCGGCTGCTTTCCTATGCTTCATTTCTTCTATTTTCAGATCACAGATGGCGACGAGTTCTACAGGCTCCCCTTCCGAGGCGAGGCGTACATAGTTATCAAAATGCATGCGTCCCATAAATCCGAAACCAACCAAGCCCACTTTTAACATGTGTTTTCCTCCTAATAATCAATTTAATAGAGTTCTTTTGTCCGTTGTTATATGATTTTATTGAGTGACTCTCCCCAAAATAGCATCCATCGCTCTGGACGTGTTATAGACAATCTGTTGCGAATGATGGGTGTATGGGGGAATCATCTCCGCTGTGACGTAATTTTCGTAACCGATGGCATGCAATGCTTCCATAACTGCCGGAAAATTTACATCCCCAGCCAGCAGGTCTACAAAACCATGCATTCCGCCAGCTTGCCGGCGATAGTCCTTAAAGTGTACCTTTTTGATTCGGTGACCGAGAATACGAACCCACTGTTCCGGATAGCCATTATGAACCACATTGCCTACGTCAAAATAAGAACCTACATACTCGGACTGAAATGAATCGATGAACGTACGAAGTTCAAGCGGCGACACCAGAAACTTGTTCCATACGTTTTCAATGCCAATCGACACTCCGGCACTTTCGGCATACGGCAGCAGGTGGGCAATAGCTTCCTGGGCCCGCTCATAGGCCACCTCGTAATCGGTCACTTCGCTGTCAGGGATAAAATCAACCCCTACGACACCGGGAATCACCAGGATCGTATCCACGCCAAATGCCGAAGCAAGCTCCAACTGTCTTTTGCACACATCCCGTGCTTTGCTGCGGGTCTCCGGACTAGCACTCGTCATCGGATAGTCCCAGTATAGTCCGGTCGCCAGGCCTGCAATTTCCAGCCCAGCCTCTTCAAGACGTCCCTGGATATCGCGGACTTCCTGATCTGTGGCAGACAGGCTTAGCTCACCTTCCCCATTCAGCGAAAGCTCAATTCCATCGAAGCCAGCCTCCTTGGCTGTTTTAATACAATCTGCAATGGCCCAGTCCCCTGGAAACGACCATATGTTAATCCCTTTTTTCATCTCAAATCCCTCCTCATCATATGAATTCCGGTGATTCCGTTTGGTATAGCGATACTATACCGTTGACAAAGGTAACTTGAAATTACGAGATGGAATGTGAATAAGCACACCCGGTTGCCATGATCATCCGTTTCTACCTCCATTCCGCGGGAAGCGGTGTTCAATCCACTTCAACTCCTTTTTTGACATAATCCGCGATATTGTAACTATGGATTGAACATGTGATAATATCTGTATTATAGATGAATCATTCCGAATTTTATTTAGAGGATCAAGAGATTATTTGTACAATTCCGTTTTGTTTTTTTAAATGATCAATCATTGAATTGCATAAGAAAGGAGCTGAGCCCGTGTCCCTCCCGCAAACGGATTATCCAGTGAGAAGAACCGCCAGTTACAGGGAATGGTCTCCCAGTGTTCATTACGCGCAGTTCCAGACTCTCCCTCCAGGTAAGCTGCCAAGGCGGCGATTGTATGATTTCGAACTGTTGTACGTCTGTGAGGGAGAAGCAGCAACCTACATGCACGATAAACGCTATACACTGGCGGCGGGACAGCTCATTATGCTACCTTCCGGAGTCTATCACCAGAATGAAGCCGTATCGTATCCGAAGACACGATTCATCGGCATTCACTTTGACTTTTTTAACGAATTGACCATACAGACCGAGGCGGATATGGTTGTAAACGAAGAGCATGTTCAGCCAGATAAATTTGCCGCGGAAGCCTGTGCAGAAGGGATGACACCGTTATCCGCAAATCCAGTCTATACACTGTCCTCTGCTGCAGTTCAGCTGATGGAGCAGCTGGTTCATGAATTTACGACGCGTCCGCCAGGATATGAACTGATATGCAAAGCCTTGACGCTGCAAGTGCTTACCTATCTGCTGCGTTCTCCATACTTGAGCTCGTCTCGCCATGTTTCAGTTCACGGAGATAAGCTGCGCGAACTCCTAAAACGGATCGAAGCCTCTCCTTCAGAGCCTTGGACCAATTCGGGCATAGCCAAACAATTGAATCTGAGCGTGGATCACATGGCCAAACTGTTCAAACAAATGGTCGGCATGCCCCCAAACGAATACATTCAATCCATCCGTCTGGGTGAAGCACGCAGATTGTTGCGGGAAACGGACTGTTCCATTGAGATCGTTGGCATACGAAGCGGTTACCCGGACATTCATTATTTCAGCCGTACTTTCCGCAAACATGAGGGGATATCTCCTCGCGAGTACCGGAAATTATCCCGAATGCTATAAAAAAGAGTTCCTTCATCCAAGTACGGAATGATTATTTTGACTGCCACTTCATGCTGATGATCCAGATTATCCAGCAGCTGCTTGAGCATGAACATCCCTATCTCTGGATCCTATTAACAGATAATCCTTCTTCCATCGCTGCTCAAAAATGGGGATGTCCCATTTGGAGCAGCAAAAAGAGCAAGTACTGGAACGCTTCTCAGGTTCAGGTACTTGCTCTTTTATTACTATTGCGCTTTCTTGCGCAGCTGGCTGTAATACAGTTCGCTGTAAAAGCCGCCCTGCTCCAACAGCACATCATGCGAGCCTTGTTCCAGCAGTTGCCCATCTTTCAGTACCAGAATCCGGTCTGCCTGACGAATCGTGTTTAGCCTGTGGGCAATGACGAAGCTGGTCCGGCCCTGCATCAGCCGCTGTAATCCCTCCTGGATTTTGATCTCCGTAACAGTATCAATGCTGCTGGTCGCCTCATCCAATACGAGTATGGACGGGTCCGCCAAAATGGCCCGGGCAATGGCAAGCAGCTGCTTCTGACCCTGACTAATGCCGCTTCCGTCCGCTTGAAGCACTTTGTCATACCCATCCTTCATGCGCATGATGAACGAATGGGCATTGGCCAGCCTTGAAGCTTCTTCCACTTCTTCGTCTGTTGCATCCAGGCGGCCAAAACGGATATTTTCCCGAATTGTTCCTTGGAACAGGAATGAATCCTGAAGGACAAACGCCATGTGAGAGCGCAGATTTTCACGTCGAATGGTGGTAATGTCCCGTCCATCCACGGTCAGCATTCCCTCTGTCGGATCATAGAAGCGAGACAACAGCTGAATCAAGGTTGTTTTACCGGCACCCGTCGGCCCGACCAGGGCAATCATCTCACCCGGTTTCGCCTCGAAGCTGATCTGATGTAATATATTGCGTCCCTCATCATATCCGAAGGAAACCTTATCGAAACGCACCGCTCCCTCAAGCTTTTCTAGTGCTACCGCAGCCCCTTCATCCTTCGCTTCCTCATCCTCATCCAATACTTCGAAAACTCGCTCAGCCCCGGCAATGGCAGACAACAGCGTATTCCACTGGTTCGCCAGGTCATTGAGCGGACGCGTGAACTGACGAGCATACTCTACAAAGATGATAATTACCCCGACAGTAACTGAACCCTGGATGGCCAAAATCCCCCCGATTCCTGCAACGATTGCAAAGCTCAGGTTGTTCAATCCATTCATCAGTTTGGGGATAAAGCCGGAAATGGTCTGCGCCCAAAAACCGGATAATCTGATCCGGGTATTCCGTTCCTCGAATCCGCGAATCACCCGTTCCTCCTGGGAAAAAGCCTTGATAATTCGTTGTCCCGATAAGGTCTCCTCAATATACCCGTTGAGTTCACCCAGATTACGCTGACGTTCCTTGAAGAGCGGTCCGGTTCTGCGCGTAATCCAGCGCATGCCAACCGCCATCAGTGGCACCACGATGAATGTCAGCAAGGTCAGTAATGGACTTAACCAGAGCATCACGCCAAACGTTCCGAGCAGCGTCAGCACACTGGAGAAAATCTGAATGGCCGAGCTGTTCAGCGTACCGCTGACATTTTCAATGTCATTGGTGACCCGGCTCATAATCTCACCCTGCTGACGCTTGCCGAAGAACGGAATGGGCAGCTTGTGCAGATGGGAGAACAGATCGTAGCGCATCCGGAAAATGGTCTCCTGCGCGATTTCAATCATCCATATATTTTGCAGCCAGGATGTGAGTGAGAACAGTACGTACACCGCTGCAAGACCCAGCAAAAACGTTATCCAGCTGGAGCTTGTGGCTTCCCCATCCATATAATTGTCCACGGCCACACCGACCATATATGGACCAAGCAAAGCCAGCGCAGAACTGGCGAATACCATCAGCAGCACCAGCGTCAGCTTCACTTTGCGGCGAGCCAGATATGTCCAGATCCGGCCCAGTGTACCGGACAAGTTCTTGGCCCGTGCCTTCGGCTTGCGACCTCCCCCTGCTTTTAGCGCTTCAGGGTCCAGTGGCGGCGGAGGCTGACGGAAAGGTTCAATGAACGCTTTGAACATGCAGTGTACCCTCCCCGTATTGTGATCCATAGATTCGGCGATACAGCTCGGACGAATCCATCAGGTCTTCGTGTTTTCCCTGTCCAATCAGGCGCCCATCGTCCAGCAGCAGAATCAGATCGGCAGAGGTCGTTGAGCTGATCTTCTGGGTGATAATAAAGGTTGTACATGACAGCTCTTCCAGCGCATCCAGCAGCCTCGCTTCGGTTGCCACATCAAGTGCACTGGTGCTGTCATCCAAAATCAGAATACTCGGGCGTCTGATCAATGCACGTGCAATGGACAGACGCTGCTTCTGACCACCGGACAAGTTAACCCCGCGCTGACCCAGCTGAGTATCATATCCATTCGGGAGCTTCTCAATCGTGTCGTGAATCTGGGCGCGCTTCGCGGCTTCCTTGATCTCTTCCAGCGTTGCGTCTTCCCGTCCCCAGGCAATGTTATCCCGCACAGAACCTGTGAAGAGTACGACCTCTTGCGGCACGTAACCGATTGCACCGCGCAATGTAGGTATTGGCAGTTGGTCTGCATCGGTGCCATCAATGAACACCTTGCCCTGATCCTCGGTATACAACCTAGGAATCAGCTGTACGAGTGAGGATTTACCTGATCCTGTTGCACCCATGATGGCGATGCGCTCCCCTCGTTTGGCGGAGAACGTAATATCCTCCAGAACCGTAATATCACTGTTCGGATAGCTGAATCCTACACCCCGGAATTCAACTGCACCCTGAACAGCGTTAGCCCTTTTAACGTGCTCTCCAGTCCCTGAGTCTTGTACTGCAGCTGACTTCTGAGCAGCCTCCGATGGATCCTCTGTATCAAATACTTCATTAAGCCGCTGCGCCGAAGCGCTGGCTCTGGAGAAGGTCACCAGAATCCAGGACAAGGCAGACATGGCCCCAATGGTGCGGAGCAAATAATTGATAACTGCGACCACTTCACCGACACTTGCGTTACCGGTGGAGATGTCACGCCGTCCAAACCAGAGGACGGCGATGATGCAGCCATTCATCATGAGCAGCATGAATGGCATCGTGGTCTCCGTCAGGCGCAGCGCGGAGATGGTGCCCTTCATCAGCTTGCCGCTGAATCCGGCAAAGCGCTCGATTTCATGGCCCATCCGGACGAAGACACGGATGAGCCGGATGCCTGTCAGATTTTCCTGGATGACCCCGTTGACGGCATCCAGTCTGCGCTGCACATTGCGGAACAGCAGCGCAGCCTTTTTGATCATCCAGATGACAAATACGAGCAGTACAGGTACCATCACCACAAGCAGCAAGCCCAGCCTTGGGTTCACGATAACGGCCATAATCATGCTTCCGATGACCACGAGCGGCACACGGGTCATAAACCGCAGACTCATGAATACCGTATCCTGTACCTGGGTCACGTCCCCGGTTAATCGGGTAATCAGCGATGAGGTGGCGAATCGGTTAAATACGGCGTAAGAGAACGCTTGCACTTTGTCATAAAGCTTCTCCCGCAGATCATATCCAAACCCTAAACTCGCATGTGATGCAAAAAATGAACTGGCGATTCCAGCAGCAAATGCCACAACGGCACTGCCTACGAGCACGCCGCCCCATAACCAAACCACCGACAGATCACCTTGCTGTATCCCATTATCAATGATTTTGGAGATCAGGTAAGGCTGAGCCAGTTCCACCGCCAGCTCAATCAGCATCATGACCAGTGCAGCGATCGCGGCAACCCGATACTTCTTCAAGTAGTACAACAGCTTGATCATTACCATTCCTCCGGCACCGGAGCGCTTGATTACCGTGACTCATTTTGTGTCTACGCAGCCAGCTCCGTTAGTCTCTTACTTTAACGCTATGTAAAATCTCACGTACCCAATACGATTATTATATCTCATTTTGTAGGCTGGAATCGTTAATATCTTCTTTCCTTCTTATTATTAACCTGAAATGGACAAGGGGATATCGATCTACGTCAAAAAACTGAGCAGCGTGCCTAAATCAAGAATGCAAATGGGTACAGTACGTATTGCCCCTTAGTAATGCATTATTTTGTTATCTTTGGCAACCCTATTAACCAACGTGGATATTCTGGAAATGGAGGCCTTGTGATGCCACAATTCATCCTGAACCATATACCCAAATGGGGAGTGCTAATGGAAGTCTTTTTTCTTTCGGCTGTTCCACTGCTCATTCTGCTCACCATCAGACAAATTAAAATATTTGATGGGGCTTACAGCCAAAGAAAACAAAAATTAGAGGAAATACAACGGGAAGACCAACGTGGACTCGACTCGGGCGATACGCAGACAGCATCAGATGAGGAAATACTTTCTTATACGGATGACTATCAACTTAACCTGGACAAATTCAGGAAAACTGCTCTGGATATGGATGATGTCAACGAGAGAACGATCTTTCTCCAAAATTTGAAAGCCCGAGGCATCTTGTTTTTTGTGGACGGTCTTACCGACAAACCGGGACTCGACCAGAATATATTAAAGCCGCTTCTGGACTGGGCAAGTAAGCCCTTAACAGATGAACATATTAAAAATGAAAAGCTAGAGGATTACCTTGTGCAACAAGTCTTGTTGATTTCGGAGACCGAGTGGATCGTCGATGTCCATCAAGCATTACGAAAAGTCCTGTTCGGTTCCACCATGCTGTTAGTTGAAGGCATGCCAGGTGCCCTGCTGTTGGGAAGCTCTCGCGGCCAGACCCGTTCCGTGGAGGAACCCATCTCAGAAGCCGTTCTTCGCGGACCAAGAATCGGCTTCACCGAAACGTTAAGCGATAATACGGCCATGTTGCGAAGACACGGAGAAAATAAAAGCCTTGCCATGACGTCCTATCAAGTCGGTAAGCGGGTGCAAAAAAAGTTGATGGTTATATATTTCAAGGATATTGCCAATGAAGAGTTGGTGGCAGAAGTCAAACGGCGTATAAGAACCATTGACGTGGATGAAGTATTGGAGAACGGTTATGTGGAACAGCTCATCGAGGACAATTTTTTGAGTCCATTTGCCCAAATACAAAATACAGAACGTCCTGACCGGGTTATGAGTTCCTTGCTGGAAGGTCGAGTAGCCATATTGTTGGATGGTTCTTCCTATGCGCTGTTAATGCCCGTCACCTATGCCATGATGTTACAATCCCCGGAGGATTATTATGAACGATGGCTTCCTAGCTCGCTGATTCGCATCCTTCGTTTTGTCTGCACGTTCATTTCCCTTTTCGCTCCTGCCCTGTACATTTCATTTATTTCGTTTCATCCCGGCCTGATTCCAACCAAGTTGGTTGTTTCCATCATCGCCACAAGGCAAGGCGTTCCCTTCTCGACACTCATTGAGGCATTGATCATGGAAATCGCCATTGAAGTATTGCGTGAAGCAGGACTACGACTTCCTAAACCTATCGGTCCAGCCATGGGAATCGTAGGTGGACTGATCATTGGACAGGCTGCGGTAAATGCAGGAATCGTCAGTCCCATTTTGGTCATCGTCGTTGCCGTGACAGCCATCTCTTCCTTTGCAACGCCAATGTACAGCGCAGGGTTATCCATGCGTCTGCTGCGTTTTCCAATTATGTTTAGCGCTGCGATGTTCGGATTGTATGGCGTAATCATGTCTTTTCTCTTCCTGGTCGTCCATATGCTCAAGCTGAAAAGCTTCGGCATTTCTTATGTCAATCTGGCCGTTCCCCAGTCCTTGAAAGACTGGAAAGACTATGTGATCCGTGTACCTCTGCAATTCATGAAATATCGTCCCGAGGTGCTCAAGCCCAAGGAATCTAAACGCAAAGATTAGATGGAAGGGAGCATTCCTGATGTCAACCGGAATTCCTGAAACGAAACAGTTAACCACGTTACAGGCGCTAGCGCTTATTCTTTGTTTCATGATTGGAGCGGAATTGTTTATCCTGCCAAGGGAGATAATTAGCAAAGTAAGCACTGCCGACGCTTGGATATCGGTTGTTCTGGGGGGCATATTCAGCTTCTGCACAGCTTGGATCATTATCTTGCTCGGCCAACGATATCCGCATTTCACCTTCTATGAATACGTACAACAAATTACTGGTAAGCTTATCGGAAAATGCATCGGGCTTGTCGTCGTTCTATATTACATTCATCTTGCCAGTTATGAGTTAAGGTCTATGGAAGAAATGGCTTCCTTCTTTCTTCTGGAGGGGACACCAGGATGGGCCATATTGGCTTGGTTTGTCTGGATATCTCTATACTTGTGCATGGAGGGTATCAGCACAATCGGGAGATTATGCCAGATTATTATTCCTATATCCATAACCGTTCTCATTCTTATCTATATTTTGGGATCTACCGCTTTCGATATGAATAATCTTCGTCCCCTCGTTGCCAAGGGATGGACACCAATCATGAAAGGCATTCCATCCACTACACTCGCCTTCAGCGGAAGCGAATGTTTCCTGTTCATATTGAGTCGGATGCAGGCTCCCAAGAAAGCAGCTAAAGTCATGAGCTGGGGGATCGGCCTTGCCGTTATCTTTTATACGTCAGCCGTAATCATTTGTATTGGGGTATTTTCCCTGGATGGAGTTTTGACCCGCACCTGGCCTTTCTTCGATCTTGCCCGCAGCGTGGAATTTGAAGATCTTCTGCTGGAACGATTCGAATCCCTGCTCTTGGCTATCTGGGTACTTCAGATTTTCTCCACATTTACAATTATTTTCTATTCTGCGGCCTTAGGCGTTTCCCAAATTTTCAATTTATCCTACAGGATAAGCATGTTCCTGATTTTGCCGTTCATTTGCCTCATTTCCCAGTTGCCTAAAGACATCAACGAAGTTTTTGCTCTGGGAGCATACATGGGTAAGGCCAATCTGGTCTTGTTCTCATGCTTGCCTGTGCTGTTGCTTCTCATTTCACGTTGGCGGGTGAATTCTCCATGAAGAGTTGGAAGCGTTGCTTGAGATACTCCTGCATGATTACATGTTACTTCCTGCTTGCTGGCTGCTGGAGCAGTTCCCCCATTGAGGAGAGGAATTTGGAAGCAGGCATTGCATTGGACGCGGTACCGCAGCAAACAGAGACGTCGGCCGAGGAAACAGACCAGCAGCCTCCCAAAAAACAGATCCGGAGAACTGTACAGTTCATCCTTCCGGAAGAAGGGAGCAGTTCAGGCTCTCCTTCACAGGGAAACAAGTTTTATAATGAAGAAGAGCTTGGCGATTCAATCATGGAAATGACAAGGGAATCCTATCTCAGCAATCAGTCTCCGGCAGGATTTCACCTTAAAACCATTGTCATTAGTTCGGAATTACTTCAAAAAGTTCCCCTTCAGGAACTATTGGATTTTTATTTGGCGGATAACGACATTCGACTGAGTATTCTGCTCTTAACAAGTACCGGCACAGCAAGCGATGTGTTTAAGGAAATGAAATCGGGGAAAACGCCAGCCTTCATGCTGAAAGATCTTTTTGACAACCGCAGCCACACCAATCGTCTCGTCAAGCCCGTAACTCTCGCCAAAGTGATCGGACCGCTAAAATCGAGGTCCAGCTTCGTGGTACCTAACGTCATCAGGATTAGGGATGGAATCACACTGTCTGGTGCAGGGGTTATCAGGGGGGAAACGCAAAAATATGCAGGATATCTGAATAAAATGGATGTAGAAGGATTGCAATGGATTACAGGAGATTTGACAGGTGGGATTGTAAAAGGTACCGATTCCCGTTCGCAACGGGATTTCGTCTATGAGATCAAATCAGCAAAAAGCAATATTCAGGCTCACGTTAATAAAAACGACATTTCGTTCCATGTGAAGATTTCATCGGTGGGTCGCCTTTCTGAAAGCTTTGTTTCTGATGCGAATAAAATGAAGGATCAGACACTGCGCGAAGAAGCAGATGTTGTTCAGGACAAGATCAAAGAGCTGGCACAGCAAACGGTATCCAAGATGAAAAAAATGCGGGTGGAGGTAGCACATATGGGCCAAGCCTTGCGAATTCAACACCCCGATATGTGGGAACAAGTGAAGGACCATTGGGATCAAGTCTTTGCAACCGTACCCGTGACCTTTGAGGTGAAGGTGGACATTGAAGATTTCGGAGCCTCTACGATGACCACGAATTAATAATGCCCTCCAAAATCAAAGGGCTTATACGAAGCAGCGCCCGGCGTTCGCCAGCCGCTGCTCGGTAAGATCTTATCTTTAGCGCCTGCGCGGGAGACATTCACCCATTCCGGCGTCCAGCAGATCGGGGCTAAGCGTCAAATCCGCCCCGGGTAACCACGCACGCCTGATACACTTTCAGACCTCAAGTTCAAATATAAAAAACGCACACTGCAAAAGTGTGCGCTTCATTTCTCCTCCTACTGCAGCATCGTATTCCGTTCAATATACACGTGATATCGTTCGTGAAACACATTCGCAAGTGGAATGAACAACAAATCATCCTCGGCATAGCGGAAAGCGAACCCATGCGGCCCGGTTTCCTTGGTAAAACTTTCCTGAAGGGCATCTTCGCGTAGCTGAAGCCGCAAATAGTCACTTTCTTCAGAGAGCGCAGCCAAAATGTACGGCCCATACGCAAGAGACACCAGTTCTTTCCGATCCGGCGCCGTTTCCACGCGGAGCCTGCAGTCGAAGAAAAGTTTGATCTCATCTCCATCCTGCCAATCCCGTCTGAAGCACATATACCCTTCAGGGTCGTCAGCCATGTCGGCTGGCTGGCCGTTGATCTCCATGCCGCAATCCGGCCCGGCCCAGTAAGGACGACGAATCTTCAATGTAAAAGCCCCTGTCCCCTCCACCCGCAGCGTCACTTTACCTGGATCGTATCGCTCCGCGCCCAGCGCCAGCTTCACCTGCCGTTCCCGCCAATGGAGGGTTGAAGGGATCAACAAATTAACATATAGCGCGGATTCATCGTAATGATAAATCGCCTCCGAATATTTAAAATGGTTCTCCAATCCGTTGCCATGGCAGCAGGTATTCCCCGCTACGTCAAAAGACTTTGTCCTGCCGGGTGCCAGTGGCATGAAATACGTGCTGCCTCCCGTCGGTTGATGATCGCAGGAGGCCAAAATGTGATTAAACATCGTACGCTCGTAATAATCCATATATTCCGTTGCCGGATGATACACAAACAACTCCTTCGTCAATTTCAGCATGTTGTACGAGGCGCAAGTTTCCGCGGTTCTATCGCTGAGATACTCTCCAATTCTGCCTGGCTGCCGGAACATTTCGCCTTCTCCCGTGCCGCCGATCGAATAGATATGAGCGCCCGTAACGGCCTCCCAAAAAAAACGAGACATGTCGTAATACACCTTCTCCCCGGTAGACTGGAATATTTTCAGGGCGCCGATGACCTGAGGGATATGCTGGTTGGCATGGAGGCCGCCAAGGGCGTCAATACCCGCGCGCAGCGGCACAAACAGACGATCGTTGTCAAACAGGTTGGCCGCCGCCAAATGTTCGGGCTTATGTGTTATGGAGTATAACTCGGCAAGCGATTCGTTCATGCCACCAAATTCGCCGGCGATGTACATGCCCCACATCGTTTTGAGCACGGGGTTAGGGAGCCTGTTCAAACGGTGATACACCCAGTCGCCGAGCTGATCAGCGATCGTCAGCGCCGTACGAATTCCCAAATGGCGGTAGCAGTCCAGCAACCCGGCAAAGATCTTGTGCAGGGTGTAGTAAGGAGCCCATATTTCCGGATAGCGGGTAAACTTCTCCAACTGGTCAAATTGCTCCTCTGTATAACCGCTGAGGAATCCGGCATGAATCCCGTCTCGGCCTGCAAAAGCCTGCTGGCATTCTTCCAGCGAAGCGATCATGTACTCCGCCTTCCGCTTGATATCCCCATCCCCCGAAACCGCATAGCACAATGCCAACGCGGAAAGATAGTGCCCGGTCGTATGCCCCCTCAGCAAGCAGTCGGGCGAATCCCAACCGGTCATTTCCGGAGCTCCGCGCGTATCCAGTCCGGCGGCAGCCCGGAAATTATATAACATCTGGTCGTCATTGACATTCCTCAAAAAGACCAGGCTTCTGTCCTGAGCCGCTTTAAAGACGGTCCCGTCCTTCAGCGCCACCGCATCAGCGGGAAAGCCGTGCACGGCAGGAGTGGTGTCCATCGTTTCCCGTTCAAGCTGTCCGGCTGCTATCCAAACTTCCGCACTTATCGGAATCGCCGTGTCTTTCAGGACCCCTTTAAACATGATAGGACCGAGCTCATTAACAATGCATGCCTCCTCCTGTTCCCAATCCACCGCATGGGAAATGATCTCGCCCTCGGTCGTTTCGACCACGGCGACCGTCGGCAAATAAAACGGCCTCCCCTTTTCCTCTTTCAGCAGTATCGGATAAATCCGTGACACCCGAATTTGGTTCTTTTCCTCTAAAATAGTCACTTCAAAGACTTTTTCCTTGATGCAATCGCCATATCGAAACGTTGCGCGCAGCGGAACCGTGCGTTTGCCAATGCCGTATTTCGGCCGGGTTACCGTGCCGTCGTCATGGAGAAAGCGGGAATCCCCTGATGTCCAGTTGATTTTTGAGCCGTATTTCCCTTCCAGGGGCAAGCGGAGATCGAATTCCACCGTGGCCAGATTGCCTAAATACAGCATTTCCATATCCTTGGTTACGATGCTTTCATCCTCTTTAACTGAAACCATGTCATGCCCCCCTATTCGCTTGCGGATGTTCCAATCACCTTCCACTGTTGAATGCCTGTGGATGTCGTTGCCTTGGCCTTCATGGTTAGGCGGATTTTCGTCGTTGTTACCGGATCGAAGGAGGTCACATTATACTGATCCGGAAGAACGCCATATTCGGAAGGATTCGACACCTTCACCCAATCGGTTCCCGTCCAATACTGGATGTAAAACGACGCTGGCAGATCGATCCCGTCATGATCGGCAAACCAGTATACCTCGCTTGACGAGAGGGTAAACGGCCGGTCAAAGTCATACTGCACCCACTGCTCGGTCCCACGAGTATCCCAGTTCCCGTAAATCGGGTGTCCCCTGTCCGCCGAGCTTGTCGGCTCGGATTCGTCATTTAGTCCCACCAGGCTTTCCCAAGGCGAGACGTAGGAGGCCGTAATGTTCCCTTCAACCGCTACGTTTGGATTTACCGGTCCCGGCGGTTCGACAACGGGCGGAGATGGTTTATCCGCGGCAAGAGCAGCGATATCGGCCGCAAGCAGCGCACGCGAATAGAGCTTGATTTCATCGAGACTTCCGGCAAAATAATGTTCGTTCGTCCCGGACTTTCCGATATACTTGTTCGCTCCATTCAGAAAGGATCGGATGCTGCCTGGATTCACATCCGAGGTCCTGGCCAGCTCATCCCCATCCAGGTAAAGGATTGCCGTGCTTCCGGATACGGTGACCGCCGCATGATGCCATTGTCCGGACGTTACGCCGCTGCCAAAAACGTTCACGGCTCCCGTCCCCTGTGGGCCCGGTGCCGTCAAGCGTAACGTTCCGCCAGCTTCGATGGATAACGCCATGGATTTGCCTGGGGATGTGCCAAAATCGAAAATGCGCAAGTTGGCTGCGTTTCCGGAGGATGAGGTATCCGGACTCCCGGCCACGTTTACCCATGCAGAGAATGTGAAGTCGTGTGCTCCTTTCAGCATCCGATCCGGAAGCTTCATGTAGCTTGACGAGCCGTTCAGTCCCAATCCTCCGCCTCTTGCGCCGTCCGTCCAGGAAGCATGATAAACGGCAGCATCACGGCCTGCACCGGAATAATCCAGAGCGATACCGGAATCCTCGGCCTGTTCTTCATCAAATAAGTAACTTCCGGCCAGCTCTCCCTGACCGACATTTAATGTGAATTCCTTTTGAACCGGGGCACTCTTCTCGTCATAATCCCGGAGTTGTACCGTAAACCTGTAGCTGCCTTTGGCCTCACCGGATACTTTTCCCTCAATCTTGCCCGTAAAACGGTCCAACGTCAGTCCTTCCGGCAGCGTCCCCCCTGCAATATTCCAATCATAGAAAGGAACTCCGCCTTCCGCCTGCAGCTTCAGCTCATAATTCTGTCCTGGCTTAGCATTGGGAACCGGGGTGTTTTTAATGGCCGGGCTAAGGAAAGGCGTCAGTGTATGATTCAATTTCCAGCCCGCTTTTTCCGCAATCAACAGCGTCAGTTTGGTCAGCATCCAGCGCTTGTTGTGAAAGAGATGCGTACGGCCACCATTCTGGCCGCTGATCCGGTCCCAGTATTGCGGTTCCCCAGGAATATGGTAGGTGTCATCCAGCGGAACCGGAACCCCTTGGTACGCAACGATATTGTCCGATGTTCCTCCGCTGCGTTTATAGGCAGCCATCCCTCTCCAGCTGTGGGAAAATGCAAGCGCATGCCCGAATTCGTGCATGATGAGTCCGTACACGTCTGTAGAGGTGTCGGACATCTCCGTCAGGTACCATTCCTCATCATCCAGCGAGCTAAACGGCGTTGCAGTATCGTAAAAGTCCAGAATGGTGAGAAGCGAACGATGAATTCTGTCGGGAACCGTCACCCCGTTACGCTTATGATATTTCCCGTTGTCGGATGCTCCGCCAGTGGAATAAGGCTCGTTAAGCCCTCTGAGGTAGATCCACATTCCGTTGTAAGGCTCATTATTGGTCACGGAGATATGCCCGTCAAAGTTATCCTGCGGCAGTCGGGTGACTTCCGAAATCGCCGGGACGGTATCGAAGGGCTCCATATCAAAGAAGTAAAACCAATCCTTGATTGCCTGCTCACTGGCGTTTCGGATCGACGGATCGCTGAAATATGGCTGGATCGTATCATATCTATAATCAAATTTCAGCGGCAGGCTCGGCTCTCTGTCATCATCCTGGTCCCATACACGAATCGGAGTGGTTTGTTTTTGGACATTGCCATTGGCATCCGTGACCGTGAGCTCCAGCGTATAATGTTCGATTTCACCGTTGCCTCCGATTCGGTCGGGATGAATTTCGAGCAGAAAGTGCTTGCTTTCGCCGGTATTTTGAAACGTCAGCGTCTTTGCCGCCCCTGTCTCGCTCAAGGTGCTCGGCCGGTCCATCATCAGGCGAGAGGTGCCTTTGGCCTTGATGTCAATCGTAAGTGGATAGGCGGCGTCTTTCGGCGGAACAACGTTCAGTTTCACATACGGGTTAGCGATGTATCCCTGCCAGTCTACCAGTTCGACGCCGTAATCGTTGAGCGTTCTTCCGAAAATGTCAATGATCTTCGCCTCGCCGTTGGTTGAATCCGGTTTCACGGGCTCGGCCGCGGCCGGGAATGCACATAAGGAAAACAACAGCGCAAAGCTCAGCGCCATGGATAACCATTTTTTCATGTTCATTGCTCCTCATTTCATTTCTTATAAAATTGCTCTCTGGCATCCGAAATGCCTGAATGAAATTGGATCATAGCAGCGGCGCGAATCCGGCGGACATGCTCCATCGCTTCAAGCAGGTTATGTTCCCAATCCTTCCCCAGCACTCCAGCATCCCGGCAAATGGCGGCCGCCGCAACACTGCCTTGAGCCATAGCGACCAGCGCGCTTTCGATTCCCGTAATATTGCCAGCGACGTACAAGCCTTCTACTGGCGTCTGCATTTCCTCGTTGTGCAGCGGAATATGACCGCCCAGTTCCTCTGCATACACCAGAGGGCACCCAGCCACTGCGGCCAATTCCGCTAGCGGGGATAAGCCGCCGGCAAGGGCCACAAAGTCGACGTTCTCCTCCCGCTCGCTGCCTGGAATAATTTCGCCTCTCCCGGTTACATCAGCCAGCGTCACGGATTCCACGTGATGTTCGCCGTTAATGGATATCGCGGAAGTGCGGAGCCGTAAAGGAATATCCCATATTTTAAGCCCGCCCCGTGGATAAAAGCAGGATACCGCGCCAGCCAACCCAAAGCTCGCGCCCAACTTTCCTCCGATTCTCATCAGCGGAGATGGTGCCAAATGAGCAAGGCCCAGTAGACGTTTCACCGCTTCTTTAGGCAGGGCTTCCTTACCGAATACGGAATTTTGTTCTGGCAGCACGATCCCGGCCAGCGAAATACCGCTAACGGACAGTTCGCGAGCAATCGCCATGGCGAGCACGTTCACGCCGATGATTAGCCCGCGGTGTCCCGGCTTCACATAGTGCACATTGGCCATCACCTGGGCGGCCCCAATCGACATGACTCCTGGCAGCGTCCAGCCCGGGGTCGGCTGAGGAATTTCGGCGGCGCCGGTGGCGAGCAAAACCCTTGCTGCCGAGAAAGATCCCCCCGTGGATCTTACGACCCAGCGATGTTCAATCCGAAGCATGCTGTGAACGGAAACGCCGCAGCGGATATCCACTCCCTTGACGCTGCATTCTTCTATCAGCTGTTCTGCAACCTGTCTGCCAACCCACCATCTCCCTTTTTCCTCGTGGAACTGTCCCAGCATGCGCCCGCCCGGCTGCGGGAATTCATCCAGCACAGCTACGCTTAAGCCATGCTCAGCCGCCGCTGCCGCGGCTGATAATCCCGCCGGACCGGCTCCAACAATCAACAGATCATATGACGTCATGGCAGCTTCCTCCCCGTAATTTCATTGGAAAGCTGCCGCCCTTCCGAAATCCGCATCCCCTCTTCGAGCGGGGTAAGGCAGGAGCGCACCTGCCCCCTCCCTTCCACGTTCAGCCGGCATTCCATACAGTGGCCGATGGCACAATACAGCCCGCGAGCGGTGCCGGACTCCTCATGCCTGCGCAGTCTGCGAATCCCCGAGGCCAGCAGTGCCGCGGCAATAGGCTCACCCTGAAGTCCGGTCAGCTCTCTGCCGTCAAACGTAAAGCTGACCGCTTCCTTCCTCCCCTTCAGCGGACCCAAAATCGGATGATTCGTAATCCGTTCCATTACGCTTCACCATTAGCCAGCTGGCCAAAGGTCACCGGTCGCACCGGAGGACGGTGGGGCAGCAGCTCCGAATCAGGGGGAGACTCCGGATTTTTGGCATGTACCCAGGTTTCGAGGAGATGCCGGCATATCCTGCCCTGGCAGGCTCCCATACCGGCCCGTGTTTTCATTTTTAGCTGCCTTGAAGTATGGCATCCTGACTCGTATGCGGCCTCCAATTGAATGAGGGTTACTTCTTCGCATCGGCAAATGATCATGGAGCGTTTCATGAGAACCCTCCTATCGATAAGAAATGGCGCACGTCTTAAGCTCGGTAAAGAAGTCCAGTGCAGCCTGGCCCTGCTCGCGCGTATGGGAGCTTGACAGCTTCATACCGCCAAAAGGCGCCTGATACTCAACACCCGCGGTTTCCTGATTAACACGGACCATTCCGGCCCGGGCCTCGTCCAGGAACCGGTGGGCATGCGATAAATTTTGAGTAAACAGCGAAGCGCTCAGACCGTAAATCGATTGATTGCACAAAGCCACCGCTTCGTCAAAGTCGGCTGCTTCCAGCACCGTGGCGACGGGTCCGAATATTTCCTCCTGGATCAGGGGGTGTCCTGCGCCTACGCCAGCGGCTACGATCGGCCGGATATAATAACCATCCTGATCTCCGGAGAGCGGCGGACCTTGCGCCAGAATATCCGCTTGTTCGCTCGCCATATGCATATAAGACATCACGGTTTCGTACTGGCTTGCGGAAGCCACGGGACCAAGATAAGCCTCGCTGTCAAGCGCCGGAGCCAGCTTGATATTGGACAAGGCATACGACAATTTCTTGATGAACGAATCATAGATTCCCGACTCAACGATAATCCGGCTTGTTGCCGTACATTTTTGCCCCGCCGACCGAAACGCACCGCTGACAATGAGCGACACAGCCGTTTCAAGATCGGCGTCGTTTAATACGATCGCAGCATTTTTGCCGCCCATTTCGGTCTGATATTTGATATTGCGCTTGGCGCAAATTTGGGCAATGCCAAGGCCTGTGGACGTGGAGCCGGTAAAACTTACGGCGTCCAAAGGAGTTTGCTCAAGCATCGCTTTACCGATCTGGCTGCCCTTGCCGATAACCAGATTGATGACACCTGGCGGAAGCCCAGCTTCTTCAAACAGTTCCGCCAGCCTGGTCGCGGTCAGCGATGCAAGCTCCGCCGGTTTCCATACCACTGTGTTTCCGCAAATCAGCGCGGGTGCTATTTTCCAGATCGGAATGGCAACGGGGAAATTCCATGGCGTAATGATGCCCGCCACGCCGAGAGAAACCTTCCTGGTGAACTGCAGCACATTCTGCTCGCTGGAAGGGATGACCGCCCCGTTCGCCCGGAGTCCCTCGGCGGCGTAATAACGCAGCAGGTTCACTCCCCGGCTTACTTCCCCGCGCATTTCCGCAATCGGCTTCCCCATCTCCATACTTGCGAGGTTAGCGACGTCATCCGATTTTGACTGAAGCAAATCCGCCATCCGTTCCAAATGACCGGCTCTGACAGAGCCGCTCAAGCCAGACCAGGAGCCGTAAGCTTCACGCGCCGCCTGCTCCGCCTGAATGACTTGTGATGAATCCGATAAATGCAGCACCCCCACCTGCTCCTTGGTGTTGGATGGGTTGATTACGGCGCACTCTCCCGCTGTCGGCTCTATCCATTCTCCCCCGATCCAGTTGCGGCTGTTTTTCATTTGTGTTCCTCCTTTTGCAGGACTCATAATTCAGCTTTATTGGTTAAGGCTTCATGGCTGGCTTATTTCGCGCTTCACGGCAAACTCAAATGCTTCTTTAATGGCGATATAGTCGGCTGCCGGGAGTGGCAGGCGAGGCGGACGCGTCGGTCCTACCGGGAATCCGGCCAGTT